>JAWKUZ010000014.1:0-126812 GCA_041398305.1 Hyphomonadaceae bacterium
GGAACGGCGCAAGCTTGGCGCGTGAGGGTTGCCCGCGCAGCAGCTTAGCCGGGAATGCCCAGTTCAGGTGCGTAGCATCGAACAGTGTGCCGAAGGCGCCATCGTTCAGATAGAGCGCGTCACCCTTGCGGAGTTCGACGCGCGTGACGGTGGAGCCCGCCTCTGCGACGAGCGCGCGGCCGGGTTCAGCCCAAAGCTTGGCGTTCTGGGCGACGTACATGTCCTCGAAGCCCTGCTTGATCGCCTTGACGTACTCGATCATCGGCGGCGGGGTCATGCCGGGATAGATCGCGGGGAAACCGCCGCCGACATCGACAACGTCGACCAGAACGCCGGCTTCAACGATGGCGCGGTTCACACCGTCCATGGCGGCGCGGTAGGCGTCCGTACGCATGCACTGGCTGCCGACGTGGAAGGAAACGCCGAGGCTTTCTTCCGTCGCCTGGCGGACCTTGCGCAGCAGCGACGGTGCTTCTTCGGCGGTGACGCCGAATTTGCGGGCGAGCGGGTAGGCGGCGCCATCGCCAGAAACGGCGAAGCGCACGACGAGCGTCAGATCGTTCGCGAAACCGGTTTCGGCCAGAATCTTGTTGAGTTCGTCCTCGCTATCGAGGGCGAACGTCTTCACGCCGTAATCGTGGAAGGCGCGGCCGATGGCGCGGCGGCTCTTCACCGGGTGCATGAAGGCGAGTTGCGCGCCCGGGAACTTCTTCGCGACCAGAGCCGCTTCATTGTCCGAGGCGACGTCGAAGCTGCGGACGCCTGCGTCCCAGAGCGCGTCGAGCACCCATTCCGAGGGATTCGCCTTCACGGCGTAAAAGGTCTCGCCGGGAAAATTGGCAAGAAACCACTCCGCCGCCGCGCGAACGCGGTGCGGGCGGGCGATAGCCACGGGACCGTCTGGCGCTTCACGCGCACAGAGATCAAGAGGCGAGAGGACAGAGTCCATCCGGCAGCTCCTTAAACTCATAACCGCTTTCGGCGGTTCAGTTCATTCCCAGGCCGGCGTTAGTCGGACATGCTTTAATGTCAGGTCCGCCCTTGGGAGCTTGCGCCGGAGGATCGCCTAGGAAGCATCCTGCTTCCCGTTGCTTGCGATCCCCCAGGTGGCCTGGGCCGAGGGGGCGTTAGTGGACGCTGTTTCCAGGTCCGCCGGTAACGATGCGAAATATGGTGATCGTTCCCCAATGTAAAGAGTGATTGATGGTTAATTTCCCTCGCGCGGTCAAAACGATGCGCGAGAACAACGAACGCCCATGCAAACATGCAGATGAGGTGTTCTTGCTACGTCACAAAACCGAAGCGGAACTGTCGCGTTGCCTTCGCTGAAGCGTCGCGCAGACGTCACTGCGCAGGACTAACCCCCGCCTCGCCCGAGGGAGCGAGCGATCGAGTCGCCCGCAGCCAGAGGGGCTCGGTTTGACCAGGGGGTCTCAATGAAGAAAGTCCTTTCAACGGCCGCGCTCGCCGCGTTGGCCACGGCTGCGACGGCCGGCGCCGCGCATGCCCAATCTGCTGCGCCCAGCCATACGACGAGCTGGACCGGCACAGTCGGCGAAGATCGCTACGGCGATGCGCGCTTCAAGATGCGCGGCCGCTTCCAGTACGATCTCTATTCCAGCGACTGGGACGTCGGCACGGCTGATGACGGCACCCGCAGCTACGTCCGCCGCGCGTTCCTCGGCGTGCAAGGCCGCTTCACCGACCACTGGCGCTATAAGGTCGACTTCGTTCTGACGCCGGGCGCGTCGGAAGTGAACGTCGACGACGCGTTCCTTGAATATGTTGGCGATGATTGGTCGATCGTGATCGGCGAATCGAACGTCACGTCGCCGCTCGAAGACCGCATCTCCTCGCTCGACATTCCGTTCAACGAGCGTTCGAGCATCATCAATGCGTTCGAATACGGCCGTCGCGCCGGCATCGCGTTCCTTACGGGCGGGGCCAATTGGTCGTTCTCAGCCGCGGCGCAAGGCGAGTCGCTCAACACCGCCGGCGAAAACTTCGCCGTCGACGAAAGCACGGCGCTCAGCGCGCGTTTCACCTTCGCGCCGATCTTCGAAACCACGCCCGAAGGCACGACGCTCGTTCACTTGGGCGCTCACGCCCGCTGGCGCGAGCAAGGCGACAACGCCGACTTCCGTTATCGCACGCGTCCGCTGAACGGCCGCAATACCCGCCACATCGACACCGGCACGATCGCCGGCGCTGAGAGCGACGCGACCTACGGTGTCGAAGCTGCTGTGCAGTTCGGCGCGTTCGGCGCGCAGGCTGAGTACATGATACTCGATGGCGATTCGACGGGCGGCGACTACTCGTTCGACGGCTACTACGTCGACCTGTACTGGTCGCTGACCGGCGAAAGCCGCAGCTATCGCGGCAACCAAGGTTCGTTCGGCGCTATCGCGCCGGCGCATCCGATGGGCACTGAAGGCGGCTTCGGCCACTGGATGCTCTCAGGCCGCTACGACTACATCGATCTGACCGATCTCGGCGGCGCGAGCCGTGGCGAGCAATCGTCCTACGCCATCGGCCTCGACTGGATCCCGGTCGATCACGTCCGCTTCAAGCTAAACTACGCGATCAGCGAAATGGATCGTGTCGGCGCCGGCGTCGATGACGACGCCCAGATCGTCACCCTGCGCACGCAGTTCGACTTCTAAGCCCCCGCGACCTTGGCGGAGGTTGGGCATCGCCTGGCCTCCGTCAATTCGAGGGACTTTGAGTAAACGGAGCAAGACATGAATATCTTGAAGCTTGCGGCCACTGCGGTCGCTGCTCTGGCGCTTAGCGCTGGCGTGGCGTCTGCGCAGCAGCCCTTCACAATTCAGATCGACGGTTCGTCGACCGTGTTTCCGATTTCGGAAGCGGTTGCCGAAGGATTCCAACAACAAACCCAAGGCCGCGTTCGCGTGGCAGTTGGCGAGTCCGGCTCTTCGGCCGGTCTGCGCAAGTTCTGCCGTGGCGAAATCCATATCGCCGACGCGTCACGTCCAATCCGTGGCAGCGAAATGGCCACCTGCCGCGCCGCAGGCATCGGCTTCGTCGAAATCCCGGTTGCCTTTGACGGCATCTCGGTCGTCGTTCACCCGTCTAACCCGATGCGCTCCATCACCGTGGCGCAACTTCGCCAGATATGGGCAGCGGGTTCCAACGTGAACAACTTCAGCGCTGTCGGCGGTCCCGATCTGTCCATGCAGCTCTTTGGTCCCGGTTCGGCGTCGGGTACGTTCGAGTACTTCACGGAAGCTGTGAACGGCACGGCGCGTTCCTCGCGCACCGATTACACCCCGTCAGAAGATGACAACGTGCTGGTGCAGGGTGTCGCCAACAATGCAGGCGGCATGGGTTATTTCGGCCTGGCCTACTATCACGAGAACCAAAACCGCCTGCGCGCGCTCGCGGTCGATGGTGGCAACGGCCCGGTCATGCCGAGCGTTGAGACGGTTGAGAACGGCACCTATCAGCCGCTTTCGCGCCCGATCTTCATCTACGTGAACGCTGCCGCTCTGCGTCGCCCGCAAGTGCAGCAGTTCGTTCAGTACTACGTCAACAACGCCGCGCGTTACTCGGCGCAAGTGGGCTACATCCCGCTGCCTGCAGCCGCCTATCAGACGTACCTGCAGCGCGCCCAACAGCGCCAGCAGGGCACGGCCTTCGGCGGCCGCGCACTGATCGGTGCGAGCATCTCCGAAGTGCTGGCTCGTCCGCTGGTGCTGGAAGAGGTGCAACGTTAATCCGGGATGGTCGGCAGGGGTGACCCTGCCGACCGGACCTGGCTGTCCACTTCCGCATGTGACATCTGCGCCCGGGCTGCGGGCGACGAAGTCAAACTGTCACAAAACTGAATTATGGCTCCGCCCAAGAATATGGGGCTGCCGATTCTGCCGCCCAGCGGCGCTGGCGGGTCTTCGTTGGAGTAGGTCGTGGAACGGGACTTCACCAAGAAGAAGCAGCGCTGGCTCGAAGGCGTCATGGAAGGGCTGCTGTTTGCCGCCGCCGCCACCGCAGTCGCCATCGTGCTCGGCATCGTTTACGTCGTCGTTTCAGAATCGACGAAGTTCTTTGCCCAAGTCTCCGCCATCGAGTTTCTGACCTCGACAACCTGGACGCCGCTGTTCGACAACCCGCAATACGGGATCGCGCCGCTGCTGACCGGGACGTTCATGTCCACGCTGGTTGCGCTTTCCGTCGCCGTTCCGCTTGGCCTTCTGGTTGCAGTTTATCTCTCCGAGTTTGCCGGCCCGCGTACGCGTGAGACGATCAAACCGACGCTAGAGTTGCTCGCGGCGGTGCCGACGGTCGTCTACGGCTATTTCGCGCTGTTGTTCGTGACGCCGATGCTGCAGGGCTGGCTGCGGCCGCTTGGCATCGAGTTGCCATCGTTCAACCTGCTCTCCGCCGGTATCGTGATGGGGCTGATGATTATCCCATACATCGCGTCGCTCTCGGAAGATGCGATGCGCGCGGTGCCGCGCTCGATGCGCGAAGGCTCTTACGCCATGGGCGCGACGCGGCTTGAGACGGCGTTTCGCGTGGTCGTCCCGGCCGCCGTCTCTGGTGTGGTCGGCGCCGTGATCCTAGGCATGTCACGCGCCATCGGTGAGACGATGATCGTCGTCGTCGCCGGCGGGCAGTTGCCGCAAATGGTGACGAACCCAGCGCAGCAGGGCGCCACCGTGACCGCGTTCATCGCGCAAGTGGCGTTGGGCGATCTGCCGTTCGGCACGCTTGAATACAATTCGATCTTTGCCGCCGGCCTCGCGCTGCTTGTGCTGACGCTTGTGTTCAATTTCGTGGCCTTCTGGCTGCAACGCCGCTTCCGGGAGGCCTACTAATGGCTGCCGTCGACGTTCAACGCGTGCGGGACATCACCGCTCATCCCCCGGGCCTCGCTGCCCGCAAGTTCAAGGATAGCGCGTTCATCATCTGGGGCATCGTCGCGACGATCATCGGCCTCGGAACGCTGGTCACGCTTGTGACGGATTTGGTCAATGATGGCGGCCATCGCCTCACGCTTGCGTTTTTCTCAAGCTTTCCATCATCCGAGCCGGCGCAAGCCGGCATTCTTTCGGCCTGGGTCGGCTCGCTGCTGGTGATTACGACCACGGCGTTGTTCGCGATCCCGATCGGCATTCTCGCCGGCATCTATCTCGAAGAGTACGCGCCGAAGAACTCGGTCACGAGCGCGATCGAAATCGCCGTGAACAATCTGGCCGGCGTGCCGTCGATCCTGTTTGGCTTGATGGCGGTCGGCATCTTCGTGCAGTTCCTGGGCAACCCGAACCGTTGGTTTGGATTCTTGCCTGAGGGTTTCCGCGAAGGCGGCGCACACCTCTTCGGCCAATCCATTCTTACCGCAGGCATCACGCTTTCTCTGCTCATTCTGCCGGTAATCATCGTCGCGACGCGCGAAGCGGTGCGCGGCGTGCCTCAGGAAATTCGCCACGCGGCGCTCGCTGTCGGCGCCACCAAATGGCAAGCGACGCAGCATCACGTGTTGCCTTATGCTCTCCCAGGCGTAGTTACCGGCGTCATCATCGGCATTTCGCGCGCGCTGGGTGAAACGGCGCCGCTGATCATGATCGGCGGCCTGACCTTCGTGGCATTCCTGCCGATCACGCGCCCGGGTGACGCGACGTTCGAAACCATCGGCGTGCTGGATGAGTACGGCGCAGCTGTTGATCCGAGCGCGACCGAGCGCATCACCATCCATCATGATGGCATGGTCGTGTTGCCTGACTTTACCGAGCAGCCAGTGCAAGCCGGTCAGACGCTTGACCTGCCACACGGCTCAACAGTCCAGGCCGTGGCCAGTTGGGGTGATGCGGCTGCGAGCTTGAACCCGGGACATTGGCTGGGTCAGGAATTCACCGTGATGCCGATCCAGATGTTCAACTGGACGTCGCGTCCGCAGGCGGAATTCCTCGAAATCGCCGCGGCGGCGGGCATCGTCCTCTTGGGCATCACGCTCTTGATGAACGGCACCGCCATCTACCTGCGCTACAGGCTCCGCAAAGCGATCAAGTGGTAGATCCTAGAGGTTAGGTCTAGCCCGCGGCGCTCACTTGCGCGCGCGCTCGGCAGCTTTCTTCTCGCGCGCAATGCGGCGGCGCTCTTTGGCGCGTTTGCGAAGATCAGCCAGCTTGTGCCAGAAGCGGCGGCCGCGTTCTTTCGGTAGCGGTTCCAGGTTGCGGCGGAAGTCCTCGGCGCACGCGCGCCAGGAATAACGCTCCGCCAAGGCGCGCGCATCTTCGCGCTTCAGTTTCAGCGCTTCCAGGCAGGCCTTCTGGAGATCGTCATCGACGATGCCGGCGCCTGTGTTCGGCAGAATGTCCTGTGGTCCGGGCGCAACAAAGCCCGCGACAGGCGTACCGCAGGCGGCTGCCTCCAAGATCACGAGGCCGAATGTGTCGGTGAAGCTTGGGAAGACGAAGACGTCCGCATCCGCATAGTGACGCGCAAGCTCTTCGCCGAACTTCGGACCGGCGAAGACTGCGTCCGGATATTTCACCTTTAGCTCGTCGAGCGCAGGACCGCCGCCGACGATCACTTTCGAACCGGGCAAGTCCAACTTGAGGAAAGCTTCGATGTTCTTTTCAACCGCTACACGGCCGACATAGGCGAAGATCGGGCGCGGCAGGTCGGCTGGATAAATGCCGCCATCAATTCCGCGCAGGCGCGGATGGAATTGCTCGATGTCGACGCCGCGGCTCCAGATCGCGGTATTGCGGAAGCCTTGTAGCTCAAGTTGCTTCTGCATCGTGGGGGTTGCGACCATGACGCGGCCCGACTTGTCGTGGAACGCGTGCATGTAGCGGTAGCCCGCCCAGAGCGGAATCCACTTGAACCGCGCCGTCACGTATTCCGGGAATTGCGTGTGGTAGCTCGTCGTGAACGGAAACTTGTGCTTCAGGCAGATCGCCCGCGCGTCCCACCCGAGCGTACCTTCGGTGGCGATATGCACGGCGTCCGGCGCGAACGCCAGGAAGCGATCCTCGACGTCTTGCCGAGCGCCCAGCGCCAGGCGGATCTCGGAATAGGTGATGAGCGGCACCGTGTTCGGATAATCGGCCGGCGAGATCACCTCGACCTCGCAGCCCATGGCCTTCAGCTCGCGGTTGGTGCTGGCAAGCGTCCGGACAACGCCATTGACCTGCGGCTCCCACGCGTCAGTGACGAGCAGGATTTTGTGCGCCAGCGGTTGGGGCTCGGCGGCGCCGTTGGGGCTCGCGGCCTCGGCGGGCGGCGTTTGGGCGTCGGTGCTCACGGGGCGGGTTCTGGCGCGAGGGAGCCTGCGGCGCAAGGGGGCGAGGGCGCCCGCTTGCCCTTGGGGCCGGAGACGCGCAAAGGACGGCCATGCAAACCGCCCCGACGCCGCATCCGGCCGCCGCCATCGATTGGGACGCGCTCGACGCGCTGAAATATCAGGATGAGGACGCCGCCGTCGGCAAGCTCCTGGCCGACGCGCCCCTCGATCCGGCGGCTCGCGCGAGCGTGAACGCTGAGGCCCGGGCGCTGGTGGAGCGCGCACGCGGGCTGAAGCGCCGCAAGGGCGTGATGGAGAGCTTCCTCGAAGAATTCGGGCTCTCGAACGCCGAAGGCCTGGCGCTGATGTGCTTGGCTGAAGCGCTGCTGCGGGTGCCGGACGCGGAGACCGCCGACAAGCTGATCGCCGAGAAAATTTCGACGGGGCAGTGGGCGGCCCATCTCGGCAAGTCCGATCATTGGCTCGTCAATGCCGGCACGTTCGGCCTGATGCTGACGGGGCGCGTCGTCAACCTGCCGGATGAGCTGCGCGGCGAGGCGAGCGAGGTTGTTGGCAAGCTGGTCAAGCGCATGGGCGAGCCCGTGGTCCGAGCCGGCGCCATGCAGGCGATGCGGATCTTGGGCGAGCAGTTTGTGCTCGGGCGCAACATTCAGGAAGGCCTGAAGCGCGGCGCCAGTATGGTGCGTCAAGGTTTGGCCACGCGCTACTCGTTCGACATGCTGGGCGAAGGCGCGCGCACCAACGAGGATGCAGAGCGCTATCTCGTCAGCTACGCCAACGCCATCGATGTCGTCGGCGAGAACGCAGGCGGGCTTGGGCCGCATGCCTCGAATGGCGTGTCCGTGAAGCTCTCGGCGCTGCATCCGCGCTACGAGGCGCGGCAGGAGGAGCGCGTGTTCGCGGAGCTTTACCCGCGCATGCTGCAGCTCGCGGAAGCGGCGAAGAAGTGGAACATCGGGCTTTCGCTCGACGCAGAAGAGGCGGATCGCCTCGTGCTCTCGCTCAAGCTGTTCGAGAAGCTGGCGCTTGAGCCCTCGCTGAAGGACTGGGAAGGCCTTGGCGTTGTCATCCAGGCCTATCAGAAGCGCACGCGCGCCGTGATTGAGCGTCTGGTGTCGCTCTCGCGCCGCCGCGGCGCGCCAATTCAGGTGCGCCTGGTGAAGGGCGCTTATTGGGATGGCGAGGTGAAGCGCGCGCAAGTGATGGGCCGCCCCGACTTCCCGGTGTGGACCACCAAAGCCGCGACCGACGTTCACTACATGGCCTGCGCGCGCGATCTCTTCCGCGCTGGCGACGCGCTCTTTCCGCAATTCGCAACGCACAATGCCCATACCGTTGCCGCTGTCCGCCGCATGGCGGCGAGCGCAGGACGCGACAGGTTTGAGTTCCAGCGTCTGCACGGCATGGGCGAGGCGCTCTATCTTGCTGTCGACCCGCCGCCGCAAGTGCGTGTCTATGCACCGATCGGCGGGCATGAGGATTTGTTGCCGTATCTGGTGCGGCGCTTGCTGGAGAACGGCGCGAACACGAGCTTCGTGCACTCGTTCCTCGACGATGACGTTTCGCCCGAGATTGTCGCCGCCGATCCGATCGCGACGTTGGAAGCGAACCCGCATCGTCACCGCCGCTTGCCGCCGCCGCCGCAACTCTTCGGCGCAAGCCGGCGTAATTCCGGCGGGCCGGACATTTCGATCACGGCCGAGCGCGAGATGCTGGCGAAAGCCAAGCCACCAGCGGCGGAGAAGGTGAGCGTTGCTGATCCCGAACAAGCGATCGCTACAGCGCATGCAGCGCACGAAAGCTGGAACGCGCGCGGCGGCGCGGCGCGTGCGGCGATCATCCGCGCAATGGGCGACATCCTGCAGAAGAACGAGACGGCGCTGATCGCGCTGACGGCGAAGGAAGCCGGCCGCAATCTGCAGGACTCGATCGATGAAGTGCGCGAGGCCGTGGATTTTTGCCGCTTCTATGCGGCGGAGGCCGAGCGCCTTTTCTCCGGGCCGAAGCCGCTGCCGTCTCCGGCGGGGGAGACGGATCATCTGGAGATGCACGGACGCGGCGTGTTCGTGTGCATCAGCCCTTGGAATTTTCCTCTGGCGATCTTCACTGGCCAACTTGCAGCGGCGCTTGCAGCGGGCAACACCGTCGTCGCGAAGCCTGCGGAGCAGACGCCGCTGATCGCCGAAGCAGCGGTGAAGCTCTTCTACGAAGCGGGCCTGCCGCGCGAGGTGCTGCAGCTCGTGCAAGGCGCGGGCGATGTGGGCGGCAAGCTCGTCGCCGACCTGCGCATTGCGGGCGTCGCGTTCACCGGTTCGACGGAGGTGGCGCGGCTGATCAACCGAACGCTCGCCGCGAAAGATGGCCCGATCGTCCCGCTGATCGCTGAAACGGGCGGCTTGAACGGCATGTTCGTCGACACGACGGCGTTGAAAGAACAAGTCGTCGATGACGTGCTAATCTCGGCGTTCAACTCTGCCGGTCAGCGCTGCTCAAGCCTGCGCATTCTGTTCTTGCCGCACGACACCGCGGACGGCGTGCTCGAAACGCTACTCGGCGCGATGGATTGCCTTGTTCTCGGCGATCCTTCCGATCCGCGCACGGACATTGGCCCCATCATCGATGCGGAGGCGAAGGCCAATCTTGATAGGCACATCGATCGAATGAAACGCGAAGCGAAAGTGCTTAAGCAGCTCGACGTTTCCAAGCTGGGTGGCAATTTCTTCGGTCCCGCGGTGATCGAGCTCAATGGTCTCGATCAGATCAGCCGCGAAGTGTTCGGACCAATCTTGCACATCGTGCGGTATGATCCTGCGGATGTCGCAAAGATTGGCGGCGAGCTTGCGTCAAAGGGCTATGGGCTAACGCTCGGCGTGCACTCGCGGCTTGAAAGCTTCGCGCAGGAAGTGATCAAAGCGGTGCCGGCGGGCAATGTGTACGTGAACCGGACGATCGTTGGCGCCGTTGTCGGCGTCCAGCCGTTTGGAGGCGCCGGGCTTTCGGGAACGGGGCCGAAAGCGGGCGGGCCAAACTATCTGCCGCGCTTTGCCGAAGAGCGCGCCGTCAGCAACAATATCGCCGCACAAGGCGGCGATCCGCAGCTGTTGAATTTGTAAGTCTGCTTGCGTCTCTCAGAACGCAAACTCAAGCACGGCGGATGCGACCACGGCGCCTGAGCCCGCGAACGTGACTTTCGTCTCGGCGTAGGCCGATGTCTTGCCGAAACGGATGACCGTTGCATCGACGATGAAGTCGTCGCCTTTTGCAGGACGCAGAAAATGAGTGTGCTGATAGGTGGTGCCGCGGGTGGCGCGATCGCCCGTGCCCATCGCGAGCGCGGTCACCGTGTCGATCGCCGCCATCAGCGCCTGGCCGCACACCGCGCCAGCGGAGAACTTCAGCGCATCTGCCTCGGGCAAGCGCGCGGTAACGCGATGGCCGTCCACTTTGAAGTCGCACAATCCCAGCTGCTTCACCCACGACGCAAAAATCAGCTCGTAGGCGGGCACGACCGTCGCTTGGGTGACTGGAAAGAGTTCTCTGCCGGTGCTCATGGGCCGACTAGGCCACGCTTTATCCCCAGCGTCTACGTCCGCGCCTTGCGCGGATTGCCTGCGGCGACGTAAATCAGCGCCATGTCCGACAACGTTACGCCGTTCCGCCGCCCCAAGCCGGTGCGTCCGCAGCAGCAAGGCGGGCTGGGTATCAAGACTCACCGCGGCAAGGTCGTGCTCGCGCACATTCTGACCATTGCGGCGTTCGTGACCAACTTCACGCTGCGCGGCTTGCCTTGGTCGCTGATCGGCTTGGTGATCGGCGTCGCAGCGGTGCTTATTGTCTATTCGAACCGCGGCGCGGCGATGCCTTGGGCGAACACACACCACGAACACGCGCTGCGCACGCTGATCATCGGCTACGCGCTGTGGATGCTGGCTGGGCTTCTTATCCTGATCAACGGCGCGCTGTTCACGATCACGATTTACCTCCAGCTCGGCATCGCGATCTGGGCGGTGCTGCGCGCAATCGTGGCGCTGGTGCTGGGTGTGATGCGCAAGCCGATCCCGAACCCGCGCGGCTGGTTCGTCTAGTCAACGATCCGGCAGCCGAACTCGTCTTCGTAGATCGCTTCGGAACTGATGGCGCCAAACAGCAGGCTTGCGCGAACGGTGTTGCCATCTTCCGCGATGGTGACGGCGTTGCGCGCGTCCTCCGGAAATTCTGCAATACAAGACTCGAGCGAGCGGCCGCTGACGTGCACGCATGAGCAGGTCATCTTGGCGGCGTAACCGGCCGCGATCCCCGCGTACGCCACCTGCCCGCGTGAGGCCCAGGCGCCCGCGCCCACGAGCAAAATCCCCGCAGCCAATACGCCAACCCAAATCCAGCGTTTGCGCGACACCGCCGCCTCCCCCTATGGTCGCGCTAGCATAGCGGAGGCGAGGGGATACGTCATGCTGCGCGGACTATTTGCGGCGCTGGTTCTGGTTTTCGCGGCGTCAGCGCAGGCGCAGACGCTACATCCGCTGCCGCCGCAGCCCGCCGGCGTCGCGTGGCCGGGCGCGGACTGGGAGACGGCGGCGCTGCCGGCTGATGTTGATCGCGCCGCATACGATCTTGCCGTCACAGAGGCGTTCGCGGGCGTGCACCCACAATTGGGGGAAACGCGCGCCGTCGTGATTGTTCAGAGCGGGCGCATCGTGTTCGAGCGCTACGGCGATGGCTACACGCGCGACATGCGGCTGAATTCGTGGTCGGTCGGCAAGTCGCTCACGCATGCGCTGGTCGGCGCTGCGGTGCTGCAGGGGCGTTTGGGCATTGAAGCGCCGATGGGCAATCCGGCGTGGCGGGCAGGCGATCGGCGCGCATCGATCACGTGGCGCCAATGGCTGCAGATGGTCGATGGACTCGACTATCAGGAAAGCAACGCAGAGGTCTCGCAAGCAGGCAATGCGCGCATGTTGTTTGGTGACGGGCGGCGCGATGTCATCCGCTGGGCTGCGAACCGCCGCCTGATCCATGATCCTGGCACACATTGGAATTACACCTCCGCCGGCACGATGCTGATCTCGGACGCGCTGACGCGCGTGATCGTACCTGATCCGCGCGATGCCAATGATCGCCGTGCGCGGATGCGGGCGTGGATGAACACATCGCTGTTCGATCGCATTGGCATGCGTCCGGTGGTGGAGTTCGATCCGCAAGGAACGTTTTACGGCAGTTCGCTCTACTGGGCGACGGCGCGCGACTATGCGCGCTTCGGATATCTCTATCTGCGCGACGGCGTATGGAGCGGGCAGCGAGTGTTGCCGGAGGGATGGGTCGATTTCGCGCGCACGCCGGGGCCGGATACGAATACCGACGTCTACGGCGCACAATGGTGGCTAACACCGCCAACCGGCACGGGCCGCCCAACGCGCTCGTTGATTATCAACCCGGATTTGACCGACGTGTTTTCGGCGCAAGGCTACGAGGGGCAGATCATTGTCGTCGTCCCGTCAAAGGATCTGGTCATGGTGCGGCTCGGGCGCTTTGACGGCGGCAGCGAAGCATGGGATGCGCTGGGCGATTGGGCAGGGCGGATGATCGGCGCCTTCGGCGACCGCCCGCAGCAATAGGAGACAGCGATGTCCGATGATGGCCGCGATGTGAAGCTCGCTTGCGCGAAGATGCTGAAGGATGCCGGCTTCAAGTATCTCGCCGCTGAGCTTGAGTTCGGTTCGCTTTCGGGTCTGGTGAAGGATGAGCCCTTCTTCCTTTTGTGCGGGCGCGATCGGTTGGCGCCAACCGCGATCAAAGCGTGGATCGAAGCGGCGCGGATGTCGAACGTGCCGGATCACAAGCTGGAGCGCGCGCACGAGACCATCGAGGCGATCGAAGGTTGGCCGGGTGACCGGCACTATCCGGACTAGGACTAGCCGGACTAAAGTTAGCGCGCGTTAGTGATAGGCGTCGCGCACTGCCGCGTGAATGCGGTCGAGATCCGCGTAGAGGCCCGGACGCGCGTCATAGTTGCGGCCCCGCAGCGCGGTCGCGGCGAACGCTGAAAGCTCGTGCGCGGCATCGTGTTCGCCGTAATGAAGCGCAAGTGTTGCGACGGCGTTGGCGCGATCGGCCAGTTTGCCCGCTCCTGGGCCTTGGCCATCGAGAATGCGCATGCGCAGCTGGCGGAGCGCTGTATTCAGCGGCGGGGCGTTACCAGCGTAGTTGTATCGGCGGCGCTCACGGATGCGCATGCCGCCAAGCTTGCGCCGGCGGTCAGGCCCAAAATAGTTCTCGTGATCTACCCACAACATGTTCTTCCACATTGCCGCATTTTGCAGCTGGCGCTTTCTGCGTGATGAGATGGTAGCGCAACGTGCTTAGAAAAACGTGTTCGCGGCCAACAATCGTGATGAACGCGCGTTAGCTATGTGAGGCGCCAATGTTCATCTGCGCCTTCAGTGGAAACGTGGCGAAACCCAAGTCGCGCAACCACGGCTTTCGAAGCGTCGTTCTGGATGTCGATCTCGGCCTTGAAGACAAGCGCGCCTTGCACGCGAAGGTGATCCATCATCGCTTTGACGGCTTCGGTGGCATAGCCGCGGCCCCAGGCGCGCGGATCGAAGATGTATCCAATGGAGACGGCATGATGTTGGTCAACCGTGGCCTCAACAGTGCCGAGCGGCGCGCCGTCTTCGCGGCGCCAGACAGTCCAATTCAGCCATTGATCAAGACGATCGGGAGCAGTTTCCTGCGTCACGCGCGCGAAGCGGGTCGCGACGTCGGCGACCGTCGCCGGCGTCTTGTGCGGCACATAGCGATACATCTCGGGGTGACGAAGCGCCTCGAACATCGCGGCCGCATCTTCGACGCGCGTGCGGCGAAGTTCGAGCCGTGGCGTGAAAAGAGGGTCGCGTGAGATGTCGAGCATCAGAGGCTAAGCATAGCGCGCACGTCGTCAGGCGTCTTGCCCCCTTCGCGAAGCGCACGCAGCGTCGCCGCTTGATCGCGCTTGGCGAGACGCTTGCCATCTTCGCCGAGGATTAGGCGGTGGTGGCGGTAGATTGGCTGCGGCAGGTCTAGCAGCTTTTGCAGCAGCACGTGGAGATGCGCGGCTTCGCGCAGGTCTTCGCCGCGGATCACATGCGTCACGCCCTGCAACGCATCGTCCCACACCGAGGCGAGGTGATAGCTCGTGCCGAAATCCTTGCGCGCCAGCACGACATCGCCGTGACGTTCCGGTTCTGCTCGAACCGGGCCGGTTTCATCTTCAAACACAAGCGCGAAGTAGTTCGGCCCGAGCGCGGCGCGTGCTTTCTTCAACGACAGACGCCAGGCGAAGGACTCTCCGGCTTCAAGTTTCGCGGCTTCTTCTTCGGGTGATAGCGCCTCGCCGCGAAACGCTTCTTCGGCTTCGCCATGCGGGGCGGAGGCAATGGCCTCCGCGATTTCCTTGCGCGTGCGGAAGCAGCGATAGACGAGCTGACGATCGATCAGGCTTTGGAGCGCAGCCTCGTATTCTCTCATGTGCTCGGACTGGCGGCGGACGGGCTCGTCCCAAGCGATACCGAGCCAAGCGAGGTCCTCAAAGATGGCGGCCTTGAACTCTGGGCGCGCGCGGCCCTGATCGATGTCCTCGATACGCAGCAGAAATCTCCCACCGGCTGCTTGCGCTGCGCCAAACGCGGTCAGCGCCGAGAAGGCGTGGCCGAGATGCAGATAGCCCGTAGGTGACGGCGCAAAGCGGGTGACGAAACTCATGCGCGTCAAGGCTACCGTTCGCGCGCCCGAGCCGCTACCTAGCGCGCCATGACGGTGTTTCTCGATGGCCCCCGGATGCCCCCTAAGCGCGGCGGCAAGCCGGATTCACTGGTGATCTTCCTGCACGGCTACGGCTCGAACGGCGCCGATCTCATTTCGCTTGCGCCGTATTGGGCGGATCTCCTGCCGGGGACCGCGTTCGTTTCGCCGAACGCCATCGAGCCCGTGCCGATGGCGCCTGGTGGATATCAGTGGTTTCCGATCTCGAACCTCGATCCACATTTGATGGAGCAGGGCGCGCGCGCCGCCGCGCCATCCGTAGATCGTTTCGTTGACCGCGAAATGGAGAAGTACGGACTGACACCCGATCGCGTCGCGCTGGTTGGATTCAGTCAAGGCACGATGATGGCGCTGCATGTTGGACTGCGCCGCGAGCAGCAAGTCGCCGGCATAGTGGGCTTTTCTGGTGCGCTCGTCGGCGCGCGGACGCTGAAGGAGCAGATGCGCTCGAAACCGCCAATTCTGCTTATTCATGGCGACCGCGATCCGACCATTCCGGTTCCGGCAATGTTTGAATCGGCAGAGGCCTTGGCCGCCGCCGATCACGGCGCGCAGTGGCACATCTCGTACGGAATACCGCACTCAATCGGACCCGATGGGCTCGAGCTCGGCGGCGATTTTCTCGCCATGTACTTGAAAACCAAAGGCTTGGCGGGTGTTCGCTGAGGTTTTTGGGCCACGTGGCCGGAGTGTCACGAACCTGTCGCCGCAAATCAGGTAATGCTGGTTCGCATCGGCTCCGGTCGGTGTGCTATACTGCGGCGCAGAAGGAGAGACGTCTTCAGTCCACTCAGCGTGATCCGCCACCAAATCCTTGAGCGGCTGCATTGGAGCAGCCGCCAATGAACGTATCCAGCGCCCCTATCGCGGGTTTTCCGGCGCTGGTGTTGAACGCCGATTTCCGCCCGCTGTCGTATTATCCGTTGTCATTGTGGCCTTGGCAGGAAGCGGTGAAGGCCGTCTTCCTCGAACGCGTTGATGTCGTCGCGCACTACGACCACGTGATCCATTCGCCATCGATGGAAATGCGACTGCCGAGCGTGATCTCGCTGCGCGATTTCGTACACCAGGATCGTCCGCCGGCGTTCACGCGCTTCAACGTTTTCCTGCGCGATGGCTTCTCTTGCCAGTATTGCGGATCGCCCGACGATCTGACGTTCGACCACGTGCTGCCGCGCTCAAAGGGCGGACGGACAACGTGGGAAAACATCGTCACCGCGTGCGCGCCGTGCAATCTGCGCAAGGGCGGCAAGTACGTGCAGCATTCCGGCATGCGTCCGTTCAGGCGTCCGCGCCGGCCGACGATGCATGAGTTGCAACACGTTGGCCGCCGCTTCCCGCCTCATCACTTGCACGAAAGCTGGATGGACTATCTCTATTGGGACGTCGAGCTAGACGCTTAGACGTCAGCGCAGCGCCGTGCGGCGTTCCATGCGCACCCCATCCGGCGTGGCGCAAAAGCCAGCGCCGATGTGCTCCAGGCGGGCGCTGACCGCGACTTCAAGATTAGCTCGCGCGACGTGGATGGCGGCGCGCATGGGTGGATCAATGGTGGCGCCCATGACCCATGCGGCGGCGGCGATTGCGAGTGCTTGTGCGACGCTCATATCCCTGGCTCCCTCGGCCAGGGTGTCTAAAGCCCGTTTTTTGCGCCTGTTCGTCGGCGCTGAAACAAAGCTGAAATGTTGGGGTGAGCCTAGCCCAGGCCGGCGGCGGCGTCGTTGAAGGTGCCGTTCAAGGATTCGCCCACAGCGCCAACAGCCCCGATGATTACCAGGCCGATGAGCGAGGCGATCAGCGCGTACTCAATTGCGGTCGCGCCGCGCTCGTCGCGGAAGAAGCGGAGGAGGGTCATGCGGCGTTCCGTTCGATCAGGCGATTGACGAGAACCACATCGGCCGGCGGCATCTCGTGCGCGCGCAACTCTTGCGGCTGAACCCACTTGGCGGCCTGTGCCGAATTCGGGTCGAGCTTAATGACGCCGCCGAACTTGGTGGCGACGTAAAGCGGCATCAGAAGATGGAAATCCGGGTACGCGTGCGAAGCAAACGCGAACGGATCGAGAGCGTCAGGCTCTACGGTCAAGTCCAACTCCTCTTTCAGCTCCCGAACCAAGGCTTGTTCGGGAGCCTCCCCAAATTCGACCTTGCCGCCGGGAAACTCCCAGAGGCCGCCGAGTTGTTTATGCGCGGGCCGCTGCGTGATCAGCACACGGCCCGATGAATCCAACAAAGCAGCGGCTGCGACCAAAAGCAGGCGCCGCGAAGGAGCACTATCGCTGGTTTGCATGAATATCCGGTGGAAGGAGTTGGTTGAGGCGCGTTAAGCACAACAACTCCTTACGCCGTTGGCAAGCCTTCTTCTCGCAGCGTTTTCTGCGTTTCTATGCAGATCGGCTTTGCTCAGCCCGCCGCGTCGTAGGCTTTTTTGATGTAGCCGATGAGCTTGTCGTCGATCTCGCCGGCGCTGGTGAGCGGCACGATGTATTGGCACATGCCGCCGGGCGGGACGGGTTTGACGCGCGTGTCCTTGATGTCGTCCTTGAGGTTCAGGCCGAGTTCGAAGCGGTCGTTTGTTTTGGGCCCCAGCATCGCGAATTGCTTTTTGCGGCGGAGCGAGATGTAGCCTTTCTTCGGCGCGACTTCGTGGTCGCCGAACTTCGTGATCGCCTTCATCAGCTTTTCGTGGATCGGCCGGAGGTGCTCTTTCTTGCCGCTGTAGATCTCGGCCAACACGTCATCGGTGCTTGCGCCGGAGGCTTTTGCGGCGCTGGCGCCATCGGATTTGAGCGCAACGTGAGTGAGCGTGTTCGCGTCGCCGTAGCCTAGGCCGTAGGTCTCCATCACCCAGGTGCGGATTTCACCGTGCTTGGAGAGGCCGCATTTCTTGATCGCAGTGCTGAGCTGGGCCAGCGACTTGCCGGTCTTCTTCTCGATGTTGGCGAGCTGCGGCGCGGCCGCCTTGTCCATGTCGGCCATGAGAGCCTCCCTGGACGGGACTATGCCTTGTTTGAACGATCAATCAAGGGCAAAGACAAGGCGCTTAGTTAGGCGCGCGTCCGGTCTCACGCATCGAGCGCGCGTAGGCGACTGGGTCGACCAAGGCGCTCTGATATTCGACTTCCCAGAAGTGAGAGGGGCGGACGTCTTCGGGAAGGCTGACGCGAGCGCTGCGCTGCTCGGTCGTTTGCGTCATGGCTTGGGAGACAGCCTCGCGCGCCCACGCGGCGCGGACTTCATACGGGTCTTCGGGCGAGGGCGCGGTTTCGACGGAGATCTCGTCGGCAAAGAAGCCGTCCATCGACATCGCCTTCTCGGCGTCGCCAGTGCGCGCGTAGTTTCGTCCTCGATCGGCGGTCATTTCAGCCACCGTGCAGCGACGAGCATACTGCCCAGGAAGGCGAACCAGCCGGCGATTGCGGCCGCGCCGATGAGCGATTGTGTGAGCGTTTCCATGGCGTGGGAACGGTCAAATCCCGCGAAGGTTCCGGCGAAGCGCTGGGGACTCGCCCGTGCAATGCAGGTTCCGCGCGGCTGGAGACATGCGTCATCCTTGTTGCGCTTGCGCGCGTAAAGTGGAGGGCGGGACGCGATGGCTCTCGCCTAACAAGTTGCGCCATTGCTGGCGCGGTGTGACGCGAACCATCGCGTCCCGTGATTGGCTTACAGCGGCTCCGCACGTGGAGGTCTTTCACTCCCTTGGCAGGATCGCCGACGGCGTGCGGGTCGTGCGCTGACTTGCACGGCCCCGGTGCGTCTTCCCGCGGTTTTGGTTTCCCGCGGGCTTCAGCTTCGGTGTTTGCGGTCGTCTGCAAACCTCGGAGCTTCACGCTCAATCACCTCACTCTCGCATCGGTAGATCAGCGGCCGACTGCCCTCCAGCGGAGCGAGGCGTGCATTATCGCGCGAGTGCGGAGGTGTGGGATAGATTCTTGCGGAAACGCGGATTCGTAAGGCGCGGAGGGTGGTGGAGGCGGGGATAGGCGTCCGCTTCTCGCCGGAGACGGTCATTCGTGATCGCGACGCTCCATAATAACCGTGTTGTAAGCGCGAGCATAGTCGCGAGCGTCTCGATTGCGTGCTGCCGCTACCCGCCTTTCGATCGCGTCGCCTGTGTCAGCTACTTCCCGCTATAGATTACTCGCCGTGGCGCCGGACACTTCCACGCCGGGAATGCCGGAAAGAAGTGTGGCGGACCTTTCGGTCCGCCACTGGCAGTTTCTTTGGGTAGCTCAGTTTTGATTAGAAGCGGTAGCGGCCCGAAACAGCGAACGAGCGACCGAGCGTGCGGTAGACCTGCACGTCCGTGTTGGCCTGACGGGGTTGGCCCGACACTGTTTGCGGTGGGTACTCATCCATCAAGTTGTCAACGTTGGCGGTCAGCGTGAAGTTGTCCGTCACGTTCCAACGCACCGCAGCGTCGATGTAGCTCGCTTCGGGGTTGATGTAGGCGGTGCCGTAGGTGCCATCGGTCATCTCCGGCACATAGCTCCAACGGCCGAACACCGTCCAGTCGCCGACGTTGTAGGTGGCCGAGAGCACTGACTTGTAGTCTGGCGTGCCGCCGCCAATCGCCGCGTTGGACGTGCCGACAGCTTCGGTGCCATTAAACTGCAACGAGTTGGTGATCGAATACAGCTCGTTGATCGTCAGCTGACCCGGTCCGAGCGGCAACGACCATTCGAGTTGAATGTCAACGCCGTCCGTCGAGTAGAGGCCCTGGTTGGCGCGGGTCGTGTTGACCGAGAACACCTGGCCGGTTGTTGGCGTACGAACGATGCGATTGCAGCTCGCAGGCGTCGCGTTCTGATAGCAATCGTTCAGGAAGAACTGCGCGCCGCGTGCGGCGATAATGTCCTGAATTTCGATTTCGTACCAGTCAACGGTCGCACGGAGGTCGCCAACCGGGAACCAGTCAGGTTGGAAAACAACACCGTAGGTCGTGGATTCCGCCCTTTCGGGCGCCAGGTTCGGGTTGCCGAACGCAAACGCCTGGACTTGCGAGTTGTTGGCGGTGAAGCCCGGATAAACAACGCCGGCGCCGGTGCACTGCGCCACGATGACGTTGTCGGTCGCGCTCGCATTTTCGTTCTGGTCCGGCACGCCATTGTTGTTCACGTCCCGGCATGGATCGATATAGGTTGGGAAACCTTGATCGCCCGCTTGGAACAGTTCGAACACGCTCGGCGCACGGGTCGCTTCGTTGTAGATGTAGCGGAAACGCAGCCATTCAGTTGGAGCCCATTCACCACCGATCTTGAAGGTGTCGACGTTGCCGACAGATGAGTAGTTCGACCGGCGGAAGCCGCCTTCAAGACCCAGATAGTGAGCGAATGCCGCATCGCTAATCAGCGGGACCGCGATTTCCGTGTATAGTTCGTACACGTCAACCTGGCCTTGTTGGTCTTGAATGGCGTTGAAGCCGAAGATGTTGCCCGTGCGCTGTTCGTTGTCGTTCACCTGTTGCGCGAACGTGTCTCGATACTCGACACCAAACACAGCTGCGATCGGACCAGCCGGAAGCTCGAACAGGTCGCCGCGGATGTAACCCGCGAGACGATTTTCTTCGATCGACACATCCGTGAAGGTGTTCACGCGGATGAACGACGTCATCGCACCCGCTTGCAGCGGGCCGGCGCCGTCCGGATCGCGGTTGAGCGTGCCCGGGCCGAAGATGTCGAGCGGGACGCAGCCCGGCAGCGCGTTGACACCGAGTGGGTTGCCACCGGCGTCTTGGCAGCCTGCGAGGCCCTGGCGCAGCGCGGTCGCGTTGACAGAATTGATGCCGTTCGAGTTGAACGAGCTTTGGCCGTACGACGCCGACAGAGCCCAATCCCAGTTCTCACCGAGCTGTCCTTGCAGACTCGTCAGGAAGTAGAACGAGTCGTTCTGGAAGTAGCCGTTACGGGTGCCGACTTCGTTCATCCGACGATCCATGACGAACGGCGCCAGCGGGTTCGGGCGGCTTTGCAGGGCCGTCCAGAGGTCGTCGTGATCGTCAGCGTTGCCGTTGATGCCGTCCGGTCCGAGTTGGATCAATTGTTGCATCGCAGGCGTCAGCGTGACGACAAGACCCGTCGCCGGCGTCGGTGCGAGTTGCACTTCCGTCCGCGAGTTCGTGTAATTTATCAGAACACTGAGGGTGAGAGTGTCGGTCACGTCGTAGTGACCGATCGTCGACAGCGCGATGCGCTCGCCGGGGATGATCAGATAGTTGTCCGGCGCGAAGTTGTAGCGTGACGAACCCGCCGCACGATCCGGGATGGCGCAGCCACCAGCCGTCAGACGCGGAATCAATTGGCCAGCGTCATTGAACGAGAGTGCACCGCCGCTAATGTTGATCGGCGCCGTCGCCGGATTACAGTCGTGGTTTACGTTCGCAAATTGCCCCGGCAGTTGCGCGCTCAGCGGCCCGCCAATAGTACCGAACGCGTTGCCTGGGTTGTTCGTGATCCAGCCCCAAGGTGGTGTGGCGGAACCGCCAGCGGCCAGGATAGCCACGCCCGGCGCCGTGCCTTCGGCAGCGGTATCGCAAACAAAGTAGCCTTGCGCTGGGCTGCGGCAGACGCCGCCCGATACGCGTCCATAGTCATATTCGCTCTGCAGAACGCCTTGGCGATCATAGTACGAGGCGTAGGCTGTCATATTGCCACGCCCGTTGGCGAAGTTGCCACCGACGAGACCGTTCATTTCGAATTCGGCGGCGTTGCCCGTCTCCAGTTCGGAGCCGTACGTCATCGTGACCTCGCCGCCTTCGTAGTCGTCCTTGAGCACGAAGTTGATTACGCCCGCGAGAGCGTCTGAGCCGTACACCGCCGAAGCGCCGCCGGTCACGACTTCGATACGCGAAATCAGCGAGGCCGGAATGGTGTTGATGTCCACGGTACCCGTGGTCGAAGAGGCAGGGACACGCTCGCCGTTGATTAGCACCAGCGTCCTTTGTGGGCCCAGGCCGCGAAGATCGACAGTCGCAAAGCGCTCGCCGCCGGAGTTGTTCGACGTACGCGTGTTGCCCGGGATGATCTGCGGGAGTTCGTTCAGCAACGAATCCGTCGTCAGCGTCGCCGTCAATTCCAGCTGCTCAGCGCCGACCGTCGTGATCGGGCTAATAGCTTCGAAGTCCTGACGCACCAGGCGCGTGCCGGTGACGACAATGGCTTCTTCTTCTTCAGCGTCCTGCGCCATCGCCGGCGTCGCCGTGATGGCTGCCGCCGCCGCTGCGAGCACCGAAGCGCCCGTCAACAGGGACTTACGCTGCCCCTGACTTTTCGTCTTCCTCATCTTCTTCCCCCTTGGAAATGCTTGAGAGCGCGAGACGCTCGCTCCAGGGGGTTCGAAGCCTTGGAGAGTTTCGCTTTGCAGTGGCGGGTCTCGCGCCCTCACGCCTAAACTAACGGCGTGTGGGAAACCCGGTCTTGCCCCGAAAGGCCGCGAAACATGCTGAAAACTGCCTAATTCTGCGAAGGCGCTTCGCTGTCACTTATGTGCAATTATGCCGGCTTGCGACCGAGACATTTCGCGCAAGGATGGTCGGCGCGCAGTGGCTGGCGCTCAGTGTCGTCCCAATTAAAGTGACGGATTGAGACCGAGGTACGCGTTATGCGTACTCACGCTTCGTGCTGCGATACTTCGACGGCGACATCCCAAAGGTAGCGCCGAACTGCCGCGCAAAGGCGCTCTGGTCCTTGTAGCCACACGCGTGTGCCACGTCGGCGATCGATCGTTCTTCACCCAGTAGATCGACCGCCAGTTCCAAGCGCAGTTTCGTGAACAGCCGGCGCGGTCCGACCCCAAAGACCGAGACGAAGTCCCTTTCGAGCTGAGACACGGATACACAAAAGCGTGCGGCCAGGTCGCTCACGTCGATAAGTCCGTCCAGATTGCAGCGAATGAGCTGTGACGCCTCGGCGACTCTCCGGTAGGTTTGCTCCCTCCGATCCGACAGTTCGAGGCGCTCGGCGATAGCCGCGATTCCGGCAAGCTCACCGAAGTCGCCTAAAATCGGCCAGCGTCCAATCAGCAACCACGAATGGTGTCCTTGGAGGGGTACTGCCTTGGCCATCACTTGGCGGGACGGGCGTCTCGTTCGAAGTACAGCGCGGTCGTGCGCCTCCCAGCATTCGCTTGTCGTCATGTCGAAGAAGGCATCGGCTCGTGATCCAAGCACTTCTGAACGGTTCGATACGCCACAGAGCGTCGCCATCGCAGCATTCGCGCCCACATAGCGCAGGTCGCAATCCTTCAAACAAAAGGACACGTTGCTCAGTTGGTCGAGTACCTGCTCCAGCTGCCTAATCGGCAGCGCCTCAAGCAATCCGCTTGTCTGATTGTGCACGATGTCGAACCCCGCCCAGCAAGCAAAGCCTCCGTGGGCGACTTGAATGAAACAAGCGTTACAATGATTATTGCGCTATTATACTTCAGTTTTGGCGGGGCTCTCCGCTGCCGCCCGCCATGTGACGGCTACTTCACGGCTCTCGCTCGTGTCGCGCTAATGGCGCGAATGGGCGAAAATCGGACCTAGCTCCGATAGTCGCCGTTGATTTCGACGTAGCGTTTGGTGAGGTCGCAGGTGAACATCTTTGCGCGGCCTTGGCCGGGGCCGACGGTGACGCTGATTTCTAGTTCGTCGCCTTTCATGTAGGCGCTCATCGCGGCTTCGTCGTAGTCGTCGGAGATCATGCCGTTGCGGGCGGCGTGGAGGGAGCCGAAGCGGACGCCGATCATCTCACGCTTCACCGGCTGATCGCTGCGGCCGATGGCCATGACGATGCGGCCCCAGTTCGCGTCTTCGCCGGCGATCGCGGTTTTTACGAGCGGGCTTTCGCAGATGGTGCGGGCGATTGCCTTTGCCGAAGCGTCGTTGGCGGCGCCTTCGACATTGACGGTGACGAGCTTTGTTGCGCCTTCGCCGTCGCGCACGATCTGGATGGCGAGATCTGCGAGCACTTTGCTGAGCGCGGCGCGGAAGTCCGCGAGGCGTTGGTCATTCGCGTCCGGGATCGGCGGCACGTTTGATTGGCCGGTGGCGAAGAGCAGCACGCAATCGTTGGTGGAGCGGTCGCCGTCGACGGTGATCGAGTTGAAGCTAGTTTCGGTTTCCTGGCGCAACAGTGTCTTAAGGATCGGCGCCGAGAGCGCGGCGTCGGTGAAGACGAAGGCGAGCATAGTCGCCATGTCCGGCGCGATCATGCCCGAGCCCTTGGCGATGCCGGCGATACGCACTTCGACGTCGCCGATCTTGCAGGTGGCGCCTGAGCCTTTGGGGAAGGTGTCGGTGGTCATGATCGCGGCAGCGGCTTCGGGCCAGCTCACTGGCGCGAGCTCCATGCTGGGGAGCGCTGCTACGATCTTTGAATCGTCGAGCACGACGCCGATGACGCCGGTGGATGCGGAGAGCATCTCGCGCGCTTCAAGCCCAAGTTTTTCAGCGGCGGCTTCGAGCGAGCGTTTGCAGGCAGCGTCGCCGGCGGGGCCGGTGAAAGAATTGGCGCATCCGGCGTTGACGAGAAGTCCGCGTGCGCCGCCGCGCGTGGCGGAGAGCGCTTGCTTGCACCAACCGGTTGGCGCGGAGCCAACGGCGTTAGAGGTGAATACGCCCGCGGCCTTCGTGCCTTTGGCGCAGCGGACGAGCAGCAGATCTGGGCGATCGTGTTTGTAGAAGCCGGCGCGGCCGATCGCGGCTTCGATGCCGGCGATGGCGGGGAGGTCAGGAAAGCTCGCGGGAGCGAGCGGGCTGATGCTGGAATCGGGTTTCATCGCCTCCGCTGTAGTGCGTGGCGTCGTCCTTCGACAAGCTCAGTATGACGCCAATTTGAACGCTGGCGTTTAGAACGCCGATTGCCACCCTCCTGCGTCAGCCTGAGCTTGTCGAAGGCGGAAGGCAGGCGCACGGTGACCCATGCCTTCGTGGGTCTACATTCTCCGATGCGCCGACGGCTCGTATTACACGGGCGTGACGTCAAACATCGAGCGACGGCTTGATCAGCACTATCACGGAGAGGTCGGCTATACGGCCTCTCGCAAGCCATTCGAACTTTTGTGGTCCGATGAGTTCGCGAACATCGACGATGCCATTGCGTTTGAGAAACGCGTCAAGGGGTGGACCCGCGCCAAGAAGGAAGCGCTGATGCGCGGCGATTGGGCGGGGGTGCGCAGCTTGGCGCGTTCGAAGAGCGGTGCGTGGCGTCGCCCTTCGACAGGCTCAGGGTGACGCCATTTTCGCTGTCTCAGCAAACATCCTTATTCCGTGCCGCCTGTCGTTTCCTGCTCTGCCGGTTGCGCGGCTGGCTGCTGTGCCGGCGGGCGCTGTTGTTGCGCTGGCTGCTGCGCGGGCGGGCGTTGCTGCTGCGCGGCGGGTGCGGGCGCTTGCTGAACCGGGTTCGGCGGCGGCGCGCCGCCAGCGCCCATCGGGAACGGGAAGGGTGGCGCGTTGACGTCCGGCGCCGGCGTTGTTGGCGTGGTGGGCACGGGACGCGCATCGTCGGGCTCGGTGACCTCGCCGCTCGGTTCCATGCCTTCTTCACGCTGATTGAAAACCTCGATGCGGGCGTCGCGCGACAAGCGCTCTTCCAACTGCGCGACTTCGCGATAGCGCAGCCAATCGATGATGCGCGGGCGCAAGGTGGCAAGGCTTTCGCCGCCGATCGTCCGGCGGTCGACGAAGTGGAAGATGTACCAACGGTCTTCGAGCTGGATCGGGCCGATCAGATTGCCGACCGTGCTGCTTTCGATTTCTTGGCGCACGGCGGTGCGGAGGTCGTTTAGGGCATTGAAGCCGAGGTCGCCGCCATCGCCGCTGGTATTTTGTTCGAAGGCGATCACCTCAAACCGCTCGCCCTGATCTAGCCGTCTTTTGGCCTGATCGGCGGCTTCTCGTGTTGGGAACACGATCTGACGCAAATGCACTTCTTCGTTCTGACCGGATCTGGAGACGTAGTCCTGGTAGAGACGTTCGATCGCTTCGGGATCGGTCGCGCGCGTCTCGATCTCATCGTAGATCGAATTCGCGAGCACCCATTCGCGCGCGTTTTCGATGCGACGGCGAATTTCGGTGCGCCGGTCGTGACCGCGGGCCTCAGCTTCCATGGCGAACAGCCGGGCCTGAACGAGCGCCTCAAGCGCCATGGCGAATTCGGCGGAATCGTCGGTCAAATCTTGGGTGGGCTGGAGCCAACCCCGCGTGATGGCGTAGGTCCGGACGTCTTCCCGGTAGATCGGGCGGCCGTTGACGGTGGCCGCAACGATCGGGTCGGCGCCGCCTTGGTTGTCACCGCTAGAGTCGCGGCCAAGCCCACAGCTGGCGAGCATCAGCGCCGCAGCAAAAAAAACCGCCGAGAGAAGGGGACGCTTCAGCGTGGCCATGCGTTCTGCTTTCCTGATCCTGTCGCGTGCAAGGGTTGCGCCCAAGAACCCGCATTTTGGGCCGCATTGACACGCCCAGGGGCCGCTCTTAAGTCTCGCAAGCGCACGTGTCGAGGGTGTTTTCGCACGCGAACGCGCGTCAGTGGGTCGATAAAAAGTCAATTAACTCAACGCACTAGACGCTCCTCCCCGCGCCCCCTCCCAAGCGGCGCCTTAACCATTAGAACGTGCCAATGCTGAACCTTGCAAAGCAGATTTTCGGCTCCGTGAATGAGCGCAAGGTGCGCCATTTGAAGCCGATGGTTCAGCGCATCAATGCGCTGGAGCCGACCTTCGAGGCCCTCTCGGACGAAGCGCTCCGGAACAAGACAAGTGAGTACCGCCACCGGCTGGCGCGGGGCGGCAAGATTGATGAGGTGCTGCCGGAAGCCTTTGCGACGGTCCGCGAGGCGGCCAAGCGCGTCCTCGGGCAGCGCCATTACGACGTGCAGCTGATGGGCGGCATGATGCTGCACCAGGGCAAAATCGCCGAAATGCGCACCGGCGAAGGCAAGACGCTGGTCGCGACGCTGCCGACCTATCTGAACGCGCTCGAGAGCCGCGGCGTTCACGTCATTACGGTGAACGACTATCTCGCCAAGCGCGACAGCGAGTGGATGGGGCAGGTCTATCGCTTCCTCGGCTTGAGCGTCGGCGTCATCGTTCACGGCCTCTATGACAACGAGCGCCGCCAGGCCTACGCGGCGGACGTCACCTACGGCACCAACAACGAGTTCGGCTTCGACTATCTGCGCGACAACATGAAGTACTCGCTGGGCGAGATGGTCCAGCGCGGCCACCGGTTCGCGATCGTCGATGAAGTCGACTCGATCCTGATCGACGAAGCGCGCACGCCGCTCATTATCTCCGGCCCGACCGAAGATCGCAGCGAGTTTTACAAATCGATCGACGCGATTATCCCGCTGCTGCGCCCGGAGCACTTCGAGCACGACGAAAAGCAGCGTTCGGTGACGTTCACCGAAATCGGCTCCGAGCGGATTGAGGAGATGCTGGTCGAGCGTGGTCTGTTGCAGGGCTCGCTCTACGAGCCGGCGAACATCACGATCGTTCACCACGCCAACCAGGCGCTGCGCGCACACAAGCTGTTCACGCGCGACAAAGACTACATCGTCAAGGACACCGAAGTTGTTCTGATCGACGAGTTCACAGGCCGCATGATGGCTGGTCGCCGTCTCTCTGAAGGCCTGCACCAAGCGATCGAAGCCAAGGAAGGCGTTCAGATCCAGCCGGAAAACCAGACTCTGGCCTCGATCACGTTCCAGAACTACTTCCGCCTCTACGACAAGCTCGGCGGCATGACCGGCACAGCTTCCACGGAAGCTTCGGAATTTGGCGATATCTACAAGCTTGACGTCGTCGAAGTGCCGACCAACCGGCCGGTGAAGCGCATCGACGTGGATGATGAGGTCTATCGGACGGCGAAAGAGAAATACAAAGCCGTCATCACCGACATCGAAGAGACGCACCGCAAGCAGCAGCCGATCCTGGTCGGCACCGTTTCGATCGAGAAGTCCGAATTCTTGTCGACGATGCTGAAGCAACGCGGCATTCCGCACCAAGTGCTGAATGCGCGCTATCACGAACAGGAAGCACAGATCGTTGCGCAGGCCGGCGTGCCGGGCGCAGTGACGATCGCCACCAACATGGCGGGCCGCGGCACCGACATTCAACTCGGTGGCAACGTCGATATGCGTTTGAAGGCGGCGCTGAAGGGCGACGAGACGCCCGATCAGATCGCGCAGCTGAAGCGCCAGATCACGGTCGATGTTGAGCAGAAGAAGCGCGTCGCGCTGGAAGCGGGCGGTCTCTACGTGCTCGGCACTGAGCGCCACGAAAGCCGCCGCATCGACAACCAGTTGCGCGGCCGTACCGGCCGTCAGGGCGACCCCGGTAAGTCGAAATTCTACATCTGCCTGGAAGACGATTTGCTGCGCATCTTCGCAGCGGAGCGTTTGGACGCGATCATGCGCAGCCTGGGCATCCAGGAAGGCGAGGCGATCATCCACCCGTGGATGAACAAGGCGCTCGAAACCTCGCAGCGACGCGTCGAACAGCGCAACTTTGAAATTCGTAAGAACCTGCTGAAGTACGATGACGTCATCAACGATCAGCGGAAGGCGATCTTCGAGCAACGCATCGAGTTCATGCGCACCGCTGACGTCGCGCCGATCGTGAAGGACATGCGCCACGACGTGGTCGAGAAGCTGGTCTGGCGGCACATGCCGGAGAAGGCTTACCCCGAGCAGTGGAATACGCCTGAACTGATGGTCGAAGCTGAAGAAATCTTCGGCTTCAATGCGCCGGTCGATCGCTGGGCGGCCGAAGAAGGTATCGCACAGCAAGAGATCATCGAGCGGCTGACGCGTGAGGTCGATCAGGCCTATGCGCAGAAGGCGGCGATGCTTGGCCCGGAACGTCTGCGCGCGGTCGAGAAACAAGTTCTGCTCAGCGTCGTCGACATGCGTTGGCGCGAGCACTTGAGCTTCCTGGATCACCTGCGCTCAGTCATTCACCTGCGCGGTTACGCGCAGCGTGATCCGTTGAACGAGTTCAAGACCGAAGCATTCACGCTGTTCGAGCGCATGCTGTTGGATCTGCGTACGACGATCACGCGGATGTTGCTGCGTCTGCAAATCGGCCAGGCCGACGAGGCCGCTATGGCGCCGCGCGCGCCGACGCAGACCTACGAGATCCACCAAAACCCGGATACCGGCGAAAACGAAATGGCTATGCGCGATGCGCCGCCGCTCGCGCCAGAAGGGTTCGATCGACACAATCCGACGACGTGGGGCAAGGTTTCACGCAACGCGCCATGCCCATGTGGCTCAGGCAAGAAGTTCAAATATTGCCACGGTACCGCGGAAGCGGCGTCGGCCTAACGGCGTGATGGCCGGAAGATGAGCGGCTGATCTGTCGGGATCGCGCTCATTACCCGGTATGTCAGCGCGCCGTCTTGCAGCGATTGCAGCTCCACCTGCGCGCCATTGAAGGTGAGCGTCCGCGGCATGCTGGCCGCCGGCGTGGAGTCGCGCTGATCGCTGATTGCCACACTCACATCACCCTCGCGTGAGCGCAGATCAACGATAGCAACGTCGCCGATGACGCGGGCCGTGAGTTCTAGCGTCACTGGCGGCAAGCGATGCTCTTGCAGCGGCGTGTAGGGGACAGGCGAGGCAATCGGGTTCGTGGATAGTGTGACGGCGCCACCGCTGATGTGCGGTGTCGCTGGCGTTTCCCAACTGCCGCTGACGGCGCGCGTCGGCGTCACGTTGAGTTGGATATAGGCCAGATAGTCAAAGATGCGGTCGGAATTGGTGTCCGCTAGGCATGTGCGCGTGATCAGCGGTGGGCGGATCGGGCTGTAGGTCGTCGTCTGCACCTGCGCTGTGCAGAAGAGGCGTACTTCGCGGCGTTGCTGCAGCAGCACCGGGAAGAGTTCGGCGCCTGGTGAGAGCGAAAGCGCGATTGAGGCATTGCCAACCGGGATCGATCCAGCGACTGGCGCATCCACGCGCACGACACCGATCACATCGGCTTGCTGCGTCAGCAGCGCTGTGGCGCCTGTTGCGGTTTGTGGCTCGGTGCTGAACTCAGCTGGCTGCGGCGCGAGAACCGGAGTCGCCGCATCGCTCAGCGTGGCCGGCGGCGGCGTTTGCGCCATCAGCAGTGGCGCAAACGCCAGCGCTGCTAGTCCGAAGAGAAAACGCTTCATTGCGGGCCCGCGAGCTCGGTCAACAACACGCGCCAATGCGTGAGGCCGTTATAGAAGCTGTCGACCGGCACGCGCTCGTTCAGCCCATGCGCGAAATCGTCGTTGTCGCCGATGAAGATCGCGCCGACGCCGTAAGTCGGAATGCCTGCGGCGCGGAAAAAGAGCCCATCTGAGGCGCCAGCCGACATGTAAGGCGACATCACCGCGTTCGGATAATTGGTGCGCACGGCGCGCGCGGCGGCCTGCATCACGTCCGGCCGCAAGGGCGAGGCTTCGCTAGAATTGGCAGCGCCGAGTTGCGTGACCTCGACCTTATTGCCGGCGATCGCGCGCAGCTCCGCCATCACATCGCTTACAGCGACGCCGGGAAAGATGCGGCAGTTCACGGTCGCGCTGGCGGATTGAGGCAGTGCGTTTTCAGCATGGCCGCCGGCCAGCATCGTAGCGACGCAGGTCGTGCGCATCATTGAGGAGAGGGAAACATTGCGCGACAGTGTGCGTGCGGCCGCGCGATCTCCCGGGTTCTCGGCGAAGCGCCGTAGCGCTGCGCCTTCGTTGCCCGGGAAGACACGCGAGGCGTTGCGGAAGCTCTCGATCGTGGTGTCGTTCCACATCAGCGGAAACTGAAAAGCCCGCAGCCGCTGGAGCGCGTCTCCCAAATCATAGATCGCATTGTCATCGCGCGGTTGCGAGGAATGGCCGCCGGGATTGCGCGCGGTGAAAGTAAAGCTGGCGTAGGTCTTTTCCGCCGTTTGCACGACATAGGCTATGCCACGATTGTTGTTGTCGAGCTGACCGCCGCCGGCGTCGGAGTTCAAGGCGAACTCGGCTTCGCCAAGTAGAGCGCGGTGCTGAGCAAGCAGGGCTTCAGTCGTTGCACCAGAGGTTTCTTCGTCGCCAGAGAACCAGATGATCAGATCCCGGGTTGGCACGAAACCTTCGGCGCGGAGCGTAAGAAACGTCGAGGCGAGTTGCGCGACGCCGCCTTTGTTGTCGATCGTGCCGCGTCCGAAAAAGAAGCCGTTCTCTTCAACAAGCGTGAAGGGGTCGCGCTCCCAATCGCTACGCAACGCCGGCACGACGTCCATGTGCGCAAGCAGGAGAATTGGGCGCCCGCCCGAGCCATTGCCACGATAGCGCACCACAAGACCGGCCGTGGTGTTGAGCGGGAGCACGTGAACATCTTCCGCTGCGAAGCCGCCCGCGCGGAATAGATCGGCAAGGTACTCCGCCATCGCCGGGGTCTGAGCGCCGTCGACCGAGGTGTCGAACGAAATGATGCGCTGGTAGATTTCTCGCGCTTGCGTGCGCTGCGCTTGGCTTGCTGTTTGCGCTGACGCCCCGCCAGCGAAGCCACACAGCAGAAGCGCGCCCATCAACAGCGCCCGAACCCGATTGCCCATGAAAATCCCCAGTCGTTTCGGGCATGCTGGCGGCGGGTTAGCGCTTTGGCAAGGGATTGAGCGCAGGGCTAATGTGATGTCCCTCGCGCACGCTCCCGCTAGCATTGCAGCGCCCGCTTTCGCGCGCTGGGAGCCTTTGGCCGCGGCTCTGTGTTTGGCGCAGTTTTCCGAGCCACTGTTTGCGGCTGTGGCGCAGAGTCAGGGGCTCACCGATACGCCGGGCTATGCGCGGATTTTCTTTCTGCCGGTCTACGCATTTCTGGCGTGGGTGGTGTGGCGCGATCGCGCGCAGGCGTGGGGCGCGGCGCGCGCGACGCCGCTGCTGATGGGCTTGCTCGCACTCGCGGCGATCTCAACACTATGGTCGATCGATAGCGGCGCGACGGTGCGGCGCGCGGTTTGGCTGGCGCTGACAATGGCGTTCGGCCTCTATCTTGCGTGGCGTCACGACTGGAAGTCGTTGCTCAACGTTCTCGCAGGCGGCTTCGTCGTACTCATTGCTGGCTCGTTCGCACTTGGCCTGCTTGCGCCAGGTATTGGCCGCATGACGTTTGAGCATCCGGGCGCGTGGTCAGGTTTGTGGACGCACAAGAACACGTTGGGCGGCATCATGGCGCTTGGTGTCGCGATCTGCACCGCGGCGGCGATTGCGACGCCGGAGCGCCGAAAGCTTTGGACCGCCTGCGCTGTCGCGGCGTTTGTGCTGGTGGCGCTATCAACCTCGAAGACGGCGCTTATCGCTTCAATGCTTGGGCTTGGCGTGATGGGGTTCTGCGCGCTCGTGCGGCGCGGGCCGATCCACACGATCGCCGCAGGCGCGTTTGTTGGCGCGAGTTTGGTGGCAGGTATCGGGATGGTGGTGCTGGCGCCAGATCTGATCGTGGCTGCGCTTGGCCGCGACCTGACGCTGACCGGCCGTACTGATATTTGGGAAGCGTCAGCGCGGTTTGTGGAAGCGAAGCCTTGGCTTGGCTACGGCTATTACGCGTTCTGGCTGCCGGATGATGGGCCTGCCTATTGGGTTCGTGAAGCCGTGGCTTGGCAGGTCGCCTCGGCGCACTCAAGCTGGCTCGAACTCGCGCTTGGCGTCGGGCGTATCGGCGTCATTTTGTTCGCGCTTCAGCTCTTGGCGACGCTGTCGCGCGGCGTAGGCGTCGTGATCCAGACTCAAGCGGGCCTCTGGGCGCCGGCATTTCTGGCGACATTCTTGCTCTACACACTGAGCGAAAGCCACGCGCTACAAGCCAACAACATTTTCTGGATCATCTACGTAGCTGTCGCGGCGCGGCTTGCGCTCGATGCGCGCGCGGCTGCGGCCGAACACGGGCAACAGACATGACCGCCATTCTCATTCTCGGTGTCGATCCCGGCCTTAATCGGTGCGGGTGGGGGCTGGTTGCCAGCGAAGGCTCGCGGCTGAGCCACGTCGCGCACGGCGTTATCAAGCCGCCGCCGCAACAGCAGCTCGCGTCGCGCCTGCATGATCTGTTTGAGGCTCTGTGCGTGGTGATCGAACAATATCAGCCGCACGAGGCGGCGGTGGAAGAAACGTTCGTCAACTCTAACGCACGCGCCGCGCTCGCGCTGGGCCAGGCGCGTGGGGTTGCGCTTGCCGCCGCGGCACGCCGCGGCTTGCTTGTTGCGGAGTACGCGCCGACGACGATTAAGAAGGCAGTCGTCGGCACCGGCGCGGCCGACAAGACCCAGATCGCGTTCATGGTTCGCCGCTTGCTGCCTACCGCAGGCGAGGTGACGGCAGATGCTGCCGACGCGCTCGGGGTTGCCCTTTGCCACGCAGCCCATGGCGGGTTCAAACGCCGCGCCACGAGCGAAGCGCGTTAGCTACCAGATTGTCACGCGCTCTTCGGGCGGCAGATAGAGCTCATCTCCCGGCTGCACGTTGAACGCTTCGTACCAGGCATCCATGTTTCGCGCTGGCCCGTTGATGCGGTAGCGCGCGGGCGAGTGCGGGCCGGTCATCACCTGATTGCGTAAAGCCTGTTCGCGCTGCAGCTGTTTACGGTGCTGCGCGCGGCCCATGAAGAAGCGTTGCAGGCCGGTTGTGCCTTCGAGCACTGGTGGTTCGGCGCCGTTGAGAGAGATCCGGTACGCGTGCAGCGCCACTTGCAGCCCGCCGCAATCGCCGATGTTCTCGCCGAGAGAAAGCCGACCGTTTAGATGCAAGCCAGGTAGCGGCTCGAACTGCGAGTATTGATCGGCCAAACGATCCGTCACGTCGCGAAAGCGGCGAACGTCATCTTCATTCCACCAATCGCGCAGCACGCCGTGCGCGTCGGACTTGGCGCCCTGATCATCGAAGCCGTGGCCCATTTCGTGCCCGATGACGCCGCCGATGGCGCCGTAGTTCACGGCAGGATCGGCGTTTGGATCGAAGAGCGGCGGTTGCAAATAGCCGGCGGGGAAGACGATCTCGTTGAACGGCGGATTGTAATAAGCGTTCACCGAGTGCGGGTTCATGAACCATTCTTCGCGGTCGCTCGAGCGGCCGAGGCGGTTCAGATCGTTCTGCCAATCCCAAATTGCGTAACGCTGCTGATTGCCGAACGCATCGCCGGCGCGGACATCAAAGCCTGAATAATCTTTCCAGCGGTCCGGGTAGCCGATCTTGGGGCGGAAGGTTGCGAGCTTCTCTCTCGCGCGCACTTTGGTTTCGGCGCTCATCCAGGGTGACTGGTCAATGCGTTCGCCGTATGCGCGGCGCATGTTTTCTACCAGCGCTAGCGCCTGCGCTTTGGTTTCCGGCGGGAAGTGGCGTTGCACGTAGAGTTCGCCAACCGCTTCGCCAAGCGTGCCGTTCACTGATTGGATCGCACGTTGCCAGCGCTCGCGCTGCCGTTGCTGGCCGTTGAGCTGGCGACCGTAGAAATCGAAGACGGCGTCGTCGATGGGGCGCGGCAGCACCGCGGATCGCGCGCGCACATAGTGCCAGGTGAGATAATCCTTCCACGTCGCCACCGGTGTTGCGACCACCAGCTCCGCCAGCGGGCCCATGGCGCTCAGTTCGCCGACGACGATCTCGTCTTGGTCTGAAAGGCCGCGCGCGGCGAAGTAGGCGTCCCATGGAAAGCGCGGCGCCAGCGCGCGCACTTGCACGCGCGTCATCAGATTGTAGGTGCGCTCACGTTCGCGGCGATCGGCGACGGGCCAGTGCAGATCGGCGATGCGGCGCTCCAGCGCCATGATGCCGGCGGCTTTCGCCGCGCCGCCGTTTTGACCGACGCGTTCGAGCATATCGGCGCACGCGGCCTCGTAACCACTGCGCAGTTCAGGGAATTGGCGATCGTCGCGACGATAGTATTCGCGCTCTGGCAAGCCGAGACCGCCGTGCGTCATCTGCGGCAGCGAGCGATCGGGATTGCGTTCGTCGAGGCCGATATAGATGGCGATCGGGAACGACACGCCGTTGCCCGGCGAGCCGACGAACCGCACCACATCTTCATGCGTGTTGATCGCGGCGATCTGCGCGAGTGCGGGTTGGATTGGCTCGAGACCGCGCGCATCAATCGCGTCCTGATCGAGATAGGCGTTGTAATAGTCGGCGATCTTTTGGCGATTGGAGCCCGGTGCGCCACCGCTCGCCGCCGCTTCCTCAATGATGGTGCGTACGTCGTGCTCGGCTTTTACGCTGAGAATTTCGTTGGTGCCCCACGAGGTGCGGTCTTCCGGAATGGTATTTGAGTCCAACCACGTGCCGTTGACGTATTGGAAGAAGTCGTCCCCCGGCTTCACGTTCGGATCGATCGCCGTCATGTCGATGCCGAAGGCGCCGATGGCGGCGCGTCCGCGTGATGGTTGAACGCCGCCGCTCGTTCCTGTGGCACAGCCAGCGAGAAGGGCGAGCGAAGAGGCGGAAACGGCGCGGCGCGTGAACATGGTCATCTGGTCCCCTGGAAAGCTGGCGCTTTGTGCTGGAATCAGCCGCTGCATGCCAGAGGCTCAACATGAATGAGACGAGCCGCACTCCGAGAGCGGCGGGACGCGCCTAGGCGCGCACAATGAGCCCGTAGGCCAGCAGTGTGGAGACCAGGCCCTCGGCTTTGTCTATCTTGAGATCAGCCAACGCGAACGCCTGACCACTCAACGCCAATTCCAGCGCCGGACGTTGATCGGGCGCGAACTTAAGCTCGCCACCTGCGCAGATCAGCACCACGTCGTCGCCGTCTTCAGCGATGCGGAAGGGTGTGCGCGGCTGCGCCTGAAAGCGATCGGCGGCCGTGAAATCGCCGATGTCGAGCACTGCGGAGCGATTGTGCGCTGGCCGCGAGCGAATGAACGTATCGACCATCAGATCAAGCGCGGGATCGAGCTTCACCTCGGTGGTGAGATTTTGCATTAGCGTCTGAAGATGCGCGCGCGCTTTCTCACGGTCGAAGTCGGCGCGTGCGAAACCAGGCGGCAGACTGCGCCGCAGTTCTGGGGAGCGGAGTGCAGCTTCCGACACTGCTTCCAGCATCAAATCCGCCCACGTGCGGGTGATGAGGCCGACAGTTATGTGCAGCGAAGGTTTGTCGCCTGAGGTTTGCGCGTCGTGCATGAGGCCGCGTGGGACGTAGGCGCAATCGCCTGGCTTCAGCACAAATTCCTGACGCAGAGCGCCCGGCTCGTAGCGCCCTTGCTCAAAGCCCTCGCCGCGAAACGGCGTGCTGATTGGCATGTCGTAAAGTCGCCAGGCCTTCTCGCCTTCAACCTGGATCACGAGCACATCGTGATTGTCGTAGTGCGTGCGGAAACCCTGCGCATTCGGCGGCGTGAGATAGATGTTGGTCTGCACGTGCGACGAGAAAACGTGCTCCAGACCACGGCAGAGCCGCGCTAGCGACGGGTCGAACTGGTGCGCCTGGTTCAGGATGATGGTCGAGCCGCGACGATAATGATCCGCGACCGCGCCGCGATCGATGAATTTCGCCTCGTCGACATAGGCGTCTGAATCGACATGCGAGGCCGCATTCGCAAGCGCCAACTGGCCTTCGCGCAGATCCAGCGTCGTCACGATGCGGTCGATGTCGTCGAGCGAGATCAGGCCGGCAAAACGCTCGGGCGCTTCGTGATGAACGATCAGCGCCTCGCGTTCGTAGATGCGCGCGAAAAACTCGTCTTCCCGCCCGGCGCCTATGAGGTAGCCGAGCGGGTCTACGAGCCAGGGCTCGTGCGACATGAGCCTAACTTACCAGTTGCGGCGCGGGCCGCGTCCGTAGTTGCCACGGTCGGCGGCGGAGCCGCTGTCGCCGTCGGTGATGCCGCTCGGGCTGCGACGCGTCGCGCCACGGCCGTTGCCGCCATTGTCGGCGTTGCCGCCGGAATCAGTGTCGGTCAGGCCGGTGCGACCGCGACCGCCGGTGTTGCCGCCGAGGCCGTAGCCCGCACGATCGGCGCCATTGCCGCTGTCGCTGTCGGTCAGGCCAGTGCGGCCGTAGCCGCCGCGGTCAGCGTACCTGCCGGAGTCGTTGTCAGTACGGCCAGTATAGTTCTGGGCTTCGGCTTTGCCGGTGATCATTGCTGTGGCCCCGCCCGCGATGAGCGCGCCGCCGGCGATCCGCGACATGAAAGAACGCCGATTCAGCTTTTTCTTATCGGACATGAATCCCCCGATTTTTGATTGTTGCGAGTTGCTCGCAAAAACCAGTGCCCTCGTGAGGAATCAGTAACACGAGCTGCGACCTCTCGTCAGCGTGAGAGTAATTCGCAAATGGGAATTTGCCCCCCTTGTTCCGGGGGGTTGGCGGTTCCCGGGCGTTTCCGATCGCTCCCCGAATCCGTCGATACTGCGCGCGAGAGGTCAGAATGATCGGGTCGTTGAGTGGGGTTGTGGCGGCGGTGGGCGAGGACACCGCGCTGATTGAGGTCGGCGGCGTTGGCTATGTCGTGCAATCGGGCGGGCGGACGCTGGCGCGGCTTCAGGTCGGTGGTCCGGCGCGGCTCTTTATCGAGACGCACGTGCGTGAGGACGCGATCAGGCTCTTCGGCTTTGCCTCGGAAGAGGAGCGCGCCTGGTTCGCGCACCTTCAGACTATTCCGGGCGTCGGCGCCAAAGTGGCGCTGGGCATTCTCGATGCGATGCCGCCGGAAACGCTCGCCGATGCGATTGCGCTGCAAGACAAAGCCGCGTTCGCGCGCGCTAATGGTGTGGGTCCGAAACTCGCTGCGCGCTTGGCGACGGAACTGACAGGCAAAGGCGGCCCCAAGGGCTTCATTGGGCTTGGCGCGGCGGTGCCTCGGGCGGCCAACGGCGCAGCGCCAGCGTCTGCTAGCGGGGCACGGGCGGAGGCGGTGTCGGCGTTGGTCAATCTCGGTATCGACCAATCAAGCGCCGCACGCGCTGTGGCCTCGGCCGCCAAGCAATTCGAAGCGGACGCGCCGGCGCCGGATTTGATCCGCGCCGCGCTCAAGGAAGTCAGCCGCTAGTGTAAGGAACGCGCCCCGGCTGCCGTCTAAGGCAGTGAGTTTAGGAGGGCGTGTGGGCGAGGATCGCTTTCAGACCTGGGTGAGTGAGCACGTCGGCGTGCTTCATCGCGTGGCCCGCGCCTTCGCGAGCGGCGCCGATCAGCAAGACCTGTTGCAGGAGATGCTGATCGCGGTCTGGCGTGCCGCGCCGGCGTTTCGTGGTGATAGCGCGCCGACCACCTTCATCTTTCGGGTTGCGCACAATTGTGCGCTGACCTGGCGGCGCGGCGAAGTGCGCCGGCGGCGGCACGCTGATGATTATCAGCGGCTGCATGTTGAAGAGGTGAGCGGCGAAGATCCGCTGCTGGAAAAGCTCTACGCCGCCATTCGCCAGTTAGAGCCGCTGGATCGCTCGCTCGTGCTGCTGTCGCTTGAGGGTCAGAGCTACGCGGAGATCGCGGCGCTGCACGGGCTTTCGGAAACCAATGTCGGCGCACGGCTGTCGCGGGCGCGCCAAAAACTCACGCAACTCACGGAGCAAGCGCCATGAACTATGAAGCACTGCAGGCGGCCTGGGCGTCGAGCGGCAACAATCCGAGTGCAGCGGCCAGCGCTTATGTGATGGCGGAGGCGCAAGCGGAGCTTTCACAGCGCGAATCAAATCTGCGCCGGATGCTGGTGTTCGCAGGCGTGATGCTGATCATCCCGCTTGGGCTGATGGGCGTTGATATGCTGACCGGCCAAGTGGACGCCATTGATCTTAGTCGCGAGTGGGGGCTCATTCCGTTCGCGTTGATCCCGTTCATAGTACTTTTCGTGATCGTTCAACGCGCTGCGCCGAAGGCGAGGCCAAGTGGCTCATTGCTGCAGACATTCCGCGCGCTGCGGGCCGACAATTCGGCGGCGCGGCTGCGTATCCTCATCATTGGCGCCGCCATGATCGCGTTCGCACCGCTGCTTTATGTGCTGCTCAACCAGATCGTCGCGACCGGCAAAATGGCGCCGCATGAGATGCAAAGCGCGGCGATCGTGCTGGGCGGCGCGCTGGCGCTCAGCGCAGGCTGGATGAGTGTGAAGTATTTCACCAAGCTTGCGCCAGAGCGCCGCCATCTCGATGCGCTGATTGCGCAATACGAAGCGAGCTAGCTCGCTTGGAAGCCAAACATGGGCCGCATCTCGCAGACGCCTTCCCATTCGGGCCAATGCGTGCGGTGCAGGTCCATGAAGCTTTCGAGCGATGCGAGAGCTTCCTCGCGCGTCGCGAACTCAAAGATGGCAAAGCCGCCCAGCACTTCCTTGGTTTCGGTGAAGGGGCCGTCGGTCAGCTTGAGTTTGCCGCGCCGCGATTCCATGCGAGCGCTGCCCATGGCCGTTGGCATCAGGCCGCCGCGGGCGATCATGCGGCCCGCCGCCATTTCCCGCTCGGTCAGCTTTTCGATCTCGTCGATCATGCGTTGCGGCGGAACGAGGCCGGCTTCCGCGCTGGAGGTCAGAAACATGTAGTGCATGGGTGGTCCTTTCAGGCTTGGCCGTAAGCGGCGCTGACCGGAGGACGAAGTCCTGTCCCAAAAGCCGACGTTTCGTTTTTGGACTTATCCACAGGCGCCGTGCGGAACAATCCGGAAACCCGAATCGAGCTAGGAAATGCCCATGGCCGAAGCAGAACGCATCGTCACCGCTGACCGCATGCCCGGGGAGGGCGCCGACCGCGCGCTCCGGCCGCAGGGGTTCGACGAGTTCGTCGGCCAGCCGCATGCGAAGGCCAATCTCAAAGTGTTCGTGGACGCGGCGCGCAATCGCGGCGACGCGATGGACCACGTGCTGCTGTTCGGCCCGCCAGGTCTCGGCAAGACGACGCTGGCGCAAATCATCGCGCGCGAACTTGGCGTGGGCTTCCGCTCCACTTCTGGCCCGGTGATCGCGCGCGCAGGCGATCTCGCTGCGCTGCTGACCAATCTTGAGCCGCGCGACGTGCTCTTCATCGACGAGATTCACCGCCTCGCGCCGCAAGTGGAGGAAATCCTCTATCCGGCGATGGAGGATTATCACCTCGATATCATCATCGGCGAAGGGCCGTCAGCGCGCAGCGTGCGCATCGATCTTGCACCATTCACGCTGGTCGGCGCCACCACCCGCGCGGGTTTGCTCGGCACGCCGCTACGCGATCGCTTCGGCATTCCGGTGCGTTTGGATTTTTACGGGCCGGACGATTTGCTCGGCATCGTGACGCGAGCTTCAAACAAACTCGGCGTGCCGATTACGCCGGAAGGGGCGCTTGAGATTGCCAAGCGCGCGCGCGGTACGCCTCGCGTGGCCGTGCGTCTGCTGCGCCGCGTGCGGGACTTCGCTGGCGATGGCGCGATTGACGCGAAGGTCGCCGACAATGCGCTGAAGCGGCTCGATATCGACGGCGACGGCCTCGACATGCTCGACCGGCGCTATCTGCATGCTCTGGTGGAGACCTATTCGGGTGGCCCGGTTGGCGTCGATACGATGGCAGCCGCGCTCGCCGAAGCGCGCGATGCGATCGAGGATGTGATCGAACCCTACCTGATGCAGCAAGGCTTCGTCATGCGCACCCCGCGTGGACGTGTCGCTGCGCCGAAGGCTTATGAGCGCCTCGGCAAGAAGCCGCCAAGCGCGCCGCCGAGCAGCGGAAGCTTGTTCGGGGAGAAGTGAAGGGTTCGCGCGACGCTAGACTCGAAACCGTAGGATCGGACCCGTCCACGCGACTCTGTCGCCCTCTAGTGTCTCAAGATCTGAAACATTTGCCGCGGCGATCGCGGACGGCCAGAAGCCTTGAGCCGGCTTGTTGCAGGCGCCGATCGCAACTTCCCACGTGCCTGGGTGCATGTTCAGCAATCGATGAAATGCCGCGCGCGCGACGCCGCGACGGCGAGAGGGACGCGCGATAAAAAATTCGGCCATGTTGAAATCGACCGGCCGGCCGAGGTGCGAGTGATCGTTTAGCAACGCAAAGCCAGCAAGCTTGCCGTCCGCGTGAATCAGCCACGCAGTGTGATTGACGGTGCTCCAGTAGACGCTGAGGTCTGGATACGGGCCGAAGTCGCCCGTCTCTTCTAGGTCGGGAATTTTCGCGGGCGGAAGTAGTTCCGTGAAGTCGTAGATATAGAATTGCATTAGGCGCGCGACGATCCCGCCGTGCTCCGCCGTTACGCGCGTGAGTTGGATCGAGGGCGCCATGATCGAGGAGTATTGCCGTGTTTGTGGCAATGATCCAGCGGCGGAGGCGCATCTAGTCGGCGGGTGCGCCGATGCACACTTCGTTTGCGAGTGGCACGGAGACTGAGAAGGTCGAGCCGCGCTTCGGCGTGGATTCTATGCCGAGCTTGCAGTGCAGGGCGTCGGCGACGGTGCGGCAGATGGCCAGACCCAAGCCGTAGCCTCGGTCGCGGTCGCCGGTGGGATTGTCCACCTGCATGTAGGGATCGAACACACGTTCGAGGCTATCGGCGTCGATGCCGACGCCGGTGTCTTTGACGAAAATGCGCGCGGTCTCGCCCTCGATTTCACAGCCGATAACAATTTCACCGCGCTCGGTATATTTGATCGCATTGGACAAGAAGTTGTCGACGATGCGCGCCAGAAGCAGGGGGTCGGACGCGACCGAAAGATTGCAGGGGAGCAGTTTGAGCTGGAGCCCCTTGGCTTCGAGCGTTGGCCGATGGGCGCGCGCTACGCGCGTGAGCATATCGCCGAGCGAGAACGTCTCGATGCGCGGCTGCAGAACCCCTTCCTCAAGCCGCGAGGTGTCAAGCAAGCCGTTCAGTTTTTCGGCGGCGTCGATGAGGGCCGTCTCTGCTTTCTCGCAAATCTCCGCAACCTCGGATGGGACACGTGTTGCGATGGCAGACATCAGCAAGGTGGCGGCGTGGAGAGGCTGGCGCAGGTCGTGACTGATCCCGGCGATGAAACGCGTCTTGGCGGCGCTGGCGCGCAAGGCCTCGTCGCGCGAGCGCTCCAACTGCGCCGTCCGCTCAACCACCATGGTCTCAAGCATGGCCTGGTTCTTCAGCAGCGCGAGCTCGGCTAGTTTGCGTTGCGTGATGATTTCGCTGAAGATCATCAGCCCGCCGATCGCACCTTCGACGTTGCGCCATGGCACGAATTCCCAGCGCAGAAACTCCACCTTACCGCTCGCGCGGACGAACGTATCGTCCTCGTTACTGATGACTTCACCGGTGAGGCAGCGTGCGTAGGCTTGGCGCCAATGTTCCGGAATGTCGGCGACGAGTTCGTCGTGCCGCTTGCCGATAATGTCGCCGCTGAGACCGTAATCCTGTAGCCAACGGCGGCTCGCTTGCATGTAGCGCATGTCGCGATCCAGCAGCGCGATCGCCGCGGGCGCGTGCTGAATGATCAGCGTGAGGTCCGTCAGCACCGTGCGAAGGCGCGACTCCAGCCGTTCGATGGCGCTCTTCTCGGCGACGGACGGCTCGGCGCGCGCCGAACAGTCGCGCACGTTGCAGACCGCGTAGGTCGCGCCTTCGTGCTCGAAGGCGTTGAGTCCAAATTCGAAGCGGCGCTCGCTGCCGTCTTTGTGAACTAGATAGAGCGGGTGCATCGTGCCGACGTGGCGCGGGGTCGGTCCGGCGAAGTACTCGGAGAAGAACCGCACCGAGAATTCCTTCAGCCTCGGCGGCAAGAGGCTGGCGAGCGGCTGGCCGAGCAGCTCATCCGGCTGGTGTCCAGTCAGCGCTTCGATTTGACCCGACGCGAATTGAATCATGCCGGCGCGATCGATCACCAAAATTGGATCGAACGCGAAGTCGAAGCCCTTTGCTGCAATCGTCTCAGTCATCGCGGGTACGTGGAGTTATGGATACGAACTATCGCACCTGATTGCACGCGCAATGTGGGGCTGGTGTCGGCGGACGCCTCCGACCCAAGCGCTCCGACCAGCGTCGGTGCTCCGTTTCCGAGTCGCACAATTCGCCAAAATCGTGTCCCGCCTTTCGCGCGCGCCGTGGCGCTTGCACTGTTTCGTTATAACGGCGCTCGCGGGGTGGCGTCCGATTTTGGCGCGAAATCGGCGCGCCACATCTCAAAGCGCCCGCGCCGGCTCCTACATCAAATGGGTAGACCATTTGCCGGCGAAACGCTTGAGGTAATGGCGAGAGGGAAAGGCGAGATGTCTCAGTTGCTCGACGTTGTCACCGACACGTCCTTGCTCACGATCCTTGGCGTGCTGGTTGCCGCTTTCATTATCATCTCAATCCTGCTGCGTGTGGTGGTGCCGACCAACATGGTCCACACGGTGCAGTCGCGGCGCAAGACGACCTCGTACGGCGCGGGGCAGAAGGCGGGAAACGTCTATTATAATTGGCCGAGCTGGGCGCCGCTGATCGGCGTGAGCCGCATCATCTTGCCGGTCAACAACTTCGAACTCTCTCTGTCGGGCTATGAAGCCTACGACAAAGATCGCGTTCCGTTCCGGCTGGATCTGACGGCGTTCTTCCGTATCGCCGACACCAACGTCGCCGCGGCGCGCATCGCCAACATGAAAGAGCTGGTCGCGCAATTGCACTTCATCGTGCAAGGCGCGGCGCGGAAAATTCTAGCGACGCACGACATCCACCAGATCATGGTCGATCGCGCCACTTTTGGCGCTCAATTCACGCAAGAAGTTGCGGCTGAACTGGCGAACTGGGGCGTCGAGCCGGTCAAGAATATGGAGCTTATGGACGTTCGCGACGCCGAAGGCTCACGCGTCATCGCCGACATCATGGCGATGAAGGCGTCAAACATTCAGATGACCAGCCGCATCGAGGTCGCCAACAACATGCGCGCTGCGCAAACGGCTGAAATTGCTGCGCGCCAGGAAGTCGAAGTGCGCGAACAGGAAGCGCAACAGGTCGTCGGTCAACGCACGGCTGAGAAGGACAAGCAGGTTGGCATCGCCACCGAGAAGGCGGCGCAAGAAGTGCAGGCCGAAGCGGCCGTCACGCGTGAGCGTGAAATGCAGGTCGTTCGCGTTTCGACCATGCGTCAGGCTGAAATCACCAAAGATCAGCAAGTCGTTGCAGCTACGCAGGACAAGGAAACGACCATCTTGCGTGCGGACGGCGATCTGCAGGCGACGAAGTTGGCGGCTGAAGGCATCCGCGTCGAAGGTAACGCCAAGGCAGATGCTGAGAAGGCTCTGCAGCTGGCGCCTGTCGCGGCGCAGATCGAACTCGCACGCGAAATCGGTTCGAACCAGGGCTACCAAGCCTACTTGGTCTCGATCCGCGGCGTGGAGGCCTACACCGAAGTTGGCGTCGAGCAGGCGAAAGCCATCGCGCAAGCCGATGTGAAAGTGATCGCCAACGCCGGCGAGACTGTTCAGGGCGTGCAGGATGCGATGAGCCTGATCTCGCCGCGCGGGGGCACAGCCATCGGCGGCATGCTTGAGGCGCTGAAGAACACGCCGGAAGGTGCAGCGCTCCTGGCGCGCATACTGCGCAGCGAAGCTGAGCGAACAACGCCTGACGAACCTGCTCGCGACGTGACGGGCGATCCGGCCTAACGCTCGCTCGCGGCCCTTGGAAACAGGGGCCGCGACGCGTGCTGGGGGACCATTTGCAGCCGCAACAAATGAAGTGGCTAGGCCGAAAGGCCTGCGATCAGCAGGTCGCTCAGCGCATCCAATTGTTTCAAATCCGTCTTGCCCTCGTCGAGCGCGACCATCGCTGGATGATGGAAGCGCGATGTGGCGCTTAGAATTACGCCCGCCGTCTTGTTCGCGTCGCTGACGCGCCAGGCGCCTTCGCGGACGCCGTCGCGCAAAATCTGCGTCACCTCTTCAAGCAGATGACTGACGTGCGCGGCGACTACCTCGCGTGAGTCCTGCGTGATCGAGTGGTACACCGCGAACAGTTCCGGATCGTCCAACACCTTTTTGCGTTTGGTCTCGGCGAGCGTACGCAGCCAAGTCTTCAAGCGCTTCGGCGCGGGCGTTTTCTTATCTGCGGTGATTTTCGAAAGCGGCACCATTACGTTAGCGAGCCAGCGTTCGGCGACAGCATCAAAGAGGGCGCTCTTCGATGCGAAGTGTTTGTAGACGTTGGAGTGGCTCATATCGAGCGCGCGCGCGACGTCCACGACGCCCGTTTTGGCGGGGCCGTGGCGTCGCAGCGTTTCGACGGTCGCATCGAGGATGCGGTCTCTGATTGAATCAGTGCTCACGCGCTGAGTGATGCCTCCCTCATCGTTCGCTGTCGAGCATGGCCATCTGCTCGGGTGCGTAACGTGTGCCGGCAACGGCCTCCGGCGGGGCGGCGGCATCGATGCGCTTGAAGTCTTCGGGCGTGAGCGTGACGGCGTCAGCGCCAAGTGCTTCAGCAAGACGCTCGCGCTTGCGGGCGCCGATCAGGGGCACGATGTCGTCGCCGCGCGAGGCGACCCAGGCGATGGCCAGCTGCGCGACAGTGCAGCTTTTCTCGTCTGCGATCGCTTTGAGGGCGCGGACGAGTTCGAGGTTCTTATTGAGATTGTCGCCTTGGAAGCGGGGCGAGTGCGCGCGGAAGCCGCTGATCGAACCGCCGCCGAGCGCGCTTTCGCTAATGAGGCCGCGCGAAAGCACGCCGTAGGCGGTGACGCCAATGCCAAGTTCGCGCAGCACTGGCAGGATCTCGCGCTCAACGCTGCGCGTGATCATCGCGTATTCGATTTGGAGATCGACGATCGGGTGCACTTTGTGGGCGCGGCGGATCGAGTCAGCGCCAGCTTCGGAAAGTCCGATGTGGCGCACGTAGCCTTCCTTCACCAGGTCGGCGATGGCGCCGATCGTGTCTTCGATCGGCACAAGCGGGGAGACGCGCGCGGGGCGGTAGATGTCGATGTAATCCGTGCCGAGGCGTTTCAGAGAATAAGCGATGGCGGTTTTGGTTGCGGCGCGATCGGAGGCGAAGCCGAGGAAGTCGCCCTTGGGGCCGCGTTGGGCGCCGTACTTCACGCTGAGCAGATACTTGTCGCGGCTCACGCTTTTGAGCGCTTCGCGCAGCAGCATCTCATTGTGACCCATGCCGTAAAAGTCGCCAGTGTCGATCAGCGTGACGCCAGCTTCGATGGCTGCGTGAACGGTGGCGACGGATTCCTGTTCGTCGGCCGGGCCATAGAAATCGGACATGCCCATGGCCCCGAGGCCAATGGCCGAAACTGTTGGGCCGGATTTGCCGAGGCGATGCGTGCGCATGTGTGTGCTCCCTTGATGGGGAGCCATATCGGCCAGCGAGTAACAAAAGTCAATATATGTTATATGAACTATGTTTCAGGCAGCGGCGGAGTGACCAGTCTTCCGAGCTTCTTCGGCGCGACCGCCACATAGCTTTGCTTCAGCCAGCCTTTCAGCGTCTCCATTTCTGCAAAAATGTCGTCGTCTGGCCCGAAGTGGGCGATGACCCAATTGTGCTGTTTGTACCAGCCGCGCGACGGCCGCACGAATGGCAGGTCTTCCGCCATCTCGGCAGAGATCGGAAGCTTCATGATAAGGGTGAGCGCGTCGCGTGGCTCTCCTTTGGCGCCGAACACCGCGAACATTTTCTTGCGCATATAAAGCCCGCGCGCCGGGATCCATGCTGGTCCAGCGCTCGTTTCGGGGAATGTGAGGCCAAGCTTGGTGAGTTCAGCTTCGGCGCGCTCGTGCGGTGTTTGCGCCATGATGCGAGCTTAGCATCGCGCGCGGCGTTGTGCGCCTAGTGATGATCGGCGACGCGGATTTTCTCTTTGCGGCGGCTCATAGCGCGCGCGACCTTCATCGTGTCCGACGTCGCGTCGGTAACGAAGGTCAGCACGACGGCTGAAACGGCGATGATCGCGGCGAGTTCAAGCATTGCGGTCTCCGCTAGCGGAATTCTTCCGGATCGCAACGGCCGGCCCTCATAAAAGGTTCCCGGAGTGACGTGGCGGCACCGATGCCACGGGGAAAAACCTGAGGCATACCAAAGCGATGACTTCGTTGCGCGCAGTTGTGAAAACATTGATCCCAGAGGGCGATGGGTTTGCCATCGAGGCCTCCGAGGATTGGTCGCAGGGACGCACGCTCTATGGCGGCATGACGGCGGCGTTGGCGTATGAGGCCGTGCGGCGCGGGCATGACGGGCTTGGGCCGCTGCGTTCGGCGCAGCTGACGTTCATAGGGCCAGCGTCGGGCCGTTTGCGCTTCACCTCGACATTGCTGCGACGTGGGCGTTCGTCCGCGCTGATCGCGGCGGAGTGCTTCAGCGAAGAGGGGCCGGCGGCGCGGGCGGTGTTCGTGTTTGGCGCGGCGCGCGAGAGCAAGGTCGCGCACAATTTCTTGCCGATGCCGCGTGTGCCGACGCCTGATGAGGTCGGCTCGTTTCGCAAGGAAGGCGGCAACACACGGCGGGGGTTCTGGAATAATTTCGAGACGCGGCTCGCCGCGGGCGCGCGACTCTTCGACATGAGCGCTGAGCGTCCAGAGTTTTCGACGTGGACACGCTTCCTCGATACGGGTGGCGCTGATCCAACTACGGCTTTGCTCGCGATCGCCGATTGTTTGCCGCCGGCCGCCATGGTTCTGTTCCCCGAGTCAGCGCCGATCAGCACTATGACGTGGACTGTAGACATCGCGCACATCCCGCAGAGCCTTGCCGGTTGGCATCTGCTGTGGGCGTCAAGCGAACACGCGGGCGAGGGCTATTCGCTGCAGAACATGGCGATGTGGAGCGCGAGCGGAGAGTTGCTCGCGGTTGGGCGTCAGACCGTCGCGATCTTCGCTTAGGTGTAGCGCTTGCTGGTGCGCTGCTCGCCGATGTCCGGCGCTTCTGTTGGCGCGCCGGCGTAGCCGGTGAGGCGATCGGCGACGAACGGATTGCTCTGGCGTTCGCGGCCGAACGTTGAGGTCGGGCCGTGGCCCGGGACGAAGGCGATGTCTTCGCCGAGTGGCCAGAGCTTGGTCGTGATCGATTGGATGAGATCGCTGTGGTTGCCGCGCGGAAAATCGGTGCGGCCGATCGAGCCGGCGAAGAGCACGTCGCCGACGAAGGCGATGCGCAGGTCCGCGTTGTGGATGACAACGTGGCCTGGCGTATGGCCCGGCGTGTGCGAGACGGTGAAGGTCACGCCCTCGAACTCAAGCGTCTCACCATCTTCGAGATAACGATCAGGCGTGACGTTGCGCAGGCCGGCGACGTTGTAGCGCTTTGCGCCTTCTTCGATGAGATCGAGCCAAAATTGATCGTCGCGATGCGGGCCTTCGACGGCGACGCCGGTGCGTTCGCGCAATTCAGCCGCGGCGCCGGCGTGATCGAAGTGGCCGTGCGTGAGCCAGATGCGGGTGAGCGTGAGGCCGAAATGTTCGAGCGCGCCGATGAGGCGATCGATGTCGCCGCCAGGATCAACGAACGCCGCGTTCTTCGTCGCTTCGTTCCAGATGAGCGAGCAATTCTGCTGCAGCGGCGTCACCGGGATGACGCGGATTTGTAGCTTCGGTTGTTCGGCGGTCTCGCTCATGGCCGATACATAGCGCGTGCGCCGCAAATGAAAACGGCCCCAGCGTCAACTGGGGCCGTTCGCAACGCTTGCGTCAGCCGAGTTTGCCGCTCTCGATGTAGCTCTTCATGCTCGAGAGAATGCGCGGCCAGCCGTTGGAGATGCCTGGCAGCACTTTGCTGTCCGGCGGGAAGCCTTCGTGGATGACGGTGAATTTGGTGCCGAGTTCGTGCTCTTCCAGCTCATACGTCACGCGCGACGGCTTCTCGTCGATGCCTTCCGGCTTCAGATCGAACGTCATCACCAAGCGGTTCGGTGGATCGATTTCCAGCACTTCGCCGTCGTGGCTGAGCTTGGTTTGATCGTCCGGATACATGAACTCGACGCGCGAGCCGACTTTCCAATCCGACTTCACGAAGCGCTTCCAGAACGTTTTCGTGTGTTCGCCGGTTGTGATGGCGGTCCACACCTTTTGCTTCGGCGCGCCGATATAGATGACGTAGACGAATTCCGGTTTGCTCATTTTGCCCACCTTTGTGTTGTCATTGAAGTTTTGTCAGGAGCCGCGCTCATTTCGGCGGCTCCATTTTCACGATCAGAGGTTCGCCGGTTTCGAGCAGGCTCTTCAGCGACGAGAGAATGATCGCCCAGCCTTGGGCGCCGGCCTGAATGTATTTGCGGGGGATGGCGCTAGTGGTGTGTTGCGTCATCGTGAGCTTCACGGCGTCGCCGGCTTGCTCGATGTCGTAAGTGATTATTGCGGCTTTCGGTGGGTTGGGTTCATCGCCCCAATCCACGTCCCAGGTGAGCTGGAGTTTATGCGGCGGATCGCTCACCAGCACTTCGCCGAATACGTCGAGCGTGCCGTCGGCCATCACCATCTTCCATGGCGAGCCTTGCTTCCAATCGCTCTCGACGCTGCGACCGAAGAAGAACTTCGTCGTGAACTCGCTTGAGGTGAGCGCATCCCAGACTTGCTGCGCCGTGCTCCGAATGAAGAACACGTACACAAGGTCGGGCGGCACAATCCGCTCGTCGCCGTCATTCACCATTGTCGCTCTCCAACGCCTTCTTCAAGTCGAACAACGCTTCGAGGCGGGTTCGCTCGTATTTGGAGATCCAGCGTTCGCCGATCTCATGGATGGGCGCCGGGTTGAGGTAGTGCAGCTTCTCGCGGCCGCGCTTCACGCTCGCTACGAGATTGGCGTTCTCCAAAATCACCAGGTGCTTGGTCACAGCCTGGCGGCTCATGCCGCGGCCTTCGCAAAGTTCGCTGAGCGTCTGCCCGTTACGCGCGAAGAGCGTGTCGAGCAGGGCGCGGCGGCTTTTGTCGGCCAGGGCGCGGAAAACGCCGTCGACGGCCTCGTCTTCGGTGTCCACATGACCTTATAGGCAACCAAAAGGTTGCATGTCAACGCCTGCCGACCGGAGAAACGGCTAAGCTATGCCGTATTGGGCGGGCAAAATGGCCGCTTGCCGCGCCAAAGGCCGGCCAAAGGGGTCGGTGTGACGCAAAGGGAGTTAAGCCCGGGGGCACCCAAGCGATGACGCGCAAGCACGTCATCGTCATCGGCGCTGGCTTCTCTGGCGTGGCAGCGGCCGCAGCGCTCGTGCGCCGCAAGAACGCGCCGCGCGTTACTTTGATCGAGCGTGATCAGTTCGGGACTGGCCTTGCCTACAGCACCAAGGACGCCGCGCATCTCTTGAACGTCCGCGCGTCCAATATGAGCGCTTACGCGGACAAGCCGGACGACTTCGCGCACTGGATCAAAGACAAAGCCCGCGCCGAGCCAACCGCGTTCGCGACCCGCCGTCAGTACGGCGCCTATTTGCAGAACGTGCTGAGGCGCTCTGAGCGCGCAGCGATGTTTGGCGGTGGACTAAAGCGGGTGCGGGGCGAGGCTGTGGCGTGTCGCGCCGGTTCAGGCTGGTGGCATGTCACGCTTGCTTCAGGCAACACGATCGAAGCCAACGGCGTTGTGCTTGCTCTGGGCAATCAGGCTGTCTCGCCGTCGCCCGCCATCTTAATGGACGCGGGCGTGCCGGTGCTTGATCCCTGGGATCGCAAGGCGCTGCAAAGGATTGGCCGCGGCGACGTATTGCTACTCGGCGCTGGGTTGACGATGATCGACGTCGCGCTCTCGCTGGCGTCGCGCTCCAAAGCGCAAACCATTTATGCGCTATCGCGCCGCGGACAGGCGCCTCGAATACATCTCGATCCGGCGCGCCCGGCGCCCGCCGCGCCACTGAACTTGCCGCCAAAACTGAGCGATGCACTGCATGATTTCCGCCGCGAAGTGCGCGCAATGGCCGAGCGCGGCGAGCCCTGGCAACTGGCGGTCGATCGAATGCGCGAGACGACGCCAGTACTTTGGCGAGCGCTTAATACTGAGGAACAACGCCGGTTTTTGCGGCATTTGCGCGTGTGGTGGGATGTCCACCGCCATCGGACAGCGCCAGCAATCGCGGAGCGAGCGCAGGCGTTGCAGAGCGAGGGCAGGCTTCGCGTGCTGGCCGGTGAGGTGGTGGCCGCCGAAAAGAAAGGACGCGTCATCGAGCTTTATCATCGTCAGCGCGGCAGCATGGTGAGGCATCGGTTGGAGCTTTCTGCGGTGGTCAATTGCACCGGCGCAAATCTCGATCTCACGCGCTCGACCGATCCGTTGATCCAGCAAATGTTGATGGACGGCCTCGCACGCGCGCACCCATCGGGCGTGGGCCTCGACCTCGATGGAGATGCGCGCGTACTCGACGCGCGCGGGCAGAGTCAGGGCAGCCTTTATGCCCTCGGACCAATCACCGTCGGCTCATTCTGGGAATCCACCGCTGTGCCGGAAATCCGCGCTCGCGCGGCAGCGATCGCGGCGCTGTTCTAACTTGCCGCGCGATCGTGTATCGGAACGACCATGAGCGACGACGCCCCCAATGCTGGCCGTTTCGTGGGCCGCATCCATCACCTGCCGGTGCGGGTTTACTACGAGGACACCGATTTCAGCGGCATCGTCTATCACGCCAATTATCTGCGTTTCTTCGAGCGCGGGCGGAGTGATTTTCTTCGCGTCGCCGGCATTCACCATAACGAGCTCGCCGCGGCCGCCGATCCGACCGCATTCGCGGTCAACAAGATGGAGCTCGATTTCTTGAAAGCGGCGCGCATCGATGACGCCTTGCTGGTGAAAACCGCCTTCGAAACAATGCGTGGGCCCCGCATTTTCATCTCGCAGACGCTGGAGAAATCCGGCGAGATCTTGGTGACCGCGAAGGTCCAAGTCTGTTGCATCTCGCTCACGGGTCGGGCCAAGAAACCGCCAGTGGTGCTTTTGGAACGGCTTAAGCCATTTCTAGAGCCATCGGCGTCCAGCTTTTGACAAACTCATACGGCTCTAGACCGTGTGGGGAAACGCGGCTGAAACGAGGGCCGCGAAAGCGGGAGCGAGCATGGAATCCGGCGTAGAGCAGATCACGATCTTCACCCTGTTCCTTCAGGCCGATCCGGTCGTGAAGGGGGTGATGCTGATCCTGGCGGTGGCTTCGGTTTGGTCGTGGGCGATCGCCGTCGACAAGTGGCTGCAGTTTGGCGAACTCGAGCAGAACGCGCGCAAGTTCGAACGGGAGTTTTGGTCTGGCCGTTCGCTCGACGACATGGAAGATCGCGCTGACCGTCCGCGTGACTCGCTAGCGCGCGTCTATGCTGCAGCCTCACGCGAATGGCGCGAAGCGCGCCGCACCGGAACGGGCGGCGAGAACGCGCAGTTGATGCTCGATCGCGTTGACCGCTTGATGCAGGCGCAGATTGCGCGCGAGATGGGCCGCGCCTCGCGCAACATGGGCGTGCTCGCCAGTGTCGGCGCCTCGGCGCCGTTCATCGGACTCTTCGGCACAGTGTGGGGCATCATGAACGCCTTCACCAACATCGCCCAACAACAACAAACCAATCTCGCGGTCGTCGCGCCGGGCATTGCGGAAGCGCTCTTCGCCACGGCGCTTGGTCTGGTCGCCGCCATCCCGGCGGTTATCTTCTACAACAAGTTCACCGGCGACCTCGATCGCTTTGGCGATCGCTTGGAAACTTTCAGCGACGAAGTTGCCGCGCGCCTCTCGCGCCGCTTGAGCGAGCGCGGCTGATGGCGGGCGGTCTGGCCGCTTCTTCGAAGCGCGGCGGTCGCCGGCGCAGCTCGGCGCGGCGCGGACGCGTTAGTGAGATAAACGTCACGCCCTTCGTGGACGTGATGCTGGTGCTGCTCATCGTGTTCATGGTCACGGCGCCGCTGCTTACAGTCGGCGTGCCGGTCGAACTGCCGCGCACTGACGCTAAGCAGATGCCGACCGAAACCGATCCCTTGTCGATTACAATCCGCGAGGACGGCACGATCTACGTCCAGGAAAGCGTTGTAACTCGCGAGGAACTCGTCGCGAAAATGCGCGCCATCTCGCGGGAGGGCTATGATCGACGCGTGTTTATCCGCGCTGACGCGACGGCGGATTATGGCTTGGTCGCAGACGTGATGGCGCGGCTGTCGTCTTCTGGCTTCCGCAATCTTGGACTGGTCACCGACACGCGCGAAGGCCCCCGTAGGGCCGATACGCGACCGCGCGAGGAGTGAGATGCGCGCCGGTGTCGCCGTTTCCGTTATCGGGCATATCGGCTTCGTCATGCTGACGATGCTGGCCTGGGAAGCTCGCTCGACGCTGACGCCCACCATTGGCTCGGTCGTGCCGATTGAAATTGTTGACGTCGCCGCGGAGTCGAATGTCCGCGCGCTCGCCGAAGACGTGCCGGATGAAGAGGTCTCCCCGACGGAGGAGATGCCATCGGAGGAGGAGCCGACACCGGCGCCTTCCCCCGAACCGGCGCCGACGCGCCCGCGCCAGAACAACGATAGCTTCGATCTTTCCTCGATTTCCGGTCTGATCGACAAACAGCGTCAGCCCGGGCGCGAACGCAACGAAGGCGAGCGCTCCGATCGCAATCAGCAGGGCGCAGGGCTTGGCACGGAACAGCGCGTCGCGATGCAAGATCGCGTCATCTCGCTCACGCGTCGACATCTGCAGCGCTGCTGGCGGATGCCGCTTGATCAGCCGGACCCCGAACGCCTGATTGTGGTGTTGGAGTTCGATCTTGATCGCAATGGCAACCTCCGTGGGCCGCCGCGCGTTATCAGCCCGACCAATTACACGTTTGATCCGCCCATGCGCGTCGCCGTCGAAAATGCGCAACGGGCGGTGACCACTTGTGACCCGTACCCATTCGCTACTGACCCGGTTGTCGGCGAGCACTACGACACCTGGGCGCGGCTACGTTTCCGATTTATTCCAGTGACCAACTGAGCACCCAGAGGCAACGCCGATGCGCCTGATGAAAACTCTCTTCGCTTCGCTGCTTGCGGTCTTCGCCGTGACGTTCCTTGCGCCGCCCAGCTTGGCGCAGCAGCCCGATCGCGTTCAGGTCGATATCAATCAGGGTCACCTGAACCCGATGCCGATCGCCGTAATCGATTTTCTTGGCGATAGCGCCCCGGCGCAGCAGGTGGGGCGCGACATTGCCGGTGTCGTTCGCGCCGATCTCGATCGCTCTGGCCTCTTTCGGCCGATTGGCACGGACGCGTTCATCGAGCGCATACAGGACTGTGGAGTGCCGCCGCGTTTCGCCGATTGGAAAATAATCGATGCGCAAGCGCTCGCTTGCGGCGAAGTGCAACCGCTACCCGATGGCCGTATCCGCGTGGTCTTCCGCTTGTGGGATGTGTTCGGTGAAAGCCAGGTGACGGCGTTCCAGATCGATCGCACGCCGGATGGCTGGCGGCGCATCGCACACCGCATCGCTGATCAAATCTACGAACAGCTCACCGGCGAGCGCGGCTATTTCGATACGCAGATCCTATTCGTATCGGAGAGCGGTCCGCGCACGCGCCGTATCAAGCGCCTGATGATCATGGATCAGGATGGCGCCAATCCAAGCTTCCTGACCGGCCCGGACGCGATGGTGCTGACGCCGCGCTTTGCGCCGAATACGCGCGTGCTCACCTACATGAGCTTCGAGACCGGCGCGCCGCGCGTGTTTCTCTACAACCTCAACACCAACCGCCGCGAAGTGCTGGGCGATTTCCCGGGTATGACCTTCGCGCCGCGTTTCCGTCCGGACGGCAACGGCATCGTGTTCACGCTCGACATGAACGGAAACTCCGAAATCTTCACAATGGATCTTGGCACGCGCGCGCGTCAGCGCCTCACCAACCATCCTTCGATCGACACATCGCCGAGCTATTCGCCTGATGGATCGCAGATCGTTTTCAACTCGGATCGTGGCGGTTCTCCGCAGCTCTACGTGATGGCGGCGAACGGTTCAGGTCAACGCCGCATCAGCTTCGGCGAGGGCCGTTACTCGACGCCGGTTTGGTCGCCACGCGGCGATCTCATCGCCTTCACGCGCCAAAGCGGCGGGCGTTTCGCGATCGGCGTGATGCGCCCTGACGGGACAGGTGAACGCATCTTAACCGAGAGCTATCTCGACGAGTCCCCGACGTGGTCACCGAACGGTCGCGTAATTATGTTCTTCCGCGAAGGGCGCGGCCAAGGCCCGCAGCTCTGGTCTGTTGACCTTACAGGGCGAAATTTACGCCGGATTCCAACGCAAACCGACGCCTCAGACCCCGCCTGGTCGCCCTTGCTGCCATGACGGGAACACGATTGTAGGCTAGGAACCGGCTCTATAAGCTTCGCATTGTTGTACCGGGGGTACGGCGAACGCCGAACGCGCCGCTTCTAGGGGAGAATTGTCCTAATGCGTAACACCATTCTTGCACTGGCCGCTGTGGCCTCGTTGGCCGCTTGCGCCAGCCGTCCAGAACCCACACCGACTGGCCCGACCGGCCCGACAACACCGCCGGTCACGCAACCTTCCGGCCCGACGCCGGGTTCGGCTGAAGACTTCCGCGTGTCCGTCGGTGACCGCGTATTCTTCGGCTACGATCGCTTCGATCTCTCGGCTGAAGCGCGCTCGGTGCTTGAGCGCCAAGCTGCTTGGCTCCGTCAGTATCCGAACGTTCGCGTTCTCGTCGCCGGCAATTGCGATGAACGCGGCACCCGCGAATACAACCTCGCGCTCGGCGCTCGCCGCGCCGCTGCCGCTCGCGACTATCTCGTCTCACTCGGCATCGCCGCGAACCGCATTGAGTCGGTCTCGTACGGTAAGGAGCGTCCGCTCGACGCCCGCGCCAACGAAGAGGCCTGGAGTGTGAACCGCAACGCACACACCAACATCGTAAGCGGCGCGGTCTCCTAAGCGTCAAAATTTGGCCCGAGCGAGCGGACTAGGAATCCTTCCCATGACCCAACGTTCGGCCTCCTATCAGGCAACAACCCGGCTCGCGGCGATCATCGCTGCGGCCGGGTTTCTCTTCGCCGCGCCAGCTTCGGCGCAAACCCAACTGCCGCCGCCGGCGCAATTCGGTTCAGCCGACGCGCGCCAGGATCGCATCGAGGAGTTGCAGCAGCAGCTCACCGACGCCACCGCCGAAAACGAGCGGTTGCAGTACGAACTCAATCAGCGCGACCGCGAGATTCAGCGCCTTCGCAGTATGGTTGGCGAACTCGCGGGCGTGAACCAGTCGCTCTCGGCGCCGCCGCCGGATGACAATGCGCCCGCGGGCGGCGCCACGACGCCGAATTCGCAGCAGCGTTCCGAAGGTGGGCCCGCGCCGACTAGCCTCAACGCGGCGCAGCAAGCCAACACTGGCACGCTGGGATCGATACCCGCTGGCAGCGCAACGCAACCGCCGGCAACGTCAGCCGCGCCGTTGCTCACCGCCGACGAACTCTACGCCCGCGCCCAGGCTCACTTGGCCGCTGGCCGCTATCCCGACGCGGAAGTGGCGTTCGGTGATTTCCTCGAGCGCTTTCCAAACGTGGTGCAGACGCCGAACGCGCGCTTCTGGTATGCCTTCACTTTGTTGGCGCGGAATAATTACGCTGATGCCGCCGCAAGCTTTGCTCAGTACCTGCAGCGCACGCCGCAAGGGCCGCGCGCGCCCGAGGCGCAAGTGCGCTTGGGCATGGCGCTCGCCGGCATGGCCCGTGACGGCAACAACGATGCCGCTGAGCTTCGTCAAGCCTGCGGCGCATTTTCGTCTCTCACTTCGCGCTATCCCAACGCACCGCGCAACGTGCGCGACCTCGCGGCCCGCGAAGCCCGCGCCGCGAACTGCTCAAGCTAAGACGAAGTCATGCTCGATCGGGTAACGATCGAGCGTATGGTGGCGTGGACCGGCGATAAGCCGGTCTTGCTTGCGCTGTCCGGTGGCGGAGATTCCGTCGCGCTTTTGCATTTGCTGACGGCTGAACTCGGTGCGCCGCGATTGCGCGCAGTGGTCGTGGATCACGCGCTGCGCGACGGCTCCAGAGATGATGCAAAGCGTGCCGCTGGGTTTGCGAGCGCGCTCGGCGTTCGTGCCGACATCCTGACTTTGCGATGGGAGGAGAGCGCAAACCGCGCTCAGCAAGCGGCGCGCGAAGAGCGTTACAAGGCGATCTGCGAGCACGCGCGCGCCGCGGGACTCAACACGCTCGTCGTCGCCCACACAGCTGATGATCAAGCCGAGACCGTGCTCATGCGCGCTGCTAACGGCTCGACTTGGCGAGGTCTTGCCGGCATTGCGCCATTTGCGTTTGCGCCGGTTTGGCCCGAGGGACGCGGCATCGCTCTGGCGCGGCCAATGTTGAGCGCGCGACGTGAGGCGTTGCGTGTGTATCTTCGTGAGCAGCGCGCGGAATGGATCGAGGATCCAGCCAACACCAATCCCAAGTTCGAACGCGTGCGCGTCAGAGCGCGTTTGGCGGAGCTGGAGGCGGGTGGGTTTGATCCTATGCGTTTGGTTCGGATTGCCGCCCGCCTGAGGCGCCGAAGCGATGCGCTGGACGCCGCTGCGCTCAGTCTCATCTCAAGAGCGGTTGAGGTTGGCGTTTCGACGACCATCCTCCGCGACGCGTGGGATGCGCCGTGCGATGTGCGTGCGCGTGTGCTGTCGGCGCTTATGGCGGCGGCCGCAGGTTCATCGCGCGAACCGTCGTGGACCGACATGCCGCGCCTTGAAGCGACGATCATGGCGTGGCCGCATGGCGGCGCGACGCACAGCGGCGTGGATTTCAGTTCAACGCAGACGGGCGTGACGCTGCTGCGCGATCTGGGCGCATCGATCGGCCGCGCTGACGGTGCGCCGCCGCTTTCGCCGCTCCGCCTCGGCGAGGGCGTCGAGGCGGTCTGGGATGGGCGTCTTGCGGTGACGGCGCTGGAGCCCGGCTGGCGAGTTGTTCCAGCGCGCAACAAATACCGGTTCGCCTTCGAGAATGGTTCAGTTCGCAGGTCGTACGAGCAGATGCAGGGGCGCTTCAGGCTCCGCGCTTTGGCGGCAGAGCGCATCGCGCACGCCTTCGCTCCAGATATTAACCGTGCGAAACCATGATTTTCGCCGCATTCATCCCCCAAACGTTCACCCGCCCTTGACGCGCCTGATGGCAGTAAGGGGTGTTCAGCGGCGGGCGCGGTCCCTATCTTGCTGAAGAAATTATTGCCGCGTCCGGGCCGGAGCGCGGACCAGAAGGTCGGATCAAAAAATGCCCATCCGCACATTGCTTATCTGGGGCGTCATCGCTCTGGTATTGGTCGTTCTTTTCACCGCCATCAGCGGCGGGAACAATCCTCTCCGCAATGCGCAGGAGCTGCCGTACTCGACGCTGATGGATCGCGTTGAAGGCGGGACCATTGCTTCGGTCACCACGCAGGCCGACACGATCATCGCCAGCTCGAAGGACGGTAAACAAACCTTCGTCACCTATCTGCCTCAAGGCACTATGGCTAACGTCGTCGAGCGTCTCGATGCGTCTGGCGTCACGGTTGATACGAAGCAGCCGAAGCAAGGCCCCGGCATTGGCGACATGATGCTCGCCATCTTGCCGATGCTGTTGCTGATCGGCGCCTGGTTCTTCTTCATGCGTCAGATGCAGGGCGGCGGCCGTGGCGGCGCCATGGGCTTTGGCCGCTCGAAGGCGCGCTTGCTCACTGAAGCCAAAGGCCGCGTGACGTTTGAGGATGTCGCGGGCATCGATGAAGCCAAGGAAGAGCTCGGCGAGATCGTCGAGTTCCTGAAGGACCCGGGCAAGTTCCAACGCCTGGGCGGCAAGATTCCGAAAGGCGCGCTGCTCGTCGGCCCGCCAGGCACCGGTAAGACGCTGCTCGCGCGCGCTATCGCTGGCGAAGCCAACGTTCCGTTCTTCTCGATCTCCGGTTCGGACTTCGTCGAGATGTTCGTCGGCGTCGGCGCCAGCCGCGTGCGCGACATGTTCGAGCAAGCCAAGAAGAACGCGCCGTGCATCATCTTCATCGACGAAATCGACGCCGTCGGCCGTCACCGTGGCGCGGGCCTCGGCGGTGGTAACGACGAGCGCGAACAAACGCTCAACCAACTCCTCGTCGAGATGGACGGCTTCGAGGCAAACGAAGGCATCATCCTGATCGCGGCGACCAACCGTCCCGACGTTCTCGATCCGGCGCTGCTGCGTCCGGGCCGTTTCGACCGTCAGATCGTCGTGCCCAACCCGGATCTGGGTGGCCGCGAAAAGATCCTCCGCGTCCACACCCGCAATGTGCCGGTGGCGCAGGGCGTCGATCTGAAGACGATCGCGCGCGGCACGCCGGGCTTCTCGGGCGCCGATCTCGCCAACCTCGTCAACGAAGCGGCGCTGCTCGCAGCCCGTCGCGGCAAGCGCGTGGTCACGAACAAGGAGTTCGAGGACGCGAAGGATAAGGTCATGATGGGCGCGGAACGCCGCAGCCTTGTCATGAGCGAAAGCGAAAAGCAGCTGACGGCTTGGCACGAAGCCGGCCACGCCATCGTCGCGCTCGAAGTGCCAGAGAGCGATCCGGTGCACAAAGCCACGATCATCCCGCGCGGCCGCGCGCTTGGCATGGTCATGCAGCTGCCTGAGAGCGACAAGTACTCGATGAACTACACCCAGATGACCTCGCGCCTCGCGGTCATGATGGGCGGTCGCGTCGCTGAAGAGCTGCACTTCGGCAAGGACAAGGTCACGTCTGGCGCCGCCAGCGACATCTCCGCCGCCACGCGCCTTGCGCGGATGATGGTGACGCGCTGGGGCTATTCGGACGAGCTCGGCTTCGTCGCCTATGGCGACAACAACGACGAAGTGTTCCTCGGCATGCAGGTCGGGCGCACACAGAACGTCGCTGAAGCGACCGCGCAGAAGATCGACGCGGAAGTGAAGCGCCTCGTTGACGAAGGTTACAACGAAGCCAAGCGCATTCTCTCTGAGAAGGCCGAGCAGCATAAGTTCTTGGCCGAAGCGCTGCTGGAGTACGAGACGCTGAACGGCGAAGAGATCGCGAAGGTTCTGCGTGGCGAAAAGCTCGACCGTCCGGAAGACACGCCGTCGACGCCGCTGCCGCCGACGCCGGCGCTGCCGGTCACGGACGAAGACGAAAAGCCCGCGAGCGGATGGGGCGGGGCCCAGCCCCAAGGCGCCTAAGAAAACGAACCGCCGGCCAATGGCCGGCGGTTTTGTTTTGGGCCTTGCTCCATGCTACGCCACCGCAACGCGGAGGCGCACATGCTCGGATCAGCACCCATCACGGCACTTGTCGGCACGGTGAAGCCGGACATAGCCAAGGCGTTCTACAGCGATACGCTGGGCCTCAAGTTCGTCAGCGACGATGGCTACGCACTCGTGTTCGAGGGCAAGAACGCCAATGTCCGCGTGTCGCGGGTGCCGGGGGTGACGCCAGCGGCGTACGCAGTGCTGGCCTTCACCACCGACGATATCGAGAAAATGGTGGATGGGCTGACGGCCAAGGGCGTGGTCTTCGCTCGTTTCGGCTTCTTCGTGCAGGACGCCAAAGGCATCTGGAGTGCGCCGGACGGTACCAAAGTCGCGTGGTTTCATGACCCTGACCTCAACCTCCTGTCAGTCGTTCAGCATGTGTGACGGTTAGCCCCTTGGCGGGGGTGGGGCGGATCAGCTAGAGCCGGGACTTAGGTTTCGAATCCGGGGAAGTTCATGGCTGCGCTCATTGCCATCGGCGTTTTCATCGTGGCGATCTTCGTGCTCAACACGATCGAGTTCGGCCGCCCGGACTAATCGCGCTTCAGGAGCGCGCCGACGTATTGCGCGCCGCTCACCAGCGCCAACACCGCCGCGCTCCACAAGAGGATGCGCGCAGCCCAATCCAGCCCAATGCCGACGCTGCCGGGAATGCCGAAGGCCGATTCCAGCAACACTGCGGATTGGAACGCCAGAAATGCGCCGACACCGGCCATCTCAGCCGCAGCTTTCCATTTTCCGAGTTGGCTGACCGGCAGTGACTTGCCTTGCGCCGAAATGCCTTCGCGCAATCCAGCGACAGCGACGTCGCGGCCCAGGATCAGCACCGCCGCCGCCACCAGCATCATCGGCAACGCCGCGTAAGCGAGCGCGATCAGCACGCAGGTGATCAGCACTTTATCGGCCGCATGATCGAGCGCGGCGCCGAGCGGCGTCACCGCATTCCATTTGCGCGCGAGATAGCCGTCGAGCCAATCGGTCGAGGCTGCGAGCAGGAAGATGATGAACGCGAGCGCGTAGATGAAGCCCGAGAGCAGCGGGTCGCTATGCAGGTCGTTCGAGGCCCATAGAACCAGTGCAGCAATTGCCGGTCCCATAGCGATGCGAAACACGGTGAGCAGCGTAGGGATCGCGCTCGGCTTCGTTGGTGCGTCAGCGTTTGTTGTCGTGGAAGAAGTCATAGATGCGCTTCGCCAGTTCCTTGTTGACGCCTTCGACGCCTTCCAACTCCGCCAGCGCCGCACGCGAAACTCCGCGCGCCGAGCCGAAGCGATCGAGCAGAGCGCGTTTGCGAGCAGGGCCAATGCCGCCGATTTCATCGAGCGGATTTTTGGCGATGCCGGCGCTGCGCTTGCCGCGATGGGCGCCGATGGCGAAGCGGTGCGCTTCGTCCCGGAGCCGCTGCAGGTAGTAGAGAACTGGGCTCTTCTCGTCGAGCCGGAACGCCGGCTTGCCGGGAATGAAGAAGCGCTCGCGCCCCGCGTCCCGGTCCACGCCCTTGGCGATACCGGCGATAGTGATCCGATTTTTGAGGCCAAGCTCATCGAGCGCTTCGAGTGCTGCGTTGAGCTGGCCATCGCCGCCGTCGATCAGAACGAGATCGGGCCACGCACCGAACTTCGTCTCAGGCGCGTCGCTATCGCGCTCCTTGGAGAAATCGACGCCGCCGTCCGAAACGTGACCGCTGGCGTCGTCCGGCGTCGCCGGCGCGGACGGGGTATCTTCTTCGCGCTCCTGCAGCATTCGCGCGAAGCGCCGGCGGATCATCGCTTTCATCATGGCGAAGTCGTCGCCATCGAACTCTTCCGCCTTCATGTTGAATTTGCGGTATTGGTTCTTGGTGAAGCCCTCAGGCCCCGCGACGATCATCGCGCCAAGCGCGTTCGTGCCTTGTATGTGGCTGTTGTCGTAAACCTCGATCCGCTCGGGCCGCTGCGAAAGGCCAAACACTTCGGCCACACCATCGAGCAGCTTCGCGACGCTTCCCGTCTCCGCCATGCGACGGCCCAGCGCTTCGCGGGCGTTGAGCAGCGCGGCCTCGACAATCTCACGCTTCTCGCCGCGCTCCGGCTTGCGGATCTCAACTTTGCATTCGGCGCGCACGCAGAGCGCTTCTTCGAGCAGCTCGCGATCGGTCGCTTCGACGTTGCTGAGGATCAGCTTCGGTGGTTCGCGGTCGTCGTAGAATTGCGCGATGAAAGCGCCGAGAATGTCCTCTGGCGTCTCTTCGCCGCCGTGTCGTGGGAAGTAAGCGCGGTTGCCCCAGTTCTGTCCGGCGCGGAAGAAGAACACCTGAATGCAGGATTGTCCGCCTTCGACGTGAAGCGCGAAGACATCCGCTTCATCGAAAGTATGTGGGTTGATCCCTTGCGAGGCCCGGACGCTGGCAAGCGCGCGGATACGATTGCGCAGACGCGCGGCGTGTTCGAACTCAAGCTTCTCGGCGGATTCACGCATTTCGACGGCGAGCCGATCTTGCAGCTCGACAGAGCGACCTTCGAGAAAATCGACACTGTCTTTCACCAGCGCCGCATACTCCGTTTCATTCACCAGCCCGGTGCACGGCGCTGAACAGCGCTTAATCTGGTAGAGCATGCATGGCCGCGTGCGGCCACTAAACGTGGAATCCGAACACGAGCGGAGCAGGAAGGCCTTCTGCAGCGTGTTCAGCGTGCGGTTGACGGCGCCGGCGCTTGCGAATGGGCCGTAGAATTTGCCTTTGAAACTCTTGGCGCCGCGATGTTTCTGCAGAACCGGGATCGCGTGGTCTGTTCGGATGGCGATGAACGGGAAGCTCTTATCGTCCCGCATCAGCACGTTGTAGCGCGGCCGAAGCCGCTTGATCATGTTCGTCTCAAGCAGCAGAGCTTCCGTCTCTGTCGCCGTGACGATGACTTCCATCGACACAGTCTGGTGGATCATCAGGTAGATCGCGTTAGTGTGCCCGCGGCCTTGCGCGTACTGGCCGACGCGGTTCTTTAGGCTCTTGGCCTTGCCGACATAGAGCACCTCGCCGTCAGCCCCGATCATCCGATAGACGCCCGGCTTCATAGGCAACCGCTTCCACGTATCGCGGATCGCCTCGATGCCTTTCAGGGCAGGCGTCGGCGCATCTTCCGCGGGCAGGTGCTCCAGCGGAGGCGTGATGGGTTTGTCGGCGCCGCTCATCGAGTCGTCACAATAGCCTATGAGATGGGAAGCGCCGCAGCTTGATCCCAGCGCTTGCACGGCCTATTCGCCGGGCGAGGGAACAGGAGCGGCCCATGATCATCATTCAAGGCTTTATTCGCACGGCGCCCGAGAACGCCGGCAAGTTTAAGGAAGCTGCAGCGGCGGTGATCGCGGCGACGCGCCAGGAGCCAGGTTGCATCAGCTATTCTTATGGCGAAGACATCGGCGAACCGGGGCTTTTTCATATCCTCGAACGCTGGGCCGATGACGCGTCGATAGCCGCGCACAATAGGACCCCGCATTTTCAGGCCTTCTCGGCAGCATTGCCGGCGATCGGCGTCACCGGCATACGCATCGCCCGCTACGACACCGAGGCGGAGAAGGTGCTGTTCGGGGCATAGCGTCCTGCGGCCCTCCGCCCCCTGGACGGGGAAGGCGGCTCCCGCCACGGTATCCACATGAAAAATCTCAACCGCATCGAGGCGCCCCAAGCGGAGACCCGCTTTGAAGCGCCCGATCCAGACGACTGCAAGACGATGCTCGACGTCCGTGCCGGCGTCGATGAAATCGACCGCATGCTGGTCGCGCTCATCACCCGCCGGCAGGGCTATATGCACGCCGCGGCCCGGATAAAGCCCAGCCGCGACGTGGTGCGCGACGAGGTCCGGATCAATCAGGTGCTGGCCAATGTGAAGGCGGAAGCCGAGCGCTCAGGTCTGTCATGGGCCATTGCCGAGCCGGTCTGGCGCGAAATGATGGAACGCTGCATCGCCCATGAATTTGATGTCTGGGACGCCACACGCACCTGAGCATCTGCAGCAGTGGGCTGACGCGGAAGCTTTCCTTGTGTTAACCCAATCCCCGGTTGGGAGGGCGTCGTCCGGATTGGGTGATGACGTACAAAATCTATGCAGAGGTTCGCGCTAGGCGCGAGGCTGGACTGCGCGATGCAAGCATGCATGGCGCGTCGTGGCGAGGATTCTGCGCCAATGCTAAGGCCTTGAGCTTACGCGCGGGGACTGGCGTATGAGATGGTTTCTTGGATTGCTGTTGGTGATTGCGCTCGTCTTGGGCGCACTCTTCGCCGTCGGCACGTTTCTGCTGCCCAATTCGCTTGAGGTGACGCGCACCGTGACGGTGGAGCGGCCGCGCGCGGCGGTGTTCGCCATGGTGAACGACCTGCGCATCGCCAAGGAATGGTCGCCGTACTACGCGCGCGACCCCGACGCCGACTATACGTTCAGCGGTGACTCCGGCGCTGGCCAGACGATGCGCTGGGTGTCGGATGTCCGCGAAGTCGGTTCGGGCCGGATGTCGATCGTGGACTCTGTCCACAACGAGGAAGTCCAGAGCATCCTCGAAATGGGGGAGCGCGCGACGCTCAACGCCAACATGCTGCTGCGTCGTGTCGAGGGCGGCACCGCCGTGAATTGGACCGTGACCGCCGAGTGCGGCGCCGGCTGGATCAACGTTCCGTGCCGCTACATGAACCTCATCCTGCGCGGCGTCGTGCAGAAGGAATTGGATAGCGGTCTCGGGCGCCTGAAGACCCTGGCCGAGCAGCTGCCGAACGTCGATTTCGAAGATCTCAATCCGCAGTTCGATGAAGTGGCCCCGCAGCCCTTCGTCTATTCGGTCGTTGAGGTCCCCGGCAACAATGCAGCCGAGATTGAGCGCGCAGAAGCGCTCGGCTTGGACCAAGTCCGCCGCTTCATGAGCGAGTATCAGCTCACCCAGGCAGGCCCGCTCACCCGCGTTGTTACTGAACAAACCGACGAGCGTATGACCTATCGTGTCGGCTACCCGTACTCAGGCGCGCGGCCGCTGACCGTGGTTGGCGTGCAGGTTGGTGAAACGCCGTCCGGGCCGGTCATGCACGTGCTGGTTCAGGGTGACCGCAACAATGTCGGCGCCGCCTACGCGCAAATGGATGCCTACCTGCAGGCGCACCGTGTGGCGAAGCGGGAAGGCGTCTTCCCGTGGCATCGTGTTCACAACGCCGGCACGGACGGGACGCCGGCGCAGATCGAGATCTTCATGCCGCTTCAGTGAGCGGGGGATGAGGGACAAACAAAAGGCCCGCAGGAGCGATCCTGCGGGCCTTCGTTTTTCAGCTTGGCTGAAGGACTAGTCGAGAACCTTGAGGTTCACGGCCTTCGGGCCTTTGCCCTTGGTGTCGGGCAGCGTCTGGAAGTTGACCTTCTGGCCTTCGACCAGCTGGGTCAGGCCAGCGCGTTCAACAGCACTGACGTGGACGAACACGTCCGCGCCGCCGCCGTCCGGCGTGATGAAGCCGAAGCCACGCGCGCCGTTGAAGAACTTCACGACACCATCCTGCGGATCGCCGAGGGGCGCGCGCGGGGGACGATCGCCGCCGCCGAAGCCGCCACCACCGCCGCCTTCACGGCGGAAGCCGCCGCCACCGCCGCCGCCGCCGCGGAATCCACCGCCGCCGCCGCCGCCGTAGCCGCCGCCACCACCGCCGCCGCGATAGCCACCGCCACCGCCGCCACGGTCACCACCGCCGCCGCCGAAGCCGCCGCCGCCGCCGCGATATCCGCCGCCGCCGTAGCCACCGCCACCGCCGCCACGGTCACCGCCGCCGCCACGATAGCCGCCGCCACCGCCGCCGCCGCGATAGCCACCGCCACCGCCGCCGCCACCGTAGCCGCCACCGCCGCCGCCAAAGCCGCGGTCACCACCGCCGCCGAAGCCGCCACCTTGGTCGCCGCCGCCAAATTCCTGATGATCACGTTCGCGGCCGCGCCCGCCGCGCTTTTCTTTCTTCCGGTCGTTGTCGTTGTCGTCGCCGAAATCGTCGTCGAAGCTCATTTCCACTTTTCCTGATAAAGGCCGAGGCAAACGCCATCGGCCGCGCGCACGCTTTCACGCACGCTCGTCACCGCGAATTTCTGCTTTGTTTGAGAGAGATTATTCAGCCGCACTCTGCGGAACTTCGCACCACCGCCGGTCAACACGATCGGCTCTTCACAATGCGCTTATGCGCGAGGGGGTTCCCGGGCGCAAGCGCAGACTGTTGGTTTACGAGGGATTCATGCCGTTTGTAGGGCGTTCCGGCGCTCCTGCGCTGCAACAATCCGCGACACCACATAGGCGCCGATCAGCTTCGAGACGATGCCGGTGACAACCGAACCGAGGGCGAACATGCCCGGCACCACCTGGGAGGCGAGCCACAGGAACAACGCCTGATCGACCGGCGCCGAGATCGCGCTGGAAATGAGAATGCGCTGTGATAGCGGGCGGTCTGAGAACGTGAAGACCGCCCAATCGGCCGTCTCGCTGATCAGGAACGCGACACCGCTCGCCACCACGATCACGGGCCACGCGGTCAGGGTTGAAAGCGCGAGGCCGAGCAGCATGGCTGCCAAGATCCAATGCTTGATCTCCCGCTGCGCGAAATCCCGCACCACCAGCACAAGCCCGGTGACGATCGTGAATGGGTGCCAATCGCCGCCGCCAAGATTTTCGGCGATCGGGATCGTCGGTATGCCGGCGAACGCCCAATTGATCACCGGCATTAGCCCGACATAAAGCGCCGTCCACCGCCGCCCGCTGAGAAAGATCGCAACCACCGTGACGATGACGATCGGAATGGCGATGTGCGGTTGCTGCAGAAAGGCGAGCGCTTCGTTCATGCAAGTGTCATTGCCGCGCACCGCGCGCGGCGTCCAGCGGGGGTGGTCGCTTTTGGCCGAAGGCGGTCGCTCAGTCTTCCGGTGGAAATCCTCGCAACCGGAGAAACGCTTTTTTCGCCTTCGACACTTCTCCGCGAAATGACAGGCGTTTCGCCTCTCGCTGGGCCGAGAACGACTGAGCGAAATCCGCCGCACCCACGACGAACAATATGCAAGCGGTGATTAGGTAAGCGAACGCAAACATCCATCCAAAGACGTCTTGATTATCTGGGTACAGCTTCGTCAGAAGGATGAAGAACGCAGAAATCAGCGCCAGCGGCGTCGCTAGCACTAAGAACCGCATCAAGGTCCGCCGCCACATCGAGAAATTGGCGAAGAGGGCCAATAGCCACGGCGCAATAGCGACAATGATCGTGAAGGCCAACATTAGTTGATCCCGGACCGCCAGCCTCTTGATCTTACATCAGGCGGATCCGGTTCTTACGACAGTCTGTTCCGCGCCAGAAGTGGGAACGCAGGCGTGACATCTGTCACAGCGCCCAGCCGCGTCCACTCATACCTTGGGATCATCGCGATGACGCGATTGACAACGCTTCAGCCAGGGGAGCACGACATGACCAAGTTCTATTGCCTGATCGCAGCGGCGGCTGTGCTTTTCCCGGTTGCGATGGCGACAATGAACCAAGCCGCGATGATCGTCGCTTGAAACAGCGACGCTCGTGGCAAGGGGGAAGGGCGCGGAGCAATCCGCGCCCTTTTAATTTTGCACCAGCCGCCAGCCGCTTTGGCCTTTGGTGAGGGCATCAGCCAAGAACGGCAGCGCCTCTTTCAGCGCATCGCTCAAGCCGTAGGGCGGATTGATCAGAAACACGCTGGAGCCAACAAGCTTGCCTTCGCGTTGCGGCGTCGCGACCCAGAGATCGGCGCGCAGCGTGTCGCGATCAGCAAAGCCGCGAACCTCGGCGTCCGCCGCATCGAGCGCCGCGCTGCTCTTCAACGGCCGCCACCACAGATAGACGCCATGCGCAAAGCGCTTCACGCAACCGCGCAGCGCATTCACTGAAACGTCCATCTCGTCTGTCGCTTCGTACGGCGGGTCGATCAGCACCAGGCCGCGCTTTTGCGCTGGCGGCAGCAATGCACCCAAGGCTTCCCAGCCATCGCGCTCGTGCACTTGCACATTGGCCTTGCGCGGCAGCGCGCGGCGGAGCGCGCCAGCGTCTTCCGGATGCAGCTCGCAGGCCATCAGCACGTCTTGATCGCGCAGGTTCGTCGTCACCAGAGGCGGCGAACCCGGATATGTGCGCAGCGCGCCGTCGGCGTTGAAGCTGCGGATCGCCTCGAGATAGCGCGCGATCAACGGCGGTGGATCGGGCCAGTCCCAAAGCCGCGCGACGCCATCGCGCCATTCTGGGCTGCGTTCCGCTTCCGAAGCGGTGAAGTCGTAGAGGCCGCGCCCGGCGTGCGTGTCGAGCACAGCGAACGCAGTGTCCTTGCGTTTGAGCGCATCGAGGCAATAGAGCAGGACGGCGTGTTTCAGAACGTCAGCATGATTGCCGGCGTGGAAGGCGTGGCGATAATTCACGTGAGCGGCTTAGCTGGAGACGGTGAAATGGCAAAGGTGTTGGGCATCGGCGGCGTCTTCTTCAAAACCAAGGACGCCGCGGCGTTGAAAGCCTGGTACCTGCGCGTGCTCGGGCTGGAAATACCCGAATGGGGCTGCTTCTTCACACCCGACATGCTCAAGGACACGCCCGGCTCCGGAACCGTGTTCAGCCCGTTCAAGTTCGATACGGACTATTTCGCGCCATCGGACAAAGAGTTCATGTTCAACCTGATCGTCGACGACATGGAGGGCATGCTCGCGCGCGCCAAGGCCGAGGGCGTCGAGCCAGTGAAGACGCAGGATGAAAGCTATGGCCGCTTCGCCCACATCATGGATCTCGAAGGCCGCAAGATCGAATTGTGGGAGCCAAAGCCGATGCCGGAGCAATCATGAGCGACGACTTTCGCGATAACGCTGCTCAGCATCGCTACGAGCTTGATGGCCCCGAGGGCCAGTCGTTCGCCGACTATCGCGATGTAGCTGGCGTCCGCGTCATCCTGCACGTCGAAACGCCAGCCGCCGCGCGGGGGCGCGGCTATGCGTCAAAGTTGATGAAGCATATCGTGGAAGAGGCACGCGCGACCAACTTGCCCCTACGCGCCAGCTGCGCCTTTGCCGTTGCCTATTTTCGCCGTCATCCGGACGCGCAGGATGTTCACGTCTGAGGCGGCGGGTCAGTTTCGACCGGATAGCCCAACTCGCGCCACGCCTTCATGCCGCCATCGAGCGCTAGCACGCGCGTAAAGCCCATGCGCCGTAACGTGGCGGCGGCCAGCGTCGAGATCTTGCCGACTTCGCAATAGGTGACGATGCGTATCGTCGGATCGGGAAACGCCTCGTTCACGCGCAATTCTAGCTGGCCGCGCGACAAGTGGCGGGCGTTGGGTATGTGCCCGGCGTCGAACTGCTCCTTCTCGCGCACGTCCAGCACGATCAAGTCGTTGGCGCCCTCGGCGACCCGGCCCTTGATCTCCTCCATCGAAATGAAGGGCACTTCTGCTGCCGCCTCGCTCAGCAGTTGCGCCACGCTAGTGCCGCCACTCATGTTCACGCGCAGTGCTTCGGTGAGGTGCTCGGGCATCGATGGCGAATGCGCGCGCATCATGCTCACGAAGGCTTCGCGATCTGAAACCTGTAGCCGTGGATTGGACTGCTTTTCTTCCTCCAGCGAAGAGCAGGTGTGGCCCTTATAATCGTGCGCCGGATAGATGCGCAGTTCGGGGTTGAGCTTCAGCAGCTTGTTGAAGAGGCTGTCATAGAGCTGGTCGGGATCGCCTGTCGGCAAATCGGTGCGGCCAGTGGCGCCGATGAGCAGCGCGTCGCCGGTGAACACGCGATCGCTCATAACCAGGCACATGGAATCCTTGGTGTGCCCCGGCGTGTGCAGCACTGAGAGCCGCAGATTGCCAACCTTGATCACATCGCCCTCATCGACGCGCATCGTCACATAAGGCGAGGGCGAATTCTGGTGCGCCACCACAGGCGCGCCGATCAATTGCGCGAGTTGCTTGCTGCCGCTGAAATGATCGGCGTGGGTGTGGGTGTCGATCACGTAACGAATGCGGGCGCCATACTGGGTCGCGAGCGCTTGATATCGGGCGATCTGGCGCACTTCGGGGTCAATCACGGCGGCGGTGCATGTATCGCCGCAGGCGATGAAATACGATTGGCAGCCGCCTGTCGCGACTTGCTCGAAAATCATGCGTTCCTCCCGGGCGTCTGGCGAAGCACCCTTCGCCTTAGCATGACGCCCGGAGAGGAAACTGCAACGTCTAGCCCTCGCGAGGCGCCTTCGGCTGCGGCACGATCCGCAAATAGGGCTTGAGCGTCTTCCAGCCCCCCGGGAAGCGGGTCTTGGCTTCATCGTCCGACACCGCCGGTACGATGATGACGTCCTCGCCAGCCTTCCAGTTCACCGGCGTCGCCACTTTGTGGTTTGCGGTCAGCTGGATCGACTCCACCAGGCGCAGCACCTCGTCGAAGTTGCGGCCGGACGACATTGGATATTGCAGCGTCGCTTTGATCAGCTTGTCCGGGCCGATGATGAAAACGGTGCGAACCGTGGCGTTGGTTGCCGCCGTGCGGCCCTGGCTCGTGTCGCCGGCATCCGCGGGCAGCATATCGTAGAGCTTCGCGACGTTGAGATCGCTGTCGCCGATCATTGGATACTGCACGTCGCCGCCGGTGACGTCCTTGATGTCACCACGCCAGCGTTCGTGATCAGCGACGGGGTCAACCGACAAGCCGATCACCTTCACGTTGCGCTTTCTGAACTCAGGCTCAAGCTTCGCCAAGTATCCGAGCTCAGTGGTGCAGACCGGCGTGAAATCTTTCGGGTGCGAGAACAGGATCGCGTAGCTGTCGCCGATCCATTCATGAAACTTGATGCGGCCCTGGGTGGTCTCTGCTTCGAAATCGGGCGCTTTGTCATTGATACGTAGAGCCATGGGAGGGCCTCCTGGAAACGTGGCCGATCCCTCCAGCGGAAAAGGTGGCGGAGCGGACCGGGATCGAAACGGACATTAGGTGTGGCGCGCCTATGCGCAAGCGCCCCTTAACGCGGGTCACGCATCACTTTAGGAACGCTCACGCAAGGTGGAGGGCAGGCGTGAAGCGTATCCTGAACTGGTTCGGCTCAAACCCGCTGCGGCCAGCGGTCGCCTCCATCTTCGCGATCCTCATTCTGGGGTCGGCCGCGAACATGCTCGGCCCGCCGCAAATGGTGCGGAACTGGTACCCGTATCTTTCCCACACGCCTGAAGTCGAAATCACCGACACCGGCTTCACCGTCTCGCCGGTGAGCGATTGGAGCTACGTGTTCGATCAAGAGACGGACACGACCTACCTCGACTCTGCGTCCTACGATTTCGATCAGCTGCGCGGCGTCTGGTTCATGCTGGAGCCGCAACCTGGCTCCCAGCTCGCCGCGCACACGTTGCTGTTGTTCGAGTTCGAAGGCGATCGCCTGCTCGGCGTCACCATCGAAGCGCGGCGCGAGCAGGGCGAGGAATATGACGCTCTCCGCGGCCAGTTTAATGCGTTCGAGCTGATCTATATTTGGGCGACGGCGCGCGACTTGCTGATCCGCCGCGCCGTGATGCTGGATCACGAGGTGTTCGTTTATCCCGTGGACATCACCGCCGAACAAAGCCGCAGCTTGTTGCGCAACATCCTCGCGCGCTCGCAATCGCTTTCGCACACGCCACGCTACTACAACACGATCGTTTCGAACTGCACCAACGAGCTGGCGAAAGCGGCGGGCTTCCACTGGGCGCCGGCATACATTCTCACCGGTCGATCTGATGAGTATCTATTTCGGCGCGGCATCCTGCCGGGCGCGAGCTTCGATGAAGCGCATCGCCGTTCGGATGTCACTGAGTTCGTGCAAGCACTGAACCAGACGCCGCCTGAGGTGTTTGACCGCGCGCTTCTCGAAGAGCTGCGACGTCGGAATGGGTCTACTTCGACGCCTTAATCAGCTCATCTCGCTCCGCCGGCGTTAGCGCGCGCCACTTGCCTTCGGGCAAATCACCCAGCCACAGCGGCCCAATCCGCACTCGCAGCAGGTCGACAACTTCAAGCTCTACCAGCTCACACATCCGCCGGATCTGCCGTTTGCGGCCTTCATTCAGAATGAAGCGAATGCGATAGGGTTCGACGACGTCGATCTTCGCCAGCTTCAGCTTCTTGCCGTCCAACTCTAACCCATGCTGCAGCAGCGCCAGCTTGCGGTCATTGATCTGCCCGCGCACGCCGACGAGATACTCTTTGTCGAGCTTGGACTCTTCGCCGATTGCCGCCTTCGCCAGCACGCCGTCTTCACTCAACAGCAGCAGCCCGCGCGAATCCTGATCGAGCCGCCCAAGAGGCGCGAGGCTCGTGCGCGAGGTTGGCATCGGATCGGCGCGGCCGATCAAGTTCGCTTTGGTCAGCAAACGCGCCGCCGGCACCTGATCGCCTTCAGGTTGAGACGATACGAATCCAACTGGCTTATTGATCGCGATGCTTATCTTCGCCGGGCCGCGCGCCTCTGCGACTTCAATAGTTTGCCCATGCTCGATCTTGCGCCCGGGCTCAGCCACCATAGCGCCATCGATGCTCACCAGGCCGTTCGCGATCAGCTCTTCCGCTTCGCGGCGCGAGCAAACGCCTTCGCTGGCCAGCCACTTGTTGACCCGCTGAGGTTCTGCGCCGTCATAGGTTTTGCGCCACGCCATCGGCGCTTGTTAGCGGCAGGAATAGGTTTCCTGCAATGCACGCAGCCGCCCAACCGCGCGCGGTTGGATTTGATGCTCGTCGGTCATGCACGCCAGTTGGCGATAAAGCTCAATCGAGCGTGCTCGCTCCTCGGGCGAACCGTCTCGCAGCATGTCCGCGAGGTTCGACATCGAGGGTGCATAGTTTTGTTGCGCCGCGCGCGCGTAGAGCGCCTTGGCCTCGGCCTCGTTGCGCGGCGCGCCGATGCCGTCGCGATAGAGCGTCGCCAGCATGTGGAGCGCGTCGGGCTGATTTGCCTCCGCAGCGCGCTGCAGGAACGGGAGCGCCGCTGTTGGATCTCGCGGACCGGCCGGGCTATCGCGCAGCCAGCGCGCGTAGAAGAACTGCGCCCGAGGGTCGCCGCGTTCGGCGGCGGCCAACCAAAGGCGGCCAGCTTCGGCTTGCGATGCACGATCGCCAGGGAGCGTCGCTGCGTAATCGATCTGCGCGGCGGTGAAGCCCGCATCGGCGGCTTGCCGTAGTCGCGCGGTTGCCGTGGTCTCATCGATGCCCGCATGCGGAGCCGTTCGCCGCAACTGCCAGGAAAGATAGAGCGCAGCCGGGCTGTTCTGCGCCGACGCGAGATCGCATTGCTCGCGCGCCGCCGTCGGACTTGGCAAGAATCCCGCCGTGCCGGCCATGTGCCCGAGGCAGGCCAGGGTCTGCGCATCCGCATCGCCAGCTGCCGCGCGCGTTCGGATCTGTTCCGCCAGCGGTTCATCGATCCGCGCTGCTACCTCCCGCCACGGCGTCCGCTCAAGCGCAGCCGACGTGACAACCGGCGCTTCCGTTGCGGTTGGGGTTGCCGAGGCCTGCGCTTGCGGCGTCGCAAACTGGAACGACGCCATGCTCAGTTCGCCCGAGCGCACCATGTTGATCACGCGGCCCGTGCCGAGCCCGACCACAAACAGCGCCGCCACCGCCGCCGCGAACACGCCGAGCGTTTTCAGCTGTTTCTCGCCGCCGCCTTCGCGCCGCTTCAGCAAGGCCGATCGCGTCACCGCAAGCACGCTCGGCAGCGCCGCGACGTTCGCCTTGGTGGGCGAGAGCTTGTCGATCTCGGTGACCAGGGCCTGGAACCGCGTCTTGAACGCAGTCCGATCCCGGAGGGCCAAGTCAACGCGCGGCGCCTCGCGGAAGGGGGCTGGCGTTGCGTCCGCCAGCAGCTCGGCGCTGACCAGCTTCTTCCGCTCGTGCGCCAACGCTGCCAGCATCGCCAGCTCAGCTGTTGGCGCTCCGCGCGACCAGAGGCCAATGACGCATTTCGTGTCATCTACCAACTTTGCGATCTCAGCTTGACTGGGCGCGCCAGCTGCGGCGTCAAAGCCCAGCGTCTTCAATGCCTGCGCAAGACCACCCGCCTGCGCATCGGCGTCGGGCGCCGCAGCAATGAAAACCTCGGCCATACGTCTCCCACCTCAGTCTTGTTGAACCGAAGGGGCCGCAGGCGCGTCAAGCGCCGACTGGGAACATTGCTGTGTCTTAAGTTGGTGACGGCTTTGTGAGGAAATTCTCGACGCGGTGTCGGGAAGGGGGGTAGGCGTTCGTCCTCCAAACATGAGGCCCTATCCGATGCTCTACGCCGTGCTTTGCTACAATGACGAAGCGGCAGTCTTCTCCTGGACTAAGGAGGAGGACGCCGCGGTGATGAATCGGCTCAACGTAGTTCACCAGAAGTGGGAAAATGCCGGTAAGCTAAAGCCGTCGCTCCGTCTCCTGCCGACCTCGGCTGCCACGACGCTGAGAAAGAAGGACAACGAAGTGCTCGATGGCCCCTATGCGGAGACCAAAGAGCAGTTGCTGGGCTTCTACATCATCGAGGTGGAGAACCTGGAAGAGGGCCTCCAATTTGCTCGCGAGCTGACCGCCGCCAATCCCGGCGGCGCATACGAGCTGCGCCCGATCATGCTCTATAATCCTGGCTCGCCAGTTGAGGCGCGCTGAGTGACGGACTTGGCCTGGATCGACGCGGCGCTTGTCTCCGCGCGACCCCAGGCGGTCGCGGCGCTGCTGCGCTATTTCCGCGATCTCGATCTGGCAGAAGAGGCCTACCAGGACGCCTGCTTGCGGGCGCTGAAGAACTGGCCAGCGAACGGCCCGCCGCGCGATCCCGCCGCTTGGCTCATCATGGTCGGCCGCAACGCCGCCATCGACGTCACCCGCCGCCGCGCCAAGCAGACCGAGCTGCCGGACGAAGACCAAATCTCCGATCTGAGCGACGTTGAGACCGAGGTCGTGCAGCGGCTCGATGAAGCGGACTATCGCGATGACGTCTTGCGGCTGCTCTTCATCTGCTGCCATCCAGATCTGCCGGCGACGCAACAAGTCGCACTAGCGCTGCGTATCGTCTCTGGCCTTACCGTGCCTCAGATCGCGCGCGCGTTTCTGGTCGGCGAAAGCGCCATGGAGCAGCGGATTACGCGTGCAAAGGCAAAAGTCGCCGGCGCCGGCGTGCCGTTTGAGGCGCCGCACGCGGCCGAGCGCGCAGAGCGTTTGGCTTCGGTCGCGGCGATGATCTACTTGGTCTTTAACGAGGGCTACTCCGCCGCCGATCCTGTGAGCGACCGCGCCTCGCTCTGCGACGAAGCCATCCGTCTCGCGCGCCTCTTGCTGCGCATGTACCCGAGTGAGCCGGAGATCATGGGCTTGCTGGCGCTCATGCTGCTGCAACATTCGCGTATCGCCGCGCGCTTCGACGCGGACGGCGATGTCATCCTGCTTGAGGCTCAAGATCGCAGCCAATGGAAGCGGCCGCTGATCCAAGAGGGGTTGGCCCTTATCGACAAGGCGATGCGTCTGCGCCGCCCCGGTGCGTATCAAATTCAAGCCGCCATCGCTGGCCTGCACGCCCGCGCGCAAACGCCCGCCGAAACCGATTGGGCCGAGATTGACGCGCTCTACCAGGCGCTTGAACGCCTCACGCCGTCTCCGGTCGTCACGCTTAACCGCGCCGTTGCGGTGGCGAAACTCGCCGGCCCGCAAGCCGCGCTCGATCTCATCGCACCGCTCGCGGACCGTCTCGGCGGTTACTTCTATTTTCACGGCGCGCGCGGCGCATTCCTGATGGAACTCGGCCGCAATGCTGAAGCGCGCGAAGCCTTCAATCAAGCGATCGCGTTGGCCAACACCCCAGCGGAAGCAGCGCACATTCGCCAGCATCTCGACACCCTGGCCGCGAGTGCTGCGCAGAAAAAATGAGCCGCCCTGTCGGCGCCTGCCACGCTGGTTCGTCCTAAGTTCAGACACACGGAAGGAACGCAAATGTCCCAACATGAACTGGTGCTTGAACTCGAACTCGATGCGCCCGCTGACAAGCTCTATCGCTGCTACGCTGATCAGAAGCTCTTGCAACAATGGTTCGCGCCCAAGCCGTGGACGATCAAAAGCACCGACATCGATTTTCGCGCCGGCGGAAAATTCAATTTCGTGATGGCGTCGCCCGAGGGCGTGGAGCACCCGTACAGCGGCATGGTTCTCGCGGCGGATCTGAACAAGCGCATCGTCACCACCGATGCGATCAACGCCACCACCTATGAGCCATCCGGCCCCTTCATGATTGCCGAAGTCACTTTCGAGGACCTCGGCAACGGTAAAACCAAGTACCGCGCTGTCGCCCGTCACTGGAGCGAAGAGACGAAAGAGCAGCACAAGCAGATGGGCTTCCATGAAGGCTGGGGCCAAACCGCTCGGCAACTCGAAGCATTGGCGAAATCTATCTAATCGATAAAAACCAGCAGCCGTTCGCACCCAACGCGAGCGGCTGCTGCGTGTCACGCGGCTCAACGGGCTTTTGTCCTTGCTCCGCCCTCAGGGCGGGCGATAAACGAACCGGGAACAGATATGCGGCACGCCGCGCCCGGACGCATCGATGAGACTGCAGGCCAGATTTATCCAATTGCCGCTCAAGTACGATGCTGAGCGCCTCGCCAAGGAAGTTACCAAATTTGGCGAAGAGTGCTGGTTGCCGCACCCGCAGCGATTTGAAGGCAACGACTTCCTGCCGTTGATCTCCATCAACGGCGAGCCGGAGAATGAATCCTTCACCGGCCAAATGGCGCCGACGAAGTATCTTGAGGAATGTCCTTATCTAATAGACGTGCTCGCGAGCTTTGGCGCTTCGCTTGGACGCACGCGTTTGATGCGGCTCTCTGGCGGCGCCGAAGTCACGCCGCACGTCGATATCCATTATTACTGGCGCGACCGCATGCGCATCCACGTGCCGATCGTGACGCAGCCTACGGTAAGCTTCCACTGTGGCGGTCTCACCGTGAACATGGCGGCGGGCGAGTGCTGGATCTTCGACACTTTCGCGCGCCATCGAGTCATCAATGATGCCGAGCGCAAGCGCATCCATCTTGTCGCTGACACCGTCGGCGGGGAGGGGTTCTACAACCTAGCGGCGCAAGGCCGGTTGCCGGAGCGCGAGGCGCCGGGCTGGGCGCCGCGGATGTTCGAGCCACTTGGAGCGACGGTCGATCAGCTCGAGTACGAGAGCCAGAACATGCCCGTGGTGATGACGCCATGGGAAATTCAGAACCACGTCGACTTTCTATTTCGCGAAGCCGCGCAACAGCATCCGCAATTCCCGCACGTCGCGATGACCACGTCGCATTTCACGCACGTGTGGCGGGCGCTCTGGTCGACGTACGGCGAGTCCAAAGCTGGATGGCCGCGCTATCGCAAAGCGTTGGACGACTTTACCGCGCAGATCAGAGCCGCCCGAGCCAACGAAGTGAAGCTGCGCAATGGCTCGGACTTGCACGCGACCCTGATGGCGCTCGTTGTGACGCCTGCGCTCGGCGATCGGCGTGACGATACGACGGGAGAAACGCGCGCAGACGTCGCCGCGCCGCCAGTGAGCGCGCCAAACATCAACACCGGCGCCGCTGATCCGCGGTTCGATCGGCCGATCTTCATTGTCAACCCGCCGCGCTCGGGCTCCTCGCTTCTGTTTGAGACGCTCGCCCAGGCCCCCGATCTCTACACCGTGGGTGGCGAGAGCCATCAGATCGTCGAAGGCATTCGCGGACTTGGCATCGTCGCCGCGAATTTCGATTCCAACTGCCTCGACGAAAGCCACGCGCGCCCCGAGATCGTAAGCATGCTCCGCGAGCGTTTCGAACAGCAATTGCGCAACCGGGACAACGCCCCTCCAGGCGCTGGCCGCGTTCGTATGCTGGAAAAGACTCCGAAGAATGCGTTGCGCATTCCATTCCTGGCCAAAGCCTTTCCGGAAGCGCACTTCATTTACCTCTATCGCGACCCGCGCCAGGTGCTCTCCTCCATGATGGAAGGCTGGGAATCCGGCCGCTTCGTCATGTACCCAAACCTGCCGGGATGGACGGGCCCGCGTCCGTGGTCGTTCTTGCTGACGCCAGGCTGGCGCGAGCTTAACGATGCGCCGCTTGAGCGCCTCGTTGCCGGGCAGTGGTCTTCCGCCATGAAGGTTCTGCTCGACAGCCTCGATCAGCTGCCGACGGATCGTTGGAGCACTGCGCGGTACGATGCGCTGATTGCGGATCCCAATGCTGAGATCGCGCGCATCTGCAAGAACGTCGGCCTCGATTGGGATCGAACACTTGGTCAAGAATTGCCGATTGCGCGCCACACCGTGTCCAAGCCGAACGCCGACAAATGGCGTGGCCGTGGCGAGGAAATCGAAAGCGTGCTGCCCTCGATCGCTGCGATGCTTGATCGCGCAGCCAACGCTGCGCAGCGCTGATCTCTTCGTATGAGCGCTGTCTCCGCCCTGTTGAAAGAAGCGATGCTGGCGATGCGCACCGATCCGGCGCGCGCCGCAACGTTGCTTCGCTCGGCTGTGCAGAGCGCGCCACAAGATCTCGACGCCAACCTGTTGCTCAGTGAGGCGCTGCGTCTGAGCGGCGACCTCAAAGGTGCGCGCGCCATTATCACGCCGATCGCCGCCGCCAACGGCCGTCACTTTGGCGCGCAACGCCAACTCGGCGTCATTCTGGCGGAAATTGGCGAGCCAGTGCCGGCTGCGCTTGCTCTGCGCAACGCCGCGGAACTCAATCCGGTTCACCCAACTGTCTGGCGCGATCTTGCCTTGCAGCTGTCGCTCGGCGGAGATGAGGCTGGCGCTCGCGACGCCCGCGCGCGCCACGCCAGCTTGCCGCGCGCCGAACCGCGCCTCGCGCAAATCGGCGGCTTGCTCCGCGCCAACAATCTTGCAGCGGCGGAGACAGAGCTACGCGCTTACTTGGCCGAGCATCCCGAAGATGTCGCCGCGCTTCATATGCTAGCCGAGGCGCAGGCCCGCGGAGATCGGCCTGACGAAACGGAAGTAACTCTCCGCCGCTGCATCGCACTCGCGCCATCTTACACCCGCGCACGCCACGCGCTGACGCAACTGCTCCTTGGGCTTTCGCGTCTCGACGAGGCGCTTGATAGCGCGCGTCAGCTGATTGCGATGGATCCGAACAACCTGGGCTCCAAGCGTTTGCTCGCAGCTGTCTACATGGCGCGCAGCGCTTACGAGGAGGCGATCGGTATTTACGAGCCGCTGATCAAAGGCGATCCCAATCGCGCCGGAACCTGGATAAGCTATGGGCACGCGCTCAAAACGCTAAATCGCACCGAAGAGGGCATTGCCGCTTACCGCCGCACGATCGATCTCGCGCCGCAGCTCGGCGAAGCCTATTGGAGTCTCGCCAACCTGAAGACGTTTCGCTTCAGTGATGACGATATTGAACGAATGCGCGCATTTGCGGCCCAGCCTCAATTGTCCGCAGAAGATCGCGTCGGCTTCCTCTATGCGCTCGGCAAGGCCGCCGAAGACAAGGGCGACGTCGACGCTGCCTTCGATCATTACAGCCGCGGCGCGGCGCTGCATTTGTCAGCCTCGAACTACAAGCCTGGTCACCTCAAGACGGTGGCGGACAAGACTCGTGACGTGCTGACGCGCGAATTCTTCGAGGCACGCGCGGGATCGGGCGCACCCGATCCCGATCCAATCTTTATAGTCGGTTTGCCGCGCGCGGGATCGACGTTGCTAGAGCAGATCCTCGCGTCCCACTCGCAAGTGGAAGGCACGGCCGAGTTGTCGGACATGCACCTTGTCGCCGACAGCTTGATCACGCCCGCGGAGTCGCGCGCAGGCCGGAGCTTTCTCGATGCGATCGGTGATTTGCCCGCCGGAAGGTTTCGTGAGCTTGGGGAAACGTACCTGAGAACGACGCGCCTCCACCGCGTCACCGGACGGCCGCTGTTTATCAACAAGATGCCGAATGACTTCATGCATGTCGGCCTCATTCATCTCGCGCTGCCGAACGCCAAGATTATCGACGCGCGGCGAAATCCGATGGCGTGTGGCTGGTCTTGCTTCAAACAGCACTTCGCGCGCGGCCAGTTGTTTACCTACGATCTAGGGGAGATCGGCCGCTATTACGCCGACTATGTGCGCATGATGGCGCACTATGATGAGGTTCTGCCTGGCCGCGTGCACCGCGTGATCCACGAACATCTGGTCAGCGATCCAGGGCCGCATATTCGCGCGCTTCTGGAGTATTGCGGTCTTCCCTTCGAGGAGCAGTGCCTGCGGCCGCATGAAAATGATCGCGCGGTGAAAACGGCGAGTTCGGAACAGGTGCGTCGTCCGATCAGCGACAAGTATCTCGACAGTTGGCGTGCGTATGAGGCGCATCTCGGTCCGCTGAAGGCCGCGCTCGGCCCGGTGCTTGACGCCTATCCCGACGTGCCGAAATGAGCGCGGCGCTGCTGCAAGCGGCGCAAGCAGCTTTGGCGCGGCGCGATTTTGCCGGCGCCAAGCAAGCGGCGGAGCAAGTGCTCCGTGATCGCCCAAGCGACGCGGGCGCGAACCAAATTCTCGGCCTGATAGCGTTGGAGCAGGGCGACGCCACCACTGCGAAAACCTTTCTGCAGCGTGCTGACAAAGCGTCGCCGGGACAGGCGCATATTCTGAATGCGCTTGGCGTCGCGTTGCGGCGGACTGGTGATTTGCCAGAGGCGCGACGCGCGTTTTCGCGCGCGGGCGAGCGCGGGCTGATCGATGGTTGGCGCAACCTCGGCAATCTCGAAGCGCTCGCTGGTGATGCGGCAGCGACGGCGAAATCGTATGAGCGCGCGCTCACACTAAATGCCTCAGACGTCGCGTCGTTGGCGGGGCTCGCGCAGGCGAAGGAATTGCTCCACGATCTCGCCGCCGCACGCGCGCATGCTGTGGCGGCCTTGGCGATCGATGCGAACAACGAAATCGCGATGCTGACGCTCGCGCAAATCGCCGCGCGCGAGCGGAAGTGGGGCGAGGCGGAAGCGGCGGCTGGGCGCGTTGCGCGCGGCGGGAGGTCGCCAACGAACAAGGCTCTGGCGTGGGGCGTGATCGGCGACGTTCGCGATAAGCAAGATGATGCGGCGTCGGCGTTCGCGGCATTTTCCGAGGCGAACCGCATTTTGCTTTCGCGTTACGCGGCGCATCTGACGGAGACGCAGATGCCGTATCATCTTGATGGCGTTGAGCGGATGAAGGCGTTTGTTGCGGCTGCCGATGTCTCTTCATGGGCGGGCTCTAGTGGAACGCCTTCTCCGATCTTTCTGGTCGGCTTTCCGCGCTCGGGGACGACACTTCTGGAGCAGGTGCTTTCTGCGCATTCGAAGCTGGCGTGCATCGAGGAGCGGGAGCATCTGGCTTTGGCGGCTGGCGAGGTGGCGGCTGATCCCTCCAAATTGACTTCTCTCACCGATGAGCAGGTTGGCGTTATTCGCGAAGATTATTGGCGGCGGGTTCGTGGGGAGGCAAACATCGGTGGTTCGCTTGTTGTCGATAAGCTGCCGCTGAACATTATTTTCCTTCCGTTGATCCGGCGCGTTTTTCCGAACGCCAAGATTCTATTTGCGCTGCGCGATCCGCGCGATGTGGTGTTGTCGTGCTTTCAGCAGCGGTTTGGGATGAATGCGGCGATGGTTCAGTTCTTGGAGCTGAATTTGGCCGCTGCTTATTATGACAAGGTGATGAGCTTGGCTCTGCTCTGCCGTGAGCGATTAGGGTTGGACGTTCTTGAGGTGCGCTACGAGGACGTTGTTGCTGATCTCCAAGAAGTGGCGCGATCGGTGACTTCGTTTCTGGATCTGCCGTTTGAAGAGGCGATGCTTTCGCCGGCGGAGACGGCGCGCAAACGCAACATCAACACGCCCTCGGCGCGCCAGGTAGTTGAGCCGATTTACACGCGCTCGGTGGCGCGCTGGAAAAAGTATGAAGCGCAATTGTCGTCGGTGTTGCCAATTTTGAATCGATGGGCAGAGCGGCTCGGGTACTAGCCGACGCGTGCGGACATGCCGCCGTCTACCGGCAAGAGTGCGCCGGTGATAAACTTGGCTTCGTCCGATGCGAGGAAGAGGGCGGCGTTCGCGGTGTCCCAGGAATCGCCCATATGTGCGTTGAGCGGAACCTGTGCGTTGCGCTTGGCGCGGAGCGCATCGGGGTCGACGCCGGTGACCTCGGAGACTGTGTTGATCGCCATGGGCGTATCCATCAGGCCGAGCACGATGGCGTTGCAGCGCACGCCGTGTTTGGCGTTCGAGAGCGCGACCGAAAGCGTGAGCCGGTTCATGGCGGCTTTCGATATCTCGTAGGCGATCATGTTCGCGCCGGCCCATGAGGCGAGCGAAGATATGTTGACGATCGCGCCCTTGCTTTCGCGGAGCGCCGGGATCGCGGCTTTGATCGTCAGCCAAGCCGCCTTCAGATTCACGTTCATGATGCGATCAAAGGCGTCTTCGTCGGCGACATGAGCGGGGCCATCGCCGCCGCCGCCGATGCCGACATTGTTGACCAGAATATCCGCGCCGCCGAAGTGCTGGCGGGCGGCGGCGACGATCGCTGCGCCGGCATTTGAGTCGGTGATGTCGGCTTCGAAGGGCACGCCGCCGATTTCGGCGGCGGTGGCGGTGGCGCGGGTCAGGTCGCGGTCGACGCAGAGGACGTTCGCGCCTTCGCGCGCGAAGGTGGTGGCGATGGCGCGGCCGTTGCCGATGGTGTCGCCGGGGGTCTGGCCGGCGCCGATGACTATGGCGCGTTTGTTGGCGAGCCTCATGCGCGCATGTCCAGATCTGGATCGAGGGTTTGGCCTTCGTCGAGCTGCACGCCGAACGTGTTCAGCATCATCGAAACTTGCGTGTACTGGCCGGCGGTGAAAATGACGTCCATGCACTGGCGGTCGCTGAAGTGGGCTTTGAGCGCGGCCCAAGTTTCGTTGGAGACGAATTGGCGGGCGTGGAGATCGTCGCAGGCGCGGATGAGGGCGGCGTCGGGGGGTGACCAGTTCGAGGCGTCGGCGCCGGTTTTGAGCGCGGCGATTTCGGCGTCGGTGAGTCCTGCGCGTTGGCCGATGGGGACGTGTTGGGTCCACTCGTAGCCGGAGCGACAGAGGAAGCCGATGCGCAGGACGACGATTTCGCGTTCGCGCGCGGGCAGGCTGTTTTGCTTGGAGAGAATGTAGCTGCCCCAGGCGAGAAAGCTGGTCAGGGCTTCGGGCGCGTGTGCGAGCGTGCGGAAAATGTTGAGCGGCGGACGGCCGGGCAACGTCGCGCGCGCGAGCGCGGCATTCTGATCTGCCGTGAGCGTGTCGAGGGCGAGCGGGGTAATGCGGGGCTGTTTGAGATGCATAGCACCTGATAGCCGCGTCAGCCCGAGTTGAAAATCTTTGCTTGGGTTTTCGCCGCGGCGGTGAGCGCTCCGAGCGCGTTCAGGTGTTGCTCCGCTTCAGGCGAAGCGCGGAGAAGTTCGTGCACGCGATGCGGCGTGGCGTGGAGGACGCGGGCGAGGCGCGCTGCGTAGGTCCGCGGGTTGGCGACGGCGCGGCGCAAAGCTTCGTAGCGCTCGGCGAGCGGCCAGGCGGAGCGGAAGGCGCGCGGCGGCTCGTGTTTCAGCCACTCGCGGTCTTGGCGGAGGATGGGTTTAGCGCGCGTGCGCTTGGCGCGGCGGCGTTGGACGCGGTTGGTGGCGCGGCGTGGACGGTCTTCGCGGAAGATGAAGGGGCGGGGCGCTTTCGCCTTCGACAGGCTCAGGCTGACGCTAACCGAACCGGCTGCGCTACCCACTGCGTCATGCTGAGCCTGTCGAAGCATGGGGGCGAGGCATCGAAAACTCACGCGCCATTGCTCCGGCGTTCCGGGGAAGAAGTGCATCAGTTTGCGCGTGCGTTTGCGTGGCGCGCGCAGGAGTGGGCGGGTGTTGGGTTTGGCGTAAGCAGCGGCTTCGATGAGCAGCAGGCGCCGCATCATCGCTTCGCCCGTGCGCAGCCACGACGCCATCAGCTGATGCGCTTTGAGCGTGAGCGTGTGCTTGGCCGCGACGTGGGACGGGTCGCCGAAGAGCGCGGCGAGCAAGCGCATGAACGCCTCTGCGACACGCCACAGCGCAAGCGGCGCTGTGCGGTCGATCTGCGTGTCGGATGGTGGTGAGGCGTTCATGCGGGGTGGAGTATGCGGCTGGTTTGAGCCCCACCGGATTGATTGGCGTCTATCCCCGGTTTTCCGCGCGGGGTTTTGCCTTGCCTTGGAACCTCGCAGGCCCCATCTAAAACAAAGACGCGCTGGCTCTTTGCCTCCGTGCCGCTATCCAAAGAAAGCAATCCCATGGCGCAGACCAAGTTCAGCGCGGGCGCGCGACTGCGCGTGACACGCGGCGGCTTCGGCGTGCCGGCAGGCACCGTGAGCGTCGTGATGGCGCTGCCGAAAGAGGCGGGACCGCAGCAATATCGCGTGCGCGCCGATGGCGAGACGTTCGAACGCGTGATCGAAGAAGGCCGGCTCGAAGCGGTGTCGCATGATTAGGGGCGGCAATGGCGCCCCGCGTCCGCCGCAAGCGATGGCGCTGACGCTCCGATACAAAGAGTCCGACGAGCACTTGCTGCGCCGCTTAGGGCAAGCACTGGTGCTGCAGTGGGACGAGCTGCCGGACAATTTGCAGGACGTACTGATTGATCAAGCCGCTGGCGTCGAAGATCGCGACGAGGCCGCGCATGACGCCGCCGATATCGAGAGCTTCATTCGCAACGTGAAGACGAAGGCGGTCTAGCTCGTTCTCAACTCGCCCCGGGAGAGGTGGATGGATGGAGCGCTAGCGCCCACCCTCATCCGATCGCGTCAAACTCTACAACCAACCTCGCCCCCGCGAGGGGAAGAGGTCGCGCGTAGCGCGGGTGAGGGGACGAGATTGCCGGATTGAGCGCTGTCGTTGACGCGCGCGCTTCAGCTTCCGGCGCCCACCCTCATCCGATCGCTGCGCGACCACCTTCTCCCGCCCATGCGGGAGAAGGGATCAGGAGCCGGGCTTTGTTTCGCGGCGGCGTGGACCGAGTGCGCCTATGAAGCGGTGGCGCCGCTGATTGCTTGCGTCGTTTTCGGCGCGGATGCCTTACCGGCGCCGGCGCCAAGCACGAGGCCAACGATAATCCCAATCGCGACTTGGTCGAAGATGATACCGAGGAAGAGGCAGAGAAGAAAAACGCCGCCAGCGGAGAGCTTGTTCATGGTGGGGAGCTTAGTCGGCTTATCGAGACAGGCCACCGTGGTGACAGCCACGGTCTTCAATGCAAGATTGTGTCGGGGGAGGGGCAAATGACAAGCATTGATGCGCCAGTAAACGCTTCACGACGCCGCGCGACGCCTTGGGCGCTGATTTTCGCAGCGGGCTTTCTCGCAGTGCTCGGACTCGGAGTTGTAGGTGTTTGCGTTCACGGATTCATCACTGGATGGCTGACACCGGCCTGGACGGCGCTCACAGACACTCAGGTTTCCCTCGTGTCGAATGTCGCAACACTCTACGCAGCGGCATTTGCGGCGACGATAGCGCCGCTGATTTTTCGGGGCCAGGTAAACAATCTAGAACGAGCGAGTGAAGACCTCTTTGAAGAGCTTCGCGTGCGGATGGATACGCTGACCGCTGAGCAACAGAAATCGAGTCAGAAGGTGCTAGAGATTGCTGAGCAATCGAAGGATGCGCTCTCGGTGCTCCAAAACCATGCTCTGCACATGATGGGGTTTGTAGACAAGTTTACGGAAGCAGACCTGCAGAATGCGAAACACATCCTCCTCGGCTTCCAAGAGAGCGCCGCAATTTTGGCTCAGAAGGCGCTGAACGAATCGAACAAGTGGCAATCCACCAAAGCGCAATTCGCGGGTAAGTGGCCGGGCTATGCGCCGTACATTCACAAACTGCATGAATGCGCGATAATTTCGGATGATCAGCGCGCCGGGTTTTTGGAGATCGCCGACAGCCGACGTTATACGCGCGAGAACCACCCAGAGACGATCGATCTCGTCCGTCTTAATATTCTCAACAAGACAATGCGTGACCTCCAGGAAAGCTTTGTAAAGGCCACATGAGATGGCAGACGTCTTCATCTCCTATAAGCGAGAGGATCGAGAGCGGGCGTCCAATCTCGCGCGCGAACTCGGAGCGGATTTTTCCGTTTTCTTCGACGCGGACATTCCCGTTGGCGACTCTTGGGATCAGTTTATCGAGCGCGAGCTACTAAGCGCTGCCGCAGTTATCGTGCTGTGGAGCACACGATCCGTCGCGAGCCGGTGGGTGAGGTTGGAAGCGCGGCACGCCCTTCAAAGAGGCGTGCTGGTTCCGGTCATGTTGGAGCCGTGTGCTATTCCGCTCGAATTTCAGGACATTCAGGCAGCTGAGCTTGTAGATTCTAACGGTGTTGAGCTCGGTAAGCTGGTCGCCCGGGTCAAGCGACTGTGCGGAGCCGCGCATGAAAGTGGGGGGCAAAGGATTTTTCCGACAACGCCCCCGAGGCCGCAGATCGTCGATACAGACACATACACTAATTATCTGAACTATGGGTGCGGTCTCTGCGAGACGCTATCGGAATTGCTTTGTGGTCAGTTTGAAGGCGAAGAGCAATTGCAGGCTGACAGATTGCTGTCGCAGCTAAAGCGCGCCGTTGGACTAATCTCAGGTGCTTCAGACAACACCGACACCGACATGATCGAGAACATTCGCGAAAATGTGTGGGAAGCAGCGCGGCTGCTAACGCGCGGCGCGACGGGCGCTCCGGCAAAGCGAGTGGCTGACGCGCGCGATCTAATTGATGAAGCCGCTGCGGACATTTGTTGGTTGCTGGGATACAGGTCCGCCTTCGAAACCGATCAATCCGATTAAGGCCCCTTGCGCCGCCGTCCGCGATACGGCGGCTTCTTTGCGCGCACTGTTGCGCCTGTCGCGGTTGCGCGATCGCCTTCGCGGCTGGCGCGTACGGCGGTGTCTGCGGCTTCGCGTAGTGCTTCCTGACGCGCTAGTGGGTCATCCGCGATTAGGAGTTCGGTTTCTTGGAGGCGTTTGATTTCGTCGCGGAGGCGGGCGGCGGTTTCGAACTCGAGATCGGCGGCCGCGTCTTTCATCTGCTTTTCTAGGTCGGCGATGTAGCTCTTGAGGTTGTGGCCGATGAAGGCTGTGCCGTCTTCGCCGACGCCTTTGTTGCGCTTGTCGCCGCCGGCGCCGCGTTTGAAGGCCATTGGGTCGCGTGGGTCGATGGTCAGCGAGTCCTTCTCGTAGACGCTGTCGAGAATGTCCTTGATGCTTGAGCGGATGCTTTGCGGCGTGATGCCGTGGTCGAGATTGTACTTCTCTTGTTTCTCGCGGCGGCGCGCGGTTTCGGCCATGGCGCGTTCCATCGAGCCGGTGACCTTGTCGGCGTAGAGGATGACTTTGCCATCCACGTTGCGGGCGGCGCGGCCGATGGTTTGCACGAGACTGGTTTCGCTGCGCAGGAAGCCTTCCTTGTCGGCGTCGAGAATGGCGACGAGGCCGCATTCGGGAATGTCGAGGCCTTCGCGGAGGAGGTTGATGCCGACGAGCACGTCGAAGGCGCCGAGGCGGAGGTCGCGGATGATTTCGATGCGCTCGACGGTGTCGATGTCGGAGTGCATGTAGCGGACGCGCACGCCTTGCTCGTGCATGTATTCGGTGAGGTCTTCGGCCATGCGCTTGGTGAGCACGGTGACGAGGCTGCGATAGCCTTTCTTCGCCACGTCCTTCACTTCGGCGATGACGTCGTCGACTTGGCTGTGGCCGTGCGCTTGCACCGGGCGCACTTCGACCGGCGGATCGATGAGGCCGGTGGGGCGGATGACTTGTTCGGCGAAGACGCCGCCGGTGCGCTCAAGCTCCCACGGGCCGGGCGTGGCGGAGACGTGCACGGTCTCGGGACGCATGCGGTCCCACTCTTCGAATTTGAGCGGGCGGTTGTCCATGCATGAGGGCAGGCGGAAGCCGTACTCGCTGAGCGTGGATTTGCGATTGAAGTCGCCGCGATACATGCCGCCGATTTGCGGCACGGTGACGTGGCTTTCGTCGGTGAAGACGAGGGCGTTGTCGGGGAGATATTCGAACATGGTCGGCGGCGGCTCGCCGGGGCGGCGGCCGGTGAGGTAGCGGCTGTAATTCTCGATGCCGGCGCAGGAGCCGGTGGCCAGCATCATCTCCATGTCGAAGTTCACGCGCTGCTCGAGGCGCTGGGCTTCCAGCAGTTTGCCGGTCTCGCGGAAGAAAGCGAGGCGGTGCGCGAGTTCGTCTTTGATGCTGGTGACGGCTTGTTCGAGCGTCATGCGCGGCGTGACGTAGTGCGAGTTGGCGTAGATCTTCACCGTCGGCATCGTCGCGGTCTTGCGGCCGGTGAGCGGATCAAACTCGTCGATGCTCTCGACGGAGTCGCCGAAGAAGGAGAAGCGCCAGGCGCGGTCTTCCAAGTGCGCGGGCCAGAGTTCGATGGTGTCACCGCGCACGCGGAAGCCGCCGCAGGCGAAGCCGACTTCGTTGCGCTTGTAATGGGTGGCGACGAAATTGCGGATGAGTTCTTGGGAGCCGTACTCGTCGCCGACATTCACGGTGAAGGTCATGCCGGTGTACGTTTCCACCGAACCGATGCCGTAAATGCAGCTGACCGAGGCGACGATGATGACGTCGTCGCGTTCGAGGATCGCGCGCGTGGCCGCGTGGCGCATGCGGTCGATCTGCTCGTTGATGTTGGATTCTTTTTCGATGTAGGTGTCGGTGCGCGGCACGTACGCTTCGGGCTGGTAGTAGTCGTAGTAGCTGACGAAATACTCGACTGCGTTTTCCGGGAAGAATTGTTTGAACTCGCCGTAGAGCTGGGCGGCGAGGGTCTTGTTCAGCCAGGATCAGCGCCGGGCGCTGCGTCTGCTCGATGACTTGCGCCATGGTGAAGGTCTTGCCCGAGCCGGTGACGCCGAGCAGAACCTGGTCCTGCTCCTGCTTCTTGATGCCGGTGACGAGTTCGTTGATCGCGGTCGGTTGGTCGCCGGCGGGTTGGTAATCCGAAACGAGTTTGAACTTCCGCCCGCCCTCAAGCTTCTCCCACTCGCGCTTCGGGCGATGCGGCATCCACATCGCTGCGTTCGTGTCGAACGTCGCAGGCGCCTCGGCGACGCCGAGCGGGGTCTTCGGGGAACGGGCCATGAACAGGGAAGATAGGACGCCTCAAAGGCGGGCGCCAGGAGGGCCGCTTAGGGCGTAACGAAACCGGCGCGGCGCCAAGGTGGGTTGGGGATTTCTTCGTCGCCCGGTTTCGCGAACTTCAGGAAACCGAAGAAGGTGGCGATGTGGCGCTCGGCGACTTCGAGGATGGCGTTGCGGCCGTGCATGAAGCGGGTGTTGTCGAGAACCACCACATCGCCCGGCTGCCATTGCACCGGCAGGGTGATGGCGTCGCTCGTCGTCTTGATCTCGTGCGCGAGATCGTCGGGAATGATCTCGCCGTTCTCGAAGGTCGGGAAGTTGCGATTGCCGGTCAGGTAGCGCGAGAACAGCAGGAAGTTTCCGAACGCGAGGCCGTCCGTGAACATTGGCTTGTGTAGCGCCGCCACTGAGTAGTGGCGCCACACGCCCTTCGGCGTGCGCGTGAATGTGTACGGGCAGGACGCCGGCGGATTGTTGATGAGTTCGTCGCTCGGATTGGCCGAGCCAAGCCAATACTGGCAGACCGACGGCAGCGCCGGCAGCGAGTAGAGCAGGCGGCGATTGCGGAGCGCATCGTATGCTGATGTGGGCAAGCGCTTCACGATTTCGACGCCGTCGCAAATGGTCGTCTCGCCGCCGCGGCTCGGCGCGCCTGAGCACCAGAAGAAGCAGACATCGGGCTTCCACGGCTCGCGCGACAATTCCGGATGCAGCGGAAACGCCTCGTTGCCGAGGTTCACGGTTTGAATGTCGTGCTGACGGTCGAGGACGGTACGCCCCGTGCTCTCGTTGAAAACGGAGCTGGAGCAATAGCGTGTGGTGAGCGCGCGGAAGTCGTCCAACTCGGGATTGAATCCACGAAACAGGATTGCGCCCCGACGTTTGTACGTGTCGATAAACTCATTCTCGCTTACGTCGAGCAGACGTTCGCCGTCGCGCGCTTCGCGGATCGCCAGCATCTCTGACGCATCGAAGGGTTTAAGGGTCGTCATCGAGGCGTCGTCATTCTAATAGGGTCAAGACCACACACAAGGCGCCGGGGTGGCGCAGGTCAGACGACGCGGGACGACAATGGACGTACAACGGCTCTTTGAAAGCCCGGACTTCTACCACTTCTCGTTCGATCGCGACGACGCGTTGTTCGCCGAAATGGATAGAAGCACCTACCGGCGTTCGATCTTCCTTGATCGCCGCATCGCGCCGAAGGGCACGAAAGTTCATCGCGCGAAGCTTAGCGCGCTTTACGAGCAACTTGGCTCTGCCCCGCAGGCCAATATCGGCATCATCTTTCACGTCGCCCATTGCGGATCGACGCTCCTGGCGCGCGCGCTGGACGTCGAGAACGCCAATCTGGTGTGCCGTGAGCCGATGACCTTGCGGCAGCTCGGTGTTGAGGCGACCGCGTGGCGAGGGGCGGGCGCGCCGCCGGAGGAATGGACGCGCAGGCTGCAGCTAACTGCGGCGCTGCTCAACCGCAGGTACAACAGTGCCGGCCCGGTGATCGTGAAGGCCAACGTACCGGTGAATTTCATGATCCCGGAGCTGATGGCGCTCAACGCGGGGCCCGCGATCCTGCTCTACGCGACGCTGGAAGAGTACCTGCTCGCGATTTTGCGCTCGGCAGATCACCAGGCCTGGGTGGAGCGGGTGACGGGGGAACTAGGAGCCGGGATCGAGGGCACGCTCGGCGGCTTCGATAAGGGGCAGGGGTTGGCCAAGACGGCGGCGCAGCTCTGGCTGGCGCAAATGCTCATCTTTGATGACACGATGCGGCGCTTTCCATCGGTGGTCAGCCTCGATGCGGAGGTCTTTTTCAGCCAGCCGCAGCACGTCATCGGGGCAGCCTTCAAGCACTTTGGGCAAGCCGTCTCGGATCAGGAAGTGGGAGTGATAGTCGAGGGCGAGTTGTTCTCGCGCTACTCAAAGAACCCGCAACTGACGTTCAGCAACGCGGAGCGCCTTGCTCTGAGAGAACAGATTCGAGCTGAACTGGGGACAGAAATTGCCGCCGCGAGGGAGTGGGTAGCCAAGCTTCCGGCTTTCGCTCGCTTGTCACACACCTTCGCTAAGCCCCTGGCTGGCGATGGCTTGATTTGGCGGTAGTTTGATAAGGTCGGACGCAAACAGGCCAAGGGCCTGTGGATTACACTGCCGCCAAAAGGTCACACAGACTGATGCATGGCGCTCGTTCCCCAAATGTTTCGCCGCATTTCGGCGTTGCGAAATTGACCTTGGTTAAAATGTGTCGTTAGCGTTGCCGCAGCATGGCGGGAGTCGACTGCCGGACTTTGTCCGGACGTCCCTGGGGGGACGCATCGACAAATCCGCTTACGCAACAGTTCGGGCGATGGTCGCTCGAAGGAGATCTTGGGTTATCGCGCCTGTAGGCGGGGGCCCGGCGCTCTAGGGGGTTCGAAAACATGTCAAAGAAGACGAAGACTGGGCAGCGCAAGTCCCTGCTTACGGGCGCTTCGGTGCTCGCAGCGGCGGCGGCAGCCATCACGGCGACGCCGGCGATGGCGCAGGACGCTGAAGAAGAAGAAGCCATTGTCGTCACCGGCACGCGCCTGGTGCGTCAAGACTTCGAAGCTATTAGCCCGATCACGACGGTCGGCGCTGAGCAGCTGGAATTGACGGCGACGCTGACGACGGATTCGTTGCTGAACGAACTCCCGCAGATCATCCCGGGCAACACGCGTACGTCGAACAACTCGGGCGGCGAAGACTTCGCCACCGTCGACCTTCGCGGTCTGGGCACCACGCGTACGCTGGTGCTGATCAACGGCGAACGCGTTCCCGCATCGTCGACGACTGGCGTTGTCGACATCAACACCATTCCGGCCTCGCTGATCTCTCGTATCGAAGTCGTGACCGGCGGCGCTTCGGCGGTGTACGGTTCTGACGCTCTCGCGGGCGTTATCAACTTCGTGCTCAAGGACGACTACGAAGGCGGCGAAGTCACGATGACGTACGGCTCCGAAATGGAGACGGGCAACGTCGCTGAATTCGAAATCAACGGCCTCGTTGGCGGCAACTTCGCCAACGGCCGCGGCAACATGACGGCCTATGCCTCGTACTACAATCGCGAAGGCATCCTGCAGAGCGAATACGACTATTCGCGCGTCTCTGGCGCTCTCTGCTATGACTCTGGCCGCGGCGGCTACTACGTCTGCGACAGCTCGGAAGAAGCTTACAACTCGAGCTTCCCGTCAGTGCTGTTCGCAGGTGGTTCGGGCACGCCGGCTTGGGGCTGGATCGCGAATAACCCGGGCAACCCGTTCGGTGCGGTTGGTGGTGCGCTCAACGTGCAACTGCCGGGCACCTTCGCGGGTGTGGACCACGACTGTAACCCGAACACGGCGCCGATTAACGTCGGTACGGGCAACCTGTCGTTCAACGACGCTGGCCAACTGACGCCGCGCTTCGTCGCCGGCGCCTGCGGCGTTCCCGATCGTGCAGCGGGCTCGTCGCGTTACAACTACGCGCCGGACAACTTCCTGATCATCCCGGGCGAGCGCATCGCGCTGTCAACGGTTGGTCACTATGACATCACCGACGACCTGCGTCTGAATGTGATGATCAACTACACCAACTCGCGCTCAGAAGTGCAGCTCGCGCCGACCCCGGCGACGGGCCTGACGATCACGCTGACCGACAACATGCAGGATCTGATTCAGCTTGGTCCGGATGGTATCGACGGCAACGCCGACGACCATGACGACCTCTGGACGGCCCTGCAAAGCCGCGCGAACCCACTGGCGCCATTCACGATGGATCGCCGGATGAACGAAGTCGGCACCCGTAACGGCTACTTCCAGAACGACTCGTTCTACTTCCTGACCACCCTCGAAGGTGCTCTGGGCGAGAACTGGGATTGGGCTCTGTCGGCGTCGTACGGCCAAAGCTCGTTCAACTCGAACGGCATCAACTCGGTCAACGCGACCGCGCTGCGCCAAGGTCTCGCAGGCTGCCAAACCTTCGTTGATGGTGCAGGCGGCGACCTTCCTCTCGGCGTCAACGCGCTGCCGGGCTGCGTCCCGCTCGACATCTTCGGCCCGGGCACGCTGAACCAAGATCCGGACGGCGCCGGCCCGCTGCAATCGGGTGCGATGACGTCCTTCATCCGCGTGAACACGTTCACGGATGTGACGATCGAAGAAAACCGTCTCGCGGGTTATATCCGCGGCGATCTGTTCGAGCTTCCGGCTGGTCCGATCGCGGCGGTGTTCGGTTTCGAGTACCGCGACACGTACGCGCAGCAAGTGAACGACAACGAGCAGCGTACGGGTAACATCTTCGGCTTCAACGCCGTGCAAGACCAAGAAGGCCAGGTTGACGTGTACGAACTGTACACGGAAGTCGCGGTCCCGCTGGTCAGCGAAGCGGCCTTTGCTCACTACTTGGGCCTCGAAGCCGGCTTCCGCCGTTCGAACTACTCGTCGGTTGGCAACGTCGACACCTACAAGATCGGCGCCGAATGGGCTCCGACCGAGTGGCTGCGTTTCCGCGCGATGTTCAACGAAGCGACCCGTGCGCCGAGCGTGTTCGAACTGTTCCAAGCGGGCGACCAAGGCTTCCCGTCCTTCACGGATCCTTGCCGCGACCAGAACGTCATCGGCGGCGACGGCATCCCGGATCTCAACCAAAACGCGGCAACCGGCGACGACGTCATCGTGGCGCAGTGCACCGGCGACGGCGTTGTTTATCCGGGCTTCCAGGCCAACAACTCGCAGGTCCAAGCGTTTGCGTTCGGTAACCCGAACCTGGCGCCGGAAACTGCCGAGTCGCTGACCTACGGTGTCGTCTTCCAACCGGATTGGTTCCCGGTCGGCGATTTCCGGATGACGGTTGACTACTACAACATCGAGATCACGGACGTTATCGCGGCCTTCGGTGCACAGTTCTTCCTGAACGACTGCTACCAAAACGCGACCCCGGCGAGCTGCGCTCGTATCGTCCGTACGCCGACCACCGGTCAGGTGTTCTCGGTCAACACGACCCGCGCCAACCAAGGCACGTTCGAAACCGATGGTGTCGACATTCAACTCGAATGGTCGCTGCCGTTGGGCCCGGGCCAGCTGACGATCAACGAACTGTACTCGATCCTCGAGTCGTTCGTGTTCAACGGCACGGACTTCGCCGGTACTTCGACGGGCGCCATCGGCGGCGCGCTGCCGGACTACAAGTCGGTGTTCTCGGTCTCGTACAACGTCGGCGATTGGACGCTGTTCGGCCGCTGGAGCTACGTGCCAGAAATGGACGACGTGGTCTTTGGCACCAACAACGTGACGCCGGAAGCGAGCTACTTCGACATCTCGGCGCGTTGGAACGTGACGGACAACTTCACGCTCACCGGCGTGATCGACAACGTCATGGACGAATACCCGCCGCAAACGCTCGGTGGTCTGTTCAGCCAAGCCAACACGGACCCGCAGGTCTATCGTACGCTTGGCCGCTCGTTCGCGATCTCGGGCCGTTATCGGTTCTAAGCGAACGGACGAAAGTCCAAAAACTAGAGGTGGCGGGTCCTTCGGGACCCGCCACTTTTCGTTTGGGAGAAGCCCGCCGCGCGAGGCGGGCACATGTGGCGTCATGTTTCGTGATGCCGGAGGTCTCGCTCGCGCCCACGAGCGCCCCCCGTGACCATTGAAGTCGAAGTGATCCCTGCGGTCGGAAGCCTTGTTGACTAGCTCAAAGCGTCGAAGGCCCGCTCAGGGTGGAGGCTGTTACGACGGGGGATCGGCGGTTTGACCGGGGTACGCCTTGGCGCTGGCAATTGCTATTCACCCTTCATATCTAAGAATAGACCGCCTGATCTGGGCCGCTCGAGCAACAGCGCGGCAAAAGGGCGTCCCGCCGCACCTGCGGCGGCTTGACCTGGGGCGGCGCCGCTCGTATTTGTCCGCCCTCATTCGGAACGGCTGTGGCGCTCAAGTCCGCGCTGCCCCGCCGATTGGCACTATTTTTGGCGCGCCACCTGGTGGATCCGAAAGGTCCGCTTGGCGCGCTGTTTGAGTTTGAAAGACCAGGACGGAAGAGGCGAATGCCGACGATCAACCAGCTGATCCGCAAGCCGCGGCACCCGAAGCCGACGCGGAATAAGTCACCGGCGCTGAAAGCGTCGCCGCAACGCCGTGGCGTCTGCACGCGCGTCTATACGACGACGCCGAAGAAGCCGAACTCGGCGCTTCGTAAAGTTGCGAAGGTCCGTCTCACGACTGGCATCGAAGCCGTCTGCTACATCCCGGGCGAAGGCCACAATCTGCAAGAGCACAGCGTTGTGCTCATCCGCGGCGGCCGCGTGAAGGATTTGCCGGGCGTTCGCTATCACATCCTGCGCGGTGTGCTCGACACCCAAGGTGTCAAAGACCGCAAGAAGCGCCGTTCGCTCTACGGCGCCAAACGTCCGAAGTAAGAAGAGAGATTTAAAGTATGTCCCGCCGTCACCGCGCCGAGCCGCGCCAAGTTCTGCCCGATCCCGTTTATGGCGATCTCGTTCTGACGAAGTTCATGAACTACGTCATGTACGAAGGTAAGAAGTCTGCCGCTGAGCAGATTGTCTACGGCGCGCTCGAAACGGTCGAGAAGAAGATGAAGCGCCCGTCGATCGAGGCGTTTCACGATGCGCTCGCGAATGTCGCTCCGGCGATCGAAGTGCGTTCGCGCCGCGTTGGCGGCGCCACCTATCAGGTGCCGGTTGAAGTTCGTCCAGAACGCCGTCAGGCGCTGGCGATCCGTTGGCTCGTGGGCGCCGCGCGCGCTCGCAACGAAAACACGATGCAAGAGCGTTTGGCCGGCGAGCTCATCGATGCATCGAACAACCGCGGCAACGCGGTGAAGAAGCGCGAAGACACGCACCGGATGGCCGAAGCCAACCGCGCGTTTTCACACTACCGCTGGTAATCCAACAGGATCTCCGGCGCTTTCGACGCCGGACATAAACCCGGCGCCGCAAAACGCCGGGCGATCAAACACACGGACAGAATTGTCATGCCTCGTCAGTACAAAATCGAAGACTATCGCAACTTTGGCATCATGGCGCACATCGATGCCGGCAAGACCACGACGACCGAGCGGATTCTGTTTTACAGCGGCAAGTCGCACAAGATCGGCGAAGTCCACGATGGCGCGGCCACCATGGACTGGATGGAGCAAGAGCAAGAGCGTGGCATCACCATTACGTCGGCTGCCACGACGACGTTCTGGAAAGAAAAGCGCCTGAACATCATCGACACGCCCGGCCACGTCGACTTCACGATCGAAGTCGAGCGTTCGCTGCGCGTGCTCGATGGCGCTGTCGTTGTGCTCGACGGCAACCAAGGTGTTGAACCGCAGACCGAAACGGTTTGGCGCCAAGGCGACAAGTACAAGGTTCCGCGGATCATCTTCGCGAACAAAATGGATAAGACCGGCGCTGACTTCTACATGTGCGTGGAAGACATCAAGAAGCGCTTGGGCGCGCGTCCGGTGCCGCTGCAACTGCCGATCGGCATCGAGTCGGGCTTCAAGGGCCTGGTCGATCTCGTCGAGATGAATGCGATCATCTGGAAGGATGAGAGCCTTGGTGCGAAGTTCGACATCGTCGAGATTCCGGACGACCTGAAAGAGAAGGCGATTGAGTATCGCAACGGTCTGATCGAAGCCGCCGTCGAAATGGACGACGACGTCATGGCCGCTTACCTCGATGGTCAAGAGCCGGACAAGGAAACGCTGAAGCGTCTGATCCGCCTCGCGGTGTTGAAGGCTGCCTGGTACCCGATGCTCTTGGGCTCGGCGTTCAAGAACAAGGGCGTGCAGCCACTGCTCGACGCCGTCGTCGATTATCTGCCTTCACCGATCGATCGCCCGGCGATCAAGGGCGTTGACATGGACGACCCGGAAAAGGAACTGGTGCGCGAGTCGAGCGACGACCAGCCGATGTCGCTGCTTGCCTTCAAGATCATGGACGACCCGTTCGTCGGCACGATCACGTTCTGCCGCATCTATTCGGGTGTGCTGAACGCGGGTGACGCGCTGCTCAACTCGACGCGTGACAAGAAGGAGCGCGCCGGCCGCATGCTGCTCATGCACGCGAACAACCGCGAAGACATCAAGGAAGCGTATGCCGGCGATATCGTCGCGCTGGCTGGTTTGAAGGAAGTCCGCACGGGCGACACGCTCTGCGACCCGAACAAGCCGGTCATCCTAGAGCGCATGATCTTCCCGGAGCCGGTTATCGAAGTCGCGATCGAGCCGAAGTCGAAGGCCGATCAGGAAAAGCTCGGCGTGGCGCTCTCGAAGCTCGCGGCGGAAGATCCGTCTTTCCGCGTGTCGACCGATCAAGAGTCCGGCCAGACCATCCTGAAGGGCATGGGCGAACTTCACCTCGACATTAAGGTCGACATTCTGCGTCGCACTTACAAAGTCGAAGCTGCCGTGGGCGCGCCGCAAGTCGCGTTCCGCGAAAAGCTCGGTCGTGCGGCGACGATCGACTACACGCACAAGAAGCAAACCGGCGGCTCGGGCCAATTCGCGCGCGTGAAAATCGAATTCACGCCGGGCGAACCGGGTACGGGCTTCGTGTTCAAGAACGCCATCGTCGGTGGCGCGGTGCCGAAGGAATATGTACCAGGCGTCGAAAAGGGCCTGAACATGAGCAAGGATAACGGTCTTCTGGCCGGCTTCCCGCTCATCGACTTCACCGCTACGCTCGTTGACGGCGCCTATCACGACGTCGACTCGAACGTGCTAACCTTCCAGATCGCGTCGCAAGCCGCGTTTCGCGAGCTGAAGGAGAAGGGCGATCCGAAGTTGCTCGAACCGATAATGAAAGTCGAAGTGACGAGCCCTGAAGAATACGTCGGCTCGGTCATCGGCGACCTGAACTCACGCCGTGGCATGATCCAGGGTCAAGACATGCGAGGCAACGCGACGATCATCAACGCGATGGTCCCGCTGCAGAACATGTTCGGCTACGTGAACACGCTGCGTTCGTTCAGCCAAGGTCGCGCTTCGTACGTGATGGAATTCAGCCATTACGAAGAAGTGCCAAAGGCGGTCGCGGCGGAAGTGCTGGCGAAGCTCCGGGCCTGAGCGCGGACGGTAGCGAAGAAGTTAAAGGCCGCTCGCGAGAGCGGCCTTTTTCTTTGGTCCCGCGCGCTGGGCGCCAAATTCGCCTGCCGCAAGAGCCGCGTGCATCGGCAGGGCGGCTCCGCTAAGCTTGGCGCTCAAAGGAGTTTGCCGATGCCACTGCCTGAGCCGGGAAAGAAATACCTCATCGTGTTCTGCAAAGGTTGCGACAAAGGTTTTCGTGTCCTCGATCGCGCCATTGAGCCGGGTGAAACGCTCAACATACCCGGACCGCAGAACTTGAAGTGCCGTGGCTGCGGCCACGTGGCGACTTACGATCCGCGCGAAATGCGTAGGGCGGAGCTTGGCAGCAAGCCCAACAAGAAGCGCTAGGCGCTAGACATCCATCGCATGCCGAACGACGCCGAGATCGAGAAGCTGGTCCGCCGGTTCGGTGCAGTGCGGGCCGTTGCCGCCCGCGCGGCGCAAGAGCATCCCAACGATGAGCGTGCGCTGTTCGGCGCGGCCATGGCATTTCGGGTAGGCGGCGATTACGCGGCGTCGGCGGGGCAGTTCGCCAATCTTTGCCGCCTAGCGCCAGGCAATACGCACTATCTCTTCGAACTGGGTCAGGCGCAGGAATATCTCGGGCGTTTCGACGAGGCGGTGGCGAGTTATGAGGCGTCGCTTGCAGCAGAGCCGTTGAACTACAAGGCGCGGCAGGCGCTGGTGCAGCTGCAGAAGCAGAGCGCCGTGGCGAACCAGATCAAGGTAATGGAGGCGCAGCTTACGCTGCCGGACGCCGATGGATGGCGTTCGCTCCATCTCGGGCATGCGCTGGCCAAGACGTACGAAGATTTTGGCGATGTGCAGAAGTCGTTCGAATGGCTGACGCGCGGCAAGCGGAAGCGCCGGCAACTGTTCCCGTACTCAGCCGCCAATGAGGCGTCGCTGGTGAGCGCCGCAAAAGCGGTGCAGCTGGCCGATGGCGCTGCGTGCGAGGCGAGCGATCCGATTTTCATCACCGGCTTGCCTCGCTCGGGCACGACGCTGACGGATCGGATACTTTCAAGCCATCCAGACGTGACGTCCGCAGGGGAGATCGGCAACTTTCTGCAGCTGCTGAAACTCTATTCGGAGTCGAGTACGCCGATCACGCTTGATACCGACATGTTGGCGCGCGCGAGTAGCGTCGATTTCGCGCGCCTGGGCCGGAGCTATATCGATAGCACCCGTCCACTGACCGGCGCCGCGCCGCGTTTCGTCGATAAGGCCCCGAGCAACTTTCTCTTGGCCCCGATCATTCTGCGAACGCTTCCGAATGCCCGCATCGTTGTCATGCGCCGGCATCCTTTAGATTCCGTGCTCAGCAACTACAAGCAGATCTTCCCGTTTGAGGATCGCTATCACGACTACGTCTACGATCTCGAATGGACGGCGCAGAAGTTTGTGTTGTTCGATCAGCTGATCGCGTACTGGCGCGACGTGCTGCCGTCCGATCGGTTCATGGTGCTTCAGTACGAAGACTTGGTCGCCAATCAAGAAGCGCGGACGCGTGATCTACTGACGTTTTGCGGCCTGGCGTGGGATGCACGTACGCTTTCGTTCCACGAGAACGCGGCGGGCGTGGCGACACCGAGCGCGCGTCAGGTGCGCCAAGCGATGAACACCCAGGCGGTGGGGCGTTGGGCCAAGTACGGAGCGGCGCTCGATCCGGCGCGGCGCGTGCTTGAGCGCGCGGGTATTTCGCTGGACTAGCGGCAAACAAAAAGAGCCCCGGCCGTAACCGGGGCTCTTCCTAGTTCGCTAGGCGTAGGGCGTTAGAGAATGCCGCCGAGACGGCCGAAGCCGGCATTGCGCGTCAGGCTAGCGCCAGAGCGGTCGCGGTCGAACAGCGAGCCGCCGAAATTCCAGCGCACGCCGACCGAGAGGACGTCGACATCAGAGCCGTCGTAGTCGCTGCTGTTGTAGCCGCCGTAGAGGCTGATTGGCGCGCCCGTGAACTGGAACTCAGCGCCCACGCCGAAGGTGGTGACGTCTTCGTCCGCAAGCTCACCGAAACCGACGCCGCCGTTGATCGAGAAGTTGTCGGTCACGAAGTGCGTCGCGCCGAGATCGAGAATCGTCGCGTCGGCATTGAGATCGTCAGAGTCCGAATAGCTCAGGACGCCGTTGAGCGTGGTGCGCGAGAGATAATACGATCCTTCCAGACCGACGGTATAGTAGTCGTAATCGAAGCCGCCGCCGAAGTCGGTGTTGCCGATCCCGAGGAAGCCGCCAAACAGGTGATTTTCGTTACGCGCGAACAGGTGGGCGCCGAGGTTGTACGTATCGACGTCCGTGCCCGAGTCATATTCGTGCTGGCCGAGAACGCCGTCGAGTTGGAAGCCAAGGGAGCCGTTGCCGCCCCATGCGAAAGCGCCGCCGAGCGCCCAGGTGTCGACATCGGTAGCGCCAGCATCGGTGCTGGCATAACCGAGATCAAGGTAGCCCGACTCAGCCGAGGCAACGCTTGGCGCAGCGATAGCAAGCGCCGCAGCAGCGCCGAGCAAAAACTTCTTCATCGTGTGATTTCCCCTTTGGGTTTCGCCGACTCTTCGGCGTGCGCGGAACTTAGTGTTGCGAGTTTCCACGCCCAAGCGTTGTCGGCTGTGAATTCGACGTGCGGCGTTGGTCGTGTGGCAGTGAAGCCACGGCAAGCTAACGGCGTTTTCATTGAGCGTAGCGAATCGACAAAGCCAACGAAAAGGGCCTCAGCCGGAGCTGAGGCCCTCGAACGTGTAGCGATTGCGCGTTTACGGGAAGATGGCCAGCAAGCTGGTTTCTTCGAACAGCGTGCTGGCGCCGTTCAGGCTAGCGCCCGATTGGCTGTTTTCTTTGGCCGAGCTCGAGCCGATGTTGAACGTGAAGCCGATGCGGAACTGGTCCGCATCCCCACCATCGAAGTCGAAGTTGCGATATCCGGCGTTGAACGTGAAGTTCGAGCCCTCCGGGCGCCACACCGCGCCCACGCCAAGCGTGTTCCAATCGGTGAAATCAATGTCTGTGTGGCCAGCTTCGGCTGAGATGCCGAAGTTGTCGGTGAAGAAGAACGTGCCATCCACGTGGAGGTTAGACATATCGAGGCCGCCGTCCCAGTCGGTCATGCCGTACGAACCATTGAAGGTCATGTTTGGCAGGTAGTACTGGCCGCCGATGCCGAAATTGGCGCCGCTGATCGCGAAGAGGTCGCTGAGGCCAACGAAGCCGTAGAAGGCGTAGGTGTCGTTGCGAACGCCGAAGTTCACCGCACCGTAGCTGTTGCCCAGGTCGGTGCCGCCGCCGAAGTCGGCTCGATTGTGCTGACCGTCGAACTGCAGGATCATGTTGCCATCGAGGTTGTGCACGTAGCCGCCGCTCAGCGTCCACGTATCGAAGTCGAAACCGCCGCCAACGTCGGTGTTCGAGAAGCTTACGCCGACATCGGCCGAGTCAGCGGCAGCGACGCCCGGAGCAGCCACGGCTAAAGCAGCCGCAGCACCCAGAAGAAACTTTTTCATTTGGAATGTCCTCATCGGTTCGCCGTTGTTCGGCGCGAGGGTAGTTGAGGTGATTTGCCTGCCGAGGCGATTAATGGCGCGGCGGACTATGGCGACGATCGATGCCGCGTGGCGCCGACGACACGAGGTGTGAATCGGATGTTAACGTTCTGCCTCCGTTTGGCGGTCGCGTCGCCCGCTCGTTAACCGATCGCTAACTCCCGAGGCTTTCGTGCGGCAAAACAAAACGCCCCGGCCTTGCGACCGGGGCGTTGAAGTTACTTGTGTACGAAGGTGTTGATTAGAACACCGAGCTCACGCCCGTAACCGAGGCTTGGCTCGCGCCGCTGCGATCGCGATCGCGCAGCGTGCCGCCCCAGTTGTAGCGCAGGCCGATCGTCCACGTGTCGACATCGCCACCGTCGAAATCGACGGTGTTGTAGCCGGCGACGACCGAGATCGGATACGAAGCGAATTGGTATTCGCCGCCGACGCCGTAAACCATCGCGTCGTCATCACCCGCGCCAGCGTCAACATTGGCGTAGCCGATGTTGGCGTTCAGGCGGAAGTTGTCGTGCACGAACGCGCGCGCTTCGACGTTGAGGCCGTAGCCGTCGACGTCAGCATCGTCGTTGTTGCCATAGAAGATGGCGCCAGCGAGCGTCCAGTTCGTGTAGTACTTCGCAGCTTCAAGACCGCCGACCCAAGTCGTGCTGTCGTCGGAATCTGCAACGCCGATGAAACCACCGAACAGGTGGCTGTCATTGCGGCTGTAGACGTGGCCGGTGAGGCCATAGGCGGTGTCGGTGTCGTCGCCATCGACAACAGCGGCATCGACTTCGAACACGATCGAGCCCGAGCCAGCAAAAGCTACGGCACCTTCAACGCCGTAGAAGTCGTCGTCGGCGGGGCCGACGTCGACGTTGCCGTAGTTCACGCCAACGTAGCCCGTTTGGGCTGCGGCGACGCTCGGCGCCGCAACGGCCAGGAGGGCCGCAGCGCCGATGATCCAATTACGCATAGGATTTAACCCCTTAAATGATCACCCGTTCTGGGTAGCGATCACATGCCGTCTCGAGCCTGAACTCGCAATTGAGCACCCTCAAACTGTTAATAATTAAAGGCGACGATGCACGTAAGTCACAGCTTACCCTATGATTTATAGGCATCTTTCGCCTGCCAGGCGAAAACTGCCGAACGTCGCATCTAAACGCTTCGAGTCACGCATCTTGATAGGCAGAGGGAAGTGGTCCGAGGAGGGCCCGATGTTATGCGCCTAGTCGAAACATGCTGCGCCGCCGCGTTCGCAGCTCTGATACTCGCGGGGCCAGCCTCTGCGCAGACTGAGTCACCCCAGGCTGCCCAGGCGCCCACGCCGCGCGCCCGGACGCTGACGCGGTTCAACAATGCAACTGAAGTCCAGCTGCGCGACATCGCTGGCTTCGTTCGCGTCATTCCCGAGAACCGGAACGACGTCGCAATCGGATACGTCAATGAAGGCGTTCTGCCTGCGCCTGAATATCGGGTGTCGCGGCGGCGCCTGATCGTCGACGGTAAGTTGCGCCGCCAAATTCGGAGCTGCCGCGTCATTGGCGGTGAGGGATTTGAAGTGCAGACCACGCGCAACGGTCGGCTAAGCGGCGCGGAGCTGCCGGTGATCGAACTGCGCGTGCCGCAAAATGCGATCGTAGGCGTCAGCGGCGCTGTGCGCTTGCACATGGGGGCGGCGCAGGCGGCGACCATTCGCCTGGGCGCCTGCGGCGACGCCGACATCCTCCGTGTCGAGGACGAAGCCGAAATCGCGGTTTCCGGGTCGCAAGATGTGCGTCTCTATGAGGCCGGAACGGCGACGATTTCGATCGCGGGCTCGGGCGATGTTACGCTCGGTGCGGTGCACGACGGTTTGACCGTCTCGGTCGCAGGGGCCGGGGATGTGGTCGCGGCGCGCGTGGACGGGGCCACCTCGATCGCTGTTCAGGGCTCCGGTGACGTTACGGTCCGTGACGGCCACGCGACGTCTCTCAGTGTGGTCATCGCCGGTGGCGGCGACGTCACCCATGGCGGCTCGGCCGAGAGCCTGGATGTGGTAATTTTGGGTGGCGGAGATGTGCGCGTCCGTCATGTTGAGGGCGAAATCAACCGCCGTGTTCTTGGTGGTGGACAGGTACTCGTCGGGCGCTGATCCGCCTTGTAACGAGCGGCAAATCGATTCATTTCTGACCTCCGAAGGCGCGCGACACGCGTCAGAATTTTGGAGGGTAGGATGCCTGCAGCGATTTCATGCGTGACGATTCCGGTCGAGGATCTGCAGAAGTCGATTGCGTTCTACCGCGACGGCTTGGGCCTCTCGATCGAGGAACAAGACGAAGAGCACGTGGCGCTGGATCTCGATGGCGTTTATCTCGTGCTGCTCGAACGCAGCGAGTTCGGCACCTATGTTGAACGTCTTGGCCATCGCCCTGCAGCGCGCGGCTCGGCGGAAACGATCATTAGCTACTTCACGGAAAGCAAAGACGAAGTCGACGCCGTGATGGGCCAAGCACAGCGCGCTGGCGCGCAGATCGTGGCGGCTTCCGACGAAGACGGGGTCTATTCCGGCTATTTCACCGATCCGGACGGCCACACGTGGGAAGTGCTGTTCGACGGCGAGTAAAGCGACGAAGTTTTGAGACGCGGAGAGCGGCGGCGAGCAATCGCCGCCGTTTTTCTTACTCGCTCTCCGCGGCGATCGCGCGTTGGCTCATGTCGCTGAGATAAGCGTAGAGATCGTCGACTTCTTCGTCTGTCCAATGCACGAAGCGGCCGCGAGCAACCGGCCCCATCATCGGAAGATCGGCGCCGCTTGACGGAATGCCTTCACGCATCAGGCGTGTGAATTGCTCGGGCGTATAAGTGCCAACGACAATCAAATCTGGCGCTGTGTCCGGCCACGGAGCGTGCGCACGCAGATCGAAGCCGTGGCACTCGTTGCAGCTCGTCATCGCCAAATACTCGCCGCGCGCGATGCGCGGGTCGGCATTGTTCTGTTGCGCGAGCGCGGGAACTCGATCGAGGTACTTTGGAATCGCGCCGTCTTCGCCGAGCGCGATCGCGAAGCGGATCATGAAGTCGCCGAGTGCGCGCTCGTGCCATGGCGCAAGTTCGCCTTGTGGCTGCGCGTCGGAGATCGGTGCGTTGCTGAGGTAGGCGATCAGGGCCGCGACGTCTTCATCGCTCATGCGGGTGAAATTGTACGAGGGCATTGAGTAGAGCGCGCGACCGTTGTGGCCGACGCCATGACGGAGCGCGGCTTCAACCGTGTTCGCGCCGTGCTCGTGAAGGTAGGCGGGGAGGTTGGGCGTGACCACCGTGCCCCACATGATCTCGCCCTCGAGATTTGCGCCGTGACAGCCGCGGCAACCACGCGTGGCGGCGAGGTGCTCGCCACGCGCGACCGTTGCGGCGTCTTCTGTGATGGTATGCGAGAAGGGTGGTGGCGCAGGGAAGCCGCGATAGTGCGCTTCGCTGGCGGCATAGACCCACCCGACAAAGCCCAGCGCCAAAACGGCCAGTCCTCCCGCAGTGATGCCGACCCAGCGCCAAATTCTCATCCGTTCCCCCATGGGAGCCACCCGACCCAATCCAAGCCTGCCGTGCAAGCCCTATCGCTTCGGGTTTCGGCGGCGGTATGGGAGGGGGTGGGGTGGTGCTGGTAAATCGGTGCGGGCGCCATTGCGTCAGGTCAGCGCGCGGATTAGAAGACCCGCTTCCCTAAATCCAAACTCCGCGCGGGGCTTCCCGCAACGAGGGCGGCTAGCTGGGAGTCCGGGACTAGGAGTTTAGCTCAGCTGGTAGAGCATCGGTCTCCAAAACCGAGGGTCGTGGGTTCGAGTCCCTCAACTCCTGCCATCCCTGCCTTGCGGCGGCGAGGGCCCGGTCCGAAGTAGAACGTGTAACGGGAAGATAGAAACAGCACATGTCGATGGACCAAACCGATCAAGAAAGTGAACCGCGGCGCAAAGGCGGCGGTCCGTTCCGGTTCTTCGGCGAGGTGCGTGCTGAGGCGCGCAAGGTCACCTGGGCGACACGCCAGGAAGTGGTTGTGTCGACGATCATGGTCCTCATCTTCGGTGTTCTGGCCGCAGTCTTCTTCTTCATCGTCGACTCGCTTCTGCGTTTGGCGATGTCATTTATTTTGAGCTTCAGTTTGGGTGCTTGAGCCGATGGTCGAGGAACAACAGCAGGAAAAGCCGCAGGCGCAGGCGCGTTATGCCGGCAAGGCGCGCTGGTACATCGTGCACGCCTACTCGAACTTCGAAGCGAAGGTCGCGGAGGCCATTCGCGATCAAGCCGGCCGTCAGGGCCTCGAAGAGCAATTCGAAGACATCCAGGTCCCAACCGAGGAAGTCACTGAAGTCGTGCGCGGTTCGAAGAAGGTGCGTCAGCATCGCCACTTCCCGGGCTACGTGCTCGTGAAGATGGAAATGACTGACGAAGCGTACCACCTCGTTAAGAACACGCCGAAAGTCACAGGCTTCCTTGGCACGCAGAACAAGCCGCAGCCGGTGAGCGATCGCGAAGTCGAGCGCATTCTCGGCCGCGTCGCCGAAGTCGGCGCCGCTAAGCCGCGCCAGCTCATCCATTTCGAAGTGGGCGAGAAGGTGAAGGTCTCCGACGGTCCGTTCCAAAGCTTCGAAGGCATGGTTTCGGAAGTCGACGAAGAGCGCGGCCGCTTGAAGGTCGCGGTTATGATCTTCGGCCGCGAAACGCCAGTCGATCTCGAATACGGCCAGGTCGAGAAAATTCGTTAGTCGCTAATCGCCGAGCAACATGCCGGCGAGGTCTTCGCTGACGTCGGTATCGGCGTCGGTGGTGATGAAGGCTTGCGCCATCAAAGCCGCGTAGAACATGAACGCGCGCTTTCGCGCCTCAGCAGGTTTGAAGCCCATCTCGCCATAAAGCTTGGCGTAGTAATTGAGCCGGACGCGATCGATGTGACGAACGGCCTTGCCGGCCTCAACGTCCCGGCGCGCCCAGATCCGGATCGCGATTTCGATGGCCGCCGCACGCTTGGCGCGTGGCGAAGAATTCGGAAGCTTTAACGTGCGCCGCAAGCGCTCTTCGGGGTCGGACGCCTCGCTCTCGATCCGAGATCCAACCTGGTAGCTCTGGCGCTTGCGCCATTCCTTGAGCATCGCTGTGTGCAGTGCAGCACGGTCGGTGAAGTGCCAATAGAAGCTGCCCCTGGTGACGCCCAGCTTTTTCGCGAGCGGATCGACGCGCACCGCATCGACGCCGCCAGCCGCAAGAGCGTCGAATGCGGCCTCAATCCAGGCAGGCGCGTCCAATGTTGCGGGCGCATGTTGCACTGCAGCGCGGGGTGGCATGGCTTTTCGGTCCCAGGTCCTGTTGCATTCGCGCCATGTAGCGTCGGTTACGCCGCAAAGTCGCCTTTTTTCTCGACGTTTCGATACGAACGAGGGTATCCATACACCTGTGTATGGCGGGGCGAAAGACCTCTCCAACGCAGCGGGAGGGAAGTGATGTCGAAGAAGAATGGTTTGCGCTCGGGCGCGGCGGTTGGGCTTGCCCTGGGTGTTTTTGGTGGTGTCCTCGCTTTGGCGCCAAGCAATGCTTGGGCACAGTCGGGCGGTGCGGTCGACGCACTCACCGAAGAAGATATCGTCGTAACCGCCACCAAGCGCGATGACGTTTTGGCTCAAGATGTTCCAGGCGCGATCACCGCGTTCAATGCTGAACAGCTTGAAGCGTTGAACTTCGACGACTTGGCGAGCTTGAGCTACACGATGCCGAACGTTCAGCTTGAGGACATCGGCACAGCGCCCGGCATCGCCAACTTCGGCATCCGCGGCCTCGGCATCAACAGCTCGATCCCGTCTGTCGACCCGACCGTCGGCGTTTTTGTCGACGGCATGTACTACGGCATCAATGCTGGCATCGTCGTGGACAATTTCGACTTGGCCGGTGTCGAAATCCTGCGCGGCCCGCAGGGCACTCTGTACGGCCGCAACGTGACCGGCGGTGCAGTGCTCCTCCGCACGACAGCGCCAAGCGATGTGTTCGAATGGAACGCACGCGCCAGTTATGAGACAGGTCCGGAATGGACCGCCGACTTCAGCATTTCTGGGCCGCTGGCGCCGGGCCTGCTGAGCGCGAAGTTCGCCGTTTATCACAACGACGACTCCGGCTGGTTCCACAATGATTTCGATGGCTCGCAACACGGCGCGTCCGAACTTGACATCTATCGCTTCGCCCTTCGTGCGACGCCAACCGAAGCGGTCGACGTCATCCTCCGGCTTGAGCAGGGCTTCGGCGAAAGCGATGGCCCGGCAGCTCAGAACCACGGCGCCGGCCAAGACGAGCGCGGCTCTTTCGACTTCTCAATCGACAATCGCGGCTACGCGATTGGCGACTGGGAGCAGGCGATCCTAGAGGTGAATGTCGACGTCCCGTTTGGTGACGGCACGATCACCAACATCACGGGATGGCGCGACTACGAGGGCTACTCGTCAGGTGATATCGACGCGACGGCGGGCTTCGGCTTCCACTCTCGCGCCGTGAACCTGCAAGAGCAATGGAGCAACGAGCTTCGGTATGCTGGCACGTTTGGTCCGGTCGATGTGACGGCTGGCCTCTACTGGTTTGAGCAGACGCTGTTCTACGTCGAAGAGCGCTCTATCGCTGGCGGCGCGGTCTTCCGTGTCGGCGGTGGCAACGGCACGTTTTCGACCGAAGCTGCGTTCGCGAATTTCGACTGGCACTTGAACGAACAGCTCACGCTCAGCCTCGGCGCTCGCTACACCCAAGAAGAGAAGGATGCCCAGGTTTCGCGTATTCGCGCGTCAACCAGCGATCTTGATGGCGCGACAGTGGTGCCAGGTGAGTTCACGATCGGCGGCAATATCGACACGCAAACGCTGAACTACTCGGACTCGCCATTTAGCCTGAAATGGCATGACCTCTCACCGCGCATCGGCATCCAGTGGGAGCCCAATCCGGACACGAATATCTATGCGTTCTTTGCGCAGGGCTTCCGCGCTGGCGGCGTGAACTTCCGGACCACCACGTTGGGCAGCGCACTGGTGTCGGGCGCGCCGCAGGCCTTCGACCCGGAAGAACAAGATTCCTTCGAAATCGGTTGGAAACAGGATTTCATGGACGGGCGTGCGCGCCTCAACTTCGCGGTCTTCCACAACACCATCGATAACATGCAGCGCGAGACTAACGTGCCTGATCCGGCCGGCGTGCAGCAGGTGATTGTCAATGCCGGCGAAGCCGAGATTCAGGGCGCCGAACTCGAAGCGCGGTTTGCGTTCACCGATAACTTCCTGATCACGATGCAGGTCGGCTATACGGACGGCGAGTACAACCGCGTGACTGCGGATCTCGACAATAGCGGCACCGTGGATGCAGGCGACTTGGATCAGGAGATCCCGCGTCTCGCGCCTTGGACGTATGGCTTCAATGCTATCTATGATCTGCCGATCATGGGCGGCGTCCTGTCGAGCCGCATCGGTTACAATCACCGCGACGAGTCAGTCTACAATGACACCAATGTCGGTGTTCTTTCCGACGCGGACATTTGGGACGCCAACTTCACGTACCGTCCGGACAATGGGAACTGGTCGCTTGCGGTTTACGGCGACAACCTGACGGACGAAGCGACCTGGGGTGGCGACACCATCTTGCCTGACTCTCCGCTCTTCGGTGGCGACGGCAATCCGGCAAACGCACCGCCAACATTCTCGCCGCTCAACGAGGGGCGCGTCATCGGTGTCGAACTCCGGCTGCAATACTAGCTCCCGGTAAGACTCTCTCCCTTCGCCGGCTAAACCGGCGCCAACTCCAGCCGCGGGAAACCCCCGCGGCCGTTTTGTCTGTTTGCCGCGGGCGGCTAAGCTGAAGCGAATGGCCGAGCCGAACCGAGTCGACGCAGGCGAACCAATCTGGCGGGCGCGCGTATTCGAGGCCGCGCCGTACGTCGCGGCTGGGCTGGCTTTCGCCGCCGGCGCCTTCACCTTGATTGCTGTCGCGACCCCGGCCTTGCCGCCGCTGCGCGGGCTGGATGCGCTCGAACGTGTGGTCGGCGAACTGCCCGAACTCAGCGCCAGTATTGCCGGTGTGGTGTTGATGGGATTGGCGACGGGCTTGAGCCGGCGGATCGACGCGGCGTGGGCGGCGACCACAGCGCTCATGTTTGCGATTTGCCTGTATGCGGGGCTGCGTCATGGTCATGCAGCGGCGGCGCTGACCGCCGGTGCTGTGACGCTTGGGCTGCTGCTGACGCGGCGGGCGTTTTATAGGCACTCGCGGCTGATCGATCTGGCGCCTGACCCGCGTGTTGCCCTCGGCATCGCAGCGGCTTTTGGCATCGCGCTCATGGGCACGCTGTTGTGGGCGGGGGAGCGGCCGGACTTTGCGGAAGCGCCCTGGTGGGCGCTGCTCACCGGAGAGCATTTAGGCCGGCCGGGGCGGTCGCTTGCGGTCGCGGCGGCTGCGGTCATCGTTGTTGGCGCTCAATGGTATGTTCTGAGCCGCGCGCGCGGCGCGCCGGCGCCGCCGGCTGGCGAAGATATTGCGCACGCCGAAAGCGTGATCGCTAGCGCCGAAGACGCGATGCCGGATGCGCAGCTCGCATTCACAGGTGACAAGAGCTTTCTTTTTGTCGATGGCGCGATGCTGATGACGGCGCGTGGCGGCGGCAGCCTGATCGCGATGGGGCCGCCTGTTGGTAAGCGTGGCGATTGGCGCGCGGCGCTGGTTGGACTGCGCGCCGAGGCGGAGCGTTTGTCGCTGCGGCCTGTCGTGTGTTCGGCGCCGCCCGATTTATTGCCGGATCTGCTCGATCTGAACTTTCGCGTCGAGAAGATGGGTGAGAACGCCATCATCGACTTGAAGGATTTCAGTCTCGCGGGCTCGGCTCGGCAAAAGCTGCGTTCGGCGCGCCGGCGGTTTGTCGAACGTGAAGGGGCAGTGTTCGAAGTGGTCGAGCCGCCGCATGCGCCGGCGTTGTGGGACGCGCTGCGGCCGGTGTCGGACGCTTGGCTCACCGCGCATGGCGGGCGCGAGAAGGCGTTCTCGCTCGGCGCGTACGACCCGGCCTATCTCAGCCGTCACGCTATCGCGATCGCGCGCCTGCATGGCCGCATCGTTGCGTTCGCGAACATTTGGCTCACCGCTGATCGTAAGCGCGGCGCGATCGACTTGATGCGGCACGATCCGAACGAAACGCCGAATGGCCTGATGGATTTCTTGTTCACCGAAATTCTGCTCTGGGCGCAGGCGCATGGCCTCCAGAGTTTCGATCTTGGCATGGCGCCTTTGGCGGGGCTTGCGGAGGATAAGAAGTACGCGTCATTGTTCGCGCGCGCAGGCCGGCTGGTGCACGAGCGCGGCGAGCAGTTTTACGGCTTCAAAGGGCTACGTGCGTTCAAGGACAAGTTCAATCCACGCTGGGAAGCTCGCTATATCGCCGCGCCCGGCGCTTGGACGCTGCCGATCGTGCTTGCGGAAGTTACTGTTTTGACGAACGGTCCAGCGCGTGCCGCGACTGCGGCGCATGGCCGGGGCGAATGAGCGTGAAACAGGCGGCAAAGAGTGGGGTTGGCGCCCTTATCATTATCGCGCTCGCGGTCATTGCCGCTGTGCTTCTGATACCCGGCTTCGCGACCATCCTCGGCGGATTGATCGCGAGCCTTTGGGTCACAGTCATGAGCGCCGTGGTCGGTATCCTTGGCGGCCTTATGGGATCGTAGGGCGCGGGATTGAGTTTAGTCTCCGCCATACTTGAGTTTGACAAAACGGCCCCGCGCAGCCGCGCAATCTCAGGACATCGCCATCGAGCCGCAGCGAGCCTGAGTAAGTGCGCCCGTCCTCGGGATTGAAGACTTCGCCGTCGACCCATGCATCATTGCGCCACCTGAAGTCGCGTAGCATCTCAGCGCCAATCGCGCTGCGCTGTATGCGCGCTGGATCCCAAGCCCAAATCAAGCGGCCGCAAACACGCTCACGGTCAGTAGCGCACGGTGACAGGCGTACCACCGCGCCGAGGCCGGGGGTCGCCCAATCGCCCGCGAGGTGGTTTGGCGTCGCAGCGCGTGCCGGTTCGCCGAGGGCGGGAGAGAAGATCAGCACGATCGGTACGAGCGTGACGATGGAGAGCGAAAACGAAGCGAGCTTACGCATGACATATTCCGATGCGTTTGTGCGGGAGAGGAAGGCGAGCGTATTCACGTGGCGCTCTCCATGAATTGACGGGTGAGGAGCGGGCGGCGGACTGCGGCGGCGAAGCGCGCGTGATACTCGGGATGCTCTGTGCCCATGAGCCGATCCCACCAAGTGAAGTAGAGCCCATAATTATAGCCTGCTTGGGCGTGATGCAGGTCGTGGTGCGTGGTGGTGGTCAGGAAATCGAATACGGGACGGCCGTCACGACGCGCGGGGAAGAGTTCGTAGCCTGAGTGGCCAAGCGTGTTGCGTACGATCTGATGCAGCATGAAGATGCCCGTCACCCACCACGGTGTCGGAACAATCAGCATCCAAAGTGGGATGAACGAGCCCTGGATCACCGCCTCGCCAAGATCGAAGCTGTAGGCGGTGAACGGCGAGGGATTGTTGGACTTGTGATGGCGACGATGAAACGCTCGGAACAGACGCGGATCGTGGATCAGCCGGTGCATCCAATAGAAGTACGCGTCGTGCCCCACGATGATCAGCAACAGCGAAGTCCATCCCCAGGCGGGCCCCCATTCGAGCGCAGTGTGCGGTCCGGGCAGTAGGTTGGCGCCTTCAAGCGCGAAGGTGCTGAGAGCGATTGTGGAGAAGATTGCGATCGAGCGGAGCGAGGCGCCGAACTCGATCAGCATTTGTCTCGGGGCGGGTGAGTCCGGGCGGATCTTCCGGCCCGCGAGCGGGCGGGCGAGGATGACCCAGAGCGAAAGCCAGACGGCGACGGCGAAAATTACGTAGCGGGCTAGGTCTGTGGTCAAGTTCATCAGCCACTGATTGGCGAATGCAGCGATATCCATGTTGGCCTCCTTGGCGGGAGGCGTGATCGCTGAAACGGACCGTGATGGTCTCGCCGAGGCCGGAAAAGGCCTCTCGTTTTCGAAAACGACTAGGGATTTCCAGTTTCGGCGAGTTTTTGGCGTCGCCATTCGGTGGGCGTTTGTCCGGTAACTTCCTTGAAGGCGCGGTTGAACGGGCCGAGCGAACCGAAACCTAAATCGAAGGCAATGGCGGAGACTGACTCGCGCGCTCTCGCTGGATCGGCGAGGTGGGCTTTGGCGGCGTCGATGCGGCGGGCGTTCACGAAGGCGGCGAAGTTGCGGAAGCCCAGGTGGTCGTTGATGAGGCGCCGGAGCTTGTGCTCGGGCGCTCCCACCTCCTCGGCAAGCGCGCCTATGGTAAGGCCCTCGCGCTTCCAAGCTTCGCCCTCTGCCATGATGGCTTCGAGCTTTGTGAGTAACAGGCGATCGCCAGCGTCGAGGTTGTCCGTGGAGGCGGGGACGACGGCCGCGCCAAATAGGTCGGGCTGAGCTTGCACGAACGCTGCTGCGCCGAGGCCGCACATGAAGGCAAGCGCGGCTGAGCCGGCTAGATCAAACCAGGGCTGACGCAAGCCGATGCCTTCGGCGATTTCGAAGCCGGAAAGTGCAATGACGTAGAAAGTCACGATGGTCAGGACTGGGGCGCGCAGGCGGCGGCGGCTCTCAACGAGGTCGTCGCGCCAGGAAGTGGCGATTACGAACAGTGCGTAGGACGAAAACGCCGCCTCTATCAGGTTGTGCCCGATCCAAAGCGGGCTACTCATTTGCTGACGTGTGATCCATCCGGCGAGACCCACGACCGTGAGGATTATGCCTGGTGCAAGGGTCCGCAACGAGATTGGACGGTCTTGAAAAAGCGTCACGATAAAGAGCCAGAACCAGCCAGCGCCGCCAAGCGCGAGAAAATGTACGGGGGCCGTGGCGAGGCCGTCCCCCAACGCTTCGCGGATGCGCTGATGCGAATTGAGCACGTAGGCGGCGGTGCTTACTGCCATCAGTACGCCCGCCCATCTGATCGGAGGGCGGCCGCTGCGCCAGAGGCCTGCGCCGATCGACGCAAGGGCGCCAATGGCGAAGCCGCGCAAGATCAGCTCCCACACCAGAACGGGTTCAATCATCCCGCTTCCGTTAGCAGCGAGGCGAGGGCGTGTCATTGGCTTGGTCCGCATCCGGGATGCTTGCCCGGTGCATCTTCGCTTCAGGTTGCTCGGCGTCACGCGCAGCGGCTACTAGGGTTTTGGGGGTCTCGATGAAGCGTTTGCTTTTTGCATTGGCACTGGTGTGCATGGGCATGACGTCCGCTGTCGCCCAAAGCGCCGACACGGCGGCCCAGTGGCGCGAGATCACGCGCGTCGATGTTGAGGCAGCCTATCAGCTACTGATGGAAGATCACCCCGCGCTTTCTCGAACGATCAACGACACGGCGTTTCGCTCGCGCTTAGAAGCCGGGCGGACATTGGCGCTACAGCGCGCCGATCAGGTGCAGACGATCGAGGGTTATTTCGCGACGATGGCGGGCCTCGCCAACGTTGCGGGCGACAAGCATATCTGGTGGCGGAGCCCTTACGTTGCGAGCACCGCGCAATGGGCTGGCATAATCATGCGGCGGCTCGGTGACGATTATGCCGTGTTCTCGCATGAGACGCAGGGTGATGAGGTATCGCTGGTCGGCGCGACGTTACTCTCTTGCGATGGCGTTTCCGCGGATGATTTCGCGGCGGCGAAGCTTGGTGGGTTTAGCGCTGTGTGGGGTATTGAGGCGCAGCGCATCCAGCGCGCGCCGACGTTACTGATCGATAGCGGCAATCCCTTCGTGCTCAAGCCAAGTCAGTGTGAGTTCATGCGCGACCGGCGGCGTATTTCGTACACGCTGCAGTGGCGGGACGCGGACCGGGCGGCGTTGTCGCAGCTGGTCCGGCCAGCACAAAATCGCGGTGCGGCGGGCTTCGGTGTGCGCCAGTTCGATGGCGGCATGTGGATCGCGCTGCAAAGCCTGGACGACAATGCGACGGCTGTGGTTGCGCAAGTGCGCGAGCAGCAGGCGCAGTTGCGCGCGGCGCCGGTTGTTGTGCTTGACATGCGCGGCAATGGCGGTGGCAACAGCGATTTCGGCGCGCAGATTGCGCGCGTGCTGTTTGGCGAAGCGCTACTCAACCATCAGTACAATGGCAGCGGTGCGGATTGCAGTACGGCCTGGCGTGTTTCGCCGCGCAATCTAGCAACGATGCGAAGCTATGTGACGCGGTTCGAGCGAAGCAATCCGGATTTTTCGCGTGGCATGCGCGAGCTGGTCCGCCGCGCTGAGCAGGCGCAGGCCTCGGGCGGAGAGCTTACCGGCCCCGTCACTTGCGGCAGCGATCGGGCTGCTCCCGGGCGGGCGCCCGCGCCATCGGCGCGCGGGCTCATTGTGCTTGTGACGGACAATACATGCTTCAGTTCGTGCCTGATCGTGACGGACATGTTCCGGCGCCTTGGCGCGCTGCACGTGGGCCAGGCGACGGATGCGGCCACGCACTACATGGAGGTTCGGGAGGAACGGCTGCCTTCGGGGCTTTCGTATTTCTCAACCCTGCAGGCGTTCTCGCCCGCCAGTCTGGCGCAGATGGGGCCGTACGAGCCAGAAATCCGCTACGACCCGGATATCGCGAATACAGCCGAACTCGAGGCTTGGGTGGGCCGGGTTGCGGCCCAAAGGCGGCGCTAGGGCTAGTCGACAAGCCGCTACGGTTCCGCTATACGCGCCGCCTTCCTGCGTGGGAGGGGCCCTCAAAGTCCATTTGGGCCGCCCGGACCACGCACCCACTCAGGTCGGGCGGTTTAGCGATCGTCCGGCGTTAAGCGAGAGGCCAAAATGGCAAAAAAGGTACTGGGGCAGATTAAGCTCCAGGTGCCGGCTGGCGCTGCCAACCCGTCACCTCCAATCGGTCCCGCGCTCGGTCAGCGCGGTCTCAACATCATGGAATTCTGCAAGGGCTTTAACGCCCGCACCCAGGACATGCCGAAGGGCGATCCGTGCCCTGTCGTCATCACCTACTACCAAGACAAGTCCTTCACCTTCGAGATCAAGACGCCGCCGGCGTCGTTCCTGATCAAGAAGGCCGCCAAGATGTCGACGGCGAAAAAGCCGGGCTCGGGCTCGAAGAAGCCGGGCGTTGACGTTGTGGGCAAGATCACGATGGCCCAGTGCAAGGAAATCGCTAAGGCGAAGCAGAAAGATCTGAACGCCGCTGACTTGGACCAAGCCGCGAAAATGATCGCCGGCACTGCCCGTTCGATGGGCGTGGAAGTGGTGGGCTAATCAGATGGCACAAGCTCCGAAGAAGAAAACGCCGGGCATGACCAAGCGTATGGCTGTCAGCCACGCCGGCATCGATCCGCGCAAGCTCCACACGCTCGATGAAGCCGTGAAGCTGATCAAATCCCGCGCCAGCGCGAAGTTCGACGAAACCGTCGAAATCGCGATGAACCTGGGCGTCGATCCGAAATATCCGGACCAGCAAGTCCGTGGTGTTGTCTCGCTGCCGAATGGCACGGGCCGCACTGCGCGCGTCGCCGTGTTCGCGAAGGGTGCAAAGGCCGAAGAAGCGAAGGCCGCTGGCGCCGACATCGTCGGCGAGCAGGACCTGTTCGAGACCGTCAATGGCGGCAAGATCGATTTCGATCGCTTGATCGCGACGCCGGACATGATGGCGCTCGTTGGCCGTCTCGGTAAGGTCCTCGGTCCGCGCGGTCTGATGCCGAACCCGAAGGTCGGCACCGTGACCATGGACGTGAAGAAGGCAGTCGCCGACGCTAAGGGCGGCGCCGTCGAATTCCGCGTCGAGAAGGCGGGCATCATCCACGCCGGCATCGGCAAGGCGAGCTTCAGTGAAGAGCAAATCCTGCAGAACGCGAAAGCGTTCGTGGATGCTGTCGCGAAGGCGAAGCCGCCAGGCGCGAAGGGCACGTTCGTGAAGAAGGTTGCTCTGTCGACGACGATGGGTCCGGGCGTGCGCCTCGATCCGGCCGCTGCAGTCGCGGCTGCCGCGTCGTAGGCTCTCAAGTTCAGCTGAACACCGAAACGCCCTGGCGAAAGCCGGGGCGTTTTTGTTTGGGGCGTGCTAGGCGAGGGGCATGACGACGACTGATCCTGCTGTCCAGAAATCGACCGCTGAAGCTGGCGGTTACATCCTCGGAACTTATCGCGATAAGAAAACCGGCGTGCTGCGCGCGGCGGATGCGGTGAGTGCACTTGGCGCCTTGGCTGGGATATTCGCCCAGCTGCAGGCGCGCGCGATGCTGATGTCCGGTGCGATCCCGCAGACTGAGAGCACGCTTGCCGAGGTCTCTACCACGACCGGCGAAGTCTACTATTTTGGCGATGCCATCAACGCTTGCGTGCTTGAGGGCAACCGTGAACGGCCGTCATTCTGGAACTTGGCGGCGGGCGCCGCGAAGGATCCAAAGATCGGCAACAAGGTCGACGTCATCGATATCGCGCGGCATGCGGCCAAGGCGGTTGGCACGCCAGAGTTCGGCAAGCCACGGATCGACAAGCGCTACAAGCTCAGCGAAATGCCGATCGACGCCGTGCGCGCACACGGGCCGTGGCTGCTGGTGCGCTTCCTTGAGCACAATCTCGATCCGCCGAATCTGATGTGGGTGTGGGGTTCGGTGGCGCAGAGTTTTGCGCCGTTCGCCGCGGGCGAGATTAAGGAAGTCGAGGTCGATGTTGCGATGAAGCGGGTCGATATCGTGAAGCTCTACCTAGAGGCGGCGGTGCCGGCGTCGAAGCTTGATCTGCGCACCGTCGGCATGGCGATCGAGATGCCGCCGCCCAAGGCGCCGCTGACCTGAGCGGTCACGGGATCGGCAGGCGTTCCAGCTACACGCCGCAAATCTCTCATGCTAAGGCACCGGCATGACCCAGTTGAATTGGCCGACGCTCGCTGAAGAGATTTCCCGTGGCACTGTGCGCGATCCGTTGCAGCACTTTCGTGCGCGCCAGCGGCGCAATTGCCCGCTTTGCGGTTTCACCGGCTATTTCCTGAGTGCAGGCCCGCGCCAGGAAGCGCGCTGCCCGAACTGCGCTTCCAAGGAGCGTGACCGGATCATTGCGCTCTACTTGAAGCGCTCGAACCTCGATCCGAAGAACAAGCGCGTGCTGCACTTCTCAGCCGAGCGCCCGTTCTTCCACCAGTGGAAGCGCAATCCGCAATATGTCGCCGGCGACATCAAGAAGAGCGCCGTCGCCAACGCCGTCGTTGACATCACGGCGCTGACGTATCCGGACAATGAGTTCGACGTGATCATCTGCAATCATGTGCTTGAGCACGTGCCGGAAGACGCCAAAGGCATGGCCGAGTGCTTCCGGGTTATGAAACCGGGTGGTGTCGGCATTTTCTCGGTGCCGATGGACGTCAACGCGGAAGAGACCTGGAACCCGCCGCCGGGTACGCCGCAAGCCGAGATCGAGCGTATCTGCGGACGCACGCACGTGCGTTTGTATGGCCTCGACTTCCCAAAGCTGTTGGCGAGCCATGGTTTCGTCGCCGAGGAAATCTTGTTTTCGACAGAAGAGAATGAGCGTCACCGCCTGGCGGCGGAGAAGGTGTACGTCGTGCGCAAACCGGCGGCGAATTGAGTGACCATAGATAACGACAACGATCTGGAAGCGCTAAAACGGATCGGCAGCATCGTCGCGCAGACCTTGCACGCCATGGGCAGAGCGCTTGAGCCGGGCATGACGACGCGCGAGCTGGATGATATCGGTCGCGTGTTGCTGGAGGGCGAAGGCGCGCGGCCTGCGCCGGCGTTGACCTACAACTTTCCGGGCGCGACCTGCATTTCGGTGTTCCCGGATATCGCGCACGGCATCCCCGGCGATCGCGTGCTGAAGGCGGGCGATCTGGTGAACATCGACGTGTCTGCCGAGCTCAATGGCTATTTCGCCGACACCGGCGCGAGCTTTGCGATGGCGCCGGTGGCAACGAAGATCGAGAAGCTGACGCGTGACGGCAAGCGCGCCATGTGGTCGGGCATCAATTGTGTTCGCTCGGGCGCACGGCTCGGGGACATCGGCAGCGCGATTGAGAATTTCGCCGACAAGAACGGCTATTCGCTAATCCGCAATCTGGCCAGCCATGGCGTCGGCCGGGGATTGCACGAAGAGCCAACCTCGATCGCGACATGGCGCGACCCGAGCGAGCGCCGCCGCATCCACGAGGGCATGGTGTTCACGATCGAGCCGTTCTTGTCATTGGGCTCTGAGTGGGCGGTTGAAGGCGGCGACGAGTGGACACTGCGCGCCGACACCGGGCGGCCAACGGTGCAGTACGAGCACACTTTGGTCGCCACCAAGCGCGGCGCGTTGGTGCTGACACCGGTCGCCGCCTAAGCAGTTCTTCCCAGCAGCAAACGGCCCATGCCGTAAGGCCAGCCCTGCCAACTCTGGTTAGTGACAGACTAGTTTACAAAACAGACTAGTTGATATACGAAGCCGCCAGTCGGGGTCTGCCCGGCGATGGAGTTGGCGATGAGTGGTATGGGCGGGGAGCGCTATCACGCGCTGGACGCGGTGCGCGGCGGAGTTTTGATCCTCGGGGTCTTCTTCCACGCGACCCTATCTTTTCTTCCGGGTGAGCAGATGTGGCTCGTCATGGACGCATCGCGCAGCCTCGAACTGTCGGTGCTGTTCTTTGCGCTGCACATCTTCCGGATGACGGTATTCTTCGTGCTGGCGGGCTTCTTTGGTCGCCTACTGCTGGAGCGGCTCGGCGCTGGCGGTTTCATGATGAACCGCGCCAAACGCATCGCGATGCCGCTCGTGATGTTCTGGCCCATCGTGATGACGGCATTCATCGCAGTGATCATCTGGGCGGCGATCCAAGCCAATGGCGGCGTAGCGCCCGAAGGTCCGCCGCCGCCTCCGATCACGGCTGAGACGTTCCCGTTCCTGCACCTCTGGTTTCTCTACGTGCTGCTGATCTTCTACGCTGCGGCATTGCTGCTGCGCGCGATGGTCCATGCTCTCGACCGAAACGGTGCATTGCGCGTGCGTTTGGTTGATCCGGCTGTGCGCCTCGCGGCGGGTCCGTTCGCTCCGGTCTTGCTGGCAGTCCCTGTCGCTGCGGCACTGTTCTTCAAGCCAAACTGGATGATGTGGTTCGGCATTCCGACGCCGGATACGGGCGTCATTCCGAACACTAGCGCGCTCGTGATCTATGGGATGGCGTTCAGCCTTGGCTGGCTCATCCAGCGCCAACCGCAGATTCTCCAGGGCTGGGGCAATCGGTGGGCGATCTATATCGCCGCTGCGCTCGGCGCGACCGGGGCGGCGCTCGTCGTTGCCGGCGGCGCTGCGCCTGTGACGAGGATCGCAGATCAAAGCTTGAAGACACTGGGCTTTGCCGCGCTCTACGGCTTTGCATCCTGGGCATGGACCATCGCGATTATCGGCTTTGCTGTACGCCATCTTTCGGGTCACAGCCCGGCGCGGCGTTATCTCGCCGATGCGTCGTACTGGATCTACATCGTCCATCTACCGATCCTGATCGCGCTGCAGACGTGGCTCGCGCCCTACCCGTGGCCGTGGTTCGCGAAGTATCCGCTGATCCTTGCGGTCGCGTTCGCGATCATGCTGGCGAGCTATCAGCTGTTTGTGCGCTATTCTTTCATCGGGTCGATTCTCAACGGCAAGAAGCAGAGGCCGCTGAAGGCTAGGCGCAGCGAGCCGCAACTCGCGGCGGCGGAGTAGGAGGGCAGCATGACATCCGATCTGCAGAGTGCGCGCGACGATCTCGCTTACATGCGCACGCTCGTCACCGGCTCCGGCCCGTTGCAAGCGACGATGGGTGAAGCGTTCATGTGGGCGGGCGCCATCTACGGCGGACAGTGCTTACTGCATTGGCTGCAGACGCTGCATGTGATGCCGGAAGTGGGCCTCAGCGCGCTGGCGATCGCGGTTGGTCCGACGCTCATCTTCTGCATCGTGCTTGGCTTCATCATTTGGAAGGATCGCAAGAAGCCGCCGGGCGGCGTGGCGTCACGCGCGCTGACGGCGGTGTTTCAAGGCGCGGGGCTTGCTAACCTCGTGATGGCGTTTGTCCTTGGGTATGGCGCGCAGAAGTCGGAGAGCTTTGGACTTTGGCTCTACCACCCCATCGTGGTCTGCATGTTTCAAGGCGTGGCTTGGTACGTTGCCTGGATAGTCCTGAAGCGTGCTTGGCTTGGGTTGGTTGCGGCCGGCTGGTTCGTGATGACGGTGGCCCTTGGCGTCACTGTCTTCGGGGATATCGGTTCGTATCTGCTGGTCCTCGGTGTCGGGCTTATCACCCTTATGGGGGTCCCGGGCTTCGTGATCTGGCGCAGTGCGACGAAGGCCGGCGGCTAGCGACTATGGCCGCGTTCGACATCGGCAAGCTGGATGACGTCATCCACGGGCGCGTGCGCCTGGGGGTGATGGCGTATCTGGCCGAAGCCGAAGTCGCGGACTTCACCGAACTCAAGACGCTACTCGACGTTACGCAGGGAAACCTGTCGGTCCACCTGCGCAAGTTGGAGGAGGCGGGCTACGTCTCGATCGACAAGAGCTTCATCGACCGGAAGCCGCTGACGCGAGTGCGAATGACCGACGCTGGCCGGGCTGCGTTTGCCGCCTATCTGGAGGCGATCGCCAAGTTGGTGGGGGACGGGAACCGTTAGCGCGGAACCGTGTCTCCCGGACCACCCGGCGCAGTCACCCTCTTGCCAAACGCAGAGAAGCGTGCCTGCGCCTCTTGCGGCGCTGCAATAAAGCGTGCATATGCCGCGATCCGGCGGGGTTAACCCCCGTCGATCCTGTCCGAGACTGCAGGCGCCACGTGGATGGTTTGCCCGAGAGGGCGCTGTTTGCGCGGCTTAATGTGCTGAAAACCCACGGGTTTTCTCACCTGCAATAGACAGAAGCTGACGTTTTTCGGGGGTGGCTGTCAAGCCGTCTCCGCAGGCCGGCTCCTGGGACAGGCTGCGCGCAGACCGCGCGCCGCTCGGGGGTTTTAACCACCGGCCGGTTGGTCCGCGCGCGCTTACGACAGCGCCCGGATTGGCCGGGCGCTGACTGAGGAGACCGCAATGGATCGTGCTCAGAAAGCCGAAACGGTGGAGTCGCTGAAAGGCGTGTTCGCCGGAGCGGGCGTCGTGGTCGTTGGCCACTACACCGGCTTGACTGTTGCGGAACTGACGGTGCTGCGCACCCGACTTCGTTCGGAAGGCGCCGCGCTCAAAGTGGTGAAAAACCGCCTGGTGAAACTCGCGATCGACGGCACGCCAAAAGCTGCCGCCGCTGACTTGTTCTCAGGCCCCACGGCTATCGCTTACTCCGCTGACCCGATTTCGGCCGCCAAGGTCGCCGTCGCGTACGCGAAGGAAAAGGACAAGTTCGCCATTCTCGGCGGCCTGTTCGGCGACCAGCTGCTCGACACGCAAGGCATCCAGGCGCTCGCCACGATGCCTTCGCTCGACGAGCTGCGTGGGAAAATCATCGGCCTGGTGCAGGCGCCCGCGACCAAGATCGCCGGCGTGCTGGCCGCGCCCGGTGGCCAACTGGCGCGCGTGCTCAACGCCTACGCCACAAAGGACGCCGCTTAACCGTCATTTCCGTATTCGATTGAAAATACAGACAAAACGTCAGGAACAAAGATTATGGCAAACCTCGAAAAGATCGTCGAAGACCTTTCGGCGCTGACCGTCCTCGAAGCCGCTGAGCTTTCGAAGATGCTGGAAGAAAAGTGGGGCGTTAGCGCCGCCGCTCCGGTTGCTGTCGCCGCTGCTGGCGGTGGCGCTGCTCCGGCCGCCGCTGCTGAAGAGAAGACCGAGTTCACGGTCCAACTCACCGCGGCCGGCGACAAGAAGATCGAAGTCATCAAGGAAGTCCGCGCGATCACGGGTCTCGGCCTGAAGGAAGCCAAGGACCTCGTCGAAGGCGCTCCGAAGCCGATCAAGGAAGGCGTGAACAAGGCGGATGCCGAAAAGTTCAAGGCCCAACTTGAAAAGGCCGGTGCGAAGGTCGATCTGAAGTAACTCGCAAACAGCAAGCGGAAGCGGAGGCCCTCAAAGCCTCGGCTTCCGCATTGCGCGTCCAACTTGGGACGCGCCGGAATGTCTCCCGCCCGGGACGTTCTGAATGACGGGTCGGGTCCGTGCTTTCGAGCGCGGAGCCAGGGCGGAAGAGGCGGCTCATGTGCCGCGCTTGGTGAACCTAGTGGCCGGGGTTCGCACACGAGCGCAGCGCGCATTGGGAAGAACAGATGGCTCTGTCCTACACCGGTAAGAAGCGTATCCGTAAGTCGTTCGGGAAGATTCCCGAAGCAGGTTCGATGCCGAACCTGATCGAGGTGCAAAAGAGCTCCTACGATCAATTCCTGCAGAAAGACGCTCACTCCTATGAGCGCATTGAAGAGGGCCTGCAGGCCGTTTTCAAGTCCGTATTCCCAATCCGCGATTTCTCGGATCGCGCGGTGCTGGAATACGTGAGCTACGAATTCGAAGAACCTAAGTTCGACGTCGAAGAGTGCCAACAACGCGATATGACGTACGCGGCTCCCTTGAAGGTGAAGCTGCGCCTCATCGTGTTCGAAACGGACGAAGAGACTGGCGCGAAGTCGGTCAAGGACATCAAAGAACAAGACGTCTATCTCGGCGACATCCCGCTGATGACGGACAAGGGCACGTTCGTCGTGAACGGCACCGAGCGCGTGATCGTGTCTCAGATGCATCGTTCGCCGGGCGTCTTCTTCGACCACGACAAGGGCAAGACGCACGCTTCGGGCAAGCTGCTGTTCGCCGCACGCGTGATCCCGTACCGCGGCTCATGGCTCGACTTCGAGTTCGACGCCAAGGACATCATGTTCGTCCGCATCGACCGTAAGCGTAAGCTGCCGGCGACCACGCTGCTTTACGCGCTCGGCATGTCGAGCGAGCAAATCCTTTCGACGTTCTATCAAACGTCGATCTACAAGCGCGTGAAGGCGGGCTGGACGACGAAGTATCGCGCCGAGCGCTGGCGCGGTGTGAAGCCGACATATGATCTCGTCGACGCGAAGACCGGCAAGGTTGTCGCTGAAGCGGGCAAGAAGATATCGGCCCGTAACGCCAACAAGCTGGTCGAAGATGGCGTCGTGGACATCCAAGTCCCATCGGAAGATCTGTTCGACCGCTTCATCGCCGAAGACATCGTCAACCCGGAAACTGGCGAGATCTACGTCGAAGCCGGTGACGCGCTGAGCGAAAACGTGCTGGCGACGCTGATCGAAGCTGGCATCCATGACCTGCCGATCCTGGACATCGATCCGGCGACGGTTGGCCCGTACGTGCGCAGCACGCTGAAGCTCGACAAGAACGAGAACCGCGAACAGGCGCTGTTTGACATCTATCGCGTCATGCGCCCCGGCGAACCGCCGACGCCGGAAGACGGCCGAGACGCTGTTCAACTCGCTGTTCTCGGACAGCGAGCGTTATGATCTTTCCGCGGTAGGCCGCGTGAAGATGAACATGCGCCTGGGTCTCGATACGGACGACACCGTCCGCATCCTGCGTCTGGAAGACATTCTTGAGGTACTGAAGACGCTGACCGATCTGCGCGATGGCCGCGGTGAGGTCGACGACATCGACAACCTCGGCAACCGCCGCGTGCGCTCGGTCGGCGAACTGATGGAAAATCAGTATCGCATCGGTCTGCTGCGCATGGAGCGCGCGATTAAGGAACGTATGTCGTCCGTCGACATCGAAACCGTGATGCCGCACGACCTGATCAACGCAAAGCCGGCGGCTGCCGCTGTGCGCGAGTTCTTCGGTTCGTCGCAGCTTTCACAGTTCATGGACCAAACCAACCCGCTCTCCGAGATCACGCACAAGCGTCGTCTCTCGGCGCTGGGCCCGGGTGGTCTGACGCGCGAGCGTGCGGGCTTCGAAGTCCGCGACGTGCACCCGACTCATTACGGCCGCATCTGCCCGATCGAAACGCCGGAAGGCCCGAACATCGGCCTGATCAACTCGCTGGCGACACATGCGCGCGTCAACAAGTACGGCTTCATCGAAAGCCCGTACCGCAAGGTCTCCCACGGCAAGCCGTCGAAAGACATCGTCTATCTCTCAGCGATGGAAGAGGCCAAGCACAAGATTGCGCAGGCCAACGCCATCATCGACGAGAAGGGCAATCTCTCCGGAAGAGTTCGTGCAGGCCCGTGAAAACGGCGAAGCGCAACTCATCGCGCGCGAAGAAATCGATCTTATGGACGTGTCGCCGAAGCAGGTTGTTTCGGTCGCCGCGGCGCTCATTCCGTTCCTTGAGAACGACGACGCCAACCGCGCGCTCATGGGCTCGAACATGCAACGCCAAGCGGTGCCGCTGCTTCGCGCAGACGCACCGATCGTCGGCACGGGCATGGAAGGAACTGTCGCGCGCGACCCGGCCGCCATCACCGCACGCCGCACGGGCGTGGTTGAGCAAGTGGACTCCCAGCGTATCGTTGTACGCGCGACGGAAGAGAAAGACCCACCAAGCCGGGCGTCGATATCTATCGTCTACTGAAGTTCCAGCGTTCGAACCAAAACACCTGCATCACGCAGCGTCCGATCGTGAAGGTCGGCGATCAGGTGCGCGAAGGCGACATTATCGGCGACGGTCCGTCGACCGAACTGGGCGAACTCGCGCTTGGCCGCAATGTGCTCGTCGCGTTCATGCCGTGGAACGGCTACAACTTCGAAGACTCGATCTTGATCTCTGAGCGCATCGTCAAAGACGACGTGTTCACCTCGATCCATATCGAAGAGTTCGAAGTCGCGGCTCGCGATACGAAGCTCGGTCCGGAAGAAATTACGCGCGACATTCCGAACGTCGGCGAAGAAGCGCTCCGCAACCTTGACGAAGCCGGCATCGTCGCTATCGGCGCCGAACTGGAGCCGGGCGACATTCTCGTCGGCAAGGTGACGCCGAAGGGCGAAAGCCCGATGACGCCGGAAGAAAAGCTGCTGCGCGCTATCTTCGGTGAAAAGGCTTCTGACGTGCGTGACACGTCTCTGCGTCTGCCGCCGGGCGTGAACGGCACGGTCGTCGAAGTGCGCGTGTTCAACCGCCACGGCGTCGATAAGGATCAACGCGCGCTTCAGATCGAGAAGGAAGAAATCGAACGCCTTGCGAAGGACCGCGATGACGAACTCGCGATCCTGGAGCGCAACATCTTCGGTCGCCTCGAGGAAATCCTGGTCGGCAAGCAAGCCGCGTCAGGTCCGAAGGGCTTCAAGAAGGGCGAAATCACTGCCGAAGGCCTCGAGCCGTTCTCGAAGGGTCAATGGTGGCAGTTCGGCCTCGAAGACGAAGTCGCGATGGCCGAGATCGAGGGCCTGAAGAAGCAGTACGACGACGCAAAGAAGCGTCTCGACGCGCGCTTCGCCGACAAGGTCGACAAGCTCACCCGCGGCGACGAACTGCCGCCGGGCGTGATGAAAGTCGTCAAAGTGTTCGTTGCGGTGAAGCGCAAGCTGCAGCCGGGCGACAAGATGGCTGGCCGTCACGGCAACAAAGGCGTCATCTCGAAGATCGTGCCGGTGGAAGACATGCCGTTCCTCGACGACGGCACGCATGTCGACATCGTGCTGAACCCGCTGGGCGTGCCGTCGCGCATGAACGTCGGTCAGATCCTCGAAACGCACTTGGGTTGGGCTTGCGCCGGCATCGGCAAGCAAGTCCGCCACGCGCTCGAATCGTTCGAGCGTGACGGTGACCGCAAGCCGCTCGAGGCCAAGCTGAAGGATGTGTATGGCAAGGAAGAGCTGCCGAAGACGACCGAAGAGCTGAAGGAACTCGCGCAGAACATCTCCAAGGGTGTTCCGATCGCGACACCTGTGTTCGACGGCGCCAAGGACGCGGACATTCGCAACATGCTGAAGGATGCGGGCTTCGCCGAAACCGGCCAAGTCCAACTCCGCGACGGCACCACGGGCGAAACA
>JAWKUZ010000015.1:0-83506 GCA_041398305.1 Hyphomonadaceae bacterium
TCCGGCCTCGCCGGATGAAAGTCGGAGCAGCGCGCCCACATGGCATCAGCCGCAGAACAACTAGCCGCGAACATCAACTTTGCGGCGTTCGCAAAGGCGACAGAACTTCAGAAGCGCATTTGGTACACAATCATTGCGCTGATTGTTTATCGCGTCGGCACCTTCATCCCGATCCCTGGCATCGATCCGGCGCGCTTCGCGGAAGCGTTCCAAAGTCAGGCCGGTGGCATCCTCGGCATGATGAATACGCTCGGCGGCGGCGCCATCGAGCGTATGGCCATCTTCGCGCTGAACGTGATGCCGTACATCTCGGCCTCCATCATCATGCAGCTGCTGTCGACGTCGATCCCGTCGCTTGAGCGCCTGAAGAAGGAAGGCGAAGTCGGCCGCAAACAAATCAACCAGTACACGCGTTACCTCACGCTCGTGCTTGCCATCGTGCAGTCTTACGGCATTGCCATGGGCTTGCAGTCGAGCACCGGAGTCGTCACCGATCCGGGCTGGTTCTTCGTTGCGTCAACCGTGATCACGCTGACCGGCGGCACCATGTTCTTGATGTGGCTTGGCGAGCAGGTCACGGCGCGCGGCGTCGGCAACGGCATCTCGCTCATCATCTTCGCCGGCATCGTTGCCGAACTGCCGCGAACAATCATGCAAACACTGGCGCTGGCGCGCGCTGGCGACGTCAACATCTTCGGCGTCATCATGCTGACCGCCGTGCTGCTTGGCGTCATCGTCTTCGTTGTGTTCATCGAGCGCTCGCAGCGCCGCCTCGTGGTTCAGTACCCGAAGCGCCAGCAGGGCAACCGGATGTTCATGGGCGAAAGCTCGTTCCTGCCCCTCAAGATCAACACTGCAGGCGTTATTCCGCCGATCTTCGCGTCATCGCTTCTGCTGCTGCCGACGACGATCGTGAGCTTCGCCGGCATGGGCGCGAACACGCCCGAATGGGTCAACCAGATGCAGGGCTATATCGGTTACGGTCAGCCCGGCCACATGATGCTCTATGCCCTTGGCATCATTTTCTTCTGCTTCTTCTACACGTCGATCGTGTTCAACCCGGAAGAAACGGCAGACAATTTGCGCAAGTACGGCGGCTTCCTGCCTGGCATTCGGCCTGGTAAGAAAACAGCCGAATATCTCGACTACGTGTTGACGCGCCTTACCGTGATCGGCGCGGCTTACATCACAGCAGTCTGCTTGCTGCCGGAAATTCTGATCTCGTATTACCAAGTGCCGTTCTATCTCGGCGGCACCTCTATCCTCATCGTTATCTCGGTGACGCTCGATACGGTGGCGCAGATTCAGTCGCACTTGGTCGCTCACCAATACGAGGGCCTGATCAAGCGCTCGAAGCTGCGCGGTTCTGGCGGCGGAATCGTCAAGAAATGAACCTGATCCTGTTCGGTCCGCCGGCTGCCGGGAAAGGCACGCAAGCCAAACGCCTCACGGCCGAACGTGGCTTTGTTCAACTCTCCACGGGCGACATGCTGCGCGCTGCGCGCAAGTCCGGATCCGAACTCGGCAACAAGGTTGCCGCGATCATGGATTCGGGTTCGCTCGTATCGGATGAGATTGTCATTGCGTTGATCGAAGACGCGCTCGCGCAGAACAAAACCGCTGCTGGCTTCATCTTCGATGGTTTTCCGCGCACCGTCGCGCAGGCTGAAGCGCTCGACGCTATGCTCGCCAAGCACGGTAAGCAGATCGATCGCGTCGTCCGTCTCGAAGTCGATTCACAAAAGCTACTTGATCGTGTCGCCAAGCGCTTCGCCGAGGAGGGCCGGGCTGACGACAATCCCGAAAGCTTCAAGGTGCGCCTTGACGCCTATCTCGCGCAAACCGCGCCGCTCGTGCCGTACTACGAAAAGGCCGGCAAACTCCGCGGCGTCGATGGAATGGCCGGCATCGAGGATGTGGCCAAATCCATCTCCACCGCGCTCGACGAGCGCTAGAACGTCAGCGCCGGCTGGCGCAGGCGCACGATCCAGTCCGCGAACTTCGACGTCCAATCCTCAAGCAAACCCACCAAACTCGCGTCGGTGATCTCACCATCGACGATCAGGCCCTCGCGATAGTTCAAATAGATTTCCGGCTGCACCGTCAAAGCCGCGCCGGTCGCGCTGACGACTGAGCGGAGTTGCGATTGTGCTGCCGCGGTGCCAACGGCGCCGAGTGTAGCGCCGGCGATGGCGGTGGGTTTGCCGGCCCACGAGTTCTTGCCCCACGGGCGTGAGCCCCATTCGATGGCGTTCTTGATTGCGGCCGAGAAGGTGCGGTTGAACTCTGGCGTGACGAAGAGAATTGCGTCGGCGCTTTCGATCTGGCCCTTGAAGCGTAGCACCACGGCTGGCAACTCGCCCTCGAGGTCCTGGTCGTAGAGGGGGAGGTCGCCGATCTCGACGATCTGGAGGTCGAGCTTCGGGCGTGCGATCTTGGCCAGAGCTTCCGCGAATAGGCGGTTTACCGAGCTCTTGCGTAGGCTGCCGACGATAACGGCGACTTTGGTGGTCATTTTTGATCCCCTAGTAACGGTTAGTAACCAGGGCTATATGAGTGCCTATGAAAGCTGCTCAAGAACGCACAGCGACCTCACTAGGTCACACTGGTGTCTCCGACATTCAGTCCCATGACTGCCGGGCGGTCAGCGCCATCCTGAGCCGGATTGGCGACAAATGGAGCGTACTGATCATCCAGCGGCTGGGTGAGGGGCCTCGAAGGTTCAATGAAATCAAGCGGATCATCGGTGGCATTTCGCAGCGGATGCTGACGCTCACGCTCCGCAACCTGGAGCGGGACGGTCTGGTGAGCCGAACCGTCACTCCGACGGTGCCGCCAAGGGTCGATTACGCCCTCACGGACCTCGGTCGCGACCTTCTGATCCCGGTTTCGGCGCTCGGCCAATGGGCCATCCAGCACACCCCTTGTATTGAGGCCGCCCGCGCACGATTTGACGCCTCTGACGCGGCCGAAACGCCGCAACAGGATCGCGTTTCCGCCGGTTGACGCGGCATTTCGCCCCGCTATAACCGCCAACTTCGCGAACACCCACGCGCGATGTCCCCACCGGCCAAACGGCCGGGCGGCGTCGCGCCTATTGCGTTTTGGAGCACCGCCAACATGGCTCGTATCGCCGGCGTAAACATCCTGACCCAGAAGCGCGTCGTCAGATCGCGCTTCAGTACATCCATGGCATCGGCCAGGCGTACGCCAGAAGTGAAATCATTGAGGAAGGTCTTGCATCACGCCGGAGCCGCGTAAGCGAACTCACCGACGCTGAAGTTCTCCAGATCCGCGAAACCATCGACCGCGACTACACGGTTGAGGCGATCTCTTCGCCGTGACCGCAACGAACATCAAGCGCCTCATGGATCTCGGCTACCGCGGCTTGCGTCACCGCCGCGGTCTGCCGGTTCGCGGTCAACGCACACACACGAACGCGCATCAAAGCAAGCAAAAGGTCCGCGGCGAAGGCAATCGCCGGTAAGAAACAAGCGACTATGAAGTATGAATACGCCGGTCAGCTGGCGAATCCACGCGTTAAGAAGCGCGAGCGCAAGAACATCGTTACGGGCGTTGGTGTACGTGAACGCGTCGTTCAACAACACGATGATCACCATCGCTGATGCGCAGGGCAACACGATCTCGTGGTCGAGCGCCGGCACGATGGGCTTCAAGGGCTCGCGTAAGTCGACGCCATACGCCAGCAGGTCGCCGAAGATGCGGGCCGCAAGGCGATGGAGCACCGGCATGCGCACGCTCGAAGTGAACGTCCGGTCCGCTCCGCCGCGAAAGCAGCTGCGCGCTCTACAAGCTGCTGGTTTCAACGTGACGCTCGATCCGCGACGTGACGCCGATCCCACACAATGGTTGCCGCCCGCCGAAGCGCGTCAGCGTCGATCTGAGCATCAGGAGCGCGCGTCCTCCTCCGGCGTTCGTTGATGGATGAACTGGAATGTCGATCGGTGGCAACTGGCTTGTCCTGATCCGCCCGAAGAAGCCCGTCGAGCACGCAGACGCAGGCGGTCCAAGCGTGGCACTCTGATCGCGGAACCGCTGGAGCGGGCTTTGGCCTCACGCTCGCAACGCGCTGCGTCGCGTGCTGCTTCCTGTCGTTGCAAGGCTACCGCACCACGTCGGTGCAACCGACGGCGCACGACCACGAGTTCACCAGCTTCGATCCAGGGCGCGCGTGAAGACGTCACCGACATCGTGCTGAACCTGAAGCAGTCGCCATACGCATGCGCGGCGAAGGTCCGAAGCGCGTCATGTGCCGACGAAGACCGGCCCGGCGAAGTGAAGGACATTCAGACGGTTTCCGACATGGAAATCCTGAATCCCGACCACGTGATCTGCACGCTGGACGATGGCGCGAACCTTGCGCGAGCCGACGATCAACAACGGCAGGCTACGTCCCGGCCGAACAAAATCGTCCTGACGATGCGCCGATCGGGCCCTTCATCGCTATCGACCTGATCTACTCGCCGGTTCGCCGCGTCGCCTATCGCCGAGAACATTACCCGCGAAGGTCAGGTTCTCGACTACGACAAGCTGATCATCGAAGCGAACCAACGGCGCCAAAACCGGAAGATGCAAATGCGTACGCCGCGCGCATTCTCCAAGACCAGCTGCAAGTGTTCATCACCTTCAAGAGCTGAAGCAGAAGAAGTGAAGGCGGCGCTATGCTGATCTCCTGTTCAACCCGGCTCTGCTCAAGAAGGTGGACGAGCTCGAACTCTCGGTTCGCTCGGCCAATTGCTTCGAAGAACGACAACATCAGTGTTTGCGCATCGGCGATCTGATCCAAAAGTCGGAAGGCGAAACGCTTCGCACCCCGAACTTGGCCGCAAGTCGCTGAACGAGACGACTGGCAGTCCTGGCCTCGCCCTCCATCTGGGTATGGCGGCCGAGAACCTGGCCGCGCCGAACATCGAAGATCTCGCCAAGAAATACGAAGACCAAATTTAACGGAGAGCCGGGGCTAACTCCGGCGAGGAAAAAGACAATGCGTCACGGTTCAGAAAACAAGAAGCTCGGCCGCACCGCCACACCGCCAGGCGATGTTCGCCAACATGGCGGCCTTGCCGATCAAGCACGAGCAAATGTGACCACGCTGCCGAAGGCCAAGCGCGGCGCTCGTCCGGTGTTCGAACGTCTGGTGACGCTGGCCAAGAAGGGTGACCCGGGAGCCTGCGCCGCTTGGTTCTCTCGCGCATGCGTGACGAGACCCAAACCAAGAAGCTCTTCGAAACGCTCGCGCCCCGCCAAGGCTCGCGCTGGCGGCTACACCCGCGTGCCGAAGGCGGGCTTCCGCCACGGCGACAACGCCCCGCTAGCGGTGATCGAGCTCGTGGACCGCGATGAGCGCCTGGCCAAGACAGCGGCCCGCGCCCGGAAGCGGCGTACACCGAAAACTGATAGCACTTGTCACAAACGACAATAAAACGGCCATGAACTGGCCCGTTTTTTTGTTGCAGGCTTCACCGCGTGTTTGCTGGCCGCGTGCGCGACTGGTGATGCTGCTCGGCCAGCGCCTGCCGAGAGTGGCCCGCCGATCACGATCTTGATCTCACCGGATGGCTTTCGCCCCGATTATCTGATCGGCGGGCATTACGCCGGCGCTTTCGCAGCTTGCCGAAGACGGCGCCGCGCGCCTCGATGCGGCCGAGCTTCCCATCGGTGACGTTCCCGAACCACTACACGTTGGTGACGGGCTCATCCGTCGGCACGGCCTCGAATAACCGCATGGAGGATGCGGAGCGTCCAGGCCAAGTGTTTACGCTGCAGGATCGTAACGTCGCGCAAGATGCGTGATCTGGTGGAACGATGGCGTTCCGACCGGGTGACAGCCGAGCGCCAAGGCGTGCGCATCAGGCAATGATGTTCTGGCCTGGAAGCGAGCATGAACTGCATGGCCAGCGGCCTTCGCGCTACTGCGTGTTCGACCAGGGGCTGCCTGGCTTCGCGCGTAGATGTTTTGCTCTCGTGGCTCGATCTGCCCGAAGCCGAGCGCCCGCGCTTCTTCACGTCACGGTACTTCGATCTCGTTGATACGGCCGGCTTTGGACCCGATGCGCTCGAGACCAACGCGGCCATCGCCGAGACCGACGCCGCGATCGCGTCTTGTCACCGGCCTTAACGCGCGGCCATGCGGGCTGTGCGTGAACTTCGTCATCGCCGCCGACCACGGATGGCCGCAAGCTGCGGACGCAATCATCGAACTCGATCCGCGCATCACGCCCAGCAAGCCCGCGTACTCTGGGATGGTCCGTTCGTGCGGCATCCGCTGGCCAGCCGCTGGCGGGACACGAGGCGATGACAGAGCAAGTTGTTGACGCAGTGAGCACGGCCAATGTTGGCGCAAGACTGAGTTGCCGGCGCGCTTCGACTATTCGGAGCACCCTCGCATCCCGGCGATCGTTTGCTTGGCCGATCTCGGCTGGCGCTATCGCAGCACGCAGCTTCAGCAATACTCGACTCCGGCTGCCGGCAATCACGGCTGGGATCCTGATGCGCCGGAGATGGCGGCGATTTTCATCGGCAGCGGCCCGGCGTTCCGACGCGGCTCCAGATTGCCGACCTTTGAGAACGTCTCTGTTTATCCGCTGCTGTCGCGCCTGATTGGGATCACGCCTGAGGCGAACCAAGGCGACATCGCCGACGTCGCGCCAGCGCTAGCTCACTAGAACGCGGCGAACCCCGCCAACAGCCCAGTGGGCGGGCCTTGACTCAATAGTTGTAGAAAAGTAGAAATATTGCCAATAAGGCACAGGAGTTCGCGATGTCTGATTTCTACCGCCCGAAAGGGCTATCCAGCGCGATTTGCTACGTCGATCCGAAGGCCGCCTTCCGTTGGCTCGAAGAGGCGTTTGGCTTCGAGCCACTGATGGTTATCCTCGATGAGAACGACAACATCGCTCACTCCGAGATGAAGTACGGGGACAGCGTCGTGATGATCGGCAATGAGTGGAGCGCCGATCATAAGAGCCCGAAGTCGATCGGCGGCAAGAACACACAAACCGTGCATGTGCAGCTTACCCGTGGCGACGACATCGACGCGCATTGCGAGCGGGCGCGCAAAGCCGGCGCCGAGATCATGCAGGAGCCGGACACGCAATTTTATGGTGATCGCACCTATCGTGCCCGCGACGCCGAGGGCCACATCTGGACGTTCGGGGTGACGGTCCAAGAGATGACACCCGCGGAGTGGGATAAGGCGATGGGTGGCGGCGTCCGGACGCAAACGCGCCTGTGAGCGCCAAACGCAACATCGACCAAACTCTAGCAGCGCTCGCCGATCCATACCGCCGGCGCGCGGTCGAGTTGCTCGGGCAAAAACCGCGCCGGGCCGGTGAGTTGGCCGAGGCGTTGGGCCTGCCCGCGCCGGCCATGAGCAGGCACCTGCGCGAACTGAAACAAAGCGGCCTGGTCGAAGAGACGCACCCAGAGTTTGATGCACGGGTGCGCATCTACACGCTGAAAGATGGCGCAATGGCTGATCTGAAAAAGTGGCTGGCTGACACCGAGCGGATGTGGAGCGATCAACTCGCGTCGTTCAAGGCGCACGTGGAGCGTAAGCGCAAGTGAGTGCGGTGATCGTCTCGCTGCGGGTCAATGCAACGCCGCACGAGGCGTTTGACGTGTTCACTCAGGAGATAGGCGCGTGGTGGAAGCCCAATGGGCTGTTCCGCCTCACACCGCGCGGTGACGGCGTGTTGCGCTTTGAGCCGGGCGAAGGTGGACGGCTCGTCAGCGAATTGCCGAACGGCAATGTGTTCGAGATTGGCCGCATTACCGCGTGGCGGCCAGGTGAGTTGGTTGCCTTCACCTGGCGCCAAGCGACCTTCACGCCTGAGCAATCTACCCATGTCGAGGTGCGGTTCGAGCCGATCGGTTCGGATACGCGGGTAACTGTCGAGCATCGTGGCTGGGACACGATTCCGCAGGAGCACGCAGCGCGGCACGGCTTTCCTCTGGGAATATTTCAAATGCGTCAGGCGGAGCATTGGCGGGCACTATTGGCGGCGGCGAGGGCGCGAATCGATGAGCGGCGCATATAGCGGCGCCAAACGAGGAGGTTGACGCGCTCCTATCGCGCGAATGCCACGTTTTTGCCCCGTCCTGGAGCGAAATCCGGGGCCTCGATTTTGGGCGAGGCAGGCATGAAGATCACGCGCGCAACCTTGTTGAAGGCGTCCCCGTTCGCGGCGCTCATCGCGGGCTTTGCCGGCGGGGCGCTGGCCATATCTCCTCTTTCCCCGCTTTCGCCCGCGCGCGAAGCGCCAGCCCAAGAGCATCGTAACAACGATCCTTACTTGCAGCTTGCGCAGGCCGGGCCGCTGGTGCGGGCAACGCCGAACGGTCGCGGCGAAGTGCAACTTTCGTTTGCGCCGGTGGCGGCGCGTGCTGGCCCGGCTGTCGTGAACGTCTATGCACAGCGTGTCGTTCGCTCGATGGCGCGCGATCCGTTCTTCGGCCGCTTTAGCGCGCCGCGCGTTGAGAACTCACTTGGCTCCGGCGTGATCGTTCGTGAAGACGGCATTATCGTCACCAACAATCACGTCATCGACGGGGCGCAGTCGCTCAAAGTCGTGCTTTCCGACCGCCGTGAGTACGACGCTGAGTTGGTGTTGGCGGACTCGCGAGTCGACCTCGCCGTGCTGCGCATCAACACAGGTGGCGAACGCATGCCGACCTTGGCGTTCGCAAACACTCAAAGTGATCTGCAGGTGGGCGATCTGGTGTTGGCGATCGGCAACCCATACGGCCTGGAACAGACGGTCACGAGCGGGATCATCTCGGCGCTGGCTCGCACTGACGTCGGCATCTCCGATTACGCGTTCTTTATTCAGACGGACGCAGCCATCAACCGTGGTAATTCCGGTGGTGCGCTCGTGGACATGAACGGCTCGCTCGTGGGCATAAACAGCGCCATTTTTTCAGAGACGGGCGGCTCCAACGGCATTGGCTTCGCCATTCCCTCGGAGATGGTGCGGCGCGTTGTGGAGTCCGCGGTTGCGGGCGGGCGCACCGTTGTTCGCCCGTGGTTGGGCGCGCGCATGCAGGCCGTCACGCAGGAGCAAGCGCGCACGCTCGGTCTTTCGCGGCCGGAAGGTGTGTTGGTGAGTGAGCTTTATCCGCGCGCCGCTGGTGAACGCGCCGGCCTGCGCACTGGCGACGTGATCTTGCGGGTTGCTGGCAATGACGTGCGCGACGAGGGCGCCGTGCGCTACCAGTTCGCCACCCAGCGTCCGGGCGCACGCGTGCCGTTGCTGGTGCTACGCAATGGCCGCCAGGTGACACTCTCCGCACCGGCTGAAGCGCCTCCCGGTGGCGCCCCTGATCCGCGCGAATTGGCCGGCCGCCATCCGCTCTCCGGCGCGCGTGTCGTGACGTTGACGCCAGCCACCGCCGAACAATCGGGGCTCGATCCGTTTGCTGACGGCGTGTTCATTCAGGCGCTCGACAATCGTGGTGTCGCCGCACGTATTGGATTCAGGCCCGGCGATATCATCGATGAAGTGAATGGCCAGCCGATCCGCGACGCCGCTCAGCTCGATCGCGTCATGGCGCAGTCGCGCACATGGGTGATCGGTGTTGAGCGCAACGGCCAGCGGGCTGAGCTGCGGTTCTAGGCTACTTCTTCACCGGCGCGCCTATTGACCAGGCGTGTCCGAAGGGGTCCCTGAGTTGACCGTAGCGATCGCCCCAGAATTGGTCGGCCAGGGGCATGACGATGGTCGCGCCTGCATCGATGGCGCGCTGCCACCACTCGTCGGCGTTCTCGACTTCGAGATGAATGGTTATGCCCGCTGGCGGCGGCGCCTCCGCACCGCCACGAAACTCAGGAAAGTCGTCGGAAAGTAGAATGGCCGCGCCGTTGACGCGGAAGCGCGCGTGCATGATGCGCTCGCCATCCTCGCCGTAGGTTCGGTATTCCTCGCTCGCTCCAAACGCGCGGGCGTAGAATTCTAGCGCGGCCTTGCCGCCTTTGACGCTGAGGTACGGGTAGACGCCGACCGGTATCGCGGATGTCGCTTCGGCCATCGTTTCTCTCCTCCGGAAAGTCTATGTTCGGTCCATGAGTGATTTGTTCGAAGCCGCTGGGCTCGACCAGGGGGCGCCAACGCCACTGGCAGAGCGCCTGCGTCCGCGCAAGCTCGATGAGGTGGTTGGCCAGGATCACCTCCTGAAACCCGAGGGACCAATTGGGCGGATGGTCGGGCAGAAGCGGCTTGCCTCAATGATCCTGTGGGGACCGCCGGGTGTCGGCAAGACGACGATTGCGCGATTGCTCGCAGAGGAAACCGGGCTCGAGTTCCAGCAGATCAGCGCGGTGTTTTCTGGCGTCGCCGATTTGAAGAAGGCCTTCGAGACGGCTCGGGGGCGGCGCGCCTCAGGCAAAGCGACGCTGTTGTTTGTGGACGAGATCCACCGCTTCAATCGCGCCCAGCAGGATGGGTTCCTGCCCTACGTCGAGCAAGGTGTTGTGACGCTGGTTGGCGCGACGACGGAGAACCCGAGTTTCGAGATCAACGCGGCTCTGCTCTCGCGTGCTCAAGTGTTCGTGCTGAAGCGGTTGGATGAAGGCGCGCTCAATCAGCTCTTACAGCGCGCCGAGGCGCTGATGGGTAAGGCGCTTCCGCTCGCGGCGGATGCCCGCATAGCGCTCACGAACTTGGCAGATGGCGACGGGCGTTACTTGCTCACGCTCAGCGAGGAATTGTTTGCGCTGCGTGCCGCGGCGCCACTCGATGCGAAGGCGTTGGGTGAGTTGCTGCAGAAGCGCGCGCCTGCCTACGACAAGGATCGCGAAGAGCACTACAATCTCATCTCGGCCCTGCACAAAAGCATCCGTGGTTCCGATCCTGATGCAGCGCTCTACTGGCTCGCGCGCATGGTGACGGGTGGTGAGGATTTGCTGTTCATCGCGCGGCGTTTGGTGCGGGCTGCGGCGGAAGACGTAGGCCTAGCCGATCCCACTGCACTTCTGATCGCCAACGCGGCCAAGGATGCAGTCCACTTCATAGGGCCGCCGGAGGCGGAGCTGCATCTGGCGCAAGCCGTCATCCATCTGGCGACGGCGCCCAAGTCGAACGCGGCATACACAGCCTGGAAATCGGCGAAACAGGCGGCGCTAGAAACTGGAACGCTCGGACCCCCCATGCACATCCGCAACGCGCCGACGAAGCTGATGAAGGACCTGGGCTACGGCTCGGGCTACGCCTACGACCACGACGCCGAGGGTGGTTTCTCCGGCCAGAACTACTTCCCGGACGGCATGCAGCGGCGTGAGTTCTACAGCCCGGAGGGCCGCGGCCGCGAAGGCGCAATCAAGGAGCGCCTTGAGCACTGGGCAAAAGTGCGCGCCGAGCGAGGCGGCGAAGATTGAGTGCAGTGACCCAACTCACTCCGGAGGACGTCACGTTTGCGCGTTCGCTTGTGCTTGCGGATGACGCGCACCTCATCGCCTTCAACAAGCCCTCGGGCCTTGCGGTGCAGGGCGGCTCAGGCGTCACGCGCAGTCTTGAAGATTTGGTTGCCGCGTTTGCGAAGTCGAATGGCAAGCAGCCGCGCCTCGTGCATCGGCTAGACCGCGAGACCTCCGGTGTGATTATCGCAGCGCGGACTAAGCCCGCGGCTGCGTTCTTCTCCGAAGCCTTCGCTGGGCGTGACGCAAAGAAGACCTACCTCGCGATCGTTTGCGGTGGTTCACCGGCGCCCGCAGAGGGCGAGATCGCTCTGGCGTTGAAGAAATCTTCGCGGCGCGGACTTGATGTGATGGAAGTCGCCGCTGACGGGCAGGTGGCGCTGACGCGGTATCGCACGCTGGCGGCGGTTGCTGATGCCGCGTTGCTGGAACTCAGTCCCGAAACCGGCCGGATGCATCAACTCCGCGCGCACCTAGCGGCGATTGGCCGGCCTATCGCCGGCGATGGCAAGTATGGCGGCCTCTATCGTATTGGCGGAACGGAGATTCCGCGGCTCTTGCTGCACGCGGCTGCCCTTGATCTGCCGCGCCCTGATGGTGGACGGCGGACATTCGTTGCTCCGCCGCCCCCTGAATTTGTGGGGACCGCCCGATCACTTGGGCTTGAGACACCCATCCGCTGAGATACCTGCTAGACTGGCGGCGAGGGATTCCAGAGGAACGAGTCATGATCAGAGTTCTGACCTTCGTCGCAGCGGCGTTCGCACTCGCCGCCTGCGCAACGACACCAGCGCCGCCCCCTTATGCGGCGGCGACATCGCCAAACGGCGCGGGCTATTCTGAGACCCAGATCGAGTCCACCCGGTACTTCGTCACCTATCGCGCGCCAAACGGCGCCGAGGTAGTTCGGCTCGAAGACTATGCGTTGCTGCGCGCGGCTGAACTCACTCTGCAGAATGGGCGTGACTGGTTCTGGGTCGATCGGCGCACGATTGATCAGGAACAGGATAGCCGCTCGAGCGGCCCGAGCATCGGCGTCGGTGTTGGTGGAGGCTCCTACGGGCGCCGAAGTGGCGCCAGTGTCGGCGTCGGCATGACGTTCCCGCTCGGCAACCGAGATCAGCCGGCCCGCGCACGCGGCGCGACCTTCGAGATACGTTTTGGCGAAGGTCCGAAGCCGGACGACGCGAGCGCCTACGATGCGCGGTCGACGGCGCAGGCGATCCGTGGACGGATTGCAGCCGCCGGATGATGAACGTGCTGTTGGTGGCGGCGGGCGGCGCACTTGGCGCGCTCGCGCGCTATGGCGTGGGCGTAAGCGCCGCGCGATGGTTTGGGTTGGGTTTTCCCTGGGGCACGTTGGCGGTGAATATCGTTGGCGGGTTGGCGATGGGCGTGCTGGCGGCCAGGGTCGGACCTGACCAGGAAAGCCTCCGTCTCGCGCTCGGGGTGGGTGTTCTGGGAGGCTTCACCACGTTTTCGGCGTTTTCGCTGGAGACGGTGCGGCTCATGGAGCATCAACCCGGCCTCGCCATGTTCTATGCCGCTGCTTCAGTGGTGCTGAGCGTCGGCGCCTGTTGGGCGGGTTTCTATTTAGGACGTGCATGAGGTCGGTTGAGACCATCGAAGTCAGCGAAGACGATGGGGAGCCGCGGATCGACCGCTGGCTGCGCCGCCGCTATCCGCAGCTGACACAGGGGCAGGTCGAGAAGCTCTTGCGCACGGGCCAAGTCCGCGTCGACGGCGCGCGCGTGAAGGCGTCCGATCGCGTAGCGCCTGGTCAAACCGTGCGCATACCACCTTTGCCCGATGCGCCGGTTCGGCCCGAACCCGGCGTGATTTCGCAAAAGGATCAGGACTACGTCCGCTCGCTTGTGATCCACCGCGACGATGACGTGATCGTTCTCAACAAGCCACACGGGCTCGCAGTGCAGGGCGGCGCAAAGACTCCGCGCCACCTAGATGCGTTGATGGATGGTCTGAAGTTCGACGCAGAGAAGAAGCCTAAGTTGGTCCATCGGTTGGATCGCGATACCTCCGGCTGTCTCGTGCTGGCGCGCCATCCGCGTGCGGCCGCCTTCCTCGCCGAAGCTTTCCGCGATCGCGACACCGATAAGATCTATTGGGCGATTGTCGTTGGCTCGCCGCGGCCGAAGGTAGGTGAGCTGCGTTCTTGGATACGCAAGGCGCCGGGGCCGCGCGACGCCGATCGCGAAATGATGGTGCGTGCGCTGCAAACCGAGGAAGGCGCGGTGCATGCTGTCACACAATACGCGGTGCTGTCCGAGGCTGCGCAACGTGCGGCGTGGGTAGCGCTACGACCAGTAACAGGCCGCACCCACCAGCTACGTTTTCACATGGCCGAGATGGGGCACGCCATCGCGGGCGACCCCAAGTACAAATGCGACCGGCCGACGCCGAATGACCTAGGTGGCGCGCTGCTCCTACACGCCCGCGCCATTCGCATGCCCCATCCATCGGGCGGCGAGCTGAAGGTGATCGCTAAGCTCACCGGGCACCTCAAGACTGCATTCAATACGCTCGGCTTCGATGAGAATGAGGCGCGCAACCCCTTCGAACCGTTCGAGGGAACGCGATGAAGGGTGCGTTTGAGGCGGACGCATTCGTCAATGCCGCCCGCGAATTGCTAAACACAAACGATCCCGTTGGCGCCGAACAGATTTTGGCGCCAGTCCTTCATCAGTTTAGGGCCGATGCACCTGTTCAGCATTTGATGGGCCAGATAAAAAAGGCTCAGGGTCAACTCGCCGAAGCAGAGCGCTATTTTCGAGCCGCCATCGCTCACGATCTGAAGGCCGGTCAATACTACAACGAACTCGGTGTGGTGTTGCAGGCGCGCGGCGCCTACGAGGAAGCGATCAAGGTCTTCCGGGCCGCTTCGGCGCTTGTGCCCGCCATGTTGATGGTGCGCGTAAGCATCGTGCGCTGCTTGATCTCGCTGGGCGATCTTACCGAGGCCGAACGCGAGGCGCGCGAGTACATCGCGATCGCACCGGGGCCGGAGAGTTGGACTCTGCTTGGCACGGTGCAGCGTGCGCAGGAACGTCATCAGGATGCCCTCATCACAGCGGAGACGGCGCTCAAATACGGACCAAGCCTGCGCGGCCTGCGCTATAACCACGCGACGGCTCTCGACAAAGTCGGGCGCGGCGCCGACGCGCTGGCTGTTTTTGAAAAGCTAGCGCGGCAGGAACTCGATACGCCGGACCTAGCGCTCCATTACGCCCGCGCGCTCTTCGCCGAGGGCCGCCGCAAGGACGCCGAGACAGTGGCTGAGCAGGCGGTGCAACTCTGGCCTCAAGTGACGGCGCTGCACAGCACACTGTCGCGAATGCGGTGGTTGCGGGGCGAAGGCGAACGCAGCGTTGTTTCCAACGAGGCCGCTATCCAGGCGCGTCCGAATGACCTCTCGCTCCGCCTCGCATGCGCTGACGCGTTGCACCGAGGTGGTCACAACGCAAAGGCGCTGAACGTTCTCGACGAAGCACTAAAGTTGGCGCCAGATACGCCAGCCTTGCTCACGGCCGCCGGCGTTGTGCTTGACGAACTCGACCGCCCACTCGATGGACTGCGCGTCTTGCGGCGCGTCGCCGAAATTGCGCCGTCGCCCGCGGCGAAGCGAAATTTGCTGTCGACTTTGTTGCGCGCAGGCCAACCGGACGAGGTGCTGCGCATTGTCAACGAGCTACGCGTTGAACAACCTGACGAGCAATATTTGATCGCGTGCGCGACGACGGCGATGCGGATGCTGGATCACCCCGAGTATCGCGTGTGGTGCGACTACGAACGCTTCGTGCGCACCTATGAGATTCCGCCGCCGCATGGTTTCTTTACCACCGAAGCGTTCAACGCCGGCTTGGCGTCTCTGCTGCGCACCCAGCACAAAACCAACGCGCATCCGCTTGATCAGCACCTCCCCAACGGCTCGCAAACTGGGCGAAGCCTGCTGGCGCTTGATGAACCAGTGATCAAACACTTCCTCGCGGCCATGGATATCGCGGTTCGCGATTACGTTGGCCGTCTGCGCGAGAGCGATCCGGTCGGTGCGCGCCGCAGCAAGAACTCGCGCTATACTGGGCTATGGTCTGTGCGCCTGGGTGACGGCGGTTATCAACCCAATCACGTTCATGATCGCGGCTGGATCAGTTCGGCCTATTTCGTGTCGATCATGTCCGGCGAGCGGCCGAAGGACCCGCGTGCTGGCTGGCTCAAATTCGGCGAGGCGAACCGTGCGCCGGCAAAGTGCGGGCCGGAAAAGTTCGTCGAGCCGCATCCAGGCATGCTGGTGTTATTTCCCTCCTACATTTGGCATGGAACGGTACCGTTCGAGGGCAGCGAGCGGCTTAGCATGGCGTTTGACGTGTCGCCGACCTGACAATGCGGCGGCGCGCCCCGATGCGTGGGCGGACCCGATACGCTAAGTATGCTCTATGACCCGGCCACCCGATGCACCCGCTTTGCCGCGCCGCTTCTACAAGAGCGCGACTGTGTCGGATCATGACGGCGGTTTTGGCGTCGCCCTCGATGCTCGCACGCTAAGAACCCCAGGCGGAACGGTGTTCATCGGCCCAACGCGCGCGCTTGCGCAGCTTTGCGCGGATGAGTGGGCCGCGCAGGGCGAACACATCATCCCGGCGACGATGCCGGCGAGCCAAATGGCGTTCGCCGCTTTGGATTGGGCGGCGAGGAATCGCGATCAGATTTGCGACTACGTGGTCAAGTTCGGCGAGACAGATCTCTGCTGCCACCGCGCGGAGAGCCCGGCGGACTTGGTGGCGCGACAGGCCGGGGTGTGGGATCCGCTGGTGAATTGGGGCGCCGAGTCACTTGGCGTCTCGTTGCCAGTGGTGGCCGGCATCGTGGCGGCGCCTATCGAGCCGGAGCTGCTGGCGAAACTTCGTTCGCATGCCGCTGCGCTCGATGATTTTCGGCTGACAGGACTGGCGCAAGCGGCGGGTCTTGCCGGCTCCGCACTTATTGGCTTTGCCGTGACGTTTGGCGCCTACGACGCGCAGCGTGCCTTCGAAGCGGCTGCTCTCGACAATCTCTGGAGTCTCGAGAAGTGGGGCGACGACGAAGAGGCGCGCGTGCGGTTGGAGCGTCAGCGGGGGGAGTTTGAGTCCATTGTGCGCTACCTTGAGGCGCTGAAATGAACGCTGACGCCATCAAGCAAGCGCGCACGGCGATGGCGAGAGGCGATAATCGCTCAGCCGAAGCGACCGCGCGGGCGCTCATAGCGCGGGCGCCGAGCGTCGAAGCGTTCGATCTGCTGGCAAACACGCTGCGCGCCCAGGATCGCCTGGAGGAAGCGCTTGCCGCCGCGGACCAAGCGTTAGCGTGCGATGCTCAGAGCGCCGCGGCTCTGCACAGCCGCGCGTTCATACTAGGCAGACTAGGGCGCTACGGCGAGGCATTGCCGATTTATGATCAATTGCTTGCGCGCGGCATTGTGCAGTCTTCAATCTGGTTGAATCGCGGCATGGCTTTGCTCGGTATGGCGCGCGATGCGGAGGCGGAAACATTCTTCGCCGATGGTGTGAGGCGCTGGCCACAGGATCAGGGACTGCAGAATGCCCTGGCAAACACCCGCTGGATGCGCGGCGCTGGTGACTCATTCGCGCGTGACTATGAAGAGGCGGTGCAACGTCAGCCGGATTCGCTGCAGCTGCGCATCGGGTGCGCAGACTTGCTGCGCCGCGCCGAACTGCGCCCGCGCGCTGAGGACATTCTACGCGAGGGGCTGAACCGCGCGCCCGCAAGCGGGCCGCTGCAGGGCGCGCTTGGTGTTTTGCTTGATGAAATGAACCGCACAGAAGAGGGGCTTCCGCTTCTGCGCGCCGCGGTTGCTGATGCGCCGCAGGTGCCGTTCGTGCGCGGCAACCTGGTGTGTGCGCTGTTGCGGCTGGGGCGAAGCGACGAAGCCTTGCGTGAACTCGGACCGCTCCGCCGCGCGCAGCCGTTCAACGGCGATTGGATCGCTTACGAGGAGATGGCTCACCGCCAACGCGGCGATCCGCTCTCCAAAGAAATTTGTGACTACGACCTGATGGTGCAGCCGTTCGATATCTCGGCCCCGATTGGCTACGCGAACATGGCGGATTTCAACGCCGCGTTGCGCGAAAGCGTCGAGCGCCTGCATGTCTTGGAAACGCATCCGCTCGATCAGTCCTTGCGTCACGGTTCTCAGACGACACGCAGCCTGCTCGCTGTCGATGACCCGGTCATCAAGCAATATCTAAAGGCGCTCGAGGAGCCGATCCGCGCCTACATCGCGACGATGCAAAAGCCGTATCACCCTTGGAGCGGCCGCAAGAGCGAACGCTTCAAGCTTGCGGGTTGCTGGTCGGTGAAACTCAAGCCGAACGGTTATCACATAAATCACCTGCATCCGGCGGGGTGGATCAGTTCCGCTTATTATGTGTCGCTGCCTGAGGTGATGAAGGCCGGAGACAGCCAAGAGGGTTGGATCAAGTTCGGCGAGCCCCGTTGGGAAACCCCTGGCTGCACGGTGCAGAAGCTGGTGCAGCCGCAGGAGGGGCGGCTTGTGCTTTTCCCCTCTTACATGTGGCATGGCACAATACCGTTCTCGCAAGGCGAGCGGATAACGGCCCCGTTCGATGTCGTGCCGGCCTGACGCACGCGCTTGTGCTCGGCCCAGCGATGCTGCAAACGAGCGCCACGGAGTTACAAAATGAGCCAAGACACCAGCCTGGACCAAGCCGATCTTTCACTCAGAAATGGCGATGCTGCTGGGGCTGAACGCGTTCTCTCGCAAGAGTGGCCGGACATGTCGCGCGCGCCTGCTGAGGCGCAGCACGCGATGGCGATGGTGCGCATGAGCCAGGGCCGAGCCGGCGACGCAGAACGCTTGATGCGCGGCGCCGTCAACACCGAGCCGCAATCGCTGCGTCACCACATAGCCCTCGGCCATATCTTGGCGGAGCAGAAGAATTACGCGGGCGCGCTTGAGGCTTACAACAATGCTTCGCGCATCGACCCGCAATGGCCCGGCCTCTACGTTGTGATCTCGCAGACGCTTTATGCTCTGGAGCGGTTTGGCGAAGCTGAGAAAGCGGCCCGCACGGCGACAGCGACGCCGTCCGCCGCAGCGTTTGAGGCGCTCTCCAACGCACAGCGCGCACAAGGCAAAGCCAAAGAGGCGCTTACCTCTGCCGAGCAGGCGTTAAGCGTCGATTGGCACGATCCCAACGCCCAGCACGCGAAGGCTGCTGCGCTGATGCAGCTCAATCGTCCGCAGGAAGCGCTGGCTATTTTCGATGACCTGCTCGGGCGAGGCATCGATCTGCCAATTCTCCACATGAACCGGGGTGCGGCGCTTGAGGAACTCGGCCGCAAAGCCGATGCGCGTGCCGTATATGAGGAGGCCGCCCGCCGCTGGCCGAACCTGCCGAATCTGCAGGAGCGCGTGGCCAACGCCCGCAAGCGGGTCTAGGCGCTAGCTATTGCTCGGAGGCGGCCCGGCCTTTAACCCGGTGGGCCATGAGACTCGCATTTGCAGCGGTCGCGCTGGCGCCTCCCGCTTATCCAGCGTCCTCCCTCCGGATTGCCACACTATGAAAGACATCATCGCCGCACTCGAGGCCAAGCGCGCAGCGGCGCGTGCGGGCGGGGGCGAGAAGCGCCACGCAGCACAGCACGCCAAGGGCAAGCTGACAGCGCGCGAGCGGATTGAGCTCTTGCTCGACGAAGGCTCGTTCGAGGAGTTCGACATGTTCGTCGAACACCGCAGCCATGAGTTCGGCATGGAGAAGACGAAAATCCCGGGTGACGGCGTCGTCACCGGCTGGGGCACGATCAACGGCCGCCTCGTCTATGTGTTCTCGAAGGACTTCACCGTGTTCGGCGGTTCGCTCTCGGGCGCGCACGCGGCCAAGATCTGCAAAGTGCAGGACATGGCGATGAAGAACGGCGCGCCGATCGTCGGCATCTTCGACGCTGGTGGCGCACGCATCCAGGAAGGCGTGGAATCGCTCGCCGGCTACGCCGACATTTTCCAGCGCAACATTCTGGCGTCGGGCGTCATTCCGCAGATCAGCGTCATCATGGGGCCGTGCGCGGGCGGCGATGTCTATTCGCCGGCGATGACCGACTTCATCTTCATGGTGAAGGACACGAGCTACATGTTCGTGACCGGCCCGGACGTCGTGAAGACCGTCACCAACGAAGTCGTCACCGCGGAAGAGCTCGGCGGCGCAGGCGTGCATGCGGGCAAGTCCGGCGTTGTCGATGGCGCCTACGAGAATGATTTCGAGACGTTGACGCAGATGCGCCGCCTCATCGATTTCCTGCCGCTCTCGAACCGCGAGAAGCCGCCGACGCGACCGCACTTCGATGACGTCACGCGCGAGGAAACTTCGCTCGATCGCCTGATCCCGGACAATCCGAACAAGCCCTATGACATGAAGGAGCTGGTCGAGAAGGTCGCCGACGAGGGCGATTTCTTCGAGATTGCGCCGAGTTCGGCAAGAACATCCTCACCGGCTTCGTCCGCCTCGATGGCTCCACGGTCGGCATCGTCGCCAACCAGCCGATGGTGCTCGCCGGCGTGCTCGATATCGACGCGAGCCGCAAAGCCGCGCGCTTCGTGCGCTTCTGCGACGCGTTCAACATTCCGATCGTCACCTTCGTCGACGTGCCGGGCTTCCTGCCGGGCACCAAGCAAGAGCTGGGCGGCCTGATCAAGCACGGCGCGAAGCTTCTGTTTGCCTACGGCGAAGCGACGGTTCCGAAAGTCACGGTGATCACGCGCAAAGCCTATGGCGGCGCCTATGACGTCATGAGTTCAAAGCACCTGCGCGGCGACGTGAACTATGCTTGGCCCAGCGCTGAAATCGCGGTGATGGGCGCGAAGGGCGCCGTCGAGATCATCTTCCGCGCCGATATCGGCGATCCCGAAAAGATCGCGGCGCGCACGCAGGAATATTCCGATCGCTTCGCCAACCCGTTCGTCGCCGCGAGCCTGGGCTATGTCGATGACGTCATCATGCCCCGCGAAACCCGAAAGCGCATCATCCGCGCCCTCGGCACGCTGAAGAACAAGAAACTAGAGAACCCCAGGAAGAAGCACGACAACATTCCGTTGTGAGGGTGACATTAAGTTATAGCAGAGGTGAACATTTTAGTAACTCTCGCTTCGTTCACCCTTGCGGTGATGGTCGCCGCGTTGATTGCGTACCTGCTGCGACTTTCTTTGCGTCTCCTAGCAACCGGCTTGCGGGCACCGAGTGTTCTACTTGATCAGAGTCGTCGTGACGCGCTCGCTGCATCCATATTGGAGCGTCTCAAGAATGGGGAGACGGTCGAGAGTTTCGCATTGTACTTGCGCCCGTTCGCAATAGATCATGCAACGCGCCTCGATCTAGATTTCGAGCACGAGAGGTTTTCGACTTCGCTGGAAGGGCTTGTGTACGAAGCTCTGCAACACGAGTATCCGATCATAAGCCTCGGCGTGCCGATGGGCTTTGATCGATCCGGGACCGTTAGTCCGGGAGATGCGGGATGGCGCGACGCATTTGGGTTACTCGTCACTCATGCAAAGCTCATCCTTGTCGTTCCGTTGCTCAAGGAAGGAACGTTCTGGGAGATACTGACAATCAAGGAACAAGATCACCTGTCGAAGACCGTGTTTCTTGTGCCTCCCTCGGCCGCTATTCGGAAGCTGGCTAGTGAGGGTGTCGCCCGGGCGTTCGAGGTATCTCGCCGCGGCCTGCATTCTCGCGGCATAGCTTTCCCGGAATTTGGTCGAGGTGGCGGATTGTTCCGGGTTGATGAGCATGAGCGGTGTCGAACGGCGGTGCCATTTCCCAGCTCTGTATTGCAGATGCGCGTGGATGTATCGCGGCTCTTCGCGGGCAACTGATCGACCCTGCAAGACAGCAGGTCGCCAATCCCACCACCCAGCGCAAAATTTCCCAACGCCATCAACGCCCGCGCCAAAATCTATCCCACACCTCCAAACCTCCCTTACACTGCGCTCCGCCGCACACGGGAGATTTCGAAGAGCTCCGAAACTTTGGAATGTGCGGCATCGATCGGGATGGTGATGAGCGGCGCGGGAGCAAGGTTCATCTGAAAATCTGCTTTCGGGGAGTGAAACCGAAAGGTCCGGGCGAACGGAACGCCCGCATCCGGAACCGGCGAATAGGGCATGGAGCTAAGCCCCAAGGGATTTGTCTTCGGTGAGGGCCGATCCCGGAAGCGCACCGTGCAGGAGGCGAGCTGGCCATCGTCAGCGTTCAACAACTCCTCGGTCCCAAGCCGGGAAAAACGATCGCGAAAACGGGGCGCGCGCAGCGCGCGGCGTGGTTCAGGGATGAGCCGCGCACCCAAAAGAGACTACTCAGCGCGGATCGCGCGCCCCGTCTCCCACCCTGGGAGCACTCCATAACGGAAGCTAGAAAGCCGGCCGTTGCCTTCGCGCGTCTAGCGCTTAGACCGCACGCCACGCTAGGCTCAGGCGCCGCGATGACGGTCCGGAGGAAACGCCCATGCGAATTGCCTTTGCTCTCTGTGTTTCACTCGCGCTCGCCGCCTGCGGTGAAACGACAGCGCCGCCAGCGCCTGAACCCGAAGCCGAGATCGCCGCCACCACCCCCGCCGCGCCCGAAGGCGAACCAATGTCCACCGGATTGATGGGCGGCCTTTCGACAAGCGCCTCCGGCGATATGGCGGGGCTTGAGATTGGGCGCGATCAACTCACGTTCTCCAACTTTGAGGACGAAGGAGTTGCGGTCGCCACTGAGTATCTGGGCGTGCTTGAGCCTTCGGCGCTGATCAAGGAAGGCGGCGAAAGTTTCGCGGCGGCAGCACCCAGCTCGACAGCAACGCGCGTCGAAGTGCGCCGCTTCACCGGCGCAGCCCCTGAGCGCGTCTGCGGCGGCTCGCCGGCGACGTACGCCGCAATCGTCTACATGGTGCCGCTCACCGGCTTGCAGCTCATGGTGTTCACCGGCGCCGACGCACCCGGCCCAACCGCACACGACAGCGAAGTGTGCGGAATCTACGCCTATGCCGTCGACTGATCAGCGACTCCGCGACAGAGGGCGGAAGTTGGCCAACGTTACACGCGCCTGCGCCCTGGCGGCGCTGTGCATGCTCTTCGCGACCGAAGCGGCTGCGGAGAGCGCACTCGCGCCGCGCATTGAGCACATAGCCAGCGAAGATGGCGCTACGTTTGACGCACACGTCTTCGACGCCGGTGCTCAAGCCGGGCGGCGTGGCGCGGTGGTGCTCCTGCATGGCGGCGGCTGGGTCGCGGGCGACGCCACCTGGGTCTACCCGCGTGCGCGCCGCTTTGCCGAACTCGGCATGCTCACCGTCGCAGTCGACTATCGCCTGGGTAATCCGCGCTTTGCGACCGCGGACGCGCGCGGCGTGATCCGTTGGCTGCGTGCGCATGCGGCGGAGTTGAACATCGATCCAAACCGCATCGCGGCATACGGCGTTTCCGCGGGCGGCCAATTGTCGGTGTCAGCGGCGCAGGGCGCAGACGAGTCCGCGCGGCCCAACGCGATTGTCTTAGTTTCGCCAGCGGTCGATTTGGAGCGTGACGGCTGGTTTGCGCGGCTGGCCGGCGAAGAGGCGGCGCGTGAGCTCTCACCACTCACAAATGTGCGGCCCGGGCTGCCGCCGACTTTGATCCTGCAAGGCGACGTCGATAGCGAAACGCCACTTCCTGGCGCCCGTCAGTTCTGCGCCGCGATGCAGGCGAATGGCGATCGTTGTGTGCTGAAGGTCTACCAAGGCTACGGGCATCTTTTTACACCCGCCGGTATCAACGATCGCGAGACGCCGCAGCCTGACGCGGCCATATCGGTGCAATCCGGCGCGTTTGCTGAGGCATTCTTGCTCAATCTCGGATACGCGCCTTAACGCGCTGTGGTCTCGCTGCGACGAATGACACCGGCAGGCGGCGTGATCGGTGGGCGGACGACCAATGCCGCGTGTTTTGCGATGGGACGTGGTCGCGGCGGCGGCGCCCGGGAGGTAGATAGCGCCCATGCGATTAGTATTGGTCTCCTTGCTTGCGCTGGTGCTCTGCGCCTGCTCGCAGGCGGCGCCCGACTCAAGCGCGGTCTCCGTGCCGCCGGAGCCGTCGCGTTCGGTGCTGTCCGGCGACTACAAGCCCGCCTCAAACACAGCGCGCGCGATCACCGGCGGCATGGTGGTCCAGCGCGGTGGCGTCATCTTCGACAATGGCGTCGTCCTCTACACACGTACCCTCGACCCGCGCCGTGGCGGCGACCTGATGGCGAAGAACGGCGACACCTACGCCGCCGCCGTCGTCGGTCCCGGCTCGCTAAACGTGGAGCTGCGGCGGGTGACGGAGCAAGTCGTCCCCGGCGGCGTCGTCGGTCTCTGCGGCGCGGAGCAGCCGCAATATTTAGCACTCACCTACGATGAACGCGCGACGGTGGTGACAGTGCTCGTCTTCTCAGGCGATGAGCCGCCAAGCCGCGATGCGCTAAACAGCCGGGTGTGTGCGCGCTTCGGCTACGCCGCACCCGAAGGCGCACGCACCCGTGAAGGCGTGGTGCTCTAATCGGGCTTGGCAATCGGCTTGATCGGTTCGCCCAGTTCGTAGAACTCGGTGCCTTTCTCGGTTTGCATTAGCAGGTAGCGTTTATCGAGCTCGGGATACGAGACGACATCGATCGGCTTGTCCTCCCCGCCCATCAGATAGACGCACTCTTCGTCGAACGTGTTGCGCAGCAAATGCGGCACGCTCGGTGTTGCAAAGCCCATGAAGTCACCGGGGCCGACTTCCGCTGTCTTGCCATCGATGTCAGCCATGGCGCGCCCTGAAATGACGTAGATCCATTCCTCTTCGAGCATGTGTGCGTGATAGGCAAAGCTGTCCTTGCCAGGCGGAAGCCGCACGAGGCTCACGTGCGCGCGGCTCATGCCGGCGAGGCGCGATAGCCCAGCGGCACGGAAGAGTGAGTTGGAATTGAGCTTCTGCGTGAATGGCCGCATGGCGGCCGGAATTTCGCTGGAGCGCCAGAGCGCCTTCTTCGACTCAGCCATTCATCACCTCGTGAGGAATCTATCCTACAGCGAGGCTACGGCGCGATAATGGTCCGTGTCGTCAGAACTGAACCGGCTCGTAGGGGCGCCACTCACCCCCCAGCAACAGCTCAAGCGGCCGGAACTCGGCCTTGTAGTGCATCTTGTCGGAGCCGGGGATCCAGTAGCCGAGATAGAGATAGCCAAAGCCTGCGGCGCGGGCCTGCTGGATGTGGTCGAGAATGATGTAGACGCCCGGGCTGCGGCGTGCGTCGTCCGGATTGAAGAACGAGTAGACCATCGACAGCCCGTCACCGAGCGCGTCGACCAGAGCCGCGGCGGCGAGTTCGCCCTTATCCGGCCCGTCGCTGTAGCGATATTCGACGATGTGGGTGTGAACGGCCGATTCCTCGACCATGGAGGCGAAGTCAGTGAAACTCATTTCGGCCATGCCGCCATCGGCGTGACGCGAGGCGAGATACCGGCGCAACAGCAAGAACTGTTCTTCGGTGGCCTGAGCGGGGCGAAGCGCGCGCGTGAGATCGGCGTTGCGCAGCATGATCTTGCGCCAACGGCGGGTGAACTCGAATTTCTCAACCGGAACGCGCGCTGAGATGCAGGCATCGCACGCATCGCAGGAGGGCCTGTAGGCGATGTTTTGCGAGCGCCGGAAGCCGGCGTTGGTGAGGACGTCGTGAAGCTCGGTGGCTTCGGTGCCATCTAGCGCGGTGAAAACTTTGCGTTCTTTCCGCCCCGGCAGGTACGGGCACGGAGACGGCGCTGTCAGAAAGAAGCGCAGATTCTTGGTTGGAAATGGCTTCGTCACGTCACGGGCATGGTCGCCGAACCTTTCACGGCGTCAAGACAGCTCACGCATTGCACGCTGTTAGACTTAATGGAGCGTTGTCAGTTCCCGTCGCGGTCTAAAAATCTTTCCACACAATACGATTAGCTCTCCAGATTGGGGAAATCTCTGTTATCGTTTTCACAATTGCCGTGCGGACCGGGGGAGCTGTTCGGCCGAAAGCAGACGGAGAGCGTCCATGACGCAGCCTGTGACGGCCATCTTATCGCGCCAAGGCGAGCTTGCCGAAAAAGCGCGTCAGTTCACCCAGGACACCAACGAGGCCAGTCTCTTAGTTGGCCGCGTGGTTTCCCGGGCGCTAAGCACGTTCAAGGGCACAGAGGCCGACGATGTAATCACGCACGCTATGCGGCGCGATCTCGATCGGCTGATCGAACAGCTCAGGAAGGCGCGCCACTAGGCGGCGAGGCGCTCCGAGCGGCCGAGCGGGTCAGGCAACGCTTCGCCGTCGGCCACGAATTGCAGCGACACCGAATTGATGCAGTAGCGGAGGCCACCGGCCTGGCGCGGGCCGTCAGGAAAGACGTGACCTTGGTGGCTATCGCAGCGGGCACAGCGGGTTTCGATCCGGCGCATGCCGTAGGAATTATCCTCGATGCCAATGACGTGCTTGGGATCAATCGGCGCGGTGAAGCTCGGCCAGCCAGTGCCGCTTTCGAACTTGGTGTCCTGCCTGAAGAGCGGCAGCCCGCACAGCCGGCAGCAATAGACGCCCGGCTTCTTTTGATTGAGCAGGCCGCCGCAGAACGCGGCCTCCGTCCCGTGCTGCTCAATCACGGGCGTTCTTCGTCGTTGAGGCCGGCCTCAAGCCGCGCGCGTTCTTCTACGCTGGGGGGCGTGAGGTCGAAACCGAGAGCTGATGTTGTCATGGGTGCTAACCTGGTGAACGCCGCCTAGTTCGTCCAGGCATGCGAGCGCGTTACACGACCCCGTCAGAGCCGCCATAGAGCTTGCTCAACTGCGCGACCAGGCTCTTGGCCCCCGCGCTGATCTGATCATCGCTGAACTTGGTGCGCAGCTGACGTGTGGCGTCGGCCAAGCCCTTGGGCTCGTAGGCCAGCTTGCGTTTGTACTTCTTGGCGATGTGCTCGATGAGCAGATCGGCCTTTTCTTGAGCAGGCCCGAGGATTGGCTTCAGCGTCTGCTCGATTTCGCGCACCAGTGGATCGCCCTTCGGTTTGGCGGGTTTCTTCTTGGGCGCGGGCAGCGCGGCCAGTAGCGTTTTGTCGGTGTTGGTGCGGGCGAGTTTGAAGACGCGGCGGGCTTCCGGGCGCGTTCGGCGGCCGAGGGCGGCGCGCAGGAGCTTGGCGTCAGTAGGCTTCAGCGTCATGGCGCGGCCCGGCGCAGGATGGCGGCTGCGGCGCGCGCGAGTGCTTCCTTTGCCGGGCGGCCCCCCACGCGCATCATGGCAGTGACATTAATCGGATTGGCGGCAAAGCGCTCAGTCGGTGCTGAACGCAGGACGGCGGAATAGGGCACTTCGTCCGCCAGGAGGGCGCTCCCGAAGAAGGGCGCGTTCTGGATTTCGCCGCGCGTCAGTGCGTCGGCGTCGCCAGTTTCTCCGGATCGAGTACGGTCGTTCACACCGTTGAGGAGGACGGAGAATTCTTCCGGTCGCAACGGCCTTCCCCTGACCTCACGCACGACGTGTTCGAGCATGTTCAACCCGGTGAGCGAGTATTTCTCAGGGCGCACCGGTGCGATGATGTGGTCTGCGGTGGTGATCGCCAGCCGGGTGAGAAAAGTCGCGCATGGATTGGAGTCAATGATCACCGCGTCCGAGCGTGCGCGTAGCGCCGCAATCAATGCGCGAAAACGAGTAAAGGCTTCGGCCTTATCGCGATCTGGGCGGGTGTCGAGCGTAAATTCGAACAGGCGCTCATCGCCGGCGACGAGTTCGAAGTTCGGCGCCTTGTTTCCGCGGCGCGCGCGGTTCAGCGGAATAGAGATGGCGCCGAAATCGCTCGTGGGTGTGGAGTGCTCTCCACGCGCGTTGAGGATGCCGTAGAGCGTGTGATTGCGGTCGCGGATGCGATTACGCTCTCCAGGAGAGAGGAAGTACTGCGTGAGATTGTGCTGAGGATCGAGGTCGATGAATGAGATCGCGCGCTTATCCGCTAGGTGAGCTGCGGCGAAGAGATTGGCCGCCAGCACAGTCTTACCGACACCGCCCTTGATGTTGAGCATTGCAATAACGCGTCCGCGGGTCTTTGAGCCGCGCGCTTGATCAACGATCTTGGCTAGCGCCTCCGAGCGGGCGCCATCGCGAAGATCGATGAATGTCGACGGATCGAGCGTCTGGTTGAACCAGGAGTCGCCGGAGAGATCGCCCGTCTTCACAACAACGATTGTGCGACCGTTGTTAAGTGCGGCCGCGACTTCGCGTTGAATCCAGGCGCTCTGCTCTGCCGCGGGCGACGCCAGCACAACGACGACTGCCGCCTGACCGACGACCTGAACGAGAGCGCCCAGCTTGTCCTGGATCCTGAACTCTGATCCGGAGCGCGAGACCGTCCATCCGTGGTGTTCGAGTTCCGCGGCTACGGCGTGGGCGGCGTCAGCGTCATCCGGTTCGAAGGCGAGGTACGCCGCAATTGCCATAAACTCTTCGCCCCGCCTTATCTTTGGGGAACCTAGTCGGGCATATTACGCCTTGGCAATCTGTGACCGCTCCCCTGTGAGGCGCGGCCAATTGGCAGGAACCCCTGCGCCATACCAAGACTTGGCCGAACGATGCCCGATCCCGTCCTCCTCGACATATTTCAGCGCCTGGCCATGGCGTTGGGGATCGGATTTTTGGTCGGGGTTGAGCGCGGCTGGAAGCACCGGGACGCTCCCGATGGAACGCGCGCCGCGGGCTTGCGAACGCACGCCGTACTTGGCCTCACCGGCGGGGTCGTCGGGGCCATGCTTCCGATGACGGGCGAGATTGGTTTTGCCGCTTTGGCGCTCGTGATTGGCGGCGCGTTTGTGACCTTCAAGGTTCGTGAAAGCCAGCGTGACGACGACCTCTCGGTCACCGGTACGATCTCAGGGCTGCTCGTGTTCGCGCTAGGCGTTTACGCCATGTGGGGCGACCTGCGGATCGCGGCAGCGGTGGGTGTAGCGCTGGTCGGCTTGCTTGCCTTCAAGGACGCACTCCACAATTGGCTGGATAGTTTGACATGGAAAGAGCTGCGCTCTGCGCTCCTCATCCTGGGCGCAACCTTTATTGCGCTGCCGCTTCTGCCGGACCGCACGATTGATCCATGGGAAGCGATCAATCCACGAGAACTCTGGCTTCTGACTATACTGGTCGCCGGCGCGTCGTTCGCTGGCTACATCGCTGTTCGTGTTCTGGGGAATGACGTCGGGGTGCTGGCCGGCGCGGCCGCGGGCTCATTGGTCTCTTCGACGGTTGTGACCGCGGAATTGGGCCGCCGCGTCAAATCGGGCGAGACACACGCCATGGTTGGCGGCGCGGCGGCGGCGATCGGCGCGGCGATCAGCGTCGGCCGCGTCATCTTCTTGCTGGCGCTCACTGCCGCGCCGGTTGTGCCGGAAGCTGGACCGGCGCTGTTTGCGGCGGTGCTCGTGTTCGTGGCTGCTGCGTTCGCAATGCGGCGGTTCGATCGCGAGTACGCGGGTGCGGACTCCGCGGATAAGCTGCGCAGCCCTCTTGATCTGCTTTCCGTGTTTCAGTTCGCAGCTTTCTTGGGCGCGGTTATCATCATCGGCCGCATAGTTGCGGACGCGTACGGCCAAGCCGGCCTGTTGCCCTTTGCGGCGACTGCGGGACTGGCTGACGTTGACGCAGTGACGCTTGCGGCGGGTAGCCTCGTGCGTGGCGGCCTTGATGCGGCGGTCGGCGCACATGCTGTCATGATCGCCGTGCTGATGAACACCTTGGCCAAGGGAGTGATCGCATTCTTCACGGGAGGCTGGCGCTACGCCGCGCTCTACTTTGCCGCGGCCCTGGCCGCGACAATTGCCGCAGCGGCGGTTTGGTTCTTGGTCACGCCGCTGATTGCGCCCATGTTTGGTGAGCAGGTGCAGCAAGGGGCCTCGCTTGCGGCGCCGATGTTCGGCTAGGGTTCGGAACGATGAAGGAAAAATGGACCCCCGCAGGCTGGCGCTCGCTCCCCGCCAAGCACATTCCAACGGATTACCCGGACCCGGCCGCGCTTACGCGTGCCGAGCAGCAGCTGCGCACGTATCCCCCGCTGGTGTTTGCCGGTGAAGCACGCAAGCTGAAGGCGGACTTGGCGCAGGTTGCGGCGGGCAAGGCTTTCCTGCTGCAAGGCGGCGATTGCGCCGAGAGCTTCAAAGAGTTTCACCCAGACAACATTCGCGACACATTCCGCACGCTGATGGCGATGAGCGTTGTGTTGACGTTTGCTGCCTCGCGCCCCGTGGTGAAAGTGGGCCGCATCGCCGGCCAGTTCGGAAAGCCGCGCTCAGAGCAAACCGAGACGCAGGGCGGCGTCACGCTCCCCTCTTATCGCGGCGACAACATCAACGGCATGGACTTCACCCCGGAATCGCGGCTGCCCGATCCGGAACGGCTGGTGAAGGCCTATTCGCAATCGGCGGCGACGCTGAATCTTATTCGCGCATTCGCCAACGGCGGTTATGCCGATTTGCACAACGTGCATCGCTGGATGGTGGGCTTTGTCGCCGATAGTCCGCAGGGCAAGCGTTACCAGGAAATTGCCGATCGGATCTCCGAAGCCATCGCGTTCATGGAAGCGTGCGGGATCACGCCGCAGAGTGTGCCGCAGGTGCGCCATGTGGACGTTTACACAAGCCACGAAGCGCTGCTGCTTGGTTACGAAGAAGCCATGACGCGCGTCGATTCAACGACAGGCGATTGGTATGACACCAGCGCTCACTTCGTTTGGATCGGCGATCGCACGCGGCAGCCTGACGGGGCGCATGTTGAGTTCGCGCGCGGGATTAAGAACCCGATCGGGGTGAAGTGCGGGCCGTCGTTGGAGCCGGATGAACTGCTGCGGCTGATCGATATCCTGAACCCGAACGACGAGCCGGGGCGCATCACGTTGATTGCGCGATTTGGTTCAGAGAAAGTTGAGGCGGGATTGCCGAAGCTGGTGCGCGCCGTGACGAAGGCTGGACGCAACGTCGTGTGGTCGTGCGACCCGATGCATGGAAACACGCTGAAGACGACGAGCGGATTCAAGACGCGGCCGTTCGACCGCATTCTCGCGGAAGTGCGCGCGTTCACGGACATTCTGCCGGCGGAAGGCGCCTATCCGGGCGGCGTGCACGTCGAGATGACCGGCCAGCAGGTGACGGAATGCCTGGGTGGCGCGTCGGCGGTGACGGAAGAGGATCTGTCGAGCCGCTATCACACGCATTGCGACCCGCGTCTCAACGGCCAGCAGGCGCTCGATCTCGCGTTCTTAATCGCAGAGCAGCTACGCGGCGCGCGTACGAACGGACGCAAGGCGCAGGCTGGCTAGATGAAATCGCTCCGCATCGCTGTTCAGATGGATCCGATCGAGAAGATGATCGTGAACCATGACACGTCGCTTGCGCTCATGGTCGAGGCGCAATCGCGTGGGCATGAGATTTGGTGGTGGGCGCCGGACGACCTTTTCTATGAACTCGGTGTTGTGAGCGCGAACGCGCGGCGCGTGTCCGTAAGCTTGCAAGAAGGCGCGCATTACAAGACGCTGGAAGAAGCGGCGCGCCCTGTTGACGACTTCGATGTCGTGCTGGTTCGCCAGGATCCGCCGTTCGACATGGGCTACGTCACCAACACGTATCTGTTGGAACTGGCGAAGACAGCGCGAGTGATCAACCCGCCGCAGGGCATCCGAAACATCTCCGAGAAGATGTCGATCCTGCAGTTTCCGGAGTTGACGCCTAACACCTGGGTGGGGCGCGATCTTGATGCGCTAGAGGCGTTCGCGAAGCGCTACGACCAGGTGGTGCTGAAAATCTTGTTCATGATGGGCGGCGAGGGCGTGATTAAGCTTGCCGCGAACGACCCCGAATTTCGCAAGAAGGCGCGTGCGTTTCTTTCTGCCGCCGGACGCGAGCCGATCCTCGCGCAAGAGTTTCTCCCCGCCGTCTCCGGCGGCGACAAGCGCGTGTTTGTGTTGAACGGCGAGCCGTTCGCAGCGCTGAAGCGCCTGCCGAAGGCCGGCGATTTCCGTGCAAACCTCGCTGTTGGCGGGCAGGCGGCGGCGGGCGAATTGGACGATGATGATCGGACGATTGCTGCGGCAGTGGCGCCGCTGCTGGAACGCGAAGGTATTGTGTTCGCAGGCCTCGATGTGATCGCGGGCAAGCTGATCGAGATCAACGTGACATCACCGACCTTGGCGCAGGAGCTGAAACGTCTCTCCGGTCTTGATCTGCCTAAGGCGTTCTGGGACCGCGTCGAGGCGATGTTCTAGGCCGCGAAGGTCATTATCAGCACGATCGCCGCAATATTGAGTCCAAGGCCCACGGTCAGCATGCGTTTCAAAGTGAGCATGCCCGAGGAATAGGCGATTGCGTTCGGGGCCGTCGCCACGGGCAGCATGAACGCAAAGCTTGCCGCGATCGCCACCGGGAACGCCAGTTGTTGGAGCGGTGTGCCCGTCGCGGTTGCGACTGCGGCGACCACCGGCAGCATCGACGTCAGCGTCGCGACATTGCTCGCGAGTTCCGAGACAAGAATCGTCGTCACCACGAGTATGGCGACGAGCATGAAGGCGGAAACGCCATCGATGCCGGCAATCCACTCACCAATCCAAGCAGCGAGGCCGGTGGCTTCCATGCCGGCTGCAAGCGCAAGCCCGCCGCCGAACAGCACCGCAATCCCCCATGGAATGCTTTCGGCGGTTTTCCAATCGATTAGTTTCTCCCCGTTGCCGCGTCCTGACGGTACAAAGAAGAGCAACAGCGCGCCGAAGATTGCGACGCCAGTATCGGTCAGCGATCCCAAGCCGGGGAGCTTCACGAGTTCGGTGCGTGTCATCCACGAGAGCGCAACGAGGGCGAAAATGAGACCGATGCGAACCTCGGGACGCGTGATCGGCCCGAGCGCCTTCAGGGCATTCTTAACAACAGCCCCGATTGCTTCGTAGCGCTGATGTCCTTTGCCAAAAAGCGGCCAGCACAAGAGTAGCCACGCGACCGGCAGCATCAAAAGCATCATCGGAATGGCGCGCGCCATCCAATCAATGAACGCCATTGGTTGCTCGGCGCGTTCGAAGAATCCAATCGCAATCAGGTTTGTTGGCGATCCCACCGGCGTGCCGATTCCGCCAATGGTGGCCGCGTGAGCGACCCCGAGCGTCAGCGCGCCGCCCAGCGCCAAATCGGCTTTTCCGCCGCCGGACATCGCGCGCGCCGCGCCGATGGCGATGGGCACGAGCATGAGCGTCGTCGCAGTGTTCGAAATCCACATGGAGAGCAACATGGAGGCGACCATGAAACCGCCTACGAGCGCGACAGGGCGCCCGCCTGCGATAGACGCGATCGAGAGCGCTATACGTTCGTGCAGGCGCCAACGCTCAACGCAGGCGGCGAGCATGAAGCCGCCAATGAACAGAAAGACGATTGGGTCGGCGTAGGGCGCGGCTGCATCCCTCATAGAGGTCGCGCCGATTAGAGGGAGCGCTGCGAGTGGAACGAGCGCGGTGGCCGAAATTGGAATGGCCTCGGTAACCCACCAGACGACCATAAGCACCGCGAGGGAGACAACGCGCCACGCCTCGGGCGTCATGCCTTCCGGCGGCGGGAGGAGTTGCAGGCCAAGCGCGAGAGCTGGTCCCAAAATGAGGCCAATCCAGCGGCCGACGCGGCCGAAACCTGTTTCCTCGCCGGCGATTGTCTCGTCGGTCATGGCTTTCCCCCGCACGTCGGATTTGACACCGGCTTTGCCGCCTCATACCTGAGCGCTTCGTCTTTGGAAGCCCCAGTTGCCCCTGTGGTGGAATTGGTAGACGCGCCGGACTCAAAATCCGGTACCGCAAGGTGTGTCGGTTCGACTCCGACCGGGGGCACCAACCTTAGCTCGTCGACGCGAGCTTCGAATGGCTAACGCCAAGAACGTTCACCAACCGAAAGCAGTTTGCGACGCCAGCACCCAATGACGGATTGGCCCGAAGCGTGCTAGCCGCGTGATTATGCTCGACGGTATCAAATCGAAGATGATGAACGCCGCGCGCTCGCCAAATGCGGAGCGGGCGCTGTTTGTGGTGTCATTTGCGGAAAGCTCCTTCTTCCCGCTGCCGCCGGATTTGATGCTGGGCCCGATGGCTGCTGCTGAGCCGAAAAAGTGGCTCCGCTACGCAATCGTTTGCACTATCGCTTCGGTCCTCGGCGGCCTGCTGGGTTACGCCATCGGTATGTTCCTGATGGATCAGATCGGGCGCTACATCCTGGATTTCTTTGGCTACTCCGGTGATCGCGAACAGGAGCTGCGTGCGTTTTACGATCAATACGGCGCGTGGTTCATCTTTTTCAAAGGCCTGACGCCGATCCCGTACAAGCTCGTCACGATCATCTCGGGCGCACTGCACTTCTCGATCCCGATTTTCATTGCGGCTTCGCTTATCACCCGCGGACTGCGCTTTGCGCTGGTCGCCTGGATATTCCAGAAGTTCGGCCCGCAGATCGCGCCGGTCATGGAAAAACGGATGGGGCTGGTGCTGATCGTGGTGGCAGTGGTGATCGTCGCTATGGTCTTGGCGCTGCGGTACATCCCGCACTAAACGCGGCGGCGCGCCGCAGACTCCGGCCGCAATTCTCGGTTAGGATTGGCCCATGATTGACCGCTTGCGCCCATACTGGCCGCTCCTGATCCTGTTCGCCTCCGGAGCGATGCTGACGGCGGCGGTGCTCTATTTTCAGGGTCACCTCGGCCTGCAGCCTTGCCCCCTTTGCATGCAGCAGCGTTATTGGCATTGGGCTGTGGTTGGCGTTTCCGCGCTCGCGTTCATCGCGACGCGCATCCAACCGAAATGGACGAGCTGGGCGATCATGATCGTCGGCCTCGTGCTGCTCGGCAGCGCGGCGATGGGCGCTTATCACGTCGCGGTTGAGCAAAAGTGGGTAATCGCGCAGTGCGACGTGGGCGGCGCCGTAAATGCGAGCGATTTGAGCCTCGGCAACCTGCCTGACGGCGATCTGCGTCCGCCGCGTTGCGATGAAATCGCGTGGTCGCTGTTTGGGATTTCGATGGCGGGCTACAACGCCATGATCTCGTTGCTGTTGGCGCTGGCGACCTTCTATGTCGCGCTGTCTACAAGGCGCGCCCAATGAGCAGACCTCACCCGCCGATGCCCGGTGAAAACGTCGCCAAGCGCAGGCTTGATGAGATGGTGCGCGTGGATCACGCGGGCGAATACGGCGCCGTGCAAATCTATCGTGGCCAGCGCGCCGTGTTCGATCGCATCGAAGGCAAATCGCATGCGGCGCGCTTGATCCAGGAGATGGAGGCCGGAGAACAAGAACACCTGAAGACGTTCGACCGTCTCATTGCTGAGCGTGGCGTGCGGCCGACATTGATGGCCCCGGTATGGCGGGTGGCGGGTTTCGGCCTGGGCGCGGTGACAGCTTTGATGGGCGAGCAAGCGGCGCATGCATGCACCGAAGCCGTCGAGGAAGTGATCGAAGAGCACTATGGCCGCCAGAGCGACGAGTTGGACGGAGTCGACCCCGAGTTGAAATACGTTATCGATAAATTCCGCGCTGACGAAATCGAGCACAAAGAAACGGCGATCGACCAGGGCGCTCGCAACGCGCCGGGCTATCCGTTTCTCTCGGCTGTGATCAAGTTCGGCTGCCGCGCGGCCATCCGGATATCGAAAAAGATATGACCGCTAATGTGCGCGTGGTGCAGCCGGACGAGTTGGATACAACCGCCGCGGTGCTGACGGACGCGTTCATCGACGAAGCCGGCCTGAACTACTGGTTGCGTCAGGACGCCACGAAGGAGCGCGCGCGCCGCAAGTTCTTCGACGCCGTCGTGCGCAATATGCTCCATCCGAAGCGTGATATTTGGGTGGCGGACGATGAGGGCGTCATGGCGGGCGCCGCCATTTGGTTGGGTCCAGGTTTGAAGGCCTTCGATTTCCCGTGGTGGCGTGAACTATTTTATACGCCGCTGTTTCTTTCCGTCGCCGGCGCGGACGGATTGAAGCGGGCGCAGGAACTCGGCGCGAAGCTTGCCTCCTGTCACCCCGCCCTGCCGCACGCTCATCTGCAATTTTTAGGCGTGTCGAGTGATGCGCAGGGGCGAGGCATTGGATCGGCTATGCTCAAGGCGACGTTGGCGCCGCTCGATGCAAGCGGGACAGTCGGTTACCTCGAAGCATCGACGGAACGGAACGTTGCGCTTTACTCGCGGCACGGCTTTGAAGTGACGAATGAGTTCGAGCTTCCTGGCCTGCACTTTTGGTGCATGACGCGGATGCCGCGTTAGTGGCCAGGCTTTTCGCCGGCCGACTTTTCCTCAGTCTTAAGCGCATCGGCCAAGCGCATCTTGGCGCTGCCAGGCTTCAACGGTTTTTGTTGACTCTCGTGTGGGGACCAGCCGGTGGCCGTGAGGATTTCAAATGTCGCGCGAACACGGTTTTCCTGGTCGCTATAGCGCTCGCGATAGATCTCGAACGCGCGCGCGAGGACGCGGCGGCTTAGGGCGCGCGGGTTGCGTTCGCGGAGGGCTGAGGTTTCGCCCATGGCGCGGAGATCAGCGAGAAGCCGCATTGGTTCGCCGTAACGGACGGTGACGATATCGCGGTCTGCGGCAGGCAGCGCGAAGCCCGCGCGTTGCAGGAGGCCGGCGATGTCTTGCAGATCAGCGAAGGGCGAGACGCGGGGGCCTGCGCCACCGGTGAGTTCAGATTCTGCTTCGATGAGCGAGAGTCGGAGTTCGTGCAGTGTTTCGCCACCGAAGAGTGAAGCGAGTAACAGACCATCGGCCACGAGCGCCAAGCGCAGCTGGATCAGCGCGCCGGGAAGATCGTTGATCCAGTGCAGCGCGAGGGGTGAGACGATGAGGTCGAACGATCCCGGCGCGAACGGCAGGTGTTCGGGGTCGATGAAATCGAGATCGGTTTCGAGGATCGCGCCGAGGCGGGCGGAGAGGTCGGGCCGGGCACGCACCTCCTCTGAGAACAGTCCGCCGCCGCCCAGCGCGAGGACACGCGGAAATTGCCGCGGGATGGCTTCCAGCCGGTCGGCCAAATCGGCCGCCACGCGTTCATGCAGAAACGCCGCGTCGCGGAAGGTGGCGCGTGCGCGGCGCTTGCGCTGACGCACAAGCCGTGGCTCGAATGGACCCAGCTGGGGAGCGCTCATGGGTTCATCCTATCGCGTGGCAGGGGCATTCCGGAAACGTGGCGTGATCTCACGCCTGTCCGATCTCATCTGGCCACCGCGGTCGCTTCTGTCCGATGCGATCGTCGACCGCCCCGGCGTGATCGAGGCGGAACTTTGGGGCGAACTCAAATTTCTGTCTGACCCGCTATGCGCTTGCTGTGGCTTCCCACTGCCTGACGGCGGGAGCCCTGGCGATAGCTGCGCTGCCTGCGCCGGGCGAAGGCCGGCCTACGACACCGCCCGGGCGGCGCTGGCTTACGAGGATCACGCGCGCCGGCTGATCCTCGATCTAAAGCGCGGAGGGCGCCGGGACGGTCTGCCGGTTTTCGCACGGTGGATGTCGGCCGCTGCTGCCGACGCGCTAGCGAAGGCGGATTTCGTGGCGCCCGCGCCCATGCACTGGACGCGCCTCGCCATGCGAAGCTTCAACCAGGCCGCGTGGCTGGCCCAGGCTGTCGCGCATGCCAGCGGCAAGCCGTGGAAACCGGGCGCACTGCAGAGGGTTAAGCGCCGCAAAAGCCAAGCTGGCCTTTCAGCCTCGGAACGCCGCAGGAACGTTGGCGGAGCGATCAAGGCTTGGGGCAGCCACAAGGGTAAAACGATCCTCGTCGTTGATGATGTTTTCACCACCGGAGCGACTTTAGAGGCATGCGCCCGTGCATTGCGTAAAGCTGGCGCTGCAGAAGTGCATGCAGTGACCCTGGCGCGTGTTGTTAGACCAGCTGATATTTCTATCTGACAGTTTGAGTCGGATATGGCCCAGGTAACCGTCTACACGCGCGCCTTTTGCCCGTACTGCACGCGAGCCATCGCGTTGCTGCAACGCAAGGGAGTGGAAGTGAAAGAGATCGACGCCACAGGCTGTCCGCTGACACGCCAGGAGATGATCCAGCGCTCCGGACGATGGACGTTCCCGCAGATTTTCGTTGGCGATCGGCACGTTGGCGGCTGTGACGATCTGCATGCGCTAGAGCAAAACGGCGGGCTCGATCCGCTGTTGGCAGGCGCCTGATGCGCAAGTTGCGGGTTGCGGCGGTTCAGCTGCGTTCAGGGATCGATCCGAAAGCCAATCGCGAAGCGGCGATGCCATTGCTGCGTGAGGCTGCGTCTGCCGGCGCGCGTTTCATTGCGACGCCCGAGTGCACGATGGTGCTAGACCGTGACAAACCGCGGATGCTGAAGACGATCAGCTCGGTGGAGATTGAACAGGAGATCAAGGCCTGGGGCGCGGCGGCGCAGGAGCTTGGCGTTTGGTTGCTGCTGGGATCGGGGTCGATCGATGCGGGCAACGGCAAGGTGTGGAACCGCTCGTTCGTGTTCGATCCGAGCGGCAAGGTTGCGGCCAAGTACGACAAGATCAATCTGTTCGATGTGACGCTTGGCGGCGGCGAGATGTATCGCGAGAGCGACTCGTTCGAGGGCGGCTCGCAAGCGGTGCTCGTCACTGGGCCGATGGACGCCAAGATTGGGCTGACGATTTGCTACGACGTGCGCTTTGCGCCGCTCTACAGCGCGTTGGCGCGTGGCGGGGCGGAGATCATCACGGCGCCGGCGGCGTTCACGGTGCCGACAGGGCAGGCGCATTGGGAAACGTTGCTGCGGGCGCGGGCGATTGAGACGCATTGCTATGTCATCGCGCCGGCGCAGGGTGGTAAGCATGAGGATGGCCGCTCGACGTATGGGCATTCGCTGATCATCGATCCGTGGGGCAAGGTGATCGCTGCGCTTGATCACGACGAGCCGGGTTACATTGTCGCCGATCTCGACCTAGATGCTGTTGCGGTCGCGCGGGATAAGATCCCGGCGTGGCAAGGCGGACGCAACTTTACTGGCCCATGATCAAGTACGACCTCCGGTGCGATAAGGGTGACGAGTTCCGAAGCCTGGTTCGGCTCGATCGCTGGATTACGACAAGCAAGCTGAAGCAGGCTTGGTCGAGTGCCCGCACTGTGGCTCCAAGCACGTAGAGAAAGCGCCGATGGCGCCTTCGGTGCAGACGGCGCGCAAGAAAACGGAGCGCAGCGAACGCGCGGTCGCCATGGCGATGGCGGCGAAAGTACGCGAGCACATCAAGGACAATTTCGACTATGTCGGCGACAAGTTCGCCGACGAAGCGCGCAAGATGCATTCAGGCGAAAGCGAAGAGCGTGCGATCTGGGGCGAAGCGACGCCGGAGCAGGCGCAAGAGCTGGCGGATGAGGGCATTCCCGCTTCGCCGCTGCCGGCTGAGTTGGCGCCGGTGCAGCCGAAGAAGCTGAACTAGGCCGATTTGCGGCCCGCCATCATGTAATTCACGTCGATATCGCGCGCGCTTGCCCAGCCGCTACCGAGCGGTTGGTAGGTGATCCCGACCGGTTCATCCCATTGCAACGTCGGCGCACCGTGGCGGATTTCTTCGGGGGTGACGAGCTTGTCGTAATCGTGCGCGCCTTCGGGGGCCCATTTGAGGATGCGTTCGGCGCCGGTGATGGCAAGCGCGCGGGCCTTGGTTGTGCGGTTGATGGTGGAGAGGATGAGAAGACCGCCGGGAGCGACAAGCGCGCTAGCGGCTGAGAGAAACGCGTTCACGTCGGCGACGTGTTCGATGATTTCGAGCGCAGTCACCAACTCGAATTGCGCGCCGCGTTCGACGAGCGCTTCGGCGGTGGTGTTTTGGAAATCGATGTCGAGGCCGGCTTGTTCGGCGTAGGCGCTTGCGGCGCCGATGGCTTCGGCGGAGGCGTCGATGGCGGTGAGCTTGGCGCCCATGCGCGCGAGCGGCGCGGAGACGAGGCCGCCGCCGCAGCCGAGGTCTAATGTTGTGACGCCATCGAGCGGGCGGCGCGCGCTGCGGCCGAAGTGACTTAGCGCCAGATCGCGGATGTATTGGAGGCGCACCGGGTTCAGGCGATGCAATGCGCCGAACGGGCCTTTGGGATTCCACCACTCAGCGGCGAGTGCGCTGAACTTGGCGATCTCGGCGGGGTCGGTGGTGGCGGTCATCTGCTATCCAGATCGGCGCGGGAACGATGCGGGTCAAGGCGTATCGCCAACGCCCGGAAGCGTGCTAATGCCGCTGGCAACGCTTCGGAAAACGACACGCTCCTCCCATGTCTCGATTGGTGATGAAGTTCGGTGGCACGTCCGTGGGCGACGTGGACCGCATCGCCCGCGTCGCGCGCATCGTCGCGGCTGAGAGAAAGCCCGGGCAGGGGCTGGCCGTCGTGGTGTCCGCCATGTCGGGCGAGACTGACCGGCTGGTCGGGCTGGCGCGCGGTGCTGCCGGTGAAGGCGGCAACGGCGCGCAGATGAGCGCGAGCGACTTCAACGATGAGTACGATGTCATCGTCTCCACCGGCGAGCAGGTGACGACTGGGTTGTTGGCGTTGGCCCTACGGCGCATCGGCATTCCGGCGCGCTCCTGGCAGAATTGGCAGATCCCGTTCCGCACCGACACGGCGCACTCAAAGGCGCGTGTCGCCGAAATTCCCGAAGAGATAATTGGCAAGTCGATGGACGAGGGCGTCGTCGCCATCGTGCCGGGCTTTCAGGGGATCACAGAGGACAATCGCATCACGACGCTTGGGCGCGGTGGTTCGGATACGTCAGCAGTGGCGCTCGCAGCGGCTTTGAATGCCGTTCGTTGCGACATCTACACAGACGTCGATGGCGTCTACACGACCGATCCGCGCGTGGTGTCGAAGGCGCAGCGGATCGAGAAGATTTCTTACGAAGAAATGCTCGAACTCGCGTCCGCGGGTGCGAAGGTGCTGCAGACGCGCTCGGTTGAACTCGCATTTGCCAAGCGTGTGCCTGTCAGGGTGTTGTCTAGTTTCGTTGAGCCGGGGGCGCCTAATCCCGGCACGCTCGTGTGTCCTGAGGATGAGATCGTGGAAAAGCAGGTTGTTTCCGGCGTTGCCTACTCGCGCGACGAGGCGAAGGTCACGCTGCTCGGCGTCGAGGATCACCCAGGCGTTGCCGCCGAAATCTTCAGCACGCTGGCCGATGCCAACATCAATGTTGATATGATCGTTCAGAGTGAAGCCCGGCAGCCGGAGCGGCAAAACATTCTCTTCACCTGCCCGGATCGGGATGCCTCACGAGCAGCGGAAGCAATTGAATCGATTCAGTCGAAGATCGGCGTGGAGGAGGTCCATATTCGCCGCGATGTGGCCAAGGTTTCGGTTATTGGCATCGGCATGAGAAGCCAGGTCGGTGTCGCACGGGCGATGTTTGCGGCGTTGGCTCAAAAGGGCATCAATATCGAGGCAATCGCTACCTCGGAGATCAAAATCTCTGTGCTGATCGATGCGGCGTATACAGAATTGGCCGTGCGTGCGCTGCACAGCGCTTATGGTTTGGACGCCGCGTGAGCGGTGATGTTGGAGGACGCTAAACCGCGATGGTTGGACCCGCGAGCATTGGCGGATCCCGGATACTTCTGCGCAAGCTGCGGGAGATCATGGAGACTGGTGCTGAGCCGCAGGAGCGGCTGAACCGGCTCGTCACCATGGTGGCGTCGACCATGGTCGCGGATGTGTGCTCGATCTATCTGACACGCGGTGGCTCCAACGAATTGTTCGCGACGCAGGGTTTGTCGCCGGATGCCGTGCACAAGACGCGGCTGAAGCCGGGCGAAGGCTTGGTGGGTTTGATCGCGGAAACGGCGCAGCCCCTAAACCTCGCGGATGCCCCGCACCACGAACGCTTCGCGTATCGACCTGAAACAGGCGAGGAGCCGTTCAGTGCGTTTCTCGGTGTGCCAATCGTGCGCTCGGAGCGGACGTTCGGCGTACTGGTCGTGCAGAACCAAGTCTCGCGGCTTTACGGCGAAGACGAAGTCGAAGCGCTGCAGACCATCGCCATGGTGCTGGCCGAGATGGTCGCGTCTGGCGCGTTTGGCGATCTCACCGGACTCGCTGAAGTCGAGGCGGTGCCTAGCCGGCCGGAGCTGCTGACCGGGCGCGCGTTTTCGGATGGTATCTGCATCGGTACCGCGGTCCTGCACGAGCCGCACGCGCCACTGGGCCGTGTAATCGCGGATGATCCGATCAAGGAAGAAGATCGATTGGTTGCGGCGCTCAGCCAGGTGCGGCGAACGCTGGAAGATATGCTCGAGGGTGATCCCGGCCGAATTTCGGGCGTGTCGCGCGAAGTGCTCGAGACATTTCTGATGCTCGCCAACGATCCTAGTTGGGAGTTGAAGCTGCGGCAGGGGGTCCGGGCGGGCCTTTCAGCGGATGCTGCAGTCGAGCGCGTGCGTGGCGAGCACCGGGCAAAGTTCAACGCCACGCGCGACCAATATTTGCGCGAACGGCTTCACGATCTTGAAGATCTCGACAATCGTCTGTTACGGGCGCTTGCGGGCGTCGAAGGCGGTTCGGCGCAAACGCTGCCCGAAGACGCGATCCTGATCGCGCGGGAACTGGGCCCGGCTGAACTGTTGGATTACGGCTCGCGTTTGAAAGGTGTGGCGCTAGAGGAAGGCGCCAACACCGCGCACGCAGCGATCGTGGCGCGGGCCCTTGGCATCCCGATGGTAGGGACGCTGAACGGCTTGCTGTCACGTGTGGAAGCGGGCGATCGCATCGTGCTCGATGGCGAGCGCGGCGAGGCGCGGCTCCGGCCCGAAGAAGCGTTTGTTCATACCTACAGGCAGCGCATCAACCTGCGCTCAGCGCGCGCGGAGGAGTTCGCACGGCTGAGGCACATCCCGCCGGTCACCCAAGACGGCGAGCGGGTGACGCTTCTGCTGAACGCGGGCCTCGCGCTCGATGTGCACCATTTAGATGAAGCCGGGGCGGAGGGCATCGGCCTTTTCCGCACCGAGTTTCAGTTCATGGTCTCCGAGACGCTGCCGCGGCTTGAGAGCCAGACGATGCTTTATCGGGATGTGTTGGACGCCGCGGGCCTGCGGCCCGTTACGTTCCGTACGCTCGATCTCGGCGGCGACAAGGTTTTGCCCTACGTCTCGGCGGAGCGGGAAGAAAACCCAGCGCTTGGTTGGCGGGCAGTTCGCATCGGCCTCGATCGCCCGGCGCTGCTTCGATACCAGCTGCGCGCTCTCATTAGCGCCGCAGCGAACCGCCGTTTGCGGGTCATGTTTCCGCTGGTCACTACCGTGGGTGAGTTTGACGCGGCCCGATCTCTCGTGGACCGCGAGTTGGATTGGTGCCGCAAGAATGGCCGGCCGCCGCCGTCGCTGGTCGAGGTCGGCGTCATGGTTGAGGCGCCGGCTCTGGCGTTCTCGATCCCGGACCTCAAAGGCCGTGCCGACTTCATCTCGATCGGCACCAACGACCTGATGCAGTATTTCTTCGCCGCCGATCGCGGTAACGCGCGCGTCTCCGAGCGCTACGACATTCTCAGCGCGCCTGCGCTTCGCCTGCTGAAGCGTATACGCGACGACGCCGATGCAGCAGGGTTGCAAGTCTCGATCTGTGGCGAGGCCGCGGGGCGTCCGCTTGAGGCGATGGCGTTTACGGCGCTCGGCTTTCGTAGACTCTCGATGCCGGCCTCGGGCATCGGTCCAGTGAAGCGGCTCATTCTCTCGATGGAAGTGCATGCCGTGGAGCGGGCTCTGTCACGGCTGATGAGCCGCAATAGGCCTTCGATTCGTGACCAACTCACAGAATTTGCCGTGGGCGAAGGTTACGCGCTGTAACGCGTGCAAGGGCCGCGTTGAGCTATGCTTGATTCGTGATTAGTCTTTTTTAGTGGCTCAAAATTTGCCTTTGTAAACGTATGGTCTCCTAGGAGTGACCGGACACTCAATGCTGCAACCCGTACCCACCGATCCACAACCGACTGGCGAACAGGTCGATGCGCGTGCGCAACGTCAGACGCCGGCGGCGCCGCCGCCTGTGCTCGACAATGCATGGCGGGCAGGTCGCAAGCTCTCGGAAGCACGCCGCCAACGCGGCTGGACGCTGGACGAGGTCGCGGATCGCATACGGGTGCGGAAAGAGTTCCTCGAAGCGCTCGAGAGCATGAACATCAAGCTGCTGCCCGGAAAGGCCTACGCGCTGGCGTTCTTGCGGTCGTACGCCCGTGAACTGGGTATCGAAGAAAAGGCCATTGTTGACCAGTTTCAGGACGAATGCGCCTTAACCCGTGACGATGAGCCAAAGCCGGCTATCCGCACCCCCACCTCGAAGCCGCGCCAGCGCCCGCCGTGGGCTGCGGCAGCGGCCCTGGTTCTGATCGCGGCTGGCTTTGTTGGCTGGCGAGCCGTCGATTCGCAGCTTCGATCGGAAACCGAGCAGCAAGTGGCGGTAAGCGCGGATGCCGGCTCTGTAGGCGCAACGCCCGCCTCGACGGCAGCGGCTCCCAGTCGGGTCGTCGAAATTCGAGCGGTTGCCGACGGATGGCTCGAGGCGCGTGGGCCGGACGGAACTGTGTTCCTGTCCAGGAACCTGCGGGCGGGCGACGTTTACCGTCCCGACCCTAGTCCCGGCTGGACGCTGCACGCGCGGGATGGCGGGGCGTTTGAGCTTTATGTGAATGGCGCTTCGGCGGGTGCCCTTGGCACTGCGGGCATGCCGGTGCTCGGTCGGTCCATCGACGAAATTCAGCCGTTGGCCCAGGCCCAGGTCGCCTCGTCCCGCAGCTAAGCCGCATGTTCTGGGGCTGTTGGCAGGGGCCGGGGCGCGCTATCTCCGGTCTGAAAGGACTTTCGCCTCATGGACGGCGCTCACGGCGACCTTCATCACATTCGGCCTTGGCGCCGGATCGAGCGCAGGCGCTCGCGGAAGATACGGGTCGGCGCGGTCGAGATCGGCGGCGACGCGCCGATAGCCGTTCAGTCGATGACCAACACGGTCACCGCCGACGCGAACGCCACGATCAACCAGATCCGCCAATTGGAGGACGCAGGCGCCGATATCGTCCGTGTGTCGTGTCCAGACGAGGCGTCAACGGCGGCGTTCTCGCAGATCGCCCGCGCCGCCAAGGTTCCGCTCGTCGCTGATATTCACTTTCACTACAAGCGCGCCATTGAAGCCGCGGCCGCCGGCGCCGCATGCTTGCGCATCAATCCCGGCAATATCGGCAACGCGCAACGGGTGAAGGAAGTTGTGCAGGCCGCGAAGGATCACGGCTGCTCCATTCGCATCGGTGTGAACGCCGGATCGCTTGAGGCCCATCTGCTTGAGAAGTATGGCGAGCCTTGTCCGGAAGCGATGGTCGAGAGCGCGCTCTTCCATGCCGCGCTGCTCGAAGATCACGACTTTCACGAGTATAAGATCAGCGTGAAGGCGTCGGATGTCTTCCTAACGGTTGCTGCATATCAATCCTTGGCCGAGGCCACAGATGCTCCGCTGCACCTGGGAGTCACCGAGGCTGGCGCACTGCGCGCAGGAACCGTGAAATCATCAATCGCGATGGGATCGCTTCTGTGGGCAGGTATTGGCGACACGATCCGTGTTTCGCTGGCCGCCGACCCGGTCGAGGAGATCAAGGTCGGAAACGATCTACTAAAGTCGCTCGGGCTGCGTCAGCGCGGTGTGACCATAATCGCGTGCCCCTCGTGTGCGCGGCAGGGTTTCAATGTCATCGCCACAGTGGATGAATTGGAGAAGCGCCTCGCGCATATCGCCGAGCCGATCACGCTGTCCATTATCGGCTGCGTCGTGAACGGTCCTGGCGAAGCACTGATGACCGACCTCGGATTTACGGGTGGCGGCAAGGGCGCCGGCATGATGTATGTCTCGGGCAGCGCTGACCATAAGGTCGACAACGGCGAGATGATCGACCATATCGTCGGTCTAGTTGAGGAACGCGCCCGCACGATGCGCGAAGCGAAGGGCTGAGCGATGCTGCAGCGCCACCTGCAGGACACTTACCAATATTTGTTTGATACCGCGCACGCCGCTCTCAAGCAGGGTGGCTCGTTTGCGCCGTTTGGTGCAGGCATTCGCAAGACCGGCGAGCAGATTCACACCAATGTTGATCTGCCGATTGATCGCTCGGCGCCGCAGGATCACATTTCCGGTTTGATCGCGGGCTTTCGCCTCGATGAAAAAGAGAACGGTCTTATCGCGGCGGGCTTGGTGTTCGATGGCCGATCCGGTGGCGACAATGCTGCCGCGCTCTGCTTTCACCTTGAGGTGGCGAACGGCCAGGCCGTTGAGGTGATTGTGCCGTATGCGCGCCATTCTCAGGAAGAGATCGCGTTCGAAGTTCCGAAAGTGACGGAAGTTCAGTCCGAGATTTTCGCCGAACTTAGTTAGCCCATGTCAGCGTACGACAGATTGGAACGGCGCCTCTCGCAGGCGGTCGATCGGTTCGAGCGTGTGGAAGCACGCTTGGCGGCTGCCAGCGATGGCGCGGAGATCGTAAAGCTCGGCCAGGAGCATTCAGAGCTGAAGCCGTTGGTCGAAGCGGTGGCCGCCGTGCGCGCAGCGCGGGCGGAGATGGTCAACCTCGACGCGATGGCGAAAGACGGCGATCGCGAGATGGCGGAGCTCGCGGAGTCCGAGTTGAAGGTTCTGCGCGACAACCTGCCGGAGCTGGAGCAGGCAGCGCTGCTGCTGCTCGCGCCGAAAGACAAAGACGAGAGCGCTTCCGCAATTCTTGAAATCCGCGCCGGCACCGGTGGCGAGGAAGCGGCGCTCTTCGCTGGCGATTTACTCCGCATGTACCAGAAGTACGCCGGCAAACGCGGCTGGAAGTTCGAGTTGGAAGACATTTCCGAAACCGGCATCGGCGGCGTCAAAGAAGCGGTGGCGAGCGTCACCGGCAAAGGCGTTTTCGGACGCTTGAAGTTTGAGAGTGGCGTGCACCGTGTGCAGCGTGTGCCGGAAACCGAAGCTGGCGGCCGTATTCACACGTCGGCTGCCACCGTTGCTGTGTTGCCGCAGCCAGAGGGCGACGTTGATATCGTCATCGACGACAAAGATATTCGCATCGACACAATGCGGGCGTCCGGCGCGGGCGGTCAGCACGTCAATAAGACCGACTCCGCCGTTCGCATCACCCATATGCCTTCGGGCATTGTGGTGATCAGTCAGCTGAAATCGCAGCACCAAAATCGCGCGCAGGCGATGCTCATGCTGAAGACAAAACTCTATGATGCGGAGCGCGCGCGCCAAGATGCTGAGCGTTCAGCGGAGCGCAAAGGCCAAATCGGGTCAGGCGATCGAAGCGAACGCATCCGGACCTATAACTTCCCGCAGGGCCGCATTACGGACCACCGGATCAACCTAACCCTCTACAATCTCTCGGAAGTCATAGAAGGCGCCCTTGATCCGGTGCTTGATGCACTGGCCGCGGAGGATCGCGCTCAGAAGCTCGCTGCAATGGAGCAAGAGGCGTGAGTGAAACGCTGGTCTCGCTCTGGACCGATGTGCGAAAGCGCCTGGAGGCAGCGGGCATCGATACACCGGTGCTGGATGCACGTTTGCTGTTGGAAGCGGGCGCCGGCGTTTCGCGCTTGGAGATCGTCACTGATCCGCGCCGCTCGGTGACGGACGCCCAGGTGAACGCTGTGAACGCCCTGACTGTGCGGCGTGAAGCACGCGAGCCGGTTAGTCAGATCATCGGTTCGAAACACTTCTGGACACTCGATCTCGCGGTTGATCGAAACGTGCTGACCCCGCGTCCTGAGACAGAGTTCGTTGTCGAAGCCGGATTGCAGGAGACGTTGCCCGCCGATGCTCCCCATCGCATTCTCGATCTTGGCGCGGGTTCTGGAGCAATCATTCTCGCGTTGTTGAAGGAGCGGCCCAACGCGACCGGCATCGCCATCGACATAAGCGAGGGGGCACTTGAAGTCGTTCGCCTCAATGCGGCGGCGCTCGGCATCGCGGATCGCCTGGAGATCCGGCAAAACGATTGGGCCGAAGGACTCGATGAGCGTTTCGACCTAGTGGTTTCAAACCCGCCCTATATTCGCACCGGCGACATCGAAGGCTTGGCTCCAGAAGTTGCACGATTCGAACCGTGGTTGGCGCTCGATGGCGGCGAGGATGGTCTCGTCGCTTACCGCATCATCACTGCTGCGCTGCCGCGACTCTTGAAGCCTGGGGCCGCGTTCGCGCTTGAGGTTGGGCTGGGCCAAGCCGAAGCCGTAAAGGGTATGGCCGAGGCGGCCGGCCTTAGCGTGGGCGAACCCCGGCGGGACCTAGCCGGCATTCCCCGCGTTGTTGTGGGGCATGCGCCGTAATTCGTCCGGTCTGGAAAAAGGCCTTGGATCGGACCGGACGAAGCATTAGGTTCGGAGCCGGAATCGATGGCGGAGGGGCTTTGTCCATCGGTTCATTTGGTTGGCGGGTGTTCAAACACCGCTGGCAGCTCCCTCAGTAAGAGGTTCAATCGCGGCGATTAGCGCTGCATGGCACGGCCCGAACCATAATGAACGGGCCTTTGAAAATGAGGCGCTTTTCGCGGCTGGCCCTTGGCCACGCGCTGTCGCCCTAACCGGAACCAGAGCAACAATGGTGAACTTCCAATGAAGCGTCAGCGGGGCCGCGGCCGTAAGCCGGGCGGCGGTGGTGGTAATTACCACAACAACAACCAAGGCGGTCATCACCACCCGAACCGCCAGCTTGAGACCAATGGTCCGGACACCAAGTTTCGCGGGACGGCGTCCTACATTCACGAGCGCTATCTCGCGCTTGCGCGAGATGCGCAAAGTTCAGGCGACCGGGTTCTGAGCGAGAACTATCTCCAGCACGCCGATCACTATTTTCGCCTAGTGCGTTCCATGCAGCCGGCCGTGCCCGTGCAGCCCCAGCAGAACTTCAACGACAACGCCGACTTTGAAGGCGAAGAAGAGGGTGGCGTCGAAGCTGAGGGCTTGAACGAAGCCGAAGCGCGCGGTGAAGGCGAAGAGCGTCCGGAAGGCGAATCCCAGCAGCAGGGCGATCGCCCGCGTGATGGTGGCGATGGCGAGGGCCGGCGCCGCCGTGGCCGCAATCGCAATCGCTTCCGCTCCGATGGCGAACGCGAAGCTGGTTACGAAGCGGGCGAAGGCGAAGAGCGTCGCGAGCGCAGCGATGGCGAAGCGCGCGAACCCCGTGAAGCACGCGAACCGCGCGAGCCTCGTGAACCCCGTGAAGCACGCGAGCCACGTCGGGAACGCCAGCCACGTGAAGATCGTGACAATAGCGGTCCCGAAGGCTTCTCAAATGGGCCCAAGCCCGCGTTCCTCCGCAGCGGCGGCGGCGAGTAATTAGCGCTTAGATGTCGGTGGCCGGGGCGGCGTTGCGAGGCTGCCGCTCGAGGTACGTGCGCGCGTGCACTTCTACCTCGGCAAGATGGTCCTCGCCGGGATCGCGTCCGCGGAAGAAGTGGTCCGCGCCTTCGATCGGCGCGCCATCGACCTTTATGTTCTTCTGCGTGCGGATACGGCCTATCACGCGCTCCATGTCTTGCGCCGTGGTCACGCTGTCGCGCGTACCATAAATGATGACGCCAGAGGCTGGGCAGGGCGCAAGGAACGAGAGGTCGTAGTGGTTCGCCGGTGGCGCCACGGCGATGAAGCCATCGATCTCAGGACGACGCATTAGAAGTTGAAGGCCAATCCAGGCGCCGAACGAATAACCGCCGACCCAGCACTGCTCGGCGTTTGGGTTCATGGCCTGCAGGTAGTCGAGCGCCGACGCTGCATCGGAAAGCTCGCCCATACCGTTGTCGAAAATGCCCTGGCTGCGACCGATGCCGCGGAAGTTGAAGCGCAGCACGCCGAAGCCTTTGTCGGCGAAGAGCTTGTAAAGCTGGACGGTAACGCGATCCTGCATCGAACCGCCCGCACGCGGGTGGCCATGAAGGATCAAAGCGATCGGAGCGCCCTCTTTGGACGGTTCCTGGTAGCGGCCTTCCACACGCCCGGCTGCACCCGGGAAAATCACTTCCGGCATTCGTTCTCGACCCCAGAGCCGCCCAGATATGCAGGTGGCTTATTCTTGACCAAAACACTCGGGTATCTTAGCTGACAGCGTAAGAGGCCCGGCCCCAAAGGGGGCGGCTTCTAGCACTCAATTTGGGGGCGGGCGAGGGCGCGGGAAGGGACAGGTATGCGTTTAACGTCGAAAGGCCGCTATGCGGTGATGGCGATGGCGGATCTGGCGCTGCACGGCGGCGCTGAGCGGGCCGTGCCACTGCAGGAAGTGGCCCGCCGCCAGGAGATTTCGCTCTCCTACCTCGAACAGCTGTTCGCCAAGATGCGCCGGGCGGGGCTCGTCTCCGGCGTTCGTGGGCCGGGTGGCGGATATCGCCTCTCCCGTGCTGCCGGCGCGGTCACCGTGGCTGAAATCATCGAGGCCGTGAACGAACCGATCAAGGCCACGCGTTGCGACAGTGCTTCGACGAAGAGCTGCATTGGTCGTAACGGCCGCTGCATTGCGCACGGACTCTGGCAGGAAATGGGGGACCGCATCCAAGTGTTCCTTGGTTCGGTCTCGCTCGCCGATGTGCTTGAGCAACGTTTCGACGGCAGCGCACGCGTCGCTGCGGAATAGGTTTATGACGAAGACGCCCGTCTATTGCGACTACAATGCCGGCGCGCCGATCCGAGCGGAGGCGGCGGTCGCGATGTCGCGTGCGTTGGCGGCGGGCGGTAACGCGTCGAGCGTGCACAGCGTTGGTCGGCGAATGCGTGCGATGATTGAAGACGCGCGCGAAAGGATCGCGAGCGCGCTGGACGCAAGCGCGGAGAACGTGGTGTTCACCTCGGGCGCGACCGAGGCGCTGCATCTGGCGCTGAGCAGCTCAGGCGCGACTTCTCTGATCGTCTCTGCTGTTGAGCACGACGCTGTGTTCGAGCAAGCGGGCAAGGCGTTGAAGGCCGAGCGCGTTGCACCGGTAGATTCGAACGGCGTGATCGATCTCGGGGCCCTTGCTGGCTTGCTGGCCGCCGCGCAGAAGCCCGCACTCGTTGTGGTGCAACTTGCAAACAATGAATCAGGTGTGATTCAGCCGATCAGGAAAGTTGCCGCGCTTTGCCGTGAGCATGGTGCGCTGCTGTTGGTCGATGCGGCACAAGCGTTCGGGCGCATCCCGGTAAGCATCGCTGATCTCGATGCGACATATCTGGTTGTATCTAGCCACAAGCTCGGCGGCCCGCCTGGCGCTGGTGCGTTGGTGCTCGCGCCAGGCGCCCCATTCGTCACGACGCGGTTCGGCGGTGGCCAAGAACGTGGCCGCCGTCCCGGAACGGAAAATGGCGCGGCGCTGGTTGGCTTCGCCACCGCCGTGGAGTGGGCGTTGCGGGATCGTGAAGCCGAAGTTGCACGCTTTGCGGCACTGCGTGATCGCTTTGAAGCGTCACTCCCTGCTGACACCGTTATCTTCGGCGCACAGGCGCCGCGTTTGCCGAACACGTCGAACTTCGCACTGCCGGGGATCACCGCCGAGACCGCCGTGATTGCGATGGATCTCGAAGGTGTCGCGATCAGCTCAGGCGCAGCGTGTTCGTCCGGGAAAGTGCGATCGAGCCGTGTTCTTGCGGCCATGGGTGTTGCGCCGGAGCTGGCAAAAGCTGCTCTACGCGTGAGCTTTGGCCACGACTCGAAAGAGTCCGATGTCGATGAAGCGCTCAATGCGCTGAGCAAGATCGCGGCGCGCCGCAACCGCGAGGCGGCGGCATGAGTGCGGTGAAGGACACCATCGACAAAGGCACCGTCGAGGCCGCACGCGCGCTTGAAGCGGAGAAGTACAAGCACGGCTTCGTTACCGAGCTTGAACAAGAGCTAGCGCCGCCGGGACTGAACGAAGACATCGTCCGCTACATCTCGGCCAAGAAGGGCGAGCCGGAGTGGATGTTGGCGTGGCGGCTCGAGGCATTTCAGCGCTGGCAAACGATGGAAGAGCCGACCTGGGCGCTCGTCCACTATCCGCCAATCAACTATCAAGCAGCGCGCTACTACGCGGCGCCGAAGGCGGGTGCGAAGTATAAGAGCCTCGAAGACGTCGATCCCGAGATCCTCGAAACTTACAAGAAGCTCGGCATTCCGCTGAAGGAGCAGGAAGTGCTCCTCGGTGTCGAAGGCGCGCCGCGCGTGGCGGTGGACGCGGTGTTCGATAGCGTCAGCGTGGTGACGACGTTCAAGGCGGAGCTGGCGAAAGCTGGTGTGATCTTCTGCTCGATGAGCGAGGCGGTGCGCGAGCATCCGGAGTTGGTGAAGAAGTACCTGGGCTCGGTGGTGCCGACGTCGGACAATTTCTTCGCGACGTTAAACAGCGCCGTTTTTTCCGATGGCTCGTTCGTTTACGTGCCGCCCGGCGTGCGCTGCCCGATGGAGTTGAGCACGTATTTCCGCATGAACGCGGAAGGCACCGGCCAATTCGAACGCACGCTGATCGTCGCCGACAAGGGTGCTTACGTGTCCTACCTCGAGGGTTGCACCGCGCCGATGCGCGATGAGAACCAATTGCACGCGGCTGTGGTCGAACTCGTCGCGCTCGACGACGCTGAGATCAAGTATTCGACCGTGCAGAACTGGTGGCCAGGCGACGCCGACGGCAAAGGCGGGATCTACAACTTCGTGACAAAGCGCGGAGACTGCCGCGGAAAGCGAAGCAAGATTTCGTGGACCCAGGTAGAGACCGGCTCAGCGATCACGTGGAAGTATCCGAGCTGTGTGCTGCGGGGCGATGAAAGTTCGGGCGAGTTCTACTCGATCGCGGTAACCAACGGGCGCCAGCAGGCTGACACCGGCACCAAGATGATCCACCTGGGCAAGAACACGCGCTCGCGGATCATCTCGAAGGGCATCTCGGCGGGGCGTTCGTCCAACGCGTATCGCGGCCTCGTCTCGGCGCATGCCAAGGCCAAAGGCGCGCGGAATTTCACGCAATGTGACTCGCTGCTGATCGGCGATCAGTGCGCGGCGCATACCGTGCCTTACGTCGAAACGCGGACGCCAGACGCGCAGTTCGAGCACGAAGCGACCACGACGAAGCTCTCGGACGATCAGCTCTTCTATCTGCGCTCGCGCGGCATCCCCGAAGAGGAAGCCGTGGCGCTGCTGGTGAACGGGTTCGTGCGCGAAGTGTTGCAGAAGCTACCGATGGAATTCGCAGTGGAAGCGCAGAAGCTGTTGGAAGTAAGCCTCGAAGGGAGCGTCGGATGAGGATGTGGCGTAATGCGTTGCTTGCCTGTGCGGTTGCGCTTGCGGCATGCAACCAGCAGCAACAGCAGGAGCCAGAAGGTTCCGCGCCGCCTGTCGATACGCCGTCGGAGATGACCGAGCTGCCGCGGGCGGAGTTGCCGCCGGTGGACACCTCTCTCTTGGGCGCTCCGAATACGGCCTTCACAGCCATTGAACCGAGTGAAGTGGGTGTTTTCGGTGCGCCCGCCGTGATGGAGGCGCTTGAGCCATTGCTTGGTCCTGAGGTTGTTGAGGGATCAAACGTAAGCTTGAGCGTGCGCGAAACGGGTGATGACGCGGTGGCGGACATCGTTCGCACAGGTTTGCAGGACGATTCAGTCTCCGGTGGTCACGTGCGCATTGAGTTCCGGCGCGAGGCCGATGGATGGTATCCGACAAACGCCTATCGCCGCACGCAATGCGCGCGGGGTGGTGAGGCGGGCCAATGGACGTCGGGGCTTTGCCCATGAGTGAACGCGAATACTGGTTCGCGCGCCGTTACCCTCTTGGCAGTTCACGCCAAGCGTACGCGCCTGTGCATTGGAAGGGCTACGCGGTCGCGTTGGTATTCGTTAGCGCTTTGGCGGCCGGTGGTGTCGCGTTCGCGTATCTCGGCGCAACGGTCAATTTGTTCATGGGCGTGATGGTGTTTGCGGGCGTCGCTATCGTCGCGGGCGCATGGTTCACGCTAGCGGCAAAGGCAAATGGCGATCCGATCCGCACGGTGGCCGACTACAAGAAGGACAAGCAGCAGCGTGTTTGACGTTAGAGACCTCCATGTCGCTGTCGGCGGCGCCGAGATCATCAAGGGCCTGACGCTGAGCGTCCCGGCCGGCGAAACGCACGCAATCATGGGGCCGAACGGTTCGGGTAAGTCGACGCTGGCGTATTCGCTGAGCGGGCGCGATGGCTACGAGGTGACCAGGGGCGCGGCGACGCTCGCGGGCGTCGATCTGTTGGCGCTGGAGCCGGAGGAGCGCGCGGCGGCTGGGCTGTTCTTGTCGTTCCAATATCCGGTGGAGATTCCGGGGCTTTCCGCGATTGCGTTCTTGAAGGCGGCGCTCAATGCGCAGCGCAAGGCGCGCGGGCTTGAGCCAATGCCGGCGCCGGAGCTGTTGAAGCTGCTGCGCACGAAGGCCGAGGCGCTGAAGATCGACCAGGAGATGTTGAAGCGGCCGCTGAATGTCGGCTTCTCGGGTGGCGAGAAGAAGCGGTTCGAGGCGCTGCAGCTGGCGGTGTTGGCGCCGAAGTTCGCCATTCTCGATGAAACTGATTCAGGGCTCGATATCGATGCGTTGAAGATTGTTGCGGCCAGCGTGAATGCGGCGCGCGCGCCGGATCGCGGGCTTCTGGTGATCACGCACTATCAGCGGCTGCTCGATTACATCAAACCGGATCGCGTGCACGTGTTGGCCAAGGGCCGCATCGTCACCAGCGGCGGACCGGAACTCGCGCTCGAACTGGAGCGCGAAGGCTACGACAAGTATCTGAGGGCGGCGTGAACCTCGCCGACCTCCCCAATCGCCGCAACGAGGCGTGGAAGTATTCCGATCTGCGGGCGGCGGTCGGGGCGCAGCCTCGTGAGCTACGCGAGGGACGTGACATCATTGAGCGCTTGGCGCCGAGCACGCAGCGCTCGACGGTGCGCGCTGGTGATGCGCCGCTCTTCGTCGAGCGCATGGACGACGAGCGCCACATGGACGGGCGCGCGTTTGAGGTTTTCGATTGAACCAGGTGCGGCGCTGACGCGTGTGGTCATTCAGACTGGCGCTGATCTGCCTTTATCCGTAGCGCGCGTTAAGCTCGGCGCTGGGGCCAGGTACACGCAGTTCGCGTTGGCGTTGGGCGGACGACTTGCGCGGATCGAGACCCATGTGAGCGTCGAGGGCGAAGGCGCTGAGGTAACTCTGAATGGCGCCTACCTGGCAGATTCTGGGAGGCATGCCGATCTCACCTCCACGATCGAGCACAAGGCGCCGGGCGGCGTGACGCGGCAATTGATCAAGGGCGTTGCGCGCAAGGGTGGGCGCGGGGTGTTTCAGGGCAAGATCGTTGTGGAGCGCGCGGCGCAGAAGACGGATGCGCGTCAGCATCACCAGGGGCTGTTGCTGGAGGATGGCGCTGAGATTTTTGCGAAGCCCGAGCTGATGATCCACGCCGATGACGTGCAGTGCGCGCATGGCAATACGGCGGGTGGCTTGGATGAACGCGCGCTCTTCTACATGCGCTCGCGCGGGATGCCGGAAGCTGACGCGCGGGCGTTGTTGATCGAGGCGTTCCTGGTGGAGACGATTCCCGATGGCTTGCCGGAGGACTTACGCGACGAGTTGATTAGTCTGATCCGCAACTGGTTGACGCGAGTGCGCCAATGAACGCCCCGCTGATCCGCCGTCCGTTTGATGTGGACGCTGTGCGGGCACAGTTCGCTATTCTTGGGCGGACGGTGAATGATCGTGCGTTGGTTTATCTCGACAACGCCGCGAGCGCGCAGAAGCCGGAAGCGGTGATCGAGGCGATGGCGGCGCAGATGCGCGGCGCTTACGCCAACGTGCACCGTGGGCTGCATACGCTGGCGAACGAGACGACGGAGGCGTTTGAAGCGGCGCGCTCGACGGTGGCGGCGTTCATCAATGCACCGACGACGGACAGCGTCATTTTCACCAAGGGCGGGACGCAGGCGATCAACATTGTCGCCGCCGGGCTCGATGTGAAGCCTGGCGATGAGATCGTGCTTTCGGTGATGGAGCATCACTCCAACATCGTGCCGTGGCATTTCCTGCGGGAGCGCAAAGGTGCGGTGCTGAAGTGGCTCGATATCGATGACGATGGCGGGATCGATCTGGCGGCGCTTGATGCGTTGATCGGGCCGAAAACGAAGATCGTGGCAATCACGCACATGTCCAACGTGCTTGGCGCCAAGACGCCGGCGGCGGAGATCGCGCGGATCGCGCACGCGAAGGGCGCGAAGGTGCTGTTCGATGGGTGCCAGGCGACGGTGCACGGGCACGTCGATGTGCAGGCGATTGATGCGGATTTTTACGCGTTCACCGGCCACAAGCTTTACGGGCCGACAGGGATCGGCGTGCTCTATGGCAAGCGCGAGCTGTTGGTGGCGATGGCGCCGTTCGAGGGCGGCGGTGAGATGATCGACATCGTCGAGCGCGAGCGCGTCAGCTACAACGAGCCGCCGCACCGCTTTGAGGCGGGGACGCCGCCGATCATCGAGGCGGTGGGGCTGAAGGCGGCGATCGATTGGTTGCAGTCCCAGGATCGCGCGGCGATCGAGGCGCACGAGGCGGCGTTGCGCGATCGTGCCATGAGTGCGTTGCGTGAGTTGAACTGGGTGAAGCTCCATGGCGCGGCGCCGGACAAGGGCGCCATCATTGCGTTCTCGGTTGAAGGCGCGCATCCGCACGACGTGGCGCAGATCCTGGATCGCCAGGGTGTCGCGGTGCGCGCGGGTCACCATTGTGCGCAGCCTTTGATGCAACGCTTGGGCGTTACCGCCACGGCGCGGGCGAGTTTTGCGTGCTATAATCGGCTCGAAGAGGTCGATGCGTTGGTCGAGGCCTTGCACAAGGCGCGGAAGCTTCTGAGTTAGAGGATGATGGACGGTTCCGTTCCCCCGCCGAGCGCTCTGCCGAAGGTCGAGCTTGATCGCATCACCGATGATCTGGTGGCGCAGTTCAAGACCGTGTTCGATCCGGAAATCCCGGTTGATATCTATGAAAGCTCGGGCTCATCTATAAGGTCGATATCAATGACGAAGGCTTCGTCGATATCGAATGACGTTGACGGCGCTGGGGTGTCCGGTGGCCGGTGAAATGCCGGGCTGGGTGCAGGCCGCGGCGCTAAAGGTGCGCGGCGTAACCGGTGCGAAAGTAGATCTGGTGTTTGATCCGCCGTGGACTCCGGCGCGGATGAGCGACGAAGCCAAGCTCGAATTGAATATGTTGTAGGCGATGACGCGTAGACCAAGGCCCAAGATCGTAACGCTCACCGACGCCGCAGCCGCGCGAGTGAAGGAGATCGTGGCAAAGGGCGATATGCCCTATCTGCGCGTGGGCGTGGTCAATGGCGGCTGCGCGGGGATGGAATACACGCTCGATTATGCGGCGGAGCCGGCGCAGTTCGATGAGCTAGTCGAGGACAAGGACGTTAAGATCCTTGTGGCGGCGGACGCGGTGCTCTTCTTGTTGGGCTCCGAGATCGATTACGAGACAACGCGGCTCGCGTCGAAATTTGTATTCCGCAATCCGAACCAGACTGACGCTTGCGGTTGCGGCGAGAGCGTCACCATCGTGCCGGCGAAAGCCGAAGCGTAGATGGCCGCCGCCGACAGCTTCCACGAGTACGTGCAGGAGCTGTTCGCTGGTCTCGGCCCTGTTCAGATCAAGCGCATGTTCGGCGGCGCGGGCGGCTACGCTGACGGCGTGATGTTTCTGTTGCTCGCGGCCGACACGATCCACATCAAGGTCGATGACGCGCTGAAAGCTGAGCTGCGCGAAGAGGGCTCGGGTCCGTTCGAGTGGACGCCGCAGAGCGGACCGCGTGCTGGCGAGAAACTTGATCTCGGCTATTGGCGCTTGCCGGACAGCGCGCTCGATGATCCGGACGAAGCTGCCGTGTGGGGCCGCAAGGCGCTGGCGATTGCGCGAGCCAAAGCAAAAGCCAAGCCCAAGAAGGCGGCCAAGAAATCCGCGCCAAAGAAGAAGGCGAAACGTTAGCTGCCTTTGAATTGCGCCGGGCGCTTTTGCAGGAAGGCGGCGACGCCTTCGCGGCAATCTTCCGTGCGGCCGGCGAGCTTTTGGGTTTGGCGTTCGGCGTGCAGCTGCTCTTCCCATGTGTTGTCGAGCGACGACCAGGCGAGGCGACGGATCATGCCGAGCGAAGCTGGGCCGTTGGCCAGTTCGAGCGCGAGGGCTTTCGCGGTGGGGAGCAGTTCAGCGTCCGGTACGCAGCGGTTCACGAGGCCCCAGTCGTAGGCTTGTTTCGCGGGGATGCGTTCGCCCAGCAGCATCATCTCCATCGCGCGCGCGCGGCCGATCATGCGTGGCAGGTGATAGGTGGCGCTGCCATCTGGCACGAGGCCAATGCGCCGAAACGCTTGCAGGAAGTAGGCGCTTTCGCCGGCGACGATGAGATCGCCGAGCAACGCGAACGAACAGCCGATGCCCGCGGCGACGCCGTTGACGGCGGTGACGTATGGGATCGGCAGATCGCGGAGCTTGTTCACGAACGGGTTGAATGTCTTTTCGAGGCGTCCGCCCAGATCCGGCAAACCGTCCTCCGCGATCGGTGGTGCGCCGCTGGCGAGGTTGGCGCCGGAGGAGAATCCGCGGCCTTCGCCGGTGAGCACGATGCAGCGGGCTTCATCGCAGGCTTGGTCGAACAGGACGTTGAGCTCCTCCGTCATCTCGACGGAGATCGCGTTGAGCGTCGCCGGGTCGTTCAGCGTAATGAGCGCGACGCCGTCCTGAAGTTCGTATTTGGCGTTTGCCATTGTTCTCTCCCACGCCAGAAGCGCGGGAGCAGTCTAAGCAAACTTTGGCGAGGAGCGAAACGCTGCCGGAGCGGCAGCTACGCCACGTAAAGCACAGGCGTCGCGTCGGTCGTGGTTTGGTTGCGGCCGTTGCGCTTGGAGGCGTAGAGGCACGCGTCAGCGCGTTCGATGAGTCCGGCTGGCGTGTCGCCCGATTGCAAGCGCGCAATGCCGATCGACACTGTCACTTGTCCCAGGTCCTCATTGGTCGAGCGGCGGCGTAGACGTTTGGCCTGGATAGCTTCACGCAGTGCCTCGGCGGTCTGCTGCGCTACACGCGCGCTCATACGCGGCATGACCACCGCAAACTCTTCGCCGCCGTAACGAGCGACGAGGAAATCTGGCCGCGCATGCGCCTGCAGCGCGCTCGCCAGGAAGCGCAGGATTTGATCGCCGGTGTGGTGACCCCAAGTGTCATTAAAGCGCTTGAAGTGATCGATGTCGCAGAGTAGCAGCGACATCTCAGTGCGCTGCGCCTTCGCCTCTTCAATCCTCATCCGCAGCGTCTCATCGAACATACGCCGGTTAGCGAGGCCAGTAAGGCTGTCTGTAAGCGATTCCACCCTTACGGATTCCAGACTCGAGCGCAGCGTGTCGATCTCTGTGGTCGACTTCTTCAGCTGCTCGTTGAGCGTCTGGTTGTGATTGGCCATGTCGAGCGTCGCCGCCGCTAGGCTCGAGACTATTTGGCGGATCTGTTCAGGTCCGAGTCCGCGGCTCAAGTCCGTCGCAGCGCTTTCAAGCGTGCGTCCGTAATCGCCGCTCTTGTTCTCCGCATCGCGGAGGAAGGAGACGACGTGGCCGAGGTCGCGGGCGATCTTCTCACCGGCAAGAACGATCTGCGCCGAGGCGCCAAGTCCGGTGAAGAATTGTTCGTGGAGCTGAGTGTTTTCCTCAGCAGTGAAGACAGTGCCCGAGCCAATACGGGAATCGATGGCGTCGCGCAGGGGCTGGTTGCGGCCCAGCCGGTAGGAAAGCCACACTTCGTAATTGGCGCTCGTTGGGGGCACGCCGTGCAGGCGCATCAAGTCGAGCGTTTCGAGCGCGACATTGGCCCCCCCGGGCCCCTGCATCAGGATGTCTTGGTCAGTCACCGCAAAACCCGCAGAATCTGCATGATCGGGACGCTAGCGGGCAGGGTATGGACGAGTGGTAAATGCGGTCGCCGATCGCACCAAAATGAGTAGTTGCGCTTACGTCCACGGTAAGCGGTATCATTCGGCAAAAGCCTTGGGAGGCGCTAAATGAACCGGCCGGTCCACCCCTCAATCGAAGAAACCAAAGCCCGAATGGTCGCGATTCTGAAACTGCAGAAGCGTCTGCAGACCAGCAAGGGTGCTCCCGAAGCAAGATTGCGTAAGGACAGGCTCTCACGGGCGATTAATTTGGTCCTGGCCCACAAGGATGAATTCCTGGATGCGTTGAACCAGGACTTCGGCGCCCGCTCGCGAGACATGTCGCTGTTCACGGACATTTCGGGAGCGGTAGGACCTCTGAAACATGCGCGCGCGCATGTCGAAAAATGGATGGCGCCGCAAAAGCGAAACGTAACACCGTCTGCGCTCGGTCTGTTCGGCGCACGCGCCGAGGTGCGCTACCAGCCGAAGGGTGTGGTGGGCGTGATCTCGCCCTGGAACTTCCCGATCTCACTCTCGTTCGACGCCATTGCCGGCGCCTTCGCGGCTGGCAACCGCGTGATGCTGAAATTGTCTGAGCACACGCCGGCGACGTCAGCGTTGATGGCACAAACCATCGATCTCTATTTCGACGAGGACGAACTCGCAGTGGTCAATGGCGGTCCGGACGTAGGCGCCGCGTTCGCGGGTCTTGCGTTCGACCATCTGATCTTCACTGGCGCGACCAATGTCGGCCGACACGTGATGCGCGCCGCGGCAGACAATCTTGTGCCAGTTACCCTCGAACTCGGCGGCAAGTCGCCAGTCGTCATTGGCAAGAGCGCCGATCTCACCAAGACGGCCGCGCGCGTCATGACGGGCAAGACCATGAACGCCGGTCAGATCTGCCTGGCGCCTGACTACGTGCTTGCACCACAGGAAAGTGTGCCGGAATTCGTAGCGGCCTCGAAGGCCGCCGTGGCGAAGATGTATCCGACGCTGAAGGACAATGCCGACTACACCTCGGTGATCAACCAGCGTCACTATGATCGCATCACCAGCCTCATCGCGGACGCAAAGGCCAAGGGTGGCGAGATCGTCACAATCAATCCGGCGAACGAAGATTTCAGCCAGCAAGAGCACCGGAAAATTCCGCCGACCATTATCCTCAACGCCACCGACGATATGCAGGTGATGCAGGAAGAGATTTTCGGGCCAGTTTTGCCGGTGCGCACCTACTCGTCGTTTGACGACACGGTCGCTGAGATCAACGCGCGCCCACGCCCGTTGGCGCTCTACTATTTCGGCGAAGACAATGCCGAGAGCGAAGCGCTGCTGGAGCGCACGCACTCGGGCGGCGTGACGATCAACGACGTGATCTTCCATTTCGCGATGGACGAATTGCCTTTCGGCGGCGTCGGCCCATCGGGCATGGGCGCCTATCACGGTCATCGCGGCTTCATTGAGTTCAGCCACGAAAAGGCGATCTATCGCCAGATCTCGGCCGAGCTGCTCTCGATTTTGCGTCCGCCCTACGGCGCTGCATTCAGAAAGCAGATGGCGTCTCGGCTGAAGCCGTAGCCTCTACTTCTTCGGCTTGAGGAAGGCGGGCGTGCTGTCGCCGAATCCGGTGACCGCCGGGCCGTTGTCGTCGCGAGGCGGACGGCGCTCGTCGCGTCGCGGCGTGTCGTTACGGCGCGGCCGCTCGTCACGGCTCTCGCGACGCGGCGCGGGTTCGCTGCGTTGAACGGGTTCGGTTGAAGCGGTGGGGCGATCTTCGTCTCGCTTCACATACTTCTGCTTCTTCTCAGACAGGCGCCGCGAGTGCTCTTTCTTAAGCTCCTCGGCGCGGCGCCCACGGCCACCGCTGTCGCGCGGATCACCAAGCGCCGCTTCCGGTAGGCCCTCGATCTCAGCTTTCTCGATCGACTTGCCGGTAAGCTTTTCGATGGCGTCCCAGCTTTTCTTGTCGCTGGGGCCGACGAGCGTGAAGGAAGCGCCGAGACGGCCAGCGCGGCCAGTGCGGCCGATGCGGTGGACGTAGTCTTCAGCGTGGCGTGGCGGCTCGTAGTTGAAGACGTGGCTGACGTCTGGAATGTCGAGGCCGCGGGCGGCGACGTCTGAGGCCACCAAGAATTGCAGATCGTTGGTGCGAAAGCGGTCGAGCGTCTTCATGCGCAGCGATTGATCGAGATCGCCGTGCAGCGGCGCGGCGTTATAGCCGTGGCGCTTCAGCGAGAGTGCGACGACATCTACGTCCGTCTTGCGATTGCAGAAGATGATGCCGTTCTTCACTTCGCCGCTGGCGTTGATGGTGGCGCGGAGCGCGGCGCGGCGCGTGCGCGGATCGCCGCCGGGAAGCATCACGACTTTTTGGGTGATGGTGCTCGCCGTTGTGGCGGGCTTCGCTGCTTCGATACGCTTCGGATTTGAAAGGAATTGTTCGGTGAGACGCGTTATTTCCGGCGGCATGGTGGCCGAGAAGAAGAGCGTCTGGCGCGTGAATGGCGTCAGTTTGAAGATACGCTCGATGTCCGGGATGAAACCCATGTCGAGCATGCGGTCGGCTTCGTCGACGACCATGACTTGCACGCCGGTCAGCAGCAGCTTGCCGCGTTCAAAGTGGTCGAGCAGGCGGCCAGGCGTTGCGATCAGCACGTCGACACCGCGCGCGAGCAGCGCATCTTGGTCGCCGAACGAAACGCCGCCGATCAGCAGCGCTTTGGTGAGCTTCTGGTGCTTGCCGTATTTGTCGAAGCCTTCCGCGACTTGCGCGGCGAGTTCTCGGGTTGGCTCGAGGATCAACGTACGCGGCATGCGCGCGCGGGCGCGGCCGGCGGCGAGGATGTCGATCATCGGTAGTGTGAAGGCGGCGGTCTTGCCGGTGCCGGTTTGGGCAATGCCCAGCACATCGCGGCCTTTAAGGACTTCGGGGATCGCCTGCGCCTGGATCGGCGTTGGCGTGTTGTAGCCCGTCTCCTTTACGGCGCGCAGCGTGTCTTCGGAGAGGCCGAGATCGTCGAACGTGATTTGCGGTTGAGCTTCTTGTGCGCCGTCTGGCGCGGAATTTTCAGAGGACATTAAATCTCACTTGGGGCCGGGATCTCGCGCATGACGCGAGCGGGCCGATGGGTTGGCGCTATTCGCCACGCGTCTCCGGATTGAGGTGAGCGGGCGTCCAGCAGGAGCGAGCACGCCCCAGGGCGCGCACAACGGACAGCGCGGAAATGGGGGGATTTGTGGAAAAAGTCAATGTTTGGCGGCGAACCTTAGCCCTTCGCCACTTGCACCTTCAGTGCTTCAAGAGTGGCCTTGAGGCCAGCGCTGTCATTCAAACGCGTCTGAACTGCGGAAAACGGCAGCTCAAGCTGAGCCGGACGTTCCTTTAGCATGATCGGCACAAGGTTGCCCTTCATGAGGCCATAGAACGCTTCTTGCCTCACCCAATGCGAATTCCAGCTGTGCTCGCTCCAAATGACGAAGATTGCCTTCGCATTGCGAAGCTGCTCACCAACGTCAGATGTCCAAGTGCTGCCAGAAGCGATGTGAGCGTCGCGCCAAACCGTCATACCAGCATCGGTGATGACGCGTTCCCAACCACGGCGATCCGCAGCGGCAACATCCTCGCGCGCATAACTAATGAAGACATCGGCCATAGCTAAACGTCCACGTCCTCAACGAACTTCGCGTTCGCTTGGATGTAGTCGAAGCGTTTCTCGGCCTTTTTACCCATCAGCGTTTCGATCAGCACTTCGAAATCCGGCGCGCCGCTTTCGTCCAGCACTACGCGCGCGAGCGTGCGCGTTGCCGGGTTCATCGTCGTGTCCTTCAAGTCGGCGGGCATCATTTCGCCGAGGCCTTTGAAGCGCGAGATGTCGGTTTTGCGGCCTTTGAATTCGCCGTTGAGCAGTGCGTCTTTGTGCGCGTCGTCGCGGGCGTAGATGCTCTCTTTGCCGGCGGTGATGCGATAGAGCGGCAGCATCGCGAGAAAGAGGCGGCCCGCGCGGATGAGCTGCGGCATCTGCTTGTGGAAGTAGGTGATCAGCAGCGAGGCGATGTGGGCGCCGTCGACGTCGGCGTCAGTCATGATGATGATGCGCTCGTAGCGCAGATCATCGAGTTTGAACTTCGCGCCCATCTGCACGCCGAGTGCGAGCGCCAGATCGGACAGCTCCTGGTTGCCGCTCATCTTCTCAGCGCCGGCGCTGGCGACGTTCAGAATTTTGCCGCGCAGCGGCAGGATGGCTTGCGTCTCGCGATTGCGCGCTTGCTTGGCTGAACCGCCGGCGCTGTCGCCTTCGACCAGGAAGATTTCAGTGTCTTTCTCGCCGGCGCGCGAGCAATCGGCGAGTTTGCCGGGCAGACGCAGCTTGCGCGTCGCGCTTTGTCGGGAGACTTCCTTCTCCTTGCGCCGGCGCATGCGGTCTTCGGCTTGCTGAATGCACCAATCGAGCAAGCGCGTGGCTTCTTGGGTGTTTGCAGCCAGCCAGTGATCGAACGGATCGCGCACCGCGCTTTCAACGATCTTCGCAGCCTCGGTGGAGACCAGACGGCCTTTTGTCTGACCCTCAAATTGAGGATTGCCAATGAACACGGAGACGAGGCCCGCGCCCGTATTCATCACGTCTTCCTGCGTGATGACGGTCGCCTTCTTGTTGTTGCGCAGCTCGGCGTAGGCGCGCAGGCCCTTGGCGATCGCCGCGCGGAAGCCGGCTTCGTGGAAGCCGCCGTCGGGCGTGTAGACAGTGTTGCAATAGGAGCGGAGGAAGCCATCGGCCTCGCCGAACCCATCGCTCACCCAGGTGATCGCCCACTCGACGCGTCCGTGCGGTCCATCTTTCTCGCTGCGGCCAGAAAAGGGTTCCGAGACGACGGCACGCTTCGACTTGGTGAGTTCGCCAAGGAAGTCCGCCAGACCGTTCGGAAAGTGAAGAATCGCTTCTGCCGGCGTGTCGTCCTTGATAAGTTCGGGCGCACACTTCCAGCGGATCTGGGTCCCGCGCTGGAGATAGGCCTTAGAGCGAGCCATCTGGAAGAGACGGCTCGGTTTGAACGCCGCGCCTTTGCCGAAAATCTCTGCATCCGGATGGAAGCGCACCGTAGTGCCGCGGCGATTATGCGCGGGACCGACTTCAACGAGCTTCGAGGTCGGCGTGCCGCGCGAGAAAGTCTGGCGATAGAGTTTGCGGTCGCGCGCGACTTCCACTTCGACCTTGTCAGAGAGAGCGTTGACAACCGAGACACCGACGCCGTGCAGGCCGCCTGACGTGTGGTAGACCTTGCCCGAGAACTTTCCGCCCGCGTGCAGCACCGTCATGATGATTTCGAGTGCGGACTTCTTCGGAAACTTTGGGTGGGGATCGACAGGCATGCCGCGCCCGTTATCGGTCACGCGCAGCGTGCCATCAGCCTCAAGTTCAACCTCGATGCGGTCGGCAAAGCCCGCCACAGCTTCGTCCATCGAGTTATCAAGCACTTCGGCGAAGAGGTGATGCAGCGCGCGTTCGTCAACGCCGCCGATATACATACCAGGACGTTTCCGAACCGGTTCGAGACCTTCGAGAACCTCGATGTCTTTCGCCGTATAGCCGTCTTTCGCGGCGGCGGGCGGCGGATCGCTCGCTCCGAAGAGGTTTCCGTCCCAGAGATTGTCGTCGCCGTCTTTGGGCATCGAAGATTTCTTCTGCGCTTGCGCCATGGACGTTCCTTAAGGCGCTTCGTGCGCATCCAGCAATGGTTTGGCCTGCGCTGGAACCGAGCAGAGTTCGGTATCCGGGGAGTAAACGACCCGTTGTAGGGGAATTAAGTGTCTCCCAAGACACGCGAAGGAGCGCCGGGCAGCCCGATGGCAGTTCGCGACGAAACATCGGCGCATCTGAGCTGTTTGCTCGCCGTCACGGCACGCGGGGGCCGCACAAGGTACGAGGAGCAGCAAGTATGAAAAAGTTCGCAATGATCGCCGCAGTGGCCGCTACGGCGGCGATCGCCATGCCAACGGTTGCGCATGCGGAATGGTACGCAGGCGCTGCTTACACGCAGTTCGATCTGGATGGCGCCGAGGTAGGCGGGGCGACTGGCCGTTTGGGCTATCGCTTCAGCCCGAACTTCGCGCTGGAAGGCGAAGCCTCCACCGGCATCGATGACGATGCTGGCGTGGAGCTCAACCACTCTGTCGGCGCCTACGCAGTCGGCATTGTCCCATTCGGTTCCTCGGGTTTCTCGGCGCATGGGCGCGTCGGCTATGCCCAGGCAGAGGTCGACACCCCGCTTGGTGACGTGGACGATGAGGGCCTCTCCTATGGCGCCGGCGTGAGCTGGGCCGCCACGCCTGGTATCGGAATCCGCGCTGACTACACCCGCCTTGAGGGTGATAACGACGCTGATGCGATCTCGCTCGGGGCGTCGTTCAACTTCTGATCGCTCCGCAGAATGTGAAGGCGGCGGGCCAGGGCTTATGCTCTGGCCCGCTTGCGTTGCGGTAGGGGAGGTTCGTAGGTTGCGCCCCAGGGACACCGAATTCGGAGCAGGCGTGATGAGATTGATTTTGGCGGCGGCGCTGTTCGCAGCGTTTACAATGAGCGCGCAGGCGCAGGAAACGACGACACAGGCGCCAGCGGCCGTCCCGCCTTCCTCTTGCGCGGCCATCGTGCCGGCGCCCGCCGCTCCGGATGGCGCGACGGCCAACGAAGCGCAGATGCGTGAAGCCGTGGCTGCATTCGAAGCTTGGCGTACGACTGAGCAAGGGACCTTGGATTGCCGTCGCGCTGAAGCTGACGCGCTTCGCATGCAAGCACAGGCGCGCGCTGACGAGTATCGTGCCGCCCAAACCGACAACACCGCTCGCGCTGCGGCGTTTCAAGAGCAGATCAATATCTTCCAAGCTCGTCCGGCGCGTTCGCGCCGCTAACAGCCACTGAAGAGCGCAAAAAGAAAAGGGCCGGAGATTTCTCTCCGGCCCTTCGTGCATCTGCGGCGTGGTGATTACGCCTTGTAGTACATGTCGAACTCCACCGGGTGCGGGTGGGTTTCGAAACGATCGAGTTCTTCCTTCTTCAGATCGATGTACGCATCGATCATGTCGTCCGTCATAACGCCGCCCTTGAGCAGGAAGTCGCGATCGCGATCGAGCGAGCTGAGCGCCTCGCGTAGCGAACCGGAGACGGTGGGCACGTCCTTCAGTTCTTCCGGCGGCAGATCATAGAGGTTCTTGTCCAGAGGCTCGCCCGGATGGAGCTTCTTCTCGATGCCGTCGAGGCCGGCCATGAGCAACGCCGTGTACGTGAGGTACATGTTGCCAGCCGGATCTGGAAAGCGAACTTCCACGCGCTTGGCTTTCGCACCCGTGCCGTGCGGAATGCGGCACGAGGCAGAGCGGTTGCGTGCTGAGTAGGCGAGGAGAACCGGCGCTTCGTAGCCCGGAACGAGACGCTTGTAGGAGTTCGTCGTCGAGTTCGCGAACGCGTTAATGGCCTTCGCGTGTTTGATGACGCCGCCGATGTAATAGAGGCAGTTTTCGCTGAGATCTGCATAGCGATCGCCGGCGAACGTATTGTTGCTGCCTTTCCAGATCGACATGTGCACGTGCATGCCGGAGCCATTGTCCTTGTAGTACGGCTTAGGCATGAACGTCGCGGACTTGCCGTACGATGCAGCCACTTGGTGGATGATGTACTTATACAAGTTCATGTTGTCGGCCATCGTCGTCAGCGTATTGAACTTGAGACCAAGTTCGTGCTGCGCGGGCGCCACTTCGTGGTGATGCTTTTCAGGGTTCAGACCAAGCTGACCCATGATCTCGAGCATCTCACCGCGCATGTCTTGCAGGCTGTCGATCGGGGGTACCGGGAAGTAGCCGCCCTTCGGGCCCGGACGGTGACCGAGGTTGCCGCCTTCATAAGCGCGGCCAGTGTTGAACGGCAGCTCGGTTGAATCGAACGAGTAGCCGGTGTTGTTCGGATCTGTGCTCCAGCGCACGTCATCGAACACGAAGAACTCAGCCTCGGGGCCGAAATACGCGGTGTCGCCAGCGCCTGACGACTTCACATACGCTTCGGCCTTCTTGGCGATGCCGCGCGGGCAGCGCGAATAGGGCTGCAGCGTGCCGGGCTCGAGGATATCGCAGAACATCGCCAGCGTGGTTTGCTGGTAGAACGGATCGATGTGCGCGCCTTTGGGATCAGGGCGCATTACCATGTCGGACTCGTTGATCGCCTTCCACCCGGAAATGGAAGAGCCGTCGAACATCGTGCCTTCAGTGAAGATGTCCTTGTCGATCATCGACACGTCGAATGTGACGTGTTGCATCTTTCCGCGCAGGTCGTTGAACCGAAGATCAACGTACTGGACTTCCTTGTCCTTGATCAGTTTCAGAACTTCGTCTGACATCGGAAACTCCCCCGAGTATTCTTGGTGATATGGGTGGGCGTCCGCCGCGCCTCGGTTCGCAACGAACGCCTAGAATCAGTTGTTCTTGGCGGGATCAGACCGCCGCAGCGCCGGTTTCGCCAGTGCGGATACGCACCACGTTGCTGACATCGAGTACGAAGATCTTGCCGTCGCCTATCTTGCCGGTCTTGGCAGCCTTTTGAATGGCTTCGAGGGCGGCCTCGACCTGCTCGTCCGAGACGACGACTTCGACCTTCAGCTTTGGCAGAAAATCAACCACATACTCGGCGCCCCGATAGAGCTCGGTATGGCCTTTCTGGCGGCCGAAGCCTTTGGCTTCCACCACCGTCATGCCCTGAAGTCCGATTTCCTGCAGAGCTTCTTTTACGTCGTCCAGCTTGAACGGCTTGATGATGGCTTCGATTTTCTTCACCGCGGCACCCCTTATTTATCCACATGGCGTCATAGCGATTTCGGCTCCTCTTGGACCCCGCTGAACGAGTCTGGAAGTTAACGCGCTGCGGGTGTCTGGGACCGCGCGACTGGCGCCACTTTCGGAGGCGCCGCTGCACAATCAAACGGCTGGCGCGGTCCTGTCGGCGGTCTAAACTCTGCCAAATGACGCGTTTATTCCTGATCCGGCATGGCGAACCCGAAGCTGCGTGGGGCGGTGACGCTCGTGATCCGGGTTTATCCCCAGCTGGCCGCGAGCAGGCGAGGGTGGCGGCAGAAAAACTGGCGAGCATGGGTCAGCTGGATGTCGTCAGTTCCCCAATGGCGCGCTGCACTGAGACCGCCGCCGAATTTTGCTCGATCACAGGCCGTGACGCGCGCATTGAACCGCGTGTCAGCGAGGTTGTGGCTCCGGACGGCGTGACGGACCGGCGCGCCTGGTTACGTGAGAACTTTCCATGGGACCGAGGCGCGACGCGCCGGCAGTGGCGCGACGTTGATCCGGCATTGTGCGCATGGCGCGATAGCGTGACGAATTGCGTGCTGGGGCTTACACAGGACACCGCGGTATTTTCGCACTTCATTGCCATCAATGCATTGGCAAGTGTCGCTACCAATAGCGGCGACACTATTGTCTGTGTGCCCGGCTATGCCTCAATCACCGAGTTCGAAAATCGCGACGGTGTCTTGAGACTTGTGCGACACGGCGAAAGTATGGTGCAGGGCGAAGTGCGTTGAGCCGTGAGATCATCACTGTCGCACAGATGCGAGCGATCGATGAAGCGAGCGCGGTCGCCGGCGTGCCGTCACGCACATTGATGGAGAACGCAGGTCGCGCCGTCGCGGATGCAATTGTCAGCCGTTATCCGCAGCAGCCGACTGCGGTGTTGTGTGGCCCCGGCAACAACGGTGGCGACGGCTGGGTCGCAGCGCGCGTGTTACGCGAGATGGGTTGGCCGGTTTGGGTCGAGACGTTTGTAACTCGCGACGCGCTGACGGGTGACGCTGCCGAAGCGGCGAGCGCCTGGGACGGAGAAACGTTTGAACTCAGCAAGAGCGGTCGTTCCGCAACGCTCTACGTTGATGCGCTCTTTGGAGCTGGCCTCTCGCGACCATTGGAAGGCGAAGCTGCACGATTGGCAGTGAAATTGCCGGCCGAACGTGTTGTCGCTGTTGACCTCCCAAGCGGCGTCAACGGCGATGATGGAAACCCCATAGGGGACGTCTGTTTCGAAGCTGCGCTTACAGTTACATTCGTTCGCAAGAAATCAGCTCACATTCTGATGCCGGGCCGCGCGTGGTGCGGCGAGGTCGTCGTCGCCGATATCGGCGCTCCCGAAGAAGTCGTCGCGGCTCAGAACATTAGGTTGCGCGAGAACGATCCTTCGCTCTGGGTTCTGCCCTGGCCGGACGCGGACACGCACAAGCACGAGCGCGGGCACGTCATAGTCGCGAGTGGAGGTCATACGCGAACCGGAGCCGCGCGTTTGTCAGCAAGAGGCGCAATGCGGGCTGGCGCCGGACTGGTGACGGTGCTTTCGCCAGATGACGCAGTAGCGGAGAACGCGGCTCAACTCACTGCCATCATGCTCCGCGAGGCTGACGGTGAGGCGAGTTACGCGGATGCTGCGCGAACCGCGCAAACCATGGTGATCGGTCCCGCGTTCGGGACGAGCGATACGCACTACAAGCTGTTGCTCGCTGCCATGAACGTTCAGCCGCGCGGCCCGCTTGTGTTCGACGCCGACGCGATCACCTTGCTCGCGCCGCTCACCCACGGGCTCGATGCGCGCGATGTTATGACGCCGCATATAGGTGAGTTTCGCCGTGCTTTCCCCGGCATCTGGAGCAATTCGCAGAACCCGATCGAAGCAGCGCGCGCAGCCGCGGCCTACGCACGCTGTGTTGTACTACTCAAGGGCCCCTCGACGGTGATTGCCGCGCCCGACGGGCGAGCCATCGTCAACACGACCGGAACGCCGTTCTTGGCGACCGCCGGTTCGGGCGACGTCCTGGCCGGCTTGATCGCCGGGCTCGTGGCTCAGGGGATGGCTAGCTTTGAAGCGGCCGCTACAGCAGCGTGGGTGCATGGCCGCGCAGGGGAAGCACTAGGGGCTGGCCTGACTGCGGACGAACTCCCCGACATTTTACCCAATATATTCAACGATCTGGCCCCTGTTCAGCTGAAGCGGAAGCCGATGACTTGATCGGACCTGTTTTGGCCCCAGGTTTTGCGTTAACCCTTTGGCTCGGGACACGCGCTCCGTGAGGGGGAAGGTATTATGGTTTGGTGGTGGTGGATTATTCCGGGCTTGGTGGCCGTAATTGGCTTGGCGTTCGCGCTGAGTGGCCTCGGTTGGATGTTCCGCGGGCGCCCGGTTAAGGGCGGTCGAGGTGTTCTCGGCGGCGCCGTGTTTCTGGGGATCGGCGCCATAGTCGCGCTCCTCGGCCTCAATGTGCAGAGCTATCATCGTCTTACCTCCGAGCGCCCGGTGGCGACTATCGAGATCAGCCAAAAAGGGCCGCAACTCTTCGAAGCGGTTGTGGTCGAACCGCCGACTGAGCAGGACCCGGAAGGCATCACCCGCACGTTCGAAGTGCATGGCGATGAATGGCGAATGGAGGCGCGGGTTCTGCGCTGGAAGCCGTGGGCAAACGTTTTGGGCCTCGATTCACAATACCGCTTGGACCGTTTCTCGGGCCGCTACACAGAGACCCAGCAAGAACTGAACGCAGAGCGCAGCGCCTACGACATTCGTCCGACCCGCCAGTCTGGTATCGATCTGTGGCCTTTGGCGCGCGAGTACAGCCGATACGCCCCGATGGTGGACACGCTCTACGGCTCCGGCGCTTACATGCCGATGGCCGACGGCGCCCGCTACGAGGTGCGCATCACGCAAAATGGCCTGATCGCCCGCCCGACTAACGAGGTGGCGGCCGAAGCGTCGTCCAGCGGCTGGAATTAGGCAGGGGCGGGCAGTTTACGCCCGCTCCAGCACCCCCTAAAGACGCCGCCATCCAGCGGACGTGGCGGAACTGGTAGACGCACTGGATTTAGGTTCCAGCGCCGCAAGGCGTCCGGGTTCGAGTCCCGGCGTCCGCACCATTGTTGGCCTTCGCGGACGCCGCTGCGCCGCAGGCCCGGCCCGTGGACTCTGCCGGGGCCTAGTGCCATAAGCCCGCCTTTCCTGAATTTGCGTCTGCAGCAAGGGATTTGCTGCGCGGACGCGTCATGTCGAAAGCACGTCTAATGCAGCTCACCGAGAGCCGTTCTGAAGGTCTTCTGCGCGTTTACGATGTCGTTGTTCCGGCGGCTGAATTGCAGCAAAAGCTCAACGCTAAAATCGCCGAAGTGCAGCCGCGCGTGCGCATCAACGGCTTCCGTCCAGGCAAAGTGCCGGCGAGCCACATCCGCAAGGTCTACGGCCAGGGGATGATGCAGGACATCATCAACGAGACCGTCCAGCAATCCACGCGCGAAGGGTTGGCGAACGTGAAGGCGGCGTCCGAGCCGGCGCTGGATTTGAAGAGCGACATCGACAAGGTCATGGCTGGCGGCGAAGACCTGAAGTTCGAGCTCTCACTCGAAGTGATGCCTGACTTCGAGCCGACCGATCTGAAGACAATCAAGATCACGCGCCCAACGGCGGAAGTCAGCGAAGCGCAAGTCAACGACGCACTCAACGAACTGGCGAAAGCGCAGCGCGGCTTCGAAGAAAAAACCGGCGCGGCGAAGGATGGCGATCAACTCGTGATTGACTTCCTCGGTCGCATTGACGGCGAAGCATTTGACGGCGGCGCGGCGGAAGACGCCGAAGTCGTTATCGGCGCCAAACGCTTCATTCCTGGTTTTGAAGAGCAACTCGTTGGCGCGAAAGCAGGCGACGAGCGCACACTGAAAGTGACGTTCCCAGAGGACTACCCAGCACCTGGTCTCGCTGGCAAAGCCGCCGAGTTCGAGACGAAGATCAAAACCGTGCGCGGTCCGAAAGAGGGCGCGCCGGATGACGAGTGGGCCAAGCAACTCGGCTTCGACAGCTTGAACGCAGTGAAGGACGCGCTGAAGGAGCGCATCGAAGCTGATCACAAGCAACAATCGCGCGCGAAGGCGAAGCGTCAATTGTTCGATCAACTCGACGCGACGCACGATTTCGAATTGCCGCCACGGATGGTTGAAGCGGAATTCAATCAGATTTGGCGCCAAGTCGAGCAGGACAAAGAGCAGGGCCGCGCCGATCCTGCTGATGAAGGCAAATCCGACGAAGATCTCCGGGCGGAGTATCGCGACATCGCCGAGCGTCGCGTGCGCCTGGGTCTGCTGTTGGCGGAGATCGGTCGCCGTCACAAGCTAGAGGTCTCCGACGATGAAGTGGGCCGCGCCATCGCGCAGCAGGCCCGCAACTTCCCGGGGCAAGAGCAGCAGGTATTTGAGGCTTACCGCAGAAACCCGCAATTGGTCGCCCAGGTCCGCGCCCCGCTCTATGAGGAGAAGGTCGTCGATTACATGATGGAGCTGATTAACGTCACAAATCAGACGGTCAGCCGCGACGAACTCTTTGCTGATGACGAGCCGCCGACACCATCCAAGGGCAAGAAAGCTAAGAAAACCAAGGACGCGAAGGCCGAAGACTAATCGTTAATCCCCACTGCAGTAGGTGGGGCTTGCGAGGCGCGTGTAAGCGTCAAATATGAAGCGGCAAGCTTTGAGTCGCTGGCGTCTGCCTGCGGCCGCAGGATGATCTCATGCAAGACGACCCGATTGAACGACTGACCAGCGTTGGCGGCTACATCCCAACCGTCGAGGAAACCACGAGCCGTGGCTCGGCGCGTTACGACATCTTTTCGCGCCTACTGAAGGAGCGGATCATTTTCCTGAGCGGGCCGGTTGATGACATCCAGGCCGCCATGATCACAGCGCAGCTTCTCTTCTTGGAGTCGGAAAATCCGAAGCGCGAGATCGCTATGTATATCAACAGTCCCGGTGGCTACGTGACCGCTGGTCTCGCGATTTACGACACGATGCAGTACGTCCGCAGCCCGATCTCGACGGTGTGCATGGGCTTGGCGGCGTCGATGGGCTCGCTGCTGCTCGCCGCTGGCGAGAAGGGTTTGCGCATCTGCTTGCCGAACGCGCGCGTGATGCTGCACCAGCCGTCCGGCGGTTTCCGTGGCCCGGCCTCGGACATCGAGCGTCACGCCGAAGATATCCTTCACACCAAGCGTCGGTTGAACCAGATCTACGTGAAGCACACGGGCCAGCCGCTCGATAAGGTCGAGAAAACGCTCGACCGCGACCACTTCATGACCGCCGAAGAAGCGCTGGCCTGGGGCATCGTCGATCGCGTCTATGAAAAGCGCGAACTCCCGGACGGTGGGGTCTCAGGCGCGGCGTAACGGCTGGTCGCTGACAACGGCGCCCTTATCGATTATCAGCAAAAGTCGCTGGCATTGCTCGCGACCCTGACGCAAGTTGCGTCCGCTTTGGGTTCGATGAGGTAGTGCGATGTTCCGTTTGTTGTTTGCGGTGGCGGCTGTAGCGATGGCTGCGGCGACTCCGGCATTGGCGCAAGAGCCCGAACCGGACATCGTCGTCGTTGGACAACGTCTGCAGGAGATGGTGCGTTCTTTCGTTGGTGAGGTTGCTGATGCGCCGGGCAGCGAACAGCAAATGGCGCGTTGGGATCGTACGATCTGTCCGCTCGTTGCCGGCTTGCCGCAACGCCAGATGCAATACATGGCCGACCGCATCGCTCAGCGCGCGCATCAGGTCGGGTTGCAGACGCAAGGCCCAGGTTGCCGAGCTAACATTCTAATTTTCGTGACACCCGACGCGAGTGTGCTCGCAGGGGGGATCGTCGATGAGTATCGCACGTTGGTCGCGTACTATTCGGAAAACGGCGTCAACACGCTGGGACGTGGCCCGCTGGAAGACTTCACGACCTCAACCGCGCCCGTGCGTTGGTGGCATGTGAATCAAACCGTTTCCGGCGATGGCCAGTCCATGGCTGGCGACTCATCAGGCTCGATGGTGATGCGAAGCTCGCAGGCGCCAAGCCGGGTGCGCCGTATGACGCGTCAAGATTTTCTCCGCGTCCTGATCATCGTTGATGCCCGCCAAGCCAATGGCGTCGCCTTTCAGGCACTATCGGACTATCTTGCGATGGTAGCGCTGGCGCAGCTCGACCCTGAGGGCGAGACGACTGGTGTGCCCACCATTCTCAACCTTTTTGCGGCGCGCGACTCGGGCGGCGTTGTTCCCGTGGCGATGACAGCATGGGACGAGGCGTATCTTGATGGGCTCTACAACGCCCGCCGTACTGCGCCGACCGACCTCTGGCAGCGTCGCGAAATCGCTGAACGCATGGTCGAAAGCCTCGATCCGGCGGCCGGCCCGCTTGAGGGAAACTGAGATCTGAGGGGGGCGTGTTTCGCTGCGAGGAACCGCCTCCACCTGTCGAAGCGCCATTGTTGGGCTGTCCCCATGCCTCTACAAAGCGGAGGTAACTAAGGGGATCACAATGCAATTTGCTCGAATGGCGGCGGCGGCTCTGGCCATCGCGTGTCTTGGATGGACACAGGCGCAAGCGCAGGAACAGCAAGACCGCGCACGCGCGTTTGTGGACTCTGTTTCGTTTACCTCCAGCGCTAACGCCCTCGCGCGTTGGGACAACCGCATTTGCGTTGGTGCGGTGGGCCTTGCGGCGGACCAAGCGCAGGCACTGGTGGATCGTATTTCCGGTCGTGCCCAGCAGGTTGGCCTGCGCCCCGGTGCGCCTGGCTGCCAAGCCAACGTCATGGTGATTTACGCACCCGACTCCGACAGGTTGTCTCGCGAAATCGTGGAGCAACGTCGCGACTTGCTGGGCTACCTACCCGATGACGGACGCGTAACCGCCGGTCGCGAAGCGATGGAAGACTTCGCCAATCAACCTCGAGCCATTCGTTGGTGGCACGTCTCAAGCACGGGCCGCGGCAGCCTCCGGCCGGTTGACGGCTTGACCTACCAGGGCACCGGCATGTCAAGCGCTGCAGCCGCGGCAGGCGAGGGCGGTGGACCGGGATCGAGCGGTGGCGACTCCGCCCTGGATATCCAGGGCGCTGAGGCGGTGCGTACCAATGGATCGCGAACGCGCGTCGAAGTTCGCTCTAACGACCTCACATACGCGCTGGTCGTGGTTGATGCGCGTCGCGTGGCGAACGTGCCGGCTCAGGCTTGGATGGACTACGTAGCATTTGTTGCCCTGGCGCAGATTGATGCGAGCGCACGCGTGGAGAGCTATCCCACAGTGCTGAACATCTTCAACAATGGCGCTACGGCGACAGGGATGACCAGCTGGGATGAAGCGTATTTGGCGGGGCTGTACGACGCTCGGACGGAAGTGGCGAACCGGCAGGCAGCGGCAATTTCCCGTCGGATGGCGAGATCTCAGTAGGGGCCCCAGTAACAGAGAGAGAAGGTGGCGCGCGAACGGGGAGCCGTTCGCGCGCTTGCCGTTTAGGGTGCACACGAACGATTGATTGGCGAGCGCGAAGCCCCTGACGCAGGCTTCGCAGGAGCAGCAGGGGACCAGCCATGTCCAAACTCGCGTACGCGGCGGCGGCATTCGCCCTTATCAGCGTCCCCGTTGCTTTGGCCCAAGAGCCCGACATCGTCGTCGTCGGTGAACGGCTTGAAGCGGTGAGCCGCGAATTCGCCACCGAAATCGGCGCGCCATCGACCCGCGAGGACCAGCTGGCCCGCTGGGACGAGCGTGTTTGCGTGGGCGCATCTGGTTTGGCGCCCGAACAATCTCGAATTGTCGTCGATCGCCTTTCGGCGCGCGCGGCGGAGGTTGGACTGCGTATTGGCGAGCCGAACTGCCGCGCAAACATCATGGTGATCTTCGCCACCGATTCCGACGCAGTAGCGCGCACGCTCGTGAGCGAGCGCCGTGACCTAATGGGCTACTACACCCACGACGGTGTCTCGTCTGGTGGACGGGAGGGGCTAGAGGCTTTTGCCAACACGCCGCGTGCGGTGCGCTGGTGGCAGGTGGCGCGCAATGTCACCGCCGACGGCAGAGTTCTCGACAATCCGAACACGACCCCGGCGGCATCTGGCGAGGAAGCCGCGTCCGCCGCCCAGGCAATGGCCGCGGGCCAGCCGCCGGCTGGGATCGGTGCTTTCAATGGGGCGCAAGGGGTTCGGTCGCGGGGCTCACGGCTCTACCGGGAGACGCGTCAGGATCTGAACTACATCGTTATCATCGTGGACACCCAACGCATTGCTGAGTTTCCGACCTCTGCTGTGCTCGATTACATTTCCATGGTCGCCCTGGCGCAGGTGAACCCTGCCGCTGAGCCGAGTATGGTCCCCAGCATCCTTAATCTCTTCACTGCCCCCATTGAGGAGACGCCAGAAGGGATGACGGACTGGGACCTGGCCTACCTGCGCGGTCTATATCGGGCGGCGCGAGATGCGCCGAATTCTCGCTCCCAGGTCAATGAGATCGCCCGAAGCATGGCGGCTGAACTGAGCGACCAGCCGTAGTTTCGCCTCCGAAGGAGGCCGGCGCCTCCATCTGGGGCCCTATTGAATTAGGGTAACGGGTCGCCATTTGGGTCGCCCCGCGCCCCGGATCATGTCGCCGGAGCCCAATTTAGGTTAAAATACTGGGTTCAGTAGAGTTAACGTCGCGGCAAGAGCTGCTTGCGGCCCCAACCTTGCTATGATCGTATCCACCGGCCTGGGCGGCTGGGTGGTGCAACGTTTTTGAAAGGGATCGTGGTCAACCATCTGTTATGAGGGGAGCTTTCGGGGGGACATGAGCCCGCCGTTTTCAGCCCCTATATATTTGGCACCAGCAGGCCCCTTGAAGGATCGCGTATGAGCAAAGCCACGACCAGCGGAGAGTCCAAGAACACTCTCTATTGCTCGTTCTGCGGCAAGAGCCAGCACGAGGTGCGCAAGCTGATCGCCGGGCCAACGGTGTTCATCTGCGATGAGTGCGTTGAGCTTTGCATGGACATCATTCGCGAGGAGCACAAAACCTCCCTCGTGAAGTCGAAAGAAGGCGTGCCGTCTCCGAAGGAGATTAGGGCGTCCTCGATGACTACGTTGTCGGCCAGGATCATGCGAAGCGCGTGCTCTCGGTTGCCGTGCACAACCACTACAAGCGCCTGAACCACGCCTCTAAGAACGGCGATGTCGAGCTGGCGAAGTCGAACATCTTGCTCATCGGCCCGACCGGCTGCGGCAAGACGCTGCTCGCGCAGACGCTGGCGCGCATCATCGATGTGCCGTTCACGATGGCCGACGCCACGACGCTCACCGAAGCCGGCTACGTCGGCGAAGATGTCGAGAACATCATCCTGAAGCTGCTGCAAGCCGCCGACTACAATGTCGAGCGCGCACAGCGCGGCATCGTCTACATCGATGAAGTCGACAAGATTTCACGCAAGTCCGACAATCCTTCGATCACGCGAGACGTGTCGGGTGAAGGCGTGCAGCAAGCGCTTCTGAAGATCATGGAAGGCACGGTTGCCAGCGTTCCGCCGCAAGGCGGCCGCAAGCACCCGCAGCAGGAATTCCTGCAGGTCGACACAACGAATATCCTGTTCATTTGCGGCGGCGCGTTCGCTGGTCTCGACAAGATCATCAGCCAACGCGGCAAGGGTACAGCGATCGGATTCAGCGCGACGGTGCGTGACGAAGAAGATCGTCGCACGGGTGAAATTCTTCGTCAGCTCGAGCCGGACGATCTCCTGAAGTTCGGCCTCATCCCGGAATTTGTTGGCCGTCTCCCGGTTTTGGCCACATTGGAAGACCTCGACGAGCCGGCATTGATCACCATCCTCACCGAGCCGAAAAACGCGCTTGTGAAGCAGTATCAGCGCATGTTCGAGATGGAGAACGTGAAGCTCTCGTTCCCGAACGAGGCGCTCAGCGCCATTGCGAAGAAAGCGATCTCGCGCAAGACCGGCGCACGCGGCCTTCGCTCTATCCTCGAAAGCATTCTGCTCGACACGATGTTCGAGCTGCCGTCTATGCGTGGCGTGGAAGAAGTGGTCGTCTCTGCCGACGTTGTCGAAGGGAGGGCAAAACCGCTGCAGATCTACTCCGAGCGCCGTGATGGCGCGGGCGCGGCCGGCTAAGTTTGTTCCCAACCTAAGTTGAAGGGCCCTGTCGCAAGACGGGGCCTTTTGCTTTGGGGTGTCACGCGGTGCGTTGAAGCTGAGGTGGCGCGGACCCATGTATCGTTTCGCGGAGAGGGCGATTTTGGGCCGCTCCCGCAACGTGAATCCCAACTGAACGTTAGGAAGAATCGTCGGCAATCCACGTTGGAATGCAGGCGGAACCTTGTTCCCGAGGGCGTTCCACATGGACGTGTCTGGCCAACACTTGAAGCGGCCCCCGAACGCTTCCACATTTTCATGCGTTAAGCCGTGCCTCTGCGGGCTTCTTTGAGACGCAGACTCCCCCGGCAAAGGAGCACTAGATGGCCGAGAGCCGTGTTTTCCCCGTCCTGCCGCTTCGCGACATTGTCGTGTATCCGAAGATGGCGGCGCCGCTGTTTGTGGGCCGCGAGAAATCGGTGCGCGCGCTCGACGAAGTGATGCGCAAGGACAAGCAGATTTTGCTCGCCGCTCAGATGGATGCATCTGAGGACGAGCCGACCGCTGATCGTATCTTCACCGTTGGCACGGTCGCTACCGTGGTTCAGCTCTTGAAGCTGCCAGACGGCACTGTTCGCGTGTTGGTCGAAGGCGCCTATCGCGCGAAGATCACGAACTTCAATGACAACGACAGCTACTTCGAAGCGGAAGCCGAAGAGCTGCCGGATGAGAACGCTGACACACCCGAAGCGCGCGCTGTCGCGCGGGCGGTCGTCGATCAGTGGGACAACTACACCAAGCTTTCGCGCAAGACACAGCCTGAGGTTCAGCAATCAGTCAGCCAAATTGCCGAGCCTTCGCGTCTGGCTGATAGCGTCGCCGCCCATCTCAGCATCAAGATTCCCGACAAGCAGGCGTTGCTTGAGCTGGCGGACGTGCCGCAACGCCTCGAGCGCATCCTATCGCTGATCGAAAGCGAAGTCGGGATGTTGCAGGTTGAGCGGAAGATCCGCAATCGCGTGAAGCGTCAAATGGAGAAGACGCAGCGCGAGTATTATCTGAACGAGCAGATGAAGGCGATCCAGCGCGAGCTGGGCGACGGCGACGAAGGTCGCGAAGATATCGCCGAGCTCGAAAACCGCATCAAGAACACGAAGCTGTCGAAAGAGGCTAAGACCAAAGCCGAAGCGGAGATGAAGAAGCTCCGCCAGATGTCGCCGATGTCGGCGGAATCGACAGTTGTTCGCAATTATCTCGATTGGCTCCTCTCTCTGCCCTGGGGCAACAAGAAGAAGGTCAAGAAAGACATCGACGTCGCGCAGGCGGTTCTCGACGAGGATCACTACGGACTTGAGAAGGTCAAAGACCGGATCCTCGAATATCTCGCGGTGCAGGCGCGCACGAATAAACTGCGTGGCCCGATCCTCTGCCTCGTCGGCCCTCCGGGCGTCGGCAAGACCTCACTGGGCCGTTCGATTGCCAAAGCGACGGGCCGTGACTTTGTCCGCATGTCGCTAGGCGGCGTGCGCGATGAAGCGGAAATCCGCGGTCACCGCCGCACTTATATCGGCTCGATGCCGGGGCGTGTGATCCAATCGATGAAGAAGGCAAAGAGCGCCAACCCGCTCTTCCTGCTAGATGAAATCGATAAGCTGGGCGCTGACTATCGCGGTGATCCCGCAGCGGCGTTGCTCGAAGTGTTGGACCCGGAGCAAAACTCGACGTTCAACGACCACTATCTCGAAGTGGACTATGATCTCAGCGACGTGCTGTTCATCACGACCGCGAACTCGCTGAACATGCCTCAGCCGTTGCTGGACCGCATGGAGATCATCCGCATCCCTGGCTACACCGAGGATGAAAAGCTTGAGATCGCAAAGCGTCACTTGCTCGACAAGCAGTACGAAAACAACGGCCTGAAGAAGAGCGAGTTCAGCGTTTCGGAAGATGCGCTGCGCGATCTGATCCGCCGTTACACGCGCGAAGCCGGCGTGCGCTCGCTTGAGCGCGAAATCGGTAACCTCGCGCGCAAGGCTGTGCGTCAGCTCGAACAGAAGAAGGTCTCCAAGGTTGAGATCACCGCGGAGAATCTTCCGGAATATGCTGGCGTCTGGAAGTACCGCTTCGGCGAGACCGATCTGGAAGATCAGGTCGGCGTCGTGACGGGTCTTGCGTGGACGGAGGTCGGCGGCGAGTTGCTGACGATTGAAGCCGTGTCTATGCCCGGCAAGGGCTCGACGACGGTCACGGGCAATCTGCGCGACGTGATGAAGGAGTCGATTTCGGCCGCGAGTTCCTACGTGCGTTCGCGCGCCGTGCACTTCGGAGTGAAACCGCCGCTCTTCCGGACACGCGACATCCACGTGCACGTGCCGGAAGGCGCCACGCCAAAAGACGGTCCGTCGGCCGGTGTGGCGATGGCAACGGCTATCGTCTCGGTGCTCACCGGAATTCCTGTCCGCAAGGACATTGCGATGACAGGTGAAATCACCTTGCGTGGCCGCGTGCTGCCAATCGGTGGTCTGAAGGAAAAGCTGCTTGCGGCGCTCCGAGGCGGTGTGAAGACAGCCCTGATCCCGAAAGACAACGAGAAAGACCTCGCCGACATCCCGGACAACGTGAAATCGGGCCTAGAGATTGTACCTGTGTCGACCGTCGATGAAGTGTTGCAGCGTGCACTCGTGCACCCGCCCACACCCATCGAGTGGAGCGAAGAGGACGAGCTCGCGGAGACACGACGCGCCGAAGGCGGCGGCGCCGGGGCGGAGGGCGCGCGGCCACACTAGGCAGGCGCCCGGCTCAGGAACCCGTTTTCGCAACGCAACAATGCCGCGTTTTGCTTGGCGCTAGGGGCAAATGCCCCTAGCGTCGCCGCCGATGCAGCCGGAATCGGCGCGCTATTCCTCCAAGCGGGAAGGGGCTTTTCCTCATGAATAAAGCAGAATTCGTTGCAGACGTGTCCGAGCGTATCGGCGAGTCCAAGCAACGGGGCGAAGAAGTCGTCAACGCGGTTTTCGAAGCTCTGACTGCCGCGCTGAAGCGCGGCGACGAAGTGCGCCTGCCGCAGTTCGGCGTGTTCCTGGTTTCAGAAACCAAGGAGCGGAAAGCCCGCAACCCGCAGACCGGCGAAGAGGTTGTGGTGCCGGCCGGCAAGCGTCCAAAATTCCGCGCTGGTAAGGCGCTGAAAGAAGCGATCTAAGCCATTGCGGCAATATGGAGAGGGCGGTCCTGTGGGGCCGCCCTTTTCATTTCGGCCGCACGCGTGTAGCCACCGGACACGAGGGTCAAAGCGCATGTTGGCGAAAATCTACCGCCCCGCGAAGAACGCGATGCAGTCAGGTAAGGCGGCCACCAAGAAGTGGCGCCTGGAGTTCGTACTCGCGAACGCGCCGAGACCCGACGCGCTCATGGGCTGGATCAGCGGCGCCGATACAAACGGGCAAGTGCGAATGAGCTTCGACTCCAAAGAGGAAGCGATCGCGTTCGCACGCAAGCACGACATTCCCCACCAAGTCGTGGATGCGCCCGAAGCCAAGCGTCAGATCAAAGCCTATAGCGACAATTTCGCATTCAAGCGTCGCGAGCCCTGGTCGCACTAAATGTGCTAAGAGCGAGCGCAACGACCCCGTAGTAGAGCAGGCGCTTCAAAGCGGCGGCGCGAGTGGGAAGCATCACTTGCGGAAATGCCTGAGCGGCGCGAACCGTGTTACGAACCGTTGCGCAGACCCCATAGCTCAACTGGATAGAGCATTCGCCTTCTAAGCGAACGGTTGCAGGTTCAAGTCCTGCTGGGGTCGCCACTTTCTGGTTTGCGTACTCAGGTTGCGAGAGGGCCGATGGGCTCGGTGGTTGGCTCACAGCATTCCCTCAATTGCTGGCGTTCGAACGTCTGCGGAACCGAATGCGATAAGGTATCAAGACAATGCCAGCGAACACCGAAAGCAGCGTGATCACCGTGACGATGATGATCAGCGGGTGATTGAAGTCTTCGTGATTCTGCCAGTCCATGATGTGCAGCGCCCACAGTGTATCGTAAAGGCGCCATAGATCGGAACGGCGTGCTGTGACTGCGCCGGTGTTCTGCGCGACGTAGACGGATAGGCCGCCGTCCGGGAATTGCACGCGCCACGCGGGCAGGGCGCCGCGGTATTCTGCCGTCTCTTCGGTCACGAGTGTTGCGCCCGTTGGTTCCGACGTGAGGGTGACATGCGCGCGGGCGACGGCGTTCGCTTGTTCGGCGCTGAGTGGCGAAAGGCGTTGCAGCGTAGTGGCATCGAAGAGGATGGGCGGAGCGTCGGTAAATTCCGCGACGACGACCTGGCCTATCGGGCGTCTCTCGATCGTGAGCTTCGTTGGAAGCGCGTTTTGGTCTCCGCGCAGGCTGGCTAGCGACGCAAGCGTGGCGGTGTCGAGGGTTTGTGCCTGTGATGGCCGGATCAGGTTTTCGCTGCGTATCTGTTGAATGGGGAAGATCGTGAAGAAGAGGCCGCTGACGACCCAAAACACGATCTGAATGCCGACAAGCAACGCGAGCCACTTGTGAACGAACGATGCAAGACGTGCGAGCGACATGAAAATTCCTCTAAACGAAATTCTAAGGTGACGGTGGTCCCGTCAAGCTGGTCGCCGCGGCGATAGCCGCGAGCGCAATGAGAAAAAGAACGGCGTCGAGGCCGAGTGTAAATCTGAGCGCCCGCCGGCCTGCTTCAGGAACGGTCTGCAAACGCGCCCCGACGACCGATTTGTTGTAGGCGCCAAGTGCGAGAGCCAAGCTGGCGGCGGCCAGCTTTGCGATCAGCAATTGGCCATAGATGCTCGTCAGCAACGGCGTCCAACCGCCGGTGAGGAGCAACGCCAGCCAAAGTCCAAGCGCGAAGAGGGCGGGAACGGCGGGGACAGCGAAGTTGGAGAACCGCGACGCACGTGCGGTGAGTGTGGCCTCTTCAAGGGTGCGAGCTGGCCATAGCGTTATCGGCCCAGCAAACCAGAAAGCCGCGATAAGCACATGCGCTGCCAGCGCCCACGGTGCAAGGCCAGGAGGCTCTAAGGCTTGCGTATGCCCGGTCAGACCAAAGGAAATGGCAAATGCGATGGCGCTGATCGCGGTGACGATGGACGATTGCAGCAACCATCCGACCGCCATGGCAGCAGCGCCAATGGCTACAGTGATTGAGCTGGGAC
>JAWKUZ010000016.1:0-82266 GCA_041398305.1 Hyphomonadaceae bacterium
CTCGCGGCGCTGGAGCGCGGCGTGCAAAGCTGCATGCAGGAAGCTTGGGCGCGGATGCGCACACCGCTCGCAGCGCACTTCGGCTTAGGCGAAGAAGAAATGATCTATTGTGGCATGGCGCTCGGCTATGCCGACATGACGAAGCCCGTGAACACGCTGCGCGCGGATCGCGCAAGCGTGGATGAGATCGCGACGTTTCGGGGCTTCTAGGTCAGCGCAACGCGATCGTGGCGAAGAGCAAGAGGCTTGGCGCGGCAGAGAGCGCGAGCGCCAAATTCGGCCGCGCCTTGCGGACGATGAACGCGACAACGGCGCCGCCGATGACCGTTGCTGCTAGGGCCACAATCAGAATTCCGTCCGCGCGGCTTATGGAAATGAGCAGTGCATAGAAACCGAAGAAGAACGCACAAAATGCGAGCGCGGGCGTAAGCGCCTCGTAGAGCCAACGCATGCGTTACGGACCAGCTTTCCGAGCGTTACCGAGTACGCCGTCTTCGGCGAAGTCGACGATGGCGAAGAGCAGGCCCATCAGCACCAGCCAAAGGATAGGCGCCAGCAGCATCGGGATCGCGTGATGGTGGCCGGCGGCGTACGCAGCCCAGGCCGACTTGGCGCCAACGAACGCCCCGATTGGATAAATCCAGCAGAGAAACTCAGCTACGAGCAGCGCCGATTTCGAACGCCAATGCGCGCGCTCCTGAGGTGTCAGCAGCCTGAGCGCAAGACCGAGGCTCGCGAGACCCACCACGACATGGAACAGAGTGAAGGCCCACAGGATTACAATCATAGCGCCTCATAGCATGGCGTTGAGATTTTGGCTTTCCCCTGGGGCCGGACGGTAAAAAATTGTTCGCACCGGGGGGCAAAGGAGAAGCGCCGATGGCCGGTCATAAGGTCGGGAACCACGTCGAAGTGGAAGAAGAAGAGGTTCGCGCAGGACAGACCGGGTTGGGTATGCGCTACGTGCTGATTGCCGGCGTCGCGCTGGTGATTGTCGGCTTCGGCGCCGTCGCCTTGGGCTGGTTTGGTTGAACCGGCGCCCGCGGGCGGCTAAGCCCGCGCCATGGCCCTGAAAATTGCTGCCTGGAACGTCAATTCCATTCTCGCACGCCTGCCCACGGCTCTGAAGGTGTTCGAGGAAGTAGATGCCGACGTCTGGTGTCTTCAGGAAATCAAGTGCGAAGACCCGCGCTTTCCGCGGCTTGAGTTCGAAGCGATGGGCTTCAACATCGAGACTCACGGGCAAAAGAGCTATAACGGCGTAGCCATCCTCTCGAAGCATCGCATCGAAGAAACCGTGCGCGGCGTGCCAGGGCTCGACCACGAGCACGCGCGCTACATCGAGAGCGTGATCGCGGCGCCAGATGGGCCGGTGCGAGTGGCGTCGATCTATGCGCCAAACGGCAATCCTATCGGGACGGAGAAATTTCAGTTCAAGCTGCAATTCATGGATGCGTTGAAGACCCACCTGAGTGAGCTGCTTACGCTGGAAGAGCGCTTCGTCATTGCGGGCGATTACAACGTCATTCCGCGCGAAGTGGATTGCCATAATCCGGCGGTGTGGACGGGCGACGCGCTGTTTCAGCCGGAGACCCGCGCTTCCTATCGCTCCCTACTCAATCTGGGCTTGCGCGACGCGTACATGCAGGCCGACGGCGCCGCGCATCGTTATACATTCTGGGATTACCAAGCTGGCGCCTGGCAAAAGGATCACGGCATCCGCATCGACCATATGTTGCTTTCGCCGCAAGCGGCGGACCGGCTCGATGCAGTCGAGATTTTCAAGAAGGCGCGAGGGTTGGAGAAGGCGTCCGATCACGTGCCCATCGTGGCGACGTTCAGCTAGATGAAACGCCCGCCAGTCATCCTCACGCTCGCGTTCACGATGCTGGCGATTGGGCTGCCCGTCGTCTTCATCGGCAGCACGATTGGGATGGCGTTTGGCCAGGATTGGGTTCCGGCCGTCCTCATCTTTGTCTTTCTCTGCATCTTCGCGCTGCTCGGCGTGATCGCGGGCGCGGTTGAGAAGCGTCTCGGACCGGAAGACGACGCGGCGGACTGAAGCGTCGCATCAATCCTTCGCCTTCGGCGCGATGACCGACTCATCGTCCGGATCGTCTTCTTCGGCCGCGGGTATGGCATAGCCGCCGCTAAGCCAACGGTTGAGATCGACATCGGCGCAGCGTTTTGAACAGAACGGCCGGTACTTCGGATCCTGCTCCTTGCCGCAGATTGCGCACTTGCTCATAGCGCCCTCGCGTCGATCTTATCGCGTGGACCGGGGGCGGAATCGATTGCCCAGCGCATGCCGATCCGATTGGACAGCTGCGCGCGCCAATCAATCTCTGCAGTATCCAGCCAACCCTTCACTTCGGGCGCGACGGTACAGGCGATTTGGCGGCCGGTTTGGGAGCGGCCTTCGCGTTCGATGGCGCGGAGCGCCATGAGTGCGACAGTTTCGGCGCTTGGCCGCCCATCGGGATCGCGGAGCTGTTCATGCAGTGGCGTGCGCAGTTGCGAGCGCGCCAGCTCATAGACCCCAAACTTAGAGAGCCCGCCGAACTGAACACTCCAGGGATCGCTGGCAAAGGCGCCGCGAACAGCGTCCTCCAATTGCTTCAAATGCGACTTGGACTTCAGCGATACAAAATCGATGGCGATGATACCGCCGAGATTACGCAGGCGGATTTGGCGCGCGGCTTCATTGGCGGCGGCAATGTTGAGATCGAGCGCGAAGCGTTCAGGATCGCCGCTGCCCTGGCGGGCGCCGGCATCGACATCGATGGCGACGAGTGCGGTGACGGCATCGATGGTGAGCATGCCGCCGCCGGGGATCGGCGTGGTGCGGGCGAGCGCGTCTTCGATTGCCGCATCCAGCTTGGCGCGGATCTGCGGATCGGGCGCTGGTTTGGCGAGAAGAAGTTCTGCGTCGCTATCGTGTTGGGCGATGCGGTGCGGATCTTCGCCGTCATGGCCGATTTCTGTGAGTTCAACGACAGGGTTCTTGCCGCGCGCGGCTTCCCGCGAGATGGAAACGATCACGCCCTGGCCTTCGCGGAGGTTTACGCGTTCCTTCCGCATGCGGGCGCGACCGTCGTCGCCCAGTGGCAGGAAACCCTGCTGATCGCGGAGGCCGAGATCGAGGAAGGCGCCGCGCCGGCGCTTGTCGAGTTCGCGCACGCGGGCACAGTAGAGTTCGCCCCAGCGGGCGCGGCGCCCCTCGTCACTGGCGCGGGTAACGCGGAGCGCGATTGGTTTGCCGTCGCGCACCAGCGCTTCGCGGGTCTCACCGATGGCGGCGTCGAGCCAGGTTTCGAGTGGCTCGCTCATATCCGCGCGGACTCGATAAGGTTCGCGGTCTCGTAGAGCGGCAAGCCAATGACAGAAGAGTACGAACCGATAATCGAGGTGATGTAGCGGCCAGCCAATCCTTGAGCGGCGTAGCCACCGGCTTTGCCGTGCCATTCTTTGCTGGCGATGTACGCTTCAATTTCAGCGGCGCTCAGCACCTTGAAGGCGACGCGCGTTTCGACAAGTCGATCACGGATCGCGCTCGGCGTCTTCACCGCGACGCCGGTGTAAACGCGATGCGATCGGCCGGAGAGCAGACGTAGGCACTCCCGCGCTTCGGTTTCTGTCTCAGCTTTCGGCAGCACGCGGCGGCCAACAGCAACCACCGTGTCAGCAGCGAGGATTACGGCGCTATCGGCCTTGACCGCTTCTGCCTTCTGCCTCGCGAGGCGAACGGCGAGATTGCGGGGCGTCTCGTCTTTGAGAGGTGTCTCATTGATGTCCGCGGCGATCACTTCGTCGGGTGTGATGCCGATCTGCGCCAGAAGCGCCAGCCGGCGCGGTGAGGCGCTGGCGAGAATGAGGCGGGTCATGACCGCTTCGGAAAGCCCAAACGCTTGGCGATAATGTTGTCGACCGCGCGCGGTCCGAGCCAGCGCGGCAGCGTGACGTCCATGAACTCGTTGCGCAGGATGCGGTAGCGGGTCTTTGGCTTCGGGTCGGTGAAGCAGCGCCAAACCAAGTCGCCAACATCCGACGCCGGCAAACCCGCGCGGCCTTGCGCCAGCATGTAGTTTTCGACGCCTTTCAGCATCGGCGCGTAGTCGGTGTTGCTGAAACGATCGAGATCGCCCTCACCGGCTTTGTCCCAAATCGGTGTCGCGATGGCGCCGGGACCCACGACGATGACATCGATTCCGTAGAGCATGAGCTCGCGGCGCAATGATTGCGAGTAACCTTCCATCGCAAACTTCGAAGCGGCGTACGGGCCAACGAACGGCGCACCGTTCTGGCCGCCCACTGACGAAATCATCACGATGCGGCCCGGCTTGCCGGTGCGCGACTTGTCGGCGCCCAGCAGATCCGCAAACGCACGCGTGACATTGTGCACGCCGAAGAAGTTGATCTCGAATTGCTTGCGCAGCTCGTCAGTATCGAGGTGCAGCAGCGGCCCCGCGACGGCGATGCCGGCGTTGTTGAGAAGCCCGAAGAGTTTGCGGTTGCCGAGCGCTTGCGCGACCTGCGCGGCGCCTGCTCGCACGGCGGCCTCATCAGCAACGTCGAAGATGAGCGGGGTGACGGCGTCGCCAAATTCAGCATCGAGGCTGTCGGCGTCCGCCTGCTTGCGCACGCTGCCGAATACGTGTGCGCCCTCGCGCACCGCTTTCGCGACCGATGCGCGGCCGATGCCGGTGGATGCGCCGGTGATGACCACCGCGCGGTCGAGGGAGCCCTGCGCCATTACTTGAACCGATACGTCACACGACCCTTGGTCAGATCATATGGCGACATCTCAACGAGGACTTTGTCGCCAGCCAGCACGCGGATGCGGTTCTTGCGCATCTTGCCCGCGGTGTGGCCGATGATCTCGTGTCCGTTTTCCAGTTCGATCCGGAACGTTGCGTTGGGCAGAAGCTCCATCACGGTTCCGGCGAATTCCAACAGTTCTTCCTTGGCCATTCTTTCTCCTGAATCGGCGGCGGCGGGGGCCTTATAGGCGGGTGGCCCTATCCCGTCGATGGGCGGGGGAAACGTGCGGCGATGCGCCGGGCCAGCCCGTCCCGGACGGTCCGATACTCCAAAAGCACCTGTTCTCGCGACCCCTCCGCCAAGGAAGGGTCGAAGGTCGGCCAATATTCGGCGGCGGCCGCGAGCTTGGGGACCAGTTCCAGGGCGGTGTGATGCGCCTCAGGGGAGAGCGAGACGATCAGATCGAAGGGGCCATCCTCGAAATAGTCCGTCTCGAAGAAATCGAAGCCCTTCGGCGCGTAATCGCCGATTTCGCCGCCGATCTCATCCATCACGAAGGCCGCCATATAGGAAACCTCGTCGCCCGGGCGAAGGCCCACACTGTCGACGCGGACGGCCGAGCCGAATTGCATGCGCATCAACTCCGCCGCCATCGGCGAGCGGATCACGTTGTGGGTGCAGGCAAACAGCACCGACGCAGGCAGCGCGTCAGGCGCGGACATGCAGTGCGCAGACCAGCGTGAACAGACGCCGTGCGGTTTCGTTGTCGATGGCGAAGTGGCTCGCGAGCGCTTCCTGCAACACCTCGGCCGCCTCGTTGTGAAGGCCCCGCCGGCCCATATCGAGAGCTTCGATGCGGCTGGGCGGCGCGTCGCGGATCGCGGCGTTGTAGCTTTCGCAGATGAGCGCGTAATCCTTCACAATCTTGCGCAAGCTGCCGAGCGGCGCCTGATGCAAAATGACCCGCTCGCCGGCCTCGTCGCTTACATCAAGCACGAGGCGCCCCTCCGACATGCCGAGGAGCAACACGTAAGGTCCGCGATCTTCGTTGACGATCGCAAAGGAATTGGACTCCTTTAGATCGAAGATAGCGATACGGCGATCGTGCTCAGCGTTCGCGGACGCGGGCGCGAGAGAGGCCTCGTCCAAATTGATCTCGGTGAGGCGATTGCGTTCGCTCATCGCCGGCGTCTCAGCTCTGCTCGTGATCGGGCCGGCGCGGCGTGGACCAGGTCGGGCCGGTATCGATCAGAACGGCGTCAAGGCATTCGACGTCGATAGCGATTTCACCACCACCGGCGAGCAATAGACGGACAACGCCGCCGGGCGGTTCTTCTTCCGGGATGAAGCCAATCGACAGCACCGACGCCAGTGCGTCGTCGTCGTCGGCACGGACGCGGCGGCTTTTTACGCCGAGCACGGAGTCAAAAGACAATGCTGAGCGCACGCGTTCGTAGGGGCCCTTTTCGCCGGCGGTTTCCCAACGAAAACGGTTGAGCATAACCGTGAAGCGGCGCTGCTTCTGATCGAAGCTGATTTCGCCGACGCGGACGAGCGCGTCCTGCACAGCCGCCCCGATAATATCGAGGTCGCCAGCATCTTCGGCCATCAAACGGAGCAAACTCGCGCTCATGCCGCCTGTTCTTCGCGCTGGCGCACGATTTGCGCACCGCAGGCCCGAAGCTTGGCCTCCAGCTTTTCGAACCCGCGATCGAGGTGATAGACGCGGTTCACGGTTGTCTCGCCTTCCGCAGCGAGACCCGCGACGACCAAGCTCACGGAAGCGCGGAGGTCTGTCGCCATCACTGGAGCGCCGAAAAGCTTTGGCACACCTGTCACGACGGCTTCATTGGCATGCACCGCAATTTGCGCGCCGAGACGCGCCAGTTCAGGCGCGTGCATGAAGCGATTTTCGAAGATCGTCTCTTTAATGCGCGAAACACCATCGGCCATGCACATAAGCGCCATAGCTTGCGCTTGCAGGTCGGTGGGAAAACCCGGGAAGGGTTCCGTCTCGAAGTCGACCGCCATGAGACGATCCTTGACCGCGCGCTGAACCCGCAGGCCGCGGCCTTCTGCTTCGACGCGAACGCCGGCATCGCGCAGGAACTTCAACATCGCGCCGAGATGCTCAAAGCGCGCGCCTTGCAGCAGCACATTGCCGCCAGCAGCGGCAGCGGCCATCGCGTAGGTACCCGCTTCGATGCGATCAGCGACGACGGGATGCCTCGTTCCTGAGAGTTTGGCGACGCCCTTGATCTGGATCGTGTTCGTGCCCGCACCCTCGACCTTCGCGCCCATGGCGTTCAGGCAATCGGCAAGGTCGGCGATTTCGGGTTCGCGTGCGGCGTTCTTGAGAACCGTGTCGCCGTTCGCGAGCACCGCCGCGAGCATGGCATGTTCGGTGGCGCCGACAGACGGGAACGGGAACTCGATTTCTGCTCCCTTGAGGCCGCGCAAGGCGGCAGCCTTAACGTAACCCTGCTCGATGACGATGTCGGCGCCCATCGCTTCGAAGGCTTTGAGGTGGAGATCCACCGGGCGCGCGCCGATCGCGCAACCGCCGGGCAGCGAGACCGTCGCATGTCCGGCACGGGCAAGCAGCGGGCCGAGCACGTTGAAAGAGGCGCGCATCTTCCGCACCTGATCGTAGGGTGCGATGGTCGAGACGATCTCGGCCGCGTGCATGCGCAGCGTCTGAGTTTCCTTGATCCAGGTGATCTCGACCCCGAGCGTTTTCAGGAGTTGCACCATGAAGCGCGTGTCCGCGAGGTCGGGCATATTTTCGAGCATGAGCGGCTCAGCGGAAAGCAACGCCGCCGCCTGTAGCTTCAACGCCGAGTTCTTGGCCCCGAAGATCGGGATGGTTCCGTTGAGCGGCGCGCCGCCCGTGATGACAATTCGATCCATGAGGGTCTTTCGCCGGCTCCCCCCGGCTGGCGGTTTATGGGATGCGGCGGCGGCGTAAGCAAGGCGGCGCCTATGCGGTGAAGCATGGCTCGCCGCTAGTTTTTCTTGGGGTCAGCCGCCTTCTTCGCCTGCTTGCGGCGGGCGATGTTGCGCTTGAGCGCCTCGGCCAAGCGATCTGCGCGCTTAGGCTGCGGTTTCTGCTTCTCGTTCACTAGTCGAATCGACCCTTCGCCCGGGCCCAGCTAGAGTGCCGCACCGGGGGACTTCCATGACGGCCGAAGCCGCGCCAAGCCAGACTTTCGCCCACAGCGGGAAGTTCTTCAACGTACTTGGCCTCGCGCTCAAGAATGCAGCGCTAACCGTCATTACGCTGACCATGTATCGCTTCTGGGCGCGGACCTCGATGCGCCGGCGTCTCTGGTCGCGGACGTGGGTGCTTGGTGATCCGCTGGAATACACCGGCAACGCCACGGAGTTGTTTCGCGGCTTCCTGATCTCGCTTCCGTGCTTCTTCCTGCCAGCGATCTTCGTCTTCTACATCGCGCCCTACGCCATTGAACCCGTGTGGGCGGGTTGGCTGACCTTTGCCTTCTATGTCTTGTCGGTGCCGCTGATCGCGGCGGCGCGCTACTGGATGCGCCGCTACCAACTTTCGCGCACGCGCTGGCGGGGGATCAGGCTTGGCCTCGCGGGGTCAGGGTGGGGATTTGCGTCCGCGTCTTGGGGATGGTGGGTGCTGCAGTTGCTCTCGCTCGGCTGGTACACGCCCGCGGCGCGCATAAACCGCGCAAGGGTGACGTGGGAGAATGCGCGCTTCGGTGATCAGCCCTTCCAATTCGAGGTGGCCGACGGCGAGTCGGCGCAAAAGGGCATGTGGGGTCCGTTCGCGTTTGGCTGGATCATGTTTCTGATCGCTGCGATCGGCGCGCCGATCTTGGCCGCCTTACTCAGCAGAAACTATCTCCAGATGAGCGGCATCACTGAGGCAGATGAAGCTGCGTATGCGGGCGTTATGGCGCTGACATCTCTCGCAGTGATCGCCACCTATGCGTTGGCGTGGCTGCTCTCTTGGGCGCCCTACAACGCAGCGGCCATGAATCGCATCGCGTCACTGATCACCATCGACGGCGCCCGTTTCAAGTTGCGCGCGAAGACGCTCTCACTGCTTTTCATCACCATCATCGGCTGGCTCTTCATTATCCTATCGCTCGGCCTGCTCGCGCCGATCGCGGGCTTCTTGCAGGTGCGCTACGTGTTGAACCGGCTGGAACTCATCGAAACACCGCGCTTCGCCGACATCGGTCAATCCGTGCTGGCCGAGAGCAAAGCAGGCGAGAGCCTCGGCGATGCATTCGACCTCGACATGGGCGTGGGGGTGATCTGATGCAGGCCCTTTACGCCGATGGCCGCGCGGCGGTGTTCGCCGATGTCGAGATCGAGTTAGACCCCGCCAACCTGGTGATCCGGCGCGGCGACGGCGCGATCACATGGGACTATTCCGATCTCGCCCGCGCCGACGACAAGAACGGACGCATCGTGCTGCGTCACAGAAAGCCGGATACCGGCGAACGGCTCATGCTGGCCGATTGGTACGCCGATGAACTGAAAGCCGTTGCCCCGCATCTCATGCGTCCGCGGGCGCAGGGCGTTGAGGGGCGCTTGACCGTCGCGGCATTGGTGACGCTGGCGTGGTCGCTGGCAGGCGCATTCCTTGTCGGCATCCCCTACGCAGCAGGCCCCTTGGCGACGGCCATGCCCGAGCGCTACCGCGCGCAAATCGCCGACATCTCCTGGTCGCAGGTGAACCGATTTACGTTCCAGTGCGACGACGCTGACGAAGCGACGGAGATTCTAAACAATCTCGCCTATCGCATCATGGAAGCATCCGACGTCCCTCACCGCGATGCCATCTGGATCACGATCGCAGACGCGGACTTTCCCAACGCGTTCGCCCTGCCCGACGATTCCATCGTTGTCACCGACGAGCTAATCGGCATGGCGCAACATCCCGACGAACTCACCGGCGTGCTCGCCCACGAGATCGCGCATATCGAGCACAATCACATTATGAAGAATGTGATCCGTCAGATCGGCGCGGGGATTTTCTTCGATGTGGTCTTTGGAGGCGCGGGGGCGGGTCAAGCGATCGCCATCGCATCCATCAACCTCGCGGGCCTGCGGTATAGTCGCGGTGACGAGACCGACGCCGATTCACGCGGCATGGACTATCTCGACGCGGCGAGCATTAGCACCGCCGGCATCGCCACCATGTTCGACCGTTTCCGCAGCTATGAGGAAGCCGCCGGTCTCAGCGACATTCCCACCATGCTTTCCAGCCACCCGGCCTCACAGGAGCGCGCAGTCGCGGCGCGCGCTCGCGCACGCGATGGACTGGCGCCGTCGCTGACCGAACGAGAATGGCGGATCGTCCAGCAGGCCTGCGGCGGAGCCGATGAGCTGCCGGCCGAAGATTGAGAACTTTCCCCTCTACAGCTATCCGGCACTGCCCGTACGGTGCGCCTTTGGCGTGACGGCGTTTGACGAACGCGCGTCCGATCTGCAGGCTGTTGAAAGGTTGGCAGTTATCCGCGGAGAGAGCTTGGAATGTCACTGACTCGCGAGAAGATCGCAGAGGTTTTCTTCGGCGGCGACGCTCAGTTGGCGCAATGCCTCTTTGAAAAGGCGCCCGATGACGCCGCCTTGCACGTGCCGGGCGGGGCGGCAAAGAACCCGCTGCTCACGATCGATTGGTGGCCCTACCTGGCGACCATGCTAGATAATCGCGACATCAACGCCTTCGAGTTCGATATTATCCAACGCGGCGCCGCGGTCCACACGCGCGCCTTCCTTGACGCCAAGTCCAATCCTTCGGTCGAGGCAATTGGCAAGGCCTTGAACCAGGGCGCGACGCTGCGCGTTTTCGGCGTGAGCCGGTTTGAAGCCAATTGCGCGATGCAGCTTCAGCTTTTGCGGAAGGTTCTGCAGCGCGAAGCCTTCGTCAACCTTTACCTTACGCCGCCACAGTGTGCTGGTCTCAACCTCCACTTCGACCTCGAAGACTCGATTGCCGTACAAGTTAAGGGCGAGAAGATTTGGAAACTCTATAGCTCCAGTGGTGGCGCAAAATATCCGCGCGAGCTTTCGGCAGGGCCACCACCCGTGCGCGGTGAGCCGACACAGGTCATTCATATGCGCGCCGGCGATGTGCTCTTCGTGCCGTCGGGATTGACGCACACGGTCGAGACACTTTCGAGTTCGTCTCAGCACGTGACGTTCGGCGTTCACGTGCAGCGGCAAGCGACGCTGCTGAGCGGCCTATTGGATGAGTTCGCGGCCACCGAAGAAGAACTGCGACGCCCGGTCCGTAGCGATGAGAAAATCTCGAAAGAAGCGCTCGCCGAATGGGCCGGTGTATTCGCACGCTGGCTGGCGCAGCGCCGCTCGGGCGACGCCGGCACAGCCAAGCCTGCGGCGCTGCGCTATTTAGCCGTTAAGGAACAATCTTCGACACGATCATATCTGCCGCCTCTTCAGCGGTCATCTTTGTGGTATCGATCCGGATCTCTGGCTCACTCGGCGGCTCATATGGAGAATCGATACCGGTGAAGTTACGCAACTGGCCTGACCGCGCCTTCTTGTAGAGACCTTTTACGTCACGCGTCTCGGCCTCCACGAGCGGGGTATCGATGTAAACCTCGACAAACTCTCCGTCGGCCATCATCTGTCGCACCATCTCACGCTCGGACCGGAACGGTGAGATGAACGCAGTGATGACGATCAGCCCGGCGTCGGTCATCAGCTTCGCGACCTCGCCGACGCGCCGGATATTTTCGACACGATCCGCATCCGTAAAACCGAGATCCTTATTCAGGCCATGCCGAACGTTGTCGCCGTCGAGCAGGAACGTGTGGCGGTTCATGCGGGCCAGTTTCTTCTCGACCAAATTTGCGATCGTTGACTTCCCCGCGCCGGACAGACCAGTGAACCACAACACTGTTGGCCGCTGGTTCTTCAACGATGCATGGTGCTCACGGCTGACATCGACCGGCTGCCAATGCACGTTTTGCGAACGACGCAGAGCAAAATGCAGCATCCCGGCGGCGACAGTGGCGTTCGTTAGCTTATCGATCAGGATGAAGCCACCGAGTGTACGGTTCTCGGCGTACGGCTCGAACACCAGCGGCCGATCAGTAGAGAGATTGGCGACGCCGATCGCGTTGAGATCGAGCGTCTTCGCCGCAAGATGCTCCATCGTGTTTACGTTGACCTGATACTTCGGCGCTTGGACAGTCGCGGTCACCGTCTGCGTGCCTAGCTTGAGCCAGTAACCGCGCCCAGGCAGCATTTCTTCATCGGCCATCCAGACGAGCGTCGCTTCGAACTGGTCCGCAGATTGGGGCGGCGAGTCCGCGGCGGCAACAACATCGCCGCGGCTACAATCGACTTCGTCCGCGAAGCACAACGTAACCGACTGGCCCGCGACGGCGCGCTCCAGATCGCACCCCAAGGTGGCGATGCGACTGATCGTTGTCGTCTTTCCAGACGGCAGAACACGAACCGCATCGCCAACAGCGACTGCACCCGTCGCGAGCAAGCCCGAAAAGCCGCGGAAGTCCAGATTGGGCCGGTTGACCCATTGCACCGGCATCCGGAAGGGCTTGGCCTGATCTGTGGTGGCGTCGACTTCCACCTCCTCCAGATGCTGAATGAGGCTGAGACCTCGGTACCACGGCGTGTTCGCCGAAGGCGCAGTCGTTATGTTGTCGCCCTTGAATCCTGAAATCGGGATCGGCGTGAACGTCGCGATGCCGATGCCATTGGCGAACTCTTTGTAAGCGGCCACGATGTCGTCGAAGACCTTCTCATCATAGCCGACAAGGTCCATTTTGTTCACGGCGAGCACGACGTGGCGAATGCCGATGAGCTGAGCGAGATAGCTATGGCGCCGCGTCTGCGTGAGTACACCTTTCCGCGCATCAATCAGAATAACAGCCAGGTCTGCGGTCGAAGCGCCGGTGACCATGTTGCGCGTGTATTGTTCGTGGCCTGGCGTGTCAGCGACGATGAACTTGCGCTTCTCCGTAGCGAAGAAGCGATACGCGACGTCGATTGTAATGCCCTGCTCGCGTTCGGCCGCGAGGCCATCGACAAGTAGCGCAAAATCAATCTCCTTGCCCTGCGTACCGACTTTCGCCGAATCCGCCTCGAGCGCTGCGAGTTGATCTTCGAAGATCATCTTGGAGTCGTAGAGGAGCCGCCCAATTAAGGTGGACTTCCCGTCGTCAACACTCCCGCACGTTATGAAGCGCAGCATCGTCTTGTGCTGATGCTGCTCAAGATAGGCTTCAATGTTTTCGGCGATCAGCGCGTCTGCCTCGTAGACGCTGCCTTTCTTCGGGGCCCGAGGCATCAGAAATACCCCTCTTGCTTCTTCTTCTCCATGCCGGCGCCGCCAGCGTCCTTATCGATTGCCCGGCCTTGGCGTTCCGAGGTTGTGGTGAGCAATGTTTCTTGAACGACTTGAGGTAGGGTGCGCGCGTCGCTCTCGACGGCCCCTGTGAGCGGGTAGCAACCGAGCGTTCGAAATCGGATCGAACGCATTTCCGGCTTCTCACCGGCCCGAAGTGGAACACGATCGTCATCCACCATCAGCAGCAAACCATCGCGCCGCACGGTCGGACGAGGTGCGGCGAAATAGAGCGGCACGATCGGGATGTCGTTCAGATGGATGTATTGCCAGACATCCAATTCGGTCCAGTTCGAGATCGGGAAGACGCGGATACTTTCTCCCTTGTTCTTTTTTGCGTTGTAGAGATTCCACAGTTCGGGACGTTGGTTCTTCGGATCCCAACGATGGCTCGCGGTGCGGAACGAGAAGATGCGCTCCTTGGCGCGACTCTTCTCTTCATCGCGACGCGCACCACCAAACGCTGCATCGAAGCCCCATTTGTCGAGCGCTTGCTTCAACCCTTCGGTCTTCCACATATCGGTGTGCTGCGGACCGTGATCGAACGGATTGATACCGCGCTCCACCGCTTCAGGGTTCTGATAGACGAGCAGCTCCATGCCGCATTCTTTCGCCATCCGGTCGCGCAAGGCGTACATGTCGCGAAACTTCCAGGTCGTATCGACATGGAGCAGCGGAAACGGTGGCGGCGACGGATAGAATGCTTTCCGCGCCAGGTGCAGCATCACCGCGGAATCTTTGCCGACCGAGTAGAGCATGACTGGGCGCTCTGCCTCGGCGACCACCTCGCGCAGGATGTGGATGCTTTCGGCCTCAAGCCGCTCAAGGTGGGTCAGAATAGAGGTCATATTCCCGGTCCGGCATGAGCCCACAAGTTGATCCCACCAATTTGGGTCAACTTAACCTCCCATTTGGGATGGCCTTATCCTGTGTCCTCAGTTAAAATCGTCCCCTAATCCTCCCATATGGGATATTAATGCTCGGCCAGGCAGATCACGCGGACTTACTGACCCTGCTCCACGCGGGCCAGTCAGAGAGCTCTCCATGGAGCGGGTTTCTCCACCGTCTGACGGAACGTTGCGGAGCAAATACCGCGTGCTTGGCAATCGCTGACGGTGACACCGAACAACACTTCGCTACGTCGGACTCTGCGCGTGAGTTGGATCTAACTCGACTGCGACAGCTCCGCCCCTCACGCGTTTATGCCTTCGACGAGCTCGACACCGCAGAAGACAACAGCGCTCAGTTTGGGCGCGTTGTGCGGGTCGACGGCCCGGCTGACTGGTCGGCTTGGCTTATGATCGCGCGCGAAGGCAGCGACTTCGCTGCAGCCAACAGTGCACTGCTTTCGGCTCTCGCGCCCCATGTCGCCGTCGCAGCAGGCAACCACATTAAGATGGAGCGGATGCGGGCTCGCGTCGCGATCATTGAAGATCTGCTGGAGCGGACCGGCATTGCTTGGCGAACGCTAGATGGCGCTATCACCTCAGCCACTTGGTCAGCAACACCACTGGACACTGAAGCGCTCGCTGCCAAAGCAAAGCAAGCCCTACGCGAAGATGCCCCAATCGTACGCCATTCAATCGGACAAGACGTGCTCGTTGCAAAATCGGGCCTAGCGCGCGCGGTGATGCTGATGCGTGTTTGCCGGGAGCATCGCGCGCAGCAAGTTAAGTGTGTTGCCCGGCTTTGGTCTCTCACCCCGAGCGAAGCGCGGTTTGCCGTGACCCTCGCAGATGGTTTGAGTTTGAGCGAAGCCGCAGAGAAACTCGGCCTTACGCTTGAGACAGCACGTCACTACTCGAAGCGAATTTACGCCAAGACCGGCGCCCGCGGCTTGCCGGACTTGGTCCGCATGGTGATTACGAGCGTGGCACTTCTCGCGTGAAAATCACGCCAGAAAAAGCGCGTCTCCCTAAACTTTCCCCGCCACCGGCACGAGCGCACCTGTCACGGCGCGCGCGTCGGCGCTGGCGAGGAACAGGATCACCGATGCAAGGTCCGCCGGCGCGACCCAGGTCGAAAAGTCCGCCTTCGGCATATCCTTGCGGTTCGCCGGCGTATCAATAATTGACGGCAGTACCGCGTTGACGCGCACCTTGCCCTTCAACTCTTCCGCCAGACTCTCAGTGAGCTTGGCGACGCCCGATTTTGACGCCGCATAGGCGCCCATGCCCGCGGCGGCCTTTACAGCGCCTAACGCGCCGACGTTCACGATCGCGCCTTCCCCACTCTCTGAGAGGAACGGCAACGCCGCCTTCGATGCGTTCGCCGCCGTTCGGAGATTTAGGCTGTAGAGCTTGTCCCAGGCATCGAGATCGCCCTCTTCAAGCGTCTGCCAACGGAAGCCGCCGGCGATGTTCAGCAGGACGTCGAGGCGGCCGGTTTTGACTTTGACCTCCTCCATCGCGGCGCGCGTTGTCTCGAAGTCGGTGAGGTCGACCTTTGCAAGCATTAGCCAGCGGTCGCGCACAGAAGAGGGGGCGGTCACTGGCGCCACATCAATTGCCGCAACATGCGCCCCACGCTGATGTGCAGCGAGAGCAACCGCGCTCCCGAGCGCACCGCCAGCTCCAGTGACGACAACGGTTTTGCCCTGCATCTCTCTCTCCGCCCCAGCGCACGCTCATTCGCGCGACGCGCAACGGTTCATATGCGCTGCAGTCGCCGCCAGGCGAGTCAGACCGGCCGGGAATTCTGATCGTATTTTGAAGATCGCTGGTGCCACGGGAGAGGATTGAACTCTCGACCTCACCCTTACCAAGGGTGCGCTCTACCACTGAGCTACCGCGGCTGACCGGCCAATAGGCATTGGCGCGAAGCGGGGCTTCTAACCGGCTCCGGCCCCTATTGGAAGCCCGGGCGCGACCCCTCCGGCAGCAACGTTATCAACCGCCCAAGCGGGCCAGGGCGGCCTGATAATTGGCCAGCTGGGCCGAATAATATTCCGGCGCGGCGCCAGCGCTCTGGCGGCGGGCCTGGAGCGCCTCCTCCTCAGCGGTAAGCGGCTTGGCATTGGGGTTTAGCAGCGCATCGTAGGCAAGACGCACGATTGAGATGGCCGCCGAGAGTTCGGACTTTGCGCTGGCAATGGCCGCCGGGGTGTCGAGTTTGAGGCCGACGAGCCCCAGACCGTAGGTTCTCAGCGCGCCACGCCCGGCAGCGGTTTCGGCGATGATACCCTGGCTCAGGCCGAGTCCCGGTAGCGCATCTCGCGTCGCGGCGCCGGAATCGAGCCGGATTGCCTGGCCGGTCCGCGGCGTGATCTTGATCCGCTCGATGCCGTCTTCTTTCACAATCGTCGCGCGCCCAGACGAGCCAATAGCGCGGTTGATGGTGGCGACCAGCGTTGCGAGCGTGTCCTTCTCGCCAATGCGGATGGTGGTGAGACGACGCCCGTCGGCGCCAATGCGGAATTCGTCGCCAGGACGAAGCGCGCTGCGATTGACCAGATAGCCTGAATTATTGGCGGCGACCGTGCCGCGCGGCAGACCCAAAACGTCGAGCGCGGATGCGCCGCCCGTATCAACAGCCAGGCCGGTCAACGATATGGCGCCTCCGGACGAGGTGAAGGTGCGCATCCACGCGGTTTCACCGTCGTCGCCGAGGCGCGTGAGGAAACTCATTGGCGATTTCGCGGCGCCCGAGCCGGAAATGGCGCCGCCAGTGACGCCTGCGGCATAGACATCGCCGTTGACGATAGAGAGCGCCTTCACCGCGTCGTCCTGAGCGGAACCGAGATACGTCGCGCGATCGAGGCTCGTGGAGCTAAGATCGGTGTTGATGCGAGCGACAAAGCCTTCTTGGCCGGCGACAGCGCTGCGCGCGGTGTTGCCAAGCGTCAGGCGATCAGCACCGATTTCGCCGCCGACATAGAGCGACGAACCATCGATCGCGAGCGCGTTGATCGCACCTCTATAAAAATAGCCGATGTCGCGGGTTTGGCCGACAGTAAGGCCCGAGCCGCTCGCGTAACTGAAGCTGCGCACCACGCCGCGATTATTTTCTACGCCGCCGGTGAAGATGTCGATGCCGCCTAAGCCGTTGTCGCGCACGACCAGCGCCGTCGCCGCGTCGGCAGCGCTCGTGCCGAACTGGCGAGTGAAGATTTCGAGGCCCGAGGCTGAGTAGCCGCGCACATAGCCGTCGGTACCGCCAGCGCTGACCTGACCCGAAAGCGCGGACTCGGTTTCACCGGAGATGATGATGCTACCGTCCGGCGCGAACGCGATGGCGCGCGCCGCGTCGTTGCCGGTTGCGCCACGGCGCGCCGTCCAAAGCTCTTTGCCGCTGGAGTCGAACATGGTGACGAATGAGTCCGTGCCGCCCTTCGCCGTCGTGCCGCTCAGATTGCCCTCGACCGATCCGGCGACGGCGACCTTGCCGTCAGCGGACACCGCGAGCGCGAAACCGCTGGCGGACTGTGAGGCGCCAAGAATTTCGCTGAACGCCAGCCTTCCAGCGGAATCATACTTGAGCAGCGCGACGTCACGCGCACCTTTGATGTCGCTGGTGGTCGAACCATCCGAGAGATCGGCCAGCACATAGACTGAGCCGTCAGCGGCTGTGGCCACGGCGCGCGCGGTCGCGACCTTCGCGCCGCCGCCGACGCTCACATCGAACGCGCGGCCAGGAAACCATGCTGAGGAATTGGCGCTCGGCGCTGTGTATGGCGATATCGCCGAGAGTGTTTGGGTGACCGCGGCGCCGCGTGCCGCGCGATCGGCAACGCGGGGCGCGCCGACCGGATCGTCGACGTTCGAGGCAACGTCGATCGGATCAAGCGTCGAGGCGACAGCGGAGCCGCCGAGGTTCAATTCGGACACGCCACGCACCGTGTTCGACGAGCCGGTGAAGATCCGAAGCCCCGCGCCGCCACCAGCGAGATCGGTGGCGACGAGGCCAGCATCGTAGCCAGCAGCCGCGAGCGCTTCGTTGAGACGCAGCGCCGCGCTTTCAAGCGTACGCGCGTCGCCCGGGTCAAGCGTCGCGTTGATTGTACGTGCGCCCCAGATCGTGTCGAGCGTGATCGAAACGTTTTGATCGCTGAGCAAAGCAGCGACATCGTCGCTAACGCCCGTGGCCGCTTGAGCGCTGGTAAAGCTGCGCTGCGCCGAGAACGCACCGCCCACTGCAAAAGTTGGCTGGTCCGCCTCCAGCGTAAGTGCGTCGCCATTCACGGTCACGGACACGAGCCGCTGGCCCACGCCCTCGGCAACGTTCCATTGCGAGAGATCGCCGCCCGGCGCGCCGACATAAACGCCCGCTTCGTTGAGCGCAGCATCAAGACGCGCTTGTAGCGCGGCGTTCCATTGCCCTGGCGCCAGGTCCGGGTTGTCCAGGCGCTCTTGCGCAGTGATTTCGAGAGTGATGGTCTTGTCGCCATTTGCAGTCGCGACCACCACTGCAATGTCGAGCGCGCCCGTGTGAGTGGCCAGCGGCGTGCTGCTTGAACTGTAGCCGCGAATGGAATCGCCAAACGGCTGACCGCTCGTCGCCGTCGGCAAACCGCCAGAAGCCCAGGCGCCGGGCGCGACGAGATCAGGGTCGAAGACCTCACCGTTTAGCACGGCGCTGACATCGACCGTGTCGTGCAGCGCGTCGATGCGCAGCGTGTAGGAACCGCCGCCGGCGTCGATCAGATACGCCGCCGCGGACAAGCCTTTCTGGCGCAGCTTGGTGTTCAGTTGATCCTGGAGTTCAGCTGCAGTGATGCCGTCCGCGCCGCCATCGATGGTGATGGATTGGGCGGCCGTGCCGGTCGTGAATGTAAAGGTCTGCTTGCCGGTGAAGAGGTCGTCCTCGGGCATGATCCCCGCAACTTCGAAGCGCCGCGCAAAGACGCCGTCGCGCAAGCCGCCGACCATGCCCGGCGCTTCAACGGTCTCAAGTGTCGTGAACTTCCCGCCGATAGAGAGGCTCGAAGCGCGCACGCCATCGCCGGTGTAAATCGAGAATCCCAAATCGCCGTCGTCTTCCCAGACGTCGACGCCGGCCGCGATGCCTTGCTCATGCAACAATTGAGTGAGCCGCTCAGCCAGATCATCGAGTATGCCGCGATCTTCACTCTCACCATCGCGAATGCGCCAAGCCTCAAGATCTTCGCTGCGCCACGCAGTAGTGACCGTCAGCGAACGGCCGTCGGGCAGACTGAGACTGAGCACCGCTTCGCCCGCCGCGCGGATCGCATCCTCGATCCCGTTCGGTCCATCCGACATCAATATGTTGGTGCGCTGCTCTGTGGCGCCTGTAGGTGCGGTCACGTAGGGCGCGCCCGCTCCAAACCAGCCCCCGCCGATCATCGCCCCAATCGGATCCGCGGTCGCATCAGGGCGATTGAGCAAGAGCGGCTGGCCCGCCGCGCCGCCCACATCTTCGAGCTTCACCAGACGCGCGCCAGATGAGGTCGTAGCGACAGCATAGAAGGCCGGATTGGCGTTGACCGGAGTGAACGCCACGCGCTCACCGGCGCGCACATCCACCTTCAGCGCATACTGCTTGGGGCCGGTATACTTGCTGGTCCGCACTTGGCCGGCGATGACGGTGTTTACGGTCTTCGGTGTTTGATCGACCGCTTCGAGACGCGACGAGGCGCCGGCGGCGGAGAGTTTGTTGTTCACAAAGCTCACCACGTTGCCCAGCGTTCGCGGCACCGAGCCCATCTCTGAAAGATCGATGGCGACGTTGCGCACCGTGCCGCCAGCGGAGGTGGCGACAATGTTGAACTTGGCGTCGCTCGCGAGGCCACTGACCTTATTGTACAGCCCACCGCGGTGGATGACCGGCGTGATGTAGTCTTCGCTCTTTGTGGGGAGACCGAGCGTGGTTTGCGCCGCGTCGACGCGATCGCCCTGCGCGAGACGAATGTCATCGAACTTCTGCTGCGCGAAGAAGGCCTCGAGTTCGGTAAGGCCGCGCGCAAATTGCGCTTGGTTCTGCCCCAGCTCCGTTTTGGAGAGTGTCGTGTCATCAGCGCGGCCGGCGAGCGCTTGCAGCGTCGTGAGGCCCGAGTAAAGCGCGAACAGACGCTTATAATCGCCACTGGCGCCGAGATCGCTATAGAGCTTGGCGTTGGTGTCGAAGAACGACTTGTTGGTCAGCGCCCGCTGAACCAAAGCTGCAGCGCTAGGCGAAACGCCGGGCGTCCACACCGGCGCCAGGGGTGCGTTCGGATCCTGGGTCACAGCGCTGGTGTCCACGCCAATGCCGGCGCGCGCCATCGCCCACGACGTCAGCAAGTCGGAGCTCACGCCGCTCGTTGTCGAACCCGTGCCGCCCAACAGGGCGCTAGCGACATTGAGGTTGTAGATGTTGACCACGCCGACTCCGCGAAGCGTTCATCTTCGCTGAGGACCCGTAAACGCGCGGTTGGCGCCTAAGGGTTAACGAGTCCAGTCTGGTGCGCCATGTCGTTGAAAATCGGGTATTCCAGCAGCTTCGGCCAAAGCTGAATGCCCTGCCAGATCGACAGGCTGATCACGAGCACGGACGCCGCCGCCAAGAGGACCCGCGCTGGAGCGATCTTAGTGACGTACCCGGCGAGCGGCGCGGCGAGCAGACCGCCAAAAATCAGGCCGGCGAGCGCCGCACCGCCTGTTGACAGCCCACCTTCCAGCTCAAAACGCCCCGTCAAGAACGTCCAGAGGAAGGTTATTGAGATCGCAACCGTAACGACAAACTCTGCGGAGTTAACGCTGCCGATAACATAGCGCGGCGCGTGGCCACGTCCGAGCAGCGTCGATGTGACCACCGGACCCCAACCGCCACCGCCGCTTGCATCAAGAAAACCGCCGGCAATGCCCAAAGGAATGACGTGCTTCAGGTGCGGCGGCTCTTCTTTCAGTTCGCGGAGGGCGCGCGTGAGCATGTAAATGCCAAGCGCACCCAGATAAGCGATCACTACGGCCTTGATGAAGGTCGCATCGAAGCCGGTCAGCAAGTACGCACCTGCGCAACCGCCGATCACGCCAGCCGGCGCCAGGCGCCAAAACAGCCTCCAATCGACGTTGCGGTGCAAGAGATGCGAGGCGCCGGAAGCGCCCGTGGTGAAACATTCAGCGGCATGAATGGTGGCGGACGCTTGCGCCGGCGGGACGCCGAAGGCCAACAGAACACTGGATGATATGACGCCGTAGGCCATGCCCACCGCGCCATCGATCAACTGAGCTAGGAATCCGACCGCGAAGAACAAGCCGAAGACGTTCGCCAAGGCGGGCCAAAGGTCCGATGAAAATTCCATTCGCCCTCTTCGCTCACCTTACCCGCCAGCTTACCCGTTCCAGCGCAATGCGGCCAGAGAGCGGCAAGTTCCCGCGTTAACGACTTGCGGGTAGCTCAGTTTCCAGGCCGAGCTGCTCTTCCACGCGCCTAACCCACGCTCTGACTGAGGGGTACCCATTCAAGTCGAAACCACCCAGATGGGAACGCCGCGTGTAGGCCACAAGCGCGATGTCGGCGAGCGTTAGGGTCTGCCCGACAAGAAACGGGGTCGTCCGCAACTGGATTTCCATGCGCGCGAGCGCGGCGTTCCCCTTGGTGAGCAACGAGGGGTCAAGCTCGTCGTCCCGTTTTCCCAGATAGTGCTTGCGCGCGATGCGAACGGCGATCTGGGGTTCGTGGCTATACTGCTCCCAGAACAGCCATTCATGCATTTTGGCGCGCTCGTATTTGTCGCCTGGGACGAGATCGGTACCCTCGCCCAAAAACAGGAGCATCGCGTTCGACTGTGCAAGCGTGCGCCCGTCATCGAGCACAATAACGGGAACCTGCCCTGCAGGATTGAGGGCGAGAAACGCAGGCGTACGCGTGGACCCGTCGAACGAGTCGGTCTCGATCCACTCGTAAGGGACGCCAAGGCGATCAAGAATCCATTTGGGCTTATGACAATTGCCGCTAACCGAACTGCCGTAGAGCTTGATTGCCATCGCCGCCTCCTGCGCGCGGCATCTGCAACGCCCTCGCACGCGCGGCAAGCGAATAAAAGTCACATAAGATGTGAAACGTCTTCATAGAGTCCCTTTTTTTCGGGCACGTCCAGTTTCTGGAACGCTGGCGCGTCAACAGAACCAGGGAATTGCCGCTTGCCTTAGATCACTCAGAGGCGGTTCAGCTCACGCACCAACAACGGAAAATTGAGGGGCTTTCGCAACACAGGAGCCGTTGTGAACACATCCGGCAATTGATCGACCCCGTAACCGGTAACGACCACGAAAGGCCGGCCCATGGTCGTGAGTTTCGCGGCGATTGGCTCTGAGGTTTGGCCGCGACCGAGATTGACGTCGATCACAGCGACATCGCAGGCATCGCATTGAGCCAAGCCAGCAGCCAGTGAAGTTGCAATGCTCACGTTTTCAAAGCCCGCCGTGGCTAACTGTTCAGCCAAGTCAAAGGCGATGATCGCTTCATCTTCGACGAGCAAAAGTCGCTTCACGCGAGCCCGCTCGACGAGGCGTCTGCAACCAGCGAGTCGCACGGGCAAGCGAGGCGCCAGGAAACACCAGCCGAACCGAACGTCAGCTCGGACGCGCCGTTCAGGCTTGAGGGGACCAACACTTTAAGCACTTTAGCGCCGAATCCTGTTGCTTGCGGAGGGGTAACGGCGGGTCCGCCGCGCTCGTTCCACGTCATTGCGAATTCGTCCGGGCCGACAGTCCATGCAATGTCGATTTCGCCGGCATCGTTAGACAGCGCGCCATACTTCGCGGCGTTCGTCATCAGCTCGTGCATGGCCATGCCCAGGTCTTGTCCGGCCTGAGCGCTCAGCACCAAGTCTGGGCCGCTGATTGAGACACGTTTGCGCACGGCATCGGCGAACGGCTGTAGGTGCGCTTCCACAAGCGCCCGCAGCCCAACACCGCGCCAACTGGTGCTAATGAGCAAGTCTTGGTTTGCCGCCAAAGCCTGCAGACGCTTATCAAATGTCTCGAGGAAATCGGTAGGGTGTGCGGCTGCCGTTTGGCGTGCAATCGCTTGAACCAGCCCAAGCAAGTTCTTAGTGCGGTGATTGACCTCAGACATGAGCGCCTTGATACGCCGCTCTGCCCGTCGCCGTTCGGTGATATCGCGAATAATCTTGGATGCGCCTATGATTTCACCCTGTGCGCCTCGCACGGGCGAAATAGTGACAGACACTTCGATCAGATTGCCGTTCTTATGGACGCGCACAGTCTCATAGTTCTCAATTCGCTCACCGGCTGAGATGCGAGCGAGGATCTCATCCTCTTCGTTCTGACGGTCTGCCGGAATGAGCCGACGGATAGACTGGCCAATGATCTCGGATGAGGAATAGCCAAACAACTCCTCGGTAGCCGTGTTCCAGCTCGTTATTACGCCGTCCAGGGTCTTGCTTAGGATGGCATCACTAGAAGAAGCCACGATCGCCGCTAGAAGCGCAGCGGCGTCTTCGATCATCAGAGGAGCAGGTTGTGGCTGATCGCTACCTTGCATTGACGCCATTCCAGAGATGTTTGCGCGTACATTGTGTCAGCGCGCAAACAAAGGCGAGAGGTTTAGTTGGTTCCTGACCTCGGGAACCGAGCGTTTCAGAACTGGGTTCGAGACACTCGCGCAATCACACGTGTGTGGCGCGCCACCATCAATCAACACAGGCAGCGCAGAAGCATTATGCGCCCGTTATAATGCAATTAGTGTAAGCCGGAGGGCGTTCAGCGCTTACGCTTCCTCAATCGAGTGCGTCTGCTTAAGAGGGCGGAAACCGATACGAGCCATCCATGGCCTAATGACGATCGTCGCGCTCTTCAATGACTCTTTGGACCTTCGGGTTCATGAATTCTCGGGCGTCGTTGCACCCGGCGAACTTCGAGATCTGATGGAGTTCTACCAGAACCATCCGCACCTGGTTGGCGCCGATCTGATTAGTTTGATCGATGAGCGCGCCGTTGCCGACCCGGCGCTGGCTGCGAGCCTCTTCACGCTGCGCGAACAGTTCCGCGGCCTCCAACCTTCAACACAGACTGCAATTGTGCGACGCTCCGTGTGGGTCTGCTCCATCCCGTGGGCGCTTGGTTTGCTTGGCAGATTTCTCGAAAGGCGGCATTCGCGAGATGGGCAAGGTGCAGAGGTGCGTGTCGTTGCAGCTGTTGCCGAAGCAAGCTGCCTGTTCGAAGACTACGAGCTGAGGGCGGTGGAACGGCGAGAGCAGTTTCGCCAAACGTTTCATTCGACCGCTAGCGTCCGCCTGAGCCGCTGACCTCCCATGGGGCCAGAAGAGAAATCTATCCCACCCCTGGCAGCACTGCGGGCCAACAAAATGCGAGACCTCTTTGTTGAGTCCGCTATTCGCCGGACGCGTACCACGGCCTTTTCCTGCAGGGTCGAAAGGACATTGGTAGGAATTTGTCCCAGCGGCTACGGTTGGCCCATTTCAGACATTCGGCCGCGGCGCAGGTATCACTGCTGACTACCTGTCGTTCTTGCAGTCGGCATCCCGCTTCGCCACCGACGCAGCAGACGCCGTCCTCGCATGTGAACTCACCTTCGACCTCCGCCGTGTCAAACTGAAACTGCGACGGCGCCATCGAATTCCAAATGGCTGAGTTCGGCGAACCCTCGCGCACGCAACGTCACGGCCGGCAGCTTTGGAGCGACCCGGAGGAGTTGGGAAATCAGGAAGTCGGCCGGGTCTGGCCCAATTGAATTCGTTCAAGCAGTCATTGGCAATTGTTGAAGTTCCATCGCGGCGGCGAGAAGCCGGGACCTATAAGTCCGCGCTATCAATGGCGGTCTCGAATTTCTTGCAAGACCACGCGACGACGGAATCGTATCGGCGGATCGCGTCGTTACGCATGAATTGCTCCATGGACCACGTTTCGTAGAATTGGAGCGAAGGCACGTGCACGATTAGAATGTAATCGGCGCTGCCGGCGACATGATAGCATTGGCGCACTTGCGACAGCTCCTGAACCTGGGCCTCGAATGCGGCGTAGCGCTCCGGCGTTTCAACGGCGAACGTCACGGTGACAATTAGCGTTACGCCGAACGTATTGGCGTCAACGATCGCCACATCGCGAGCGATGACCTTGTCTTCGCGCATGGCGGCGAGGCGGCGACGAACGGCGGAGGCTGACAAACCCACGCGCTCACCGATGGCGGCGTGGCTCATGAGATTGTCGCGCTGCACGATCTGAAGAATCGCACGGTCGAATTCGTCGAGTTCTAGTGGCTTGGCGTTTTTCGTCGGCATGGTGGCGAAATTGGACCGTATTCGGCGGCTGTACAACGTAATTAGCCGAAATTGGCATCCCGCAGTTCGCTATGGTTCTGACCCACTCACGGGGGTTCGAATATGGTTCGTCGACTTGTGGTTTTGGCCATCAGCGTCGCGCTTGGCGCGTGCGCAAACGTGGCGCCGGCGCCAATTAGCGGAATACTTGATCCGACCAGCTTACCCCCAGAGCTCAACGGCGTTTGGCGGTCGAACGGTTACGGCGAGATCGTCGCGATCGCCGACGGCGGGTTCGAACTCTTTAACGCGACACCCGTTCTGTGCATCCCGTTCGGCGAGGATGACAGCACCTTTCTCGAGTTCATGGATCAGTTCAGCCTGACGCCGGATGGCAGATCGTTGACGGTTCGGGCGACGGCCGAACCATATCCCTATCAGCTTGAGCGGATTGCGGCGGTCCCCGCCGAATGCGCGTCGCCGCCTCCGAATACACCTGTCGGCAATTTCGACGCGTTCGTCAGCTTCATGGGCGCACACTATGGGTTCTTCGAACTCTATGGCGTTGACTGGGGTCGAGAGGTTGCGACTGCACGTGCTCAGTTGCGACCGCACATGAGCGACGCGGACTTGTTCGCGCTGCTCACCTCAATGTTGCGCAACATCGAGGATGGCCATTTGAGCCTTGCAGGTGAGTTCAACGGCACACGCCATGTGTTCGAAGCCAATGACGGGCGCACGCAAAGGGCGATTGAGCAAGCAGAGGCTGCGCGGACCCTGACACCGCGCGATGCTCTGCGCGCCTGGCGTCTGGCCTATTGGGAGCAGGATATCTCTCAATCCATACTGGGCGGCGCGGGCGTGATGGCGGGAAACGATTTCATTCAGTACGGAATCATCGGCGGAGACATCGGGTACATCGCGCTTTACACTGTCGGCGGATACGCCAGTCGACAGTTTGACGATCCGGGCGGCGATCTGATTGTGCTGGACGCCGCGATGGAGGATGCGCTCGCGCGCTTTGAAGCTGCAGGCGTGCGCGGCGTCATCCTCGATCTGAGCATAAACCTCGGCGGCTACGACTTCATCAGTCGGGCTGTTGCGGGGCGGTTCGCGTCATCCGATACCCTCGCCTATAGCAAGTCGCCCGCTGATGCGGCTTCGCCATACTCACACGAGGCGTTCGTCCATCCCGCAGAGGGAAGGCGCTTTACGGGCCAGGTTTACGTACTCACGAGCGACGTGACGGTCAGCGGCGGCGAAACGCTTACGCTGGCGTTGCGCAGTCTGCCGAATGTCACCCACGCCGGCGCCGCGACCCGCGGAGCGCTTTCGGACGTTCTGGCGAAAACGCTGCCGAACGGTTGGGTGGTGACCATATCGAATGAAGCGTACCGTGATCATCACGGAGTGTTGTGGGAGGGGCGTGGCATTACCCCGGAGTTGCCTCTGGAGGTATTCGCGCCCGACGGCGATCGCGCGCCTCACATCACCGTAGTCCGACTTCTGGCTGAGAGGCTCCGCGCAAGCGAGTAACGGTGTCGATGGAGAGAGTCTGACGGTCGCGAAATTGGGGCCCACGCGCTCACTGCTGTCAGATCGGTTCTGACAGCTACGCCCGCGCAGAGGTGCAGACCGCAGCGGTTGAATGTCCGCTATCGGCGACTTCCGGCCGGTGAACATGGCTTGCGGAATGTCGGCTTTGTGCCAGATGGCTATCCCACACCCAACCTGGCTCCCACCCAACAAAATCAACGCGCAGCACAAAATCTATCCCACACCTTCCAACCACTCGTATCATGCGCGCATCCCTCGCACGGGAGGTTCACAGGCTAGCCGAGCCAAGCGAGCGCGAGGGTCGCGATTGAGCGTGATGTTTGGACCAGACGATCCGGCCCAGACAGAAGCCCACGGGAGAGCAGCGTAAGGCGCAAACCGTGGGAGCGCACCGGAGCAAGGCAAACTCCGCACGCCGCCGGGGACCGATCCAAGGGAGTGAAAAACCTCCCCGTGACGGCCCGGCGCATAACAATCGCAATGGGCGCGTGGCGACACGCGGCGTTGTACGAGCAATCGCGCAACGCATCACAGGAACTAAACCAGCGCGTCCCACGCGCCCTGCTCCCGCTTTGGCGCCTCCACCACTGAGGCGCGTAACGATGGCGCGCGCCTCAGCGATGCGTTCGCTTAGCGCCGCGATTCCACGCGCGCGGCGCGGAATTCGGACGTAGCGCGCCATTCCGGCCAGCGATTAGAATCCGCCAGGCCGCGGCCGACCGCGTAGAGCGCTTCGAGATCTTCGGCGCCGCCGGTCATGTCCCAATCGGCCGTCACTTCGTCCGATGGCTTGTGATAATTGTTGGCGACGTAGGCGGCGTTGATCGCGTTGCCACGTTCGACGCCGCCTTCGACCATATCGACACCGTTCGAGGTGTAGAGCACTGGGATGCCGAGTTGAGCGAAGTGCAAATGGTCGGAGCGATAGAAGTAACCGGCTTCCGGCGAAGAATCCGGCGCGACGCGGCGGCCCTGCGCTTGCACGGCTTGGGTGATCAGATCGTCCATTTCGCTCTGACCGTAGCCGACGATCTCGATGTCGTGCGTGCGGCCGGCATTGTTGATGCCGTCCATGTTGATCGCGGCCACCGTGTTGCGCGGCGCAAACACAGGATGTTGCATATAGTAGAGTGCGCCAAGCAGGCCCTGCTCTTCAGCGGTCAGCGCGATAAACGCCACGCTGCGTTGCGGACGGCCCGCAGCCGAAAAGCGGCGGGCGAGTTCGATGAGCGCCGACGTCCCGGTCGCGTTATCGAGCGCGCCGTTGCAGATGTCATCTCCATTGATCGCCGGGCAATGGCCGAGATGATCCCAGTGGGCGGAGTAAATCAGCGTCTCGTCCGGACGCTGCGTGCCCGGCAAAACGCCAACGACGTTGTAGGTCGTGCGTTCTTCGGTGCGTGTTTCAAGGCGCATCGAACCGGTGAGGTTCATACGCACGGCGCGGAAGCCTGGGCGCTGAGCGCGCCCTTTCAACTCGTTGAAATCGAGATTGGCGCGCCGGAAAGTCTCCATCGCCACTTCATTGTTGATCCAACCCTCGAAACCAGCACGGCTTGCGCCCCGATCTTCGCGAACGATGTCCCAACGCGCGCTGCCGGTCGAAGATTGAATGACAGCCCAAGGATACGCGGCAGGCGCGGTCTCGTGGATGATGATGGCGCCAGCTGCGCCTTGGCGGCCCGCTTCCTCGAACTTGTAGGTCCAGCGGCCATAATACGTCATGGCGCGGCCGCCGAAGCCGCGATCGTCGCCGGTTTCGAAATCGGGATCGTTGATCAGGATCACGGCGATCTTGCCGCGCATGTCGACGCCTTCGTAGTCGTTCCAGCCGAGTTCGGGCGCGTTGATGCCGTAGCCGACGAACACGAGCGGCGCATTCTGAATATCGACCGTTGGATCAAGGCGGCGCGTCCAGGCGGAGAACTGCGTAGCGTAGGTGTAGTTGCGCGCGCCATCACGGCCGGCGAGCGTCAACGTCGGCGGCGTCGTGAGTGTTGCGGCCACGAGCGTGGTTTCTTGCAGCCAAGAGCGGCTGCCATCCGGCAGCGAAACGCCAGGCTCAAGGCCGGCGGCAGCGAAGGCGCGCTGCAGATACTCGATCGTGCGACGCTCACCTTCGGTGCCTGGCGCGCGGCCTTCGAATTCATCCGAGGCAAGAACGCGCACGTGTTCGATCAAAGCCTGCGAAGAAAGCGGCGCATATTGAAACGCCCCGATATTGGTGGCGGGCGCCGCGCCCTGTTGATCCGATGTGGCGCAAGCCGCGAGTGCGATCACACCCGCTGACAAGATATGGCGGAAATTCATGGAAATCGTCCCCAAGTGGTTTGGCTGGAGCTTAGGCGTTCAGGGCGCAGCGGCTCAAGGGCGCAGATCGTTTTACCGGGTTCTCGGGCCTATTGTACGCCCAGCTTCCTCTGCAGATCGGTCGAAGACGTTGTGTAAAGGAACACGAGACGCTCGCCTGGACGCGCGACTTTGAACGCCGCTTGCGCCATCAGCGCGCCTTCGTGGAAGCCGCTGAGTATGAGCTTCAGCTTGCCCGGATAGGTGTTGATATCGCCGATGGCGAAGAGGCCGGGCTCGTTGGTTTGGAATTTCTCGGTGTCGACCGGGATGAGGTTCTCGTTGAGGTTCAGGCCGAAGTTGGCGATGGGACCGAGCTTCATAGTAAGTCCATAAAATGCCAGCAGATCGGTGCAGGCAATGTCGTAGGCGCCCTTCTCCTTGGTGAAGCAATTGATGGCGTTAATCTGCGCCCCCTCACCCGCAACGCCTTTGAGATCAGCGATCTCCAAACGCACTTTGCCCTCGGCCACGAGCTGGCGCATTTGCGCAACTGAGTGCGGCGCGGCGCGGAAATCATCGCGCCGGTGAATGAGCGTTGTCGTCTTCGCTATCGGCTGCAGGAAAAGCGTCCAGTCGAGGGCGCTATCACCACCGCCCGCGATAACAATATCGCGCCCGCGGAAGCGCTCCATCTGACGCACTGAGTAATGAACGCTCGTGCCCTCGTAGGCTTCGAGCCCCTCAATCTTAGGCTTGCGTGGCACGAACGAGCCCCCGCCTGCGGCGATGACGAGAACGGGCGCGGTGATTGTGCTGCCAAGCTCAGTGCGTAGCGTGAACTTGCCATCAGGCAGCCGCTGTAGCGACTCCGCCATCTGGTTCAGATGGAATGTCGGCTTGAACGGCGCGATCTGCTGCATGAGCGCGTCGGTGAGTCCTTGTCCGGTGACAATTGGCAATCCCGGAATGTCGTAGATTGGCTTCTCTGGATAGAGTTCGGCACATTGACCGCCGGGCCGATCGAGAACGTCAACGATGTGCGCTTTGAGATCGAGTAAGCCCAGCTCAAACGCAGCGAAGAGGCCCACAGGACCCGCACCGACGATAATCACATCGGTTTCATACGCTTCGCCTGCCGGCGCGGACACCGGCCTATCCGTAGTCATTTCGTGCTCTCCAGGGCGTTTTCTTGCGTCGCTGTTGCGAACTTGTCCACCATTGCAGACGCAACCACAGCGCGGCATGACTTCGCGGCTCGACCTCGCGCCGTATGGGGGTTAGGGACGGGCATGATAACGACTTTTCTGAAGGTCGGTTTGGCCATGGCGACGCTGCTGCTCGCGGCGTGCGGCTCATCGACCGCCGGCACCGCGAACAATTCTTTGTTCGCAACCGAGCTGAGCATAACTCGTTTCCTGCCGGATCGCTTGCGCGAGGTCTCAGGATTAGCGGTAGCGCCAGATGGTCGCCTCTTCGCTCACGACGACGAGATCGGCGTGATCTACGAGATCAATGCCGCGGACGGCGGCATCGTGAAATGGTTCGCGATAGGTGATCCCATCGTGACGGGAGATTTCGAGGGACTCACGATCACGCCTTCCGGCGAATTTTGGCTCACCACCAGCACCGGCAGACTCTATCGATTCCGCGAAGGCGAAGACCGCGGCAATGTCTCCTACGATCGCGCCAACACGGGGTTAGAGGAAAATTGCGAGGTCGAAGGCGTGGCCTACCGGGCGGCCAACGAAAGTCTCATTCTCGCCTGCAAGCGTATCTACAGTCGGCGCATGGAAGATCGCGCGGCACTCAGGATGTGGCCTATCGGCGGCGGTACGGCAGAGCCGTGGGGCGGCTCACCAGACGATTACGCGGACGCCGCGGGAGCGCGTTCTTTCACCCCGTCCGATGTCACGATCGACGCTGCGAGCGGGCGCATCCTGGTGCTTTCATCTCGGAGCGCTGCATTGGTTGAGCTTTCATCGGAAGGTGAAGTGCTTTCCGCGCGCCGATTGGGTGATTCCCACCGGCAGGCTGAGGGTGTGGCCGTGATGGCCGATGGATCGCTTGTCGTCGCCGATGAGGGCGGCAATGACCAACCTCAACTTACGCGTTACGCTCGGGTGCCATGATGAGATTTCTTCGCGCCGCGCTTGGCATTCTTGCTGCGCTCTCCTTGTTCTCCGCCCCGGCCTTTGCGCAGGCGCGCCAGGAGCGGTGGGATGGCGTCGCGCGCATCGTTGTGATCGGCGACCTGGAGGGCGACTACGAGAAGTTCACGGACATGCTGCGCACGGCCGCCCTCATCGATGCGCGCAATCGTTGGACAGGCGGGCAAACCCACCTCGTGCAGCTCGGTGACATTCCTGATCGCGGCCCCAATAGCCGCATGATCATGGACCTACTGATGCAGCTCGAACCAGCGGCACAGCGCGCCGGCGGGCGCGTGCATGCGCTGATCGGCAACCACGAAGCGATGAATGTCTATGGCGATCTCCGCTACGTGCATCCCGGTGAGTACGCGGCCTTCGCCACATCGCGCTCGGCCCGGACACGCGATCGGTACTATCAACAATATGTCCGTGCGCTGCAGCGCACCCCCCCGGCCAGCGGCTTGCCGACCTTCGACGAAGCTTATCGCGCCCAATGGGATGCGGAGCATCCGTTGGGTTGGGTTGAGCACCGCGAGGCGTGGGGACCGCGCGGCTATTACGGGCGATGGATCGCACGTCATAACGCAGTGATCCGGATCAACGATTCATTGTTCTTGCATGCTGGCCTTGGGCCATCGTTTGCTGCGGCCCCGCGGCGGGAGATGAACCTCGCGGTAAACACTGCGCTGAATGCGAGCCCGACGTCCAGCGATCTTGGAATCCTCGAAAATCAGGAAGGCCCGCTTTGGTATCGCGGCCTCTCGCAGAACGCCGAAGCCGCCGAAACACCGAACTTGGAAAACGTGTTGCGTGCGCAAGGTGTGGCGCGCGTCATCGTCGGCCACACGAAAGTGACGTCCACGGTGCTACCGCGCTTCAATGGGCGCGTGCTGGTAGCCGACATAGCAGTGCCGCGCGGCCACCAAGACCCGCATGCGTTCCTGATCTTCGAGAACGGCAGCTGGACGACCGTCCATCGCGGGCAGCGCGTCCCGCTAACGGCCTCAACGCCGCAAGAGACCTGCGCCTACCTCCGCCAAATCGTGGCGCTCGATGGCGGAACGGGGCCGGTCGCAGAACTTGAGCAAACCCAATGTGCGGCGACTGCTGCGGCGGCGAACTAACGGCGACAGTTATCTAACATCTGGCGTTGGAAGCGCTGCGGGTCGTCGAGGATCTCGAAAAAACTCTCGATGTATTCCCGCGCCGCGGCGCGGCGGCTGTCCGTTAGCCGCGTTTCTGCGTCGATCACCGCATACAAACGATCGCGGCGCGCGCGGAAGAGTTCAGCCGCCGCTGGCGCTTGCTCGTTGAAGCGGCAGAGTCCGCGATAGTAACGCTGGCGTACTTGACGAATGGGCGCCCCTTCAGGGGGCACCGCGTACGGCGCATTCACGAAGCCTGAATAGTCGAAATCATAGGGCACTGGCATCACGTTCTGACGCGCTGTCTCCGAGGCGGCCAAGAGCTTGCCGTTATGGCAGCATTCTTCGCCTGGCGGGCCCTGCACCATGTCCCAGTCGAGATTGCCGATCATATATTGAAACATGCCAACAATGGACGCCTGCATGGGGTTCAATTGACTCGACGGCACCTCGCCGGATTGCACGTCGATGGCCTCGAGCCCGTTGCGGCTCGCGAGATCGTCGACATCTTCGATCAGGAAATTGAATTGTACTTCTTCGCGACGGCGCCCGGCAGTATCGCGATAAGTCGTGCGCACGGGGCGCACGCGATAACTTAAAGGCGTGATCTCATTGTAGAGACGGTAGGTCAGATACTCGAGCACAATCAGCTGCTCGTAAGTTGCGCCCGAGCGACAGCGCGTCACCAGCTTCAGCCTGTTCTGGCCCCGCATTATTGTCTCGCGGCGCGAGTCGCGTGGCCCACTGAGATTTATGCGTAGCGGTGGAAACTGACAGATGCCGCGGGTCCGCCTCGAAAAGCCGCGCGCGGAAAGCTCCATATCGAAGCGCTCATTGTCGATGGTGAGGGCAGCTGGAAAGGGATCGGTGCTGCGCGCGGAACGGCGGACCAAATCATTGAGCGGACCTTCGACGATGATCGGCAGTTCAGAATTGTCGGAGAAGAGACGCGTCTGCGCGGCGGCAGGCGCGCTCACGCACAGCGCCGCCAGCCCAAAAATCGCCCCAACCCACGCTCGTTTCGCCATCACCGCCTCCCGCGTCACGTCCCCGCAGGCACCTTACGGAAGATTGGCCGAAGGTGAAGCTTGAACGGCGCCCGCTCGGCGTGTTTGGTGCGGGAAAACGGAGGAGAGCCAATGTCAGCAGCCCTGCCAGAACGCGGCGCACCGTGGAGCGAAGTCGAGGCGAAGATGCGCGCGCTGGCTGAAGGCGACGTCAAATGGCGTGATGGGCGTACGGGCATGTACATCTTCAACGCCGGCCCCGAGGTCGAGCAGGTGAAAAAGGCGGCGTACGCGCTGTTCTCCGAGGAGAATGGCCTCGGCCCCGCTGCTTTTCCGAGCTTGGCGCAGATGGAGCGAGAGGTCGTTGCAGCCGGTGCAGCACTGCTGAATGCGCCTCCCGGCGCGGCCGGCGCAATGTCGAGTGGCGGCACGGATTCCATTTTTCTTGCCGTGAAGACCGCGCGGGATCACGCACGCGCCAAGCGTGGGTTGAGCGGCCCACTGAATATTGTCGCGCCGGCGAGCGTTCATCCTGCGTTCGACAAAGCATGCATGGTGATGGACATCGAGATGCGCCGCATCCCGGTGAAGGACTACCTTGCTGACGTTGCGGCCATGGAAGCGGCGTTGGATGCGAACACACTGATGATCGTCGGCTCGGCGCCATGCTTCCCGTTTGGTCTGATTGATCCAATCGAGGCGCTTGGCGAGTTGGCTGAGCGTAGGAACGTTTGGCTCCATGTCGACGCGTGTGTTGGCGCCTATATCGCGCCGTTCGTGCGGATGAATGGCGCGAACTTGCCACCTTTTGACTTCGCTGTGCCGGGCGTTTGGTCCATCTCCGGAGATCTGCACAAATATGGCTATGCCTCGAAGGGCGCCTCAACGGTGTTCTTCCGCAGCGAAGCGCTGCGTGAATTCATGACGTTCGACGCTGGCCCCTGGCCGCTTGGCCGGATGATCACCCCATCACTAGCGGGCACGCGTCCCGGAGGCGCGATCGCGGCGGCCTGGGCGGTGATGAACTTCCTCGGCGTCGAGGGTTACAAACGCAAGCAAGGTGAGGTCACCGCGGCGCGCGAGAAGATTGAGGCGGGAGTGAAGAAGCTTGGCTTCGAAGTTCTTGGCAAACCGCAACTTGGCATCATCTCATTTGCACACCCTGAAATCGATGCGCTGCGTATCTACGCTCAAATGCATAAACGAGGCTGGTTCACGGCAGCGCTTGTAGCACCGCGCGCGCTGCATCTGATGCTCTCGCCAAAGCACAACGAGGTCGCGCATGAGTATTTGGCTGACCTTGAAGGCGCCATTCGCGCCGTCACCGATGAACAATTCGCGCCGAAATATGCGGGGTAAGCATGACGCTTGAGTTCGACTACTACTTCTCGTTCCGCAGCCCCTACTCATACTTGGCGGCGCCGCAGGTAGAGCAATTGATTGCACGCTACGATCTGGCGCCGCGCATGCGCATCGTCACGCCGATCGCGATCCGGATTCCGGGTTTCTTCAAGAACGTCAATCCGCTGTGGCCGCCTTATTTGCTGCGCGACACATTTCGCATCTCGCAGATGAACGACATACCCTATCGCTGGCCGCGACCCGACCCGATCATCATGGACATCAGCAGCGGCGAAGTAGCGGCGGAGCAACCCTACATACATCGCGTAAGCCGTTTGGCGATCGCGGCAACTCATGCGGGGCGCGGGTTCGAGTTTGCGCGACGCGCTTCGCACAAGATTTGGTCCGGCGAGGTCGACAACTGGCATGAAGGCGATCACCTGGCCAACGCCGCGGCAGAAGCCGGTCTAGATCCCGGCGCTCTTGAGGCCGAGGTCCGCGATCGCAATGAGGCGCTGGCGGGCGAGATCACGCAAAACGAAGCCGACCAACGCAATGCAGGTCACTGGGGCGTACCGCTTTTCGTATTCCAGGACGAACCCTTCTTTGGGCAGGATCGGCTGGATCATTTGATCTGGCGCATGAAGCAAGCGGGCCTGAAGGAACGTTAGTCGCAAACTCACGCCACTTCGTAGCATCTCGCGGACTTGTGTTTGGCATCACTGGGCGCGGAGGCCTTTCCTGGGTCTTCCACTCGGGATTCGCGACCATGCTTATTCGATTTCTCGCGACGGTAATTGCAGCGACGCTAACGTTTGCGTCGGCGCATGCTCAAGGTTCGCCGACTTATGCGCGCGCCCTCCAAATGCGCGGCTACGGCCATGATGGACTGACGCGCTTTGTCGGCGTCTACGAGCCGTCGACATACCAGCGCGGAACACCTGCGCCCCTAATTGTCGCTCTGCATGGCCGCTTCTCGTCACCACAAGCGCTGCATGCGCAGAGCGGCCTGGGCGAAGTGGCGGAAGCGCGCGGGGCAATTGTAATTTATCCGGAGGCTTCGGGCGGCTTTTGGAATGACGGCGGCCATACGTTGCTGAGACGCCGCGGAGATCCTGCCGATGACGCGGGCTTCATCGCCGCCGCCATCCAGGCCGCGACGCTCGACTACACGATCGACCCCAGCCGCGTTTTCATCACAGGCTTTGACAGCGGCGCAAGCCTGGCTTTCACGCTTGTCTGCCAGGGCAATCTGCGGATCGCCGGCGTAACGGCAGTGAGTGCATTGCTGTGGACCTACCAGCGCGATCAGTGCGCCAACCCGCGACCAACTCCAATCCTGATGATGCAAGGACGTCGAGACGAAGGTCTCCCGGTCGATGGCGGCGACCCGGTTCCCAACTCGCAACAACGCCGGCTGAGCGCCAACGAAATGGTGGCGTTCTGGCAGGGTGTGAATGGCTGCGGCGCCCCTACCAGTACTGGGCGAGACGGCAGCGAGATCTTTGCGACGTGCAGCGGCGGATCCGTGGCATATGTCGGCGTCGCCGGCGGCAGTCACAATTGGTTCCGCGTAAGTGATCGCTACGCGCTCAATCGCCAAGGCGTCGACGCGACCGCGCTAACTGACAGCTTCTTCTTCGACCGCGCTGGCTTTTCGCTGCCCGATGCGCGCTCAACGGGAGGGCGCTCGCGCGCTTGGATTGTTTACGCGCCGCCGGACTACGATCCGTCGCGACCAACGCCGGTCGTCGTGCTTTTGCATGGGCGGCCAAGCAACGCTGCTTCTATGGCGGTGATCAGCGGCATGAATGACGTTGCGGCCCAGCGCAACTTCATCGTGGTCTATCCCGAGGGGCTCGACAATGAATGGAACGCGCAGTTCGATTTGGCTGGCAGGAGCATCTCGCTCACAGGCCAGCGGTCGACCTTGCCGCAAGACGATGTCGGCTTCCTCACAACGTTGATGGATGACCTCGCGGTAGACTTCAACATCGACCGCACACGGCTCTATCTCGGCGGATTCTCCAATGGTGGGTTCATGACCCATCGCATGGCCTGCTCGGCCGGCGATACGTTTGCGGCCTTCGCGGAGGTCGGAGCGGCACTTTATGTAGAACTGTCGCGGCACTGTCAGCGCAGTCCGCCGACGCCGATCCTGCTCATGCACGGCAGCGCCGATCCGAGTGTGCCGATCGAGGGCGTTGAGGTCGCCAATCCACAGGGTGGCGAGCCGATCCGCATCACCAGAACGGTGCGCGAGACGGTCGCGGTGTTCGCGCGCCGCAATGGCTGCGATGTTCGCGGCACGAGCACGACGTTCGCCGAAAGCGGCCGCTCGCCGGGCACGCACGTAGTCCGTTACGTGCCCAATGGCTGCGACGAGGGCAAAGACGTCGTCTACTATCTGATCAATGGCGGCGGCCACACTTGGCCTGGGGCGGAGGGCCTGATGGAGGCGGACTTCTTCGGTCCTACCAACCTCGACTTCAACGCCAGCGACACAATCTGGGATTTCTTTGCCGCTCATACGCTACGCCCACGCGCGGGGCGCAATTAGGGGGCCACCCCGACCACCGTGGGAACAGAAAAACGGAGTCCAGCGCAAATCCGGCCGCGCTTTCTGTACGTACGCGGTCCATGCCGACATTCATCAAATTGCTGCTGACCCTGACGGTCGCGGGCGGCCTCCTAACTGCATGCGCAACAGCGCCCGCTCGCCCGAGCAACGCCTCCGAAGCGTCATTTGTACTGGAGCGCGATCTCTTGGGTCGAACCACCGCGCGCGGGGACTTCCGCGCCATCACAGGGACGCAGCGCGGATTCACGGCACACCTTAGTGGCAGCCTCACTGGCGAGGTGTTCACCCTGATCGAAGATTTCGTCTATGACGACGGCGAGCGCGATCGCAAGACTTGGGTGCTCACGCGCCAGCCGAGTGGCGAATGGTCGGGAACACGCGAAGACGTTATCGGCGCCGCGCGCGGCTATCAGGATGGTCCGGTGTTTCGCCTTGAGTACGACGTGCGCCTGCCGAGCGAGAACGGACGTGGGCGGCAAGTGCGCTTTCGCGACCTGCTAGCACTCGATGGCCAAGGCGCGGTCTTGAACAATGCTAATGTCGGCTGGTTTGGCTTCCGTGTTGCACGCGTGTCGCTTGTCATCACGCGCGACACCGCGGCGCTTCCTCAACCTAACGCGTTGGCCCAAGTGCAATGAGTGCACCAGCCATTGTTTGGCTGCGGCAAGATCTGCGGCTTGGTGACAATCCGGCTCTAAGTGCCGCCGTCGCTAGCAAGCGGCCCCTTATCTTGCTCTACGTGCTGGACGACGAGACGCCGGGCCGCTGGAAGCTTGGCGGCGCGTCGCGCTGGTGGTTGCACCGAAGCTTGGAATCGCTCGGCCGCGACATCGCGAAGCACGGCGGCGCGCTGACGCTACGGCGCGGGGATCCCGAAACGGTATTGCCGCAGCTCATTGAGGAGAGCGGCGCCGGCGCAGTGATTTGGAATAGATGCTACGAGCCTTACGCGATCGCACGCGACACCGCGCTGAAAGAGAAGCTCAACAGCGCGGGAGTGGAAGTTACAAGCTGCAACGGCGCACTCCTGTTTGAGCCTTGGACGGTCAAGACAAAGTCCGGAGAACCGTTCAAAGTTTACACCCCGTTCTGGCGGGCGTGTCTGCAAATGGCTTCGCGTGCGCCAGTGCCGGCCACGAAGCGGTTCAATGGTTTCTCCGGCCACATCTCGAGCGATGCGCTTGCGACTTGGCAGCTACTGCCGTCACGTCCCAATTGGGCAAAAGGGTTCGAACCGGAATGGACGCCCGGCGAAGCTGGCGCGTTGCGTGCGCTCGATGTGTTTATCGAAGAGCGCTTGGCGGATTATCCAGAGGCCCGTGATCAATTGGGTGCCACCGGTACGTCGCGGCTTTCGCCGCATCTCCACTTCGGTGAGATTTCACCGGTGCAGGTGCGAGCCAAAGTCGAAGCCGCCACCGCACAACACTCAACGCTTGGACGCGGACCGGACAAGTATCTGGCCGAAATCGGGTGGCGGGAATTCTCCGTCAACCTGCTCTTTCATTGGCCAAACCTGCCCGAGGCAAACTGGAAAAGCACGTTCGACGCTTTTCCCTGGCGCGACGATGATCTCGGCTTCGAGGCCTGGACCCGCGGTCGAACTGGTTATCCCGTCGTTGATGCGGCCATGCGTGAGCTGTGGGCCACCGGCTACATGCACAATCGCGCCCGCATGATTGCGGCATCTTTTCTAATTAAGCATCTGCTGATTGATTGGCGGCGTGGAGAGGATTGGTTCTGGGATACGCTGTGCGATGCCGACCTCGCCAACAATGCAGCGTCCTGGCAATGGGTGGCGGGCTCGGGCGCAGACGCCTCACCCTATTTCCGCATCTTCAATCCAGTGACGCAGGGGGAGCGCTACGATGCCGATGGCGCCTATGTAAGGCGCTGGGTTCCGGAGTTGGCGGGACTGCCCGACAATGTGTTGCACAAACCCTGGGAGGCCGACGCAAGCGTTCTGAAGAGAGCCGGCGTGGCCTTGGGCGAAAACTACCCTCACCCAATCGTTGATCACGCCGCGGCACGTGCTCGCGCCCTCGCCGCATTCGCCGAGATCAAGGCAAGCTGAAGCGTCAGCGTTACTCTGGCGCTTCGTAGGAGAGAGTTCCGGCGCCTCGGCGCATCGCGAAATCGCGTGGGTGTATGAAGTCATCTGCGAACCACGGATTGCTGGCCGGTGAGAAAATGTCTTTCAACCAGTCGAGCACGCTCTTCGCTCGTGCGACCCGTGCAATCGCAGGGTCATAAACCAGATAGAGCTTCGGGGAGGCGGCAGGCTCCTCGCCCAGCATCGTGATACTCGGAATAAACGAGGCAGCGCAGGTCGGCAGAAACGCAATGCCTGCGCCCGCCAGCACTGACATCACCAGAGTGGCGCTGCAGTTCGTCTCTACATTGTAAGCTGACAGCGTGCGTACTGCCTCCGCCTTGGGATCCCAGGTTTCCTTCTGAAGCTGCACGGCGGAATGATGCACGGTCCTGTGCGTCGCTAACTCCGCTGGCGATTTCGGCGCACCGTAGAGCTTCAAGTAAGCCTCTGACGCGAACGCTGCGTAGTGAACCGTCGCCAACGGTTCGACGACGTGATCGCCAAAATTGCGCGCGTCGTACTGGATCGAAATGTCGATCTCTTCTTGCACCGGGTTGTCGGGCCAGAAGCCGCCATCGATCGAAAGAGTTAATCCCGGATTGGCGCGTTGAAGCGCGGGTATGCGCGGCCCGATCCAAAATGATCCAATGCCGTCGGGCGCGACGATCTTCACCCGGCCATCTGGCTTGTCGTCGAACTCGCGCATCAGCCTGTCGATCGCCGATGCCGAACGCTGCATCATTACGACGTGCTCTTTGATGCGTTGGCCAGTCTCCGTCAGAACGACTCCGTTCGGTCCCCGCGCCACCAGCTGCGTGTTCAGTCGAAGCTCAAGATCGCGGAGACGCTGGCTCACAGTCGGTTGCGACATCTGCAGGCTCTTCGCCGCAGCGCTGATGCTGCCGCTTTCGGCGACATGCAGAAACAACCGCAGATCCGACCAATTAGCCCGCGCACTCGCGGGCAGCATCGTCCCCGGCTCGGTAATCTTATCAACCCCCATCGGAACTCTACTCAGGCTGGCCAGCTCTTTGCTCAGTACAATTAGGGCACGCGCTTGGGACGGAGTGCAAGATGAATATGTACGCAGAAGCGACAGCTCCAAATGGCCGCAACACCTTGCCTGAGAATGTGGCGGCGGTTGCGGCAAAGCATGCGCTTGAGGTCCTCGATGACGTGGCAATGGGCGAAGCACGTTCCCTTGCGGCGGAACTCATCGGCGATGGCGTGGCGACAACGGAGCGGTTCCTCGCGCTGCAGGCGCATTTTGGCGCGGCTGTCTTTGGCTTGCGGCAAGAGGGGGTGCTCACCGGCTTGCTGGCCGCCTTCCCAATTAACGCTGCTGGACTCGCCGCGCTTGAAAGCGGTGCATTCGACGCCGTAGCTCTCGATACAACGCTGGTCTCGCGGGCAGGAGAAGAGCCCGCGGCCTATTACGGCTGGGGTTTTGCGGCCACGAACCACGACGGCGCACGCGCTGTGATGCTCGCCAGCATAGATATTCACCGTTTGCTCTACTGGGCGGTCCCGACATTCGCGCGCGCCGTGACGCCCGATGGTTCTCGCGCGCTGCAGCGGATCGGTTTTCGTCCGCACGCCACACAGGCCGGGCTCTTCCTGATTTCGCCCGCGCTCAATGCCGGCGCACGAACATGACGAAACCCACCAAGCGCCCTGCCAATCGCGCTGTTACGGTCAGCGTCGTGCGAGACATCGAGAGCTTGCTCGAAGTCTGGAGCGTGCGTTCCTTGGTCTATATGGGCGAGCAGGGTTGTCCTTATCGTGAAGAATTCGACGGTAACGATCTCGCGGGTGCGACCCACCTGATCGCACGCCTTGGCAAGGAACCCATTGGCACCATGCGAATCCGTTGGTTCGCTGACTTCGCAAAGATCGAACGCGTTGCGATACGCGCCACGCACCGTAGTGGCGAGGCGTCGGCGGCGCTGGTGAAGACCGCGCTCGATATGGCGGCGCGCAAAGGCTACCGCCGTGTCCTCGGCCACATCCAGGCTCGGTTACTCAAATATTGGCTACGCACCGCAAACGTGCGGCTCCGGCCAGACCGGCCTCAGTTCAATTTCTCAGGCTACGAGTACGTTGAAATCGAGCGCGATCTTGAACCGCCCGAAGACGTCATCGGCCTCGATACGCCAGCCATGGTGTTGCTGCGACCGGAAGGCGAATGGGATCGGCCAGGAGTGCTGGAACGGCCATCAGGGCGGGGGCGCGCGCGCTGATGCTAATTGTACGCTCCCCCTCACCAGTCCTAGTTTGTCTTAACCTACAGCGCGCCTACGCGGATCCGCGCGATGAGCTCTATGCGCCGCGAGGCACTGCGGCCCTGGTGCACGCGGGCGCATGCCTAGCTTCGGCGCGCCGACAAGAGATGCCGGTTTGGCACGTGCACACACGAGCCGACGGTCCGCGCGGCGTGCCAATCCCGGGCTTCGAGCCCCGCCCGAACGAACGGCTGCTGATGAAGCGAACTTGGTCGTTGTTCGACAGCGCCGAGGTCGCGAGGGCGCGTCCGCCGCTCCAACACGCGTTCGTCATGGGATTCACTGCGGTGAAGGATTGTGTGGCGACGGCGGTCGATGCGGAGCGCACCGGCGTTCAACTCGTCTTCATTACAGACGCCATCGCCTCGTCATCGTTACCCAACCAATCGGCAGAAGTCGTTGACGACGTAATGGCTTCCCTGCTCGGCGAGTGGGCGGTGAGCGTCACAACGGCCGAGCTGCTGCGACGCGAGCCCCAATTGGTCACGTGCGGGGAGCCACGGCATTGAACGTCACCAAACCGGCTAATCCGGATCGCCAATCACCGGCTGATGCAGCGCGCCAACTCGTGCAGTTCATCCGCGCCTGCAAGGTCAGCGTCGAATCGATCGCAACCAACGACCACGCGACCATGAACGAAATCGAACACGCTCTCGCCACCGCGGAGGCCGCCGCGCAGAGGTTATTGCTGGATATTCAACGCACCGCGCGAGACGCGCCAGACGGCATCGTCGACCTGGACGAGTTCTGAAGGTCGCGGCTGTCGTCCATTACCAGAACGCCAAGATGATCGCGGCGACAAGTAAGACCAGGACGCCCGCTTGCACGCGATAGTCAAGCAAGCCCTTTCGTGCGACTTCGCCGCCTGTGAACAACAAGCCCTCGCTACGCTCCGGCGATTGTGTGGTCACCAACGTCGCGATTATGCCCACGGCCAGGCAGAAGGCCGTTGTGATGCCCGCCACGATGGTGAAGTGCGGCAGGCCATCACTCACACCTGCACTTTGCGTCCAGATCTTCCACACCAACACCGCGGCGCCGGCGACATGACCGAGAGCCAGCGTGGTCAGAGCGGCTGCGCCGGTCATCCGCTTCCAGAATATGCCCAGCAAGAAGACGGCGGCGATCGGCGGCACGGCGTAGGAGAAGACTTGCTGAATGTAATTGAACAAGCCTGGGAAATCGCGGATCACCAACGGCCAAAGCGCGGCGACGATGATGAACAGCACTGTGGTCAAGCGGCCAGCAAACACGATGCGTTGTGGCGACCAGCCCCGCTCATCGGCTTTGATGAAATCGTACATGACCAAAGTCGAGGCCGCGTTGAGCGTGGAATCGATCGTCGACATGATCGCAGCGATGAGTCCGGCGATAACGAGGCCCGTGAGGCCGATCGGCAGGAAGTTGACGATCATCGCCGGGAAGACTTGATCGCCGTTTTCCAAATCCGGCAGCAGCGAGAGTGCGAGCGCGCCTGGGATCGCCATCAAAAACAGCGGCAACAACTTCAACGCGGCAGCCAGCATCGCGCCCCAACGCGCATGATCCAGCGATCGCGCACCCAGCACGCGCTGCATAATGTATTGATTGGTCCCCCAATAATAGAAGCCCAAGACTGGCAAGCCCACGATCACGCCAAGCCAAGGCAAAGCCGGATCATCAAGTGGCCGGATCAAGGAGAGGTTCTGCGCCGGGATCGACGCCGCGGCCGCGGCCCAGGAAAAGTCGAACTGCGCGAAGATTTCGTAGGTGATCACGCCCGCACCGAGCAGCAAAACAATCGCCTGCAACACGTCCGTATAGACGACGGCGCGCAATCCACCCGCGGCCGTGTAGAGGCCAGCAAAAGTCGCAAGCGCAATACATGCGGGCAAGAATGGCGTGCCCGGCACGAGCACCTGCAACACAAGCACGCCAGCGTAAACGCTGGCGGCGGTGTCGACAAAGATCGAGAGGAAGATAGTCAGCGCCGAGACATATTTGCAGGCTATGGGCCCGAAGCGCTTCTCCAGGTACTCAGGTATAGTGGTGATCCTGGCGCGTAGGAAAACTGGGATTGTGAAAACCGCCATGAAGATGAGAATGAGCGCGGCCATCAACTCATAGTGCGCAACGCTGATCCCGCTTTGGTAGGCTGCGCCGGCGACGCCGATGAGCGTCGTCGATGAAATGTTGGACGCGAACAGCGAAAGGCCAATCGCTGCAAAGCCCAGGCTGCGGCCGGCGAGAAAAAGTTCTTCGCCGGATTTGGCCGCCTTGCGCGAGACAGCGGCGCCGATGATGAGAACGAGCGCGAGATACGCGCCGATGATGCCGAGATCGATCGGGTTCAACACGAGCCGGCCCTCACGCGGCGTCTTTGCTTTGGCTGCCCACGGGTGACACGCCGTCAAATCGCTCGCGCACGTGCGTCGCCCAGTGATCAACGTCCCAACGGCGCACACGCTCGTTCATGACAGAGATCCGCCGCTTGCGTTCACTGCGCTCCATATCGAGCGCCTTGTCGATGTTCGCGTCCATGTCGCGGTGCGAATACGGATTGACCAGAACGGCTTCCGGCAGCTCGACGGCCGCGCCTGCAAATTCGGAGAGCACCAGCACGCCAGGGTCATCGCCTTGGGCGCCGATGAATTCCTTCGCGACGAGATTGAGGCCATCGCGCAATGGCGTGACGAGGCACACATCCGCTGCGCGGTAATAGCAAACCAGTTCTTCGAACGGCACACCACGCGTGGACAGCATGATCGGCGTCCAGCTGAGATTGCCGTACTTGCCGTTGATCGCCCCTACCAGGCGTTCCACTTCGCGCTGTGCCGCGCGATACGCACTCATGCCCTCCGCGGGCGCCACGCAGACACAGAACAGCTTAACCTTGTCGCGCAGCTCTGGCCGGCGCTCGAGCAATCGCCCGTACGCCTCAAGCATTTCCTTGGTCCCCTTCACGTAGTCGACGCGACCGACCGAAATCAACAATCGGCGATCGCCAATGTCGCTCTCGATTTGCGCAACGCGCTCGCGCGCTTCTTTGGTCGCGAGGTGCGCGTCGATGACCCGTGGATTGGTTCCAATCGGCCATGCGTCAATGCCAACGCGCCGGCCCTCGTATTTGAGAGCCGTCGTGACGATCGGCTCGGCGAGCGCGACGCCAGTTGGGTGAAATGGCAGCTCGGCAGCGCGCACTTCCTCTCGCGTCGCGCCCATGAGCGAGCACGCGGCGGATGCGAAGTTCTCCGAATAGCGCGGGATATGGAAGCCAACGATATCGCAGCTGAGCAGGCTACGCAGAATCTCCTCGCGCCATGGCAGCACGTTGAAGACATCCGACGCTGGAAACGGCGTGTGGTGAAAAAACGCGATCCGTGCGTTGGGTTTGATCTGACGTACGTAATACGGCACGAGCCAAAGATTGTAGTCATGCACCCAAATGAGCGCGTCCTCAGCGGCCTGCTCGCAGGCGGCCTCGGCAAACAATCTGTTCACCTCGCGAAAGTTTTCCCAGTCGGCCGGTCCATAATTGAACATGCCGGGAAACGAGTGAAGGATAGGCCACAACGCCTCTTTCGATGTGACGTGATAGAACGCCTTCACCTGCTCCGGCGTCAGCGGCAAACGCACAACGTCGTATTCGCCGTAGGAATCCTTGATGCGGACTGTGCGCTCGAACTTTGCTTTACCGCTGGCGGACGCTTGTTTCCACGCGACCCACACCGCGTCTTTCGCGGTGCCAAAAAATCCCTTTAGCGCTGGTACAATGCCATTCGGGCTCGTGTTCTCGCGGAACACGGTTTGGCCGTTCTCGATCACCTCTTCGTACGGCTGGCGATGATAGACAATCACAAACGAAGATTTTTTGGCATTCGTCATCAGTGAACCTCTATCGCTGCCGTAGGCAAAAGATTGAAATGTGCGATCGCTTCGACGATCCCGCCGGCGCCGTGACGCCGCGCGCAATACACGTTGCGCATATCCGCGACTGCATCCCGCAAGGGTGCTTCGGAATTCCCGACCGCCACGCCGCGCAACCCGGTCTCGAACAACGAAAGATCGTTCATCGTGTCGCCGGCGCAGAGCACGCGCTCACTGGCGAAACCCTCGTGCGCGAGCAAACGCAGGAGCGTCTGCCCCTTGTTCACGCCACGCGGCAGCACATCGAAAAACACGTTTGCGGAGAGCAGCGCCGCATAGCCGGCCGCTTCAATATCGACGGCCGCTTTCTCGGCGGCGGCGTGATTGTCGTAGAAATAAGACAGTCTTCGCCCACCGAATACGCGCTGCGGCGCCAAGTAGGTGCGGCCTTCCAAGACCTGCATGGCGCGCTCGGGTCCCGGCCAACACTCATCAATCCAACTTTGCAGCGCGGTGTGGGGCGTCCACGTTGGGCCAACCACGACGCTGGTCCCGACGTCACCGATGATCAGATCGGGCGATGGCGCGACGCCATCGCCCGCCACACCACTCGCGAACTCGATGTCCCGCCCTGTTACATAGACGAGCGCGATATCGTCGCGATGGCGATCAACAAGGCCGTAGAGCGTGCGCCGTTCGTCGTCCGACCCGCCCAAGAATGTTCCGTCGAGATCGACCGCCAAAAGCAACGCGCGATCGCGCAGCGGCTTCATGTCGGTGTTGCTCATGCCGCGCGCCTCACGTTCGGCCGCGCCGTGACGGCGTGGTTCGCATAAAAACAAAAGCGTGGTTGGCTTGGGTTCATCTGCCCTCTCTCGGTTGAGGGGCAAAATGAGATCGGCCGACGATCAAGAATTGATCAAGTCGACTTTCAATAAACGCCGTGTGCGGCGAAAGAGCCCCGAATTTGTGCGGCGCAACAAAGCAAAAATTGGCGCCAACATCAACCCCAAATATCACGGAACTCACGAAGAGTATCTACGCCGTCAGCGTGTGCTCCATCGACATCGCTACGCTTGAGGCAATTATTACTTCAACTATACTTCGGAGCTAAAAGGTCGTGGCTCTTTCGCGCAAGTTATCGAGGGTTCGCCGATACCAAAGATGGTGATGTCTTCAAGGAGTCCTCGTCCGTTCTCCCTTCGGGGATTTTCTTCTGATAGCCGCCCGTGAACGACGCAGACGGCCCAAGGTCAACGTGTCGCAAACCGGCGCCAAATTCGTGCAGCTGCGTCATAACAAACTCAACGTTACAGTTGGACGACATGCGCTGGGTGCAGGATCCCAATGTTGCTCATATCGCTTGCGCCACTTTGTGCGACACCGCAATAATCGGCCGACAGCTTTCGATGTGCGACAGGATCGCTCTCGGGCAGAAAGTACTCACCCGACATTTCGGAGACCGATGCGATCAAGGAACTGCAGATTCACACGGCTCGGTCACGCCGTGAAAGCCCGAGGCATTGAGCGTAGAATCCCAGAAGGCTTGCGCGTCGTAGTACGCAACCTCCGTTTATCGGAACTCAGTGCGGTGGTGCGCTCATCCCTGCTCGCCCTTCGACGGCGCAGATGAAGTGAGTTGACGGAGTCCTACACTTCCACTTAGCGACCGGCGCCCCTTCGGACGGCTTTCGATTGGGCTATGCGGAGCGTCAGCGCTCGCGCGTAATCCAGGTCGCCCAACCGAGTACCAGTCCGAATGTCGTCACCACGCCGATGGAAAGCCAGATGAACGGATCGAGTGTCATTTCGTCTCTCCTCTAATCAGAAGCGATAGGCGATCGAGCTCGAGACAACCCATGGGTTGATGTCGACTTCGTCAGACGCCGTGATGTCACCAGAGATGTCGACATCGGTGTTGATCCAGATGCGGCGCACGTCGAAGTTCACACCCCAATGCTCGTCGATGCGATAATCGACGCCCACTTGAAGCGCCGGTCCTACAGACGAGTCGTATTCGACATGGCGGCCAGCGGGCGGATTGCTGTCGATGAACGAAGTGAAGTTCACGCCTGCTCCGACGTAGGGCTCGAACTGTCCGAAATTAGTCCATCGATACTTGAGCGTAACCGTCGGCGGAAAGTGCGTGACCTCGCCGAGATCAATCGTTCCACTCGCCGCCGTCACGTCGTGGGTGGCAACGCAACACAGAAGTTCCGCCGAAACGTTGGCATTGAAGAAGTATTCGATCTGCAGCGATGGCACGTATTCGTCGGATATGTCGACATCGATGGGATCGCCATCCTCGTCCGGAAAGATACCTGATATGCCGAACTTCACTTGGAAATTGTCTAACTGGCGAGCCTGGGCGGGCGCCGCCAGCGTAAGCGCCGCGATCACCGCGAGCGCGGCTAATCCCAACTTGCTCATCCAGAACCCCTGTAATTCTTACAGCGGGATCAGAATGACGCCGGCGTCACCTTCTGTTTTTGAGGTGAATCAAATTCGAGCGCGTGGCTGGTTGGACAAACCGTCGCGCTGACGCGGCGAACCATCAGCTGGGGAGGTCATCCTCATCGGCGATCAGGACACGATGCGCGGCTCCGTCTAGATCCTCGTACTGGCCAGAGCGCAAGCTCCAGAAGAATGCGGCAAGCCCAACTGCAGCCATAAACAGCGCAATCGGGATGAGCACGATCATGACGTTCATGCGCGACTCCACCGCAACTGCAGCCGCAACGCGTTCAGCGTCACGATCAGCGACGAGCCAGACATGGCCAGCGCTGCAATCAAGGGCGTGAGCAATCCGGCCGCCGCAAGCGGCGCGGCGACGATGTTGTAGAGCGCGGAGAACCGGAGATTTTCGAGCGCTCGCGCGCGCGCCATCTTGGCAACGTCGATAGCTTCTACTAGCGGCATGAGTTGCGCACCCTGCAGCACAACGTCCGATGCAGCCTGACTGGCCTCGAGCGCCGTGCCCGGAGAAGCCGACGCGTATGCGGCCGCGAGCGCTGCGGCGTCGTTGAGGCCGTCACCGATCATCAACGGCTTCTTGCCTTCGGCGCGCAATGCGGTGAGCCGCGCTGCTTTATCCGATGGCGAAGCCGCGGCACTCCAATGCTCGATACCTGCCTCGCGTGCGGCCGCCTCAACCGCCACAGGCCGATCGCCAGAAATGAGCTCCACCGCAATGCCACGTCCGCGCAGCGCGGCGATCGTCTGCGCTGCATCAGGGCGAAGCGTGTCCGAGAATGCAAAGCGTGTGGGTGGCCCATGCCCGCTTGAGAACCAGAGTTCCGCCGCACCGTCTGAAGCATCTTCAAATTCAGGCGCCGCGAAGGTACGCCGGCCGAGCCGCATTCCGCCTGCCTCGATGCCCTCTCCCGGAATTTCGTGCGCCTCTTTGACCGCGACACCTGGGCCAGCCGCCTCTACCAATGCCCGCGATAGAGGATGACGCGACACGCGCGCAAGCGCTGCAGCCGCTTGCAGTACATCGGATTCGACAGCACTCACTAGACGCGGCTTGCCAAGCGTCAGCGTGCCGGTCTTGTCAAACACCGCAACATCCACCTGCGCCAAGCGCTCCAGCGCGTCGCCCGACTTCACCAGAACGCCGCGTTTGAACAAGCGCCCGGTGGCGACAACTTGCACCGCCGGCACCGCCAGTCCCAGAGCGCAAGGGCACGTGATGATGAGCACGGCCACCGCATTCATCAGCGCTACGCGCAGTCCCACATCGAGGGCTTCAATTCCCACGAGCCGCAGCAACGATGGACCGAATGTCCAAGCCAGGAATGTCGCCAGCGCTAGTGAATGGACCACAGGCACGTAGAGGGAAGCGGCTTTCTCCGCCAGGCGTACGAAGCGCGCACGTCCTTGCTCGCCCGCTTCAATCAAGCGCGCCAGCTCGGCAACGGATGAGTCCTGCGCGCGTGCTTCAGTGCGAACCACCAAGCGCTGGCTCAGATTGATGACGCCCGCATGTATCGCCTCGCCGACGCGAACCAGCTGCGGCATGGTCTCGCCCGTGAGCATCGAGCGATCCAACTCCGACGTTCCTTCCACGACGATGCCATCGACGGGCGCGCGATCGCCCGCCGCGAGGATGAGACGGTCGCCCACAGCAATATCACCGGCACTAATCGCGACCACATGGCCATCCGCGCCAATCCGAGAAGCGGTCACGGACTGCAGAGCCAGCAGATCACGCGCGGCGGTCCGCGCCTGTTCTCTGAGCCTGTGATCAAGGTAGCGGCCGATCAGCAGGAAAAAGAGCAGCATCGTGATGCCGTCGAAATAGGCATGCTCACCCTGCTGCAGCGTTTCGACGATGGAGATGCCGAGCGTCAGAACCACGGCCAAAGAAATCGGCACGTCCATGTTTGCGCGGCGGGCGCGGAGCGCTTGCCACGCAGATCGGAAGAAGGGTTGCGCCGCATAGAGCGCGGCTGGAATAGCGATGAGCGCTGATATCCAATGCAGCAGTGTGCGGGTACCCTCGCCCATCTCGCCGTCGCCGGACCAGACAGGCACCGAGAACATCATAATGTTCATCGCCGCAAAGCCAGCGACCGCGAGATAGCGCAGCAGCTTGCGGCCCTCCTCATCGACTTCGCGTATTGCAGCAGCCGGATCGAAGGCAGCCGCGCCGTAGCCTATGCGAGCCAGCGCTTCAGTGATCGTCGTTGGCGCCAGCGCGCCCGGCGACCAGGCCACACGCAGGCGAGAGGTGGAGAGATTGAGCCGCGCGTCGGTGACGCCCGGCAGCGCCAACAAGCTACTTTCGATCTTGCGGATGCAGCCCGCGCACTTTGCGCCTTGCACCATGAGTTCCAGCGTGTCGTGGCCGCTCGGGTCGCGTCGAACGAAGGCGTCAGGATCGGCGCGCCTCGCCCCTCCGTCGTCTGCCGGCGCCAGCCCAGATGGGCAGCCCTGTTCGGTTAGCGCGATGGCCATGTCAGCTCGGATTCAAAATCGAGTGCGCCGGCTGCGCTCTCTGCACGTGCGCGTAAGCGCCAGCGTCCAGGCGTCAGGTCGCCAAGACGCGCGACATAGCGGCCGCCGCCCACGGAGTGGAAGGTCAAAGAACGATCGAACTGCGAACTCGTCGGCCATTCGAGATCGCCATTTAGCGTGGCGCCGTTGATTGCGTCATCTTGTGACGTAAGCCTGACTTCCAGCAAAGTTCCGGCGGCGTCATCACGCAAAGCCGCGGCCGCATGCCATCCCAGCGCCGCCTGTGCGCGCCGTTCGGCCAAGGTGTCGTTGTAGTGTAGCCCCTGCAAGTAGGATCGGCGCACATCCTCGCCCGGAAACGAGCGCACAGCATAGATCGCAAACGTCACATTTACGGCGATGATGATGCCGAAGAACGCCAGGATGCCGGCGAGCACGTGCCAGCCGCGAATTTCATAGCGGGCGGCGCTCATGGCGTGCTCCCAGCCAGGAAGGCAGACTCACTGGTGGCCACATCGCCGGTTCCGACTTCGCGGATGGTGAAGCGCAGGTTATGCGAGCCGGCGCCAATGTTAGATGGCGCCACGACGTGAACGCGGACATTGGTGACGCTATCCGCGTGCGCCTCTGCGACAACCACGCCCTCGACTTCGAGCGCAGGCGCGAAAAGATAGATTCCCGCTGGTCCTTCGACCTCAATCTGCAGCTGCCGCGCGCGATCGGTCATATTGATGAGCTTCAGCGCATAATCGTTGCGAATGCTGCCATCCGCCAAGCGGACAAAGGGTGGGCTCCGATCACGGATTACGTTTAGGTCGAGGTTGTGGCGCGTCGCCAGACCGTAGATCATGAACGCCGCGACAAGCGCCATGAGCGTGCCGTAGAGAATGGTCCGCGGCCGAATGAGCTTGTAGCGGCTCGGCTTCCCCTGTTTGCGGCGATCGAGGTTGGCGTAGCTATCGTACGCAATAAGGCCAGTCGGTCTGCCGACCTTCTCCATGACTTCATCGCAAGCATCGATGCAGAGGGCGCAGTTGATGCATTCAAGCTGATCGCCGTCGCGAATGTCGATGCCTTGCGGGCAAACGGCGACGCATTGCCGGCAATCGATGCAATCGCCCCGTCCCTCCCAACTCTCGCCTTTCTTATGGGCTCCACGCGGTTCGCCGCGATCGACGCGATAGGTGACACTGAGGGCGTCTTTGTCGATCATAGCCGCCTGAATACGGGGCCATGGGCACATGTAGGTGCAGACTTGCTCACGCATGGTGCCGGCGAGGGCATAGGTCGTGAACGTGAGTACGCCGATGAATAGGTAGACGACAGGATCGGCTTGGCCGGTGAAGACGTTACGGAACAGAGTCGGCGCGTCGCCGAAATAGAAGACCCATGCGCCACCCGTCGCGGCCGCAATCAAGATCCAGATCGCGTGCTTAGTGACTTTCTTCCCGGCCTTCGACACAGACCAAGGGGCCCTGTCGAGTTTCATACGGGCGTTGCGATCGCCTTCGATCGCGCGCTCAACGTAGATGTAGAGATCAGTCCAGACGGTTTGCGGGCAAGCGTAGCCGCACCACACACGCCCAAACAGCGCCGACGACAGGAAGATGGCAAACGCCGCCAGGATCAACAGGCCGGTGATGTAATAAACCTCCTGCGGCCAGAGCTCGATAAAGAAAAAATAGAAGCGCCGCCCCTCGAAATCGATGAGCACCGCTTGATCGACGCGTCCATCACCGCGATCCCAACGCAACCATGGCGTAATGTAGTAGATGCCGAGCAGCACGATCATGGCCGCCCACTTGAGGTTTCGGAAGAAGCCGTGCGCGAGCTTTGGATAGATTTGCTCGCGCTTCTTGTAGAGCGCGCGCGCCTCACGAGAGTTTACCGCGCGCGCATCTATAGTGTGATCGCCACCGCGGTCCTTCGTATCGATCAGAGTGACCTTGCTCATGCCGCTAACGTAAAGGAGCGCCCGGCTGACCGTTTTGACCTGGCTCAGGTGCGGCTGCAGGAGGTGGTGAGTCCGGTTCGCCGCCGCCCATTTCGTGGACGTAGTACGCCAGCGCTCGCAGCGTCCCGGCATCGAAGCGGTGCTCCCAGGACGGCATCACGCCGCCGCGTCCGAGTTCCACCTGCCGGCGAATTTCCTCGCGCGTGCCGCCATAGAGCCAGAGGTCGTCGTTAAGACTTGGCGCGCCTACGGTTCGATCACCAGCGCCCGTCGCGCCGTGACAGACTGCGCATTGCTCCTGATAGACAATTGCGCCTCGCGCGGCGGCTGTAAGGTCAGGATTAAGTCGGTTGCGCGCGGCGGAAATCGAAATCGCATACTCCGTGACGTCGCCAATCTGTTGCGATGTCAGCAAGCGGTCGCGTCCAAACGCCGGCATCAGCGACATGCGCGTTTCAGGATGCTCGGCGCGAACGCCGACGCGCAGTGTGTGCTCGATGTCGGCAAGCGAGCCGCCCCAAATCCAGACATCGTCCGCGAGCACTGGATAGCCGGGAGCGCCCGCCCCGCCGGCGCCGTGACAGGTCCGGCAATAATCCCCAAAAACAGACTCGCCCGCGGCACGCGCGAACTCCTGCAACTCCGGGTCCGCCGCAATCTCGGAAGTGCTGGCGTTTGCGAGCCGCTCATACATCGGTGCGCGTGCTGCCCGGAGCGCGCCTACATCTGCGGCTACGTTGCTTCGATCAGAGAAACCAAGGACGCCCTTTGTATAGCCGTTGCCCATAGGCCATGCCGGCATCAAGACCCAATAGACGACGGCCGCCGCGATGCAGGCGTAGAATATGTAGAGCCACCAGCGCGGGAGCGGCGTATCCAACTCCTTCACGCCGTCCCATTCGTGACCTGTAGTCTCAGTACCGCTTACTGAATCGCGTTCACGATCAGCCATGGTCTTCCCCATTCTCGAGAGGGCTGCGCGCCGCGAGGTCGAACTTCTGCTTGTTGCCGGGCCAAAGCGCGTAGATCAGAGCCGCGCCGAAACACGTGGCCAGTAATACGAGCCCCCAGGTCTGAGCGAAGTGCGTGGCTTGTTCATAAGTCATGCCGCTCACCTCGTGTTCTCGGGTGCTTCGGCTTGGTAGGTGTCGAAGTCGACGCCGGCGCCGAGCATCTGCAGGTAGGCGATCAGTGCATCCATCTCGGTAACGCGATCCGGATTTCCATCAAAATCACGCACCGCCGCGCCGGGATAACGCTGCTCGAAATCGTAAGCGTTCGAACTAAGCGGCTCTGCCTGCGCGCGCGCGTCGGTCGCGGCATTCGCCAGCTGCTCGTCAGTGTATGGCACACGCAACAACCGGTTGGCGCGCAAGTGCCCGGGCATCAGCGCGGTGTTCACATCCGCGCGCGCGAGGAACGCGTATGGGGGCATAACGGACTCCGGTACGACCGAACGTGGATCCTCCAAGTGTGCCCGATGCCACTCATCAGAGTAACGGTTGCCAACGCGCGCCAAGTCCGGGCCGGTCCGCTTTGACCCCCACTGGAACGGGTGATCGTACATGCTCTCGGCCGCCAGCGAGTAATGCCCGTAACGCTCCACTTCATCGCGGAGCGGGCGCACCATCTGCGAGTGGCATACGTAACAGCCTTCGCGGATGTAAATCTCCCTGCCAGCGAGTTCGAGCGGCGTATAGGGGCGCACGCCCTCTACGCGCTCGATGGTGCTTTCGATGAAGAAGAGCGGCGTAATCTGCACCAAGCCGCCGATCGAGACAACGACAAGGATGCCAACTATCAGGATGAGCGAGTGGCGCTCGAACCATCTATGGAATTTCCACATGCCCGCGCCCCTTATTCCGCCGCGACCGCTTGGGCCGGAATATCCGTGGCGCGGACATGCGCGGGATCATGCGCCGTCGCGGTACGCCAGAGATTGTAGGCCATGATGAGCGCGCCAATCAGGAACAGCGTCCCACCGAGAGCGCGGATGATGTAATATGGGTTCATCGCCTCGACGGTCTCGACGAACGAGTATTCGAGGAAGCCGAACTCATTGTAGGCACGCCACATCAAGCCTTGCATGATACCGGCGACCCACATCGACGTGATGTAGAGGACGATACCGATCGTCGAGAGCCAGAAGTGCCATTCGACAAGCGCGTTCGAGAACAGCGCCTTGCGCTTCCAAAGCCACGGCACCAGGCAATAGAGCGCGCCGAAGCTAACGAACCCGACCCAGCCAAGCGCCCCCGAGTGAACGTGGCCAATCGTCCAATCCGTGTAGTGTGAGAGCGAGTTTACGGCTCGGATCGACATCACCGGGCCTTCGAACGTCGACATGCCGTAGAACGCGACGGAGACGACGAGCATGCGCAACACGGGATCAGTGCGGAGTTTGTCCCACGCGCCCGAGAGCGTCATAAGGCCGTTGATCATGCCACCCCAGCTGGGCATCCACAGCATGATCGAAAAGGTGGCGCCGAGCGTCTGCGCCCATTGCGGCAGCGCCGTGTAATGCAAGTGGTGCGGACCGGCCCAGATGTAGAGGAAGATCAGCGCCCAGAAGTGAATGATCGAGAGCCTGTAGGAATAGACCGGACGATCAGCCTGCTTCGGGATGAAGTAGTACATGATCCCGAGGAAGCCGGCGGTGAGGAAGAAGCCGACGGCGTTGTGGCCATACCACCATTGGGTCAGCGCATCCTGCACACCGGAAAATAACGAGTAACTGAACCAACCGCCGAGGCTCACGGGCACGGCGAGATTGTTGACGATGTGCAGCATCGCGATGGTGACGATGAACGCGAGGTAGAACCAGTTCGCGACGTAGATATGTTTTTCTTGCCGTTTCCAGATCGTGCCGAGGAAGACAAGCAGATAGACAACCCAAACCAATGTTAGCCAGAGATCGGTGTACCACGGCGGCTCAGCGTACTCGCGGCCCGCTGTAATGCCGAGCAAGTAGCCAGTGCCGGCAAGCAAAATGAAGAGTTGGTAGCCCCAGAATACAAACCACGGCCAAAGCCCGCCCGCGAGGCGGGCCCGGCATGTGCGCTGCACGACATAGAAGCTCGTGGCGATCAGGACGTTGCCGCCAAACGCAAAAATGACGGCAGACGTGTGCAGCGGCCGCAGACGACCGAAGTTCGTCCACCCCAAATCCTCGAAGTACAGCAAGTTCGGAAACGCGAGCTGCGCAGCGATGACGACGCCAACAAGGAAGCCCGCGATGCCCCAGAACATCGAGGCGACGACACCGGCTTTAACAACGCCATTCTCATAGCGGAAAGACTGATCCACAGCGGGACCGCGGCCCAGCACGCCAAACAACATGATTGCGCCAACGATGAACGCGACCAATGCGGTCCACATCTGAATCGCGAACCTAGAATCAGTCGCGTGCGACGCGCCCCAGAGCGTCAGATAAACACCGATTAGAACAATCGCGCCGATGCCCCACGCATCGAGTCGTCCCGAGCCCTGTTGCACACTCGCGCCCGCCGCCATCCCGCAAACTCCCCCGCCAGCGCTCCGCGCCGCGATTCCGAGAACCTGGGCGAGGCGGTACCAGCGCTCGTCTCAGCGGGGTTTGATCTGGCTCAACGTGTGCGCCTGCGACGCAGGTACGTGAGGGATCAGGAGCTGGTCATGCACACTAAGAGCGCGCGAACTGATGTTGCATCGGCATTTGTCGCAGCGGCAGTCGCTTGGCCGACGGCGCTGTGCGCACTTACAGACGGCATGACAACGCCGCTCCAACGTGCGCTGCAGACGTCATGGTGCGGCGGCGCGCCGCTAGCGGTGGAGTTCTTGGGGCATTGCTCGGCCTGCTGGAGCGGCGCGGCGGCATTCTTGCTTGCTGCGTTATTTGTCGCCGTCTCCCCTACTCCCGATCGTCTTCACGCCTCAGCCTGATCAGCGTCTCGCTGCCCGAGGCGGCTTGCAGCAATTCAAGTGACCTTCCCCGAACGATCCGACGTTGGACCTGCGGCAAGACCATCAAAAACCGCTGTTCGTCGGTCGCGGCCGCCAAACTGTCGCACTCGCCCGCCGCTTCGCTTAGCGGACCGATGCTGATCGAGTCGCTGAATGCGCTGAGCGGCGCGCTGAAATTATTGCATCCAGTAAAGCCCGCGACCGTTTCGTTGGCGGCGTCGAATGATATCCAGATTTCGACGTCCTCACCCAGCGAGGCGCCTGTGATCTGTTGGACACGCCAGCGTCCATCCAGGGTCTCTTCGCTCTGGCCGCATGCCGACAAGGCCAGCGTTGACGCTACGATCAGCATAAGGCGCTTCATTTGTTTCTCTCCAATCGGCGGCTTCGGATGAGGGGCATCAGGGCGAAAATGACTAGCGTTGCCGCGTAGATCATGCCCGCTGGCGTTGCGAAATGTGCCAGCTGATCTCTGAGCGTCATGCCACGCAAGCCGAAGCCAACGGCGAGATCAGCAATCTGCTGCATGATGAGCGCCACGACGCCGATTGCGAGAAAACTCGGCCATCCGCCGCGCACCCCGGCCAATTTCGGGGCGGCGCGCGACGCAAACCACATTGCCGCAACAAGGAACGGCGTTTCAATCAAGACCGCTATCGCGTTGCCAAGCCACGGTTCGAGCCAGATGACACGTACAGGGCCAAGCAGCAGACCTGCGGCAAACACAAGCGCGAAATAGATCGCCGCCGCATGGGGCACCCGGTTCGGTATTCGACCTGGCGCACCCGCTTCTGTCATTGCGCCGTGTAGCCTCCATCGATGACGAGCTCGGCGCCGGTGACGAACTTGGATTCGTCCGATGCGAGATAGAGGACGCCGTAAGCGATATCATCGGGTTCACCCAGATGCCCAATCGGGTGCAAACTGGCCGCGAACTCCTTTGCTGCTTTCGGATCGGGTTGGGCGGCCAAGTAGTTTTGGACCATCGGCGTCCAAATATAGCCGGGGTGAACGGAGTTTACCCGGATCTTGTAGCCGGCCTTGGCGCAGTGCAGCGCGGCTGATTTGGTGAAAATGCGCACGCCTCCTTTGCTTGCGTTGTAGGCGGCTAGATTGCCATCACCGATCAATCCTTCGATCGACGACAGGTTGATGATCGAACCTCCGCCCGTTTCCTTCATCGCAGCGATGGCGCGCCGCGTTCCCATGAACACGCCGTCGAGATTGACAGCCATCAGAGCACGCCACTGCTCAAGCGTTGTCTCCTCAACGTTGGCGCCAAGGGCAACGCCGGCATTGTTGACCAGAATATCCAACCGTCCAAAACGGCGCAGCGTGGCGGTGCATACCGAATCCCAATCCGCTTCGGACGCCACATCTTGGCGCATGAACATCGCTTCGCCGCCAGCTTCGACGATCTCTTCAGCAGCGACCCGACCTTCCTGCTCTTTGAGGTCAGTGATCATGACCTTCGCGCCTTCGCGAGCGAGCAATCCAGCGCAGGCGCGACCGAGCCCGAGCGCCCCGCCGGTGACCAACGCCACTTTATTTCTTACGCGTGCCATGGCCACCTCCCTTCAATGAGCCATGAACAATGGGATTGACGAGGCGGTGAGAAGTTCACGCGTCACCCCGCCGAACAGAAACTCGCGTGCGCGGGAATGCCCATAGGCGCCCAACACGAGCATGTCCGCGTCGATAGCAATCGCGTCGTCAAGTAGAGCTCTCGCTTCGGTCCGCCCCAGACCGTCGACATTATGCACTTCAGCCTGCACGCCGTATCGCTGCAGATAGGCGGCGAGATCCTCGCCCGGCCTCTGTCCCCCGTTGATGGGCTTGGCATCTACAGTGGCGATGACCACTTTCTTGGCGCGCTTCAAGAACGGCATTGCACCCGCAACGGCGCGCACTGCCTCTGCCTTCGCGCTCCAGCCGATGACTATGTTTTCCCAGACTCGTTGCCGAAGCGGCCTCTCCGGCACGAGCAGGACTGGACGTCCGGATTTGAACAGAATGTCTTCGATCATCGCCTGCCGCGCACGATCATGAGCGCCCGCGCGCGCACAGATGGTCAAATCGCTCAGGAGCGCGTGAGCGACGATTTTGTCATCGTCCACGGCGCGCTCGATCGCCAGATCGCGCACCTCAAAGGCGCGGGGCGCGCGTTCAAGCCATGCCATCAAGCCCCTGCGCAATTGCGCCGCGTGGCAAGTTGCACCGCCGGCGAGATCCTGAAGCACAGCGGAAAGAGGCGCTTCTTCGTCCATGTAGCTTGACGCCAAATGGAGCGCCAGAATAAGCGCCGTCGGCTCCGCACTGAACCGTTCTGCGATTTCTGCGGCTGCGGTCAGCGCGGCGATGTCCTCGTCCAACGCGATCACAGGCGAGAGGATGCTCTTGTAGGACATAGGCGTCAGCGCGCCGGCAAGATGGTGGCGACGTAGCTGCCCCGACACACTGAGTTGGGGATCATGCAAAAGCCTCCTTCGGGCCCTCCTCATGGCAGTTGCGCGCCTGGCTCGCCTTGCGTCAGATCAACAGCAAACGCGGCCCAGCAGCTCATGAACCTTCCGGGCAAGTTTATTGTCGAGCAACGGCTTCTCGATGATCTCGACACCAGCCGCTGCAGCGTAGCCGCGCGTCTCGCGTGAAGGGTGGCTGGTGATGAGAATGCACGGCGCGGTGACGCCGTCCGCGCGCAATTTCGCGAGCAAGTCCAGCCCGCTTATTTGCGGAAGATTGAGATCGAGGATCAGACAACGCCAATCATGCCTCTGGGACGCCACCAGCGCGGACCTCGCATCCGCGTAGGCGGCGACACCAATGCCTGAGGTCTCAAACGCAAAACTCAGCGCATGACAAACAGCAGGGTCGTCATCAACGACCGCGATTATGGGCGGAGGGCGACACACTTGGTCCACAGTGTGGCGAACATCCCCCAAGCGAAGCTGCACCTTTTTGACTTCGCTCAACGTCCTCAGCGTTGCTCAAGCTGAAGCGCCATGCGGACCAGCTCCGAAAGACTGTTGGCCTGCATTTTGGTCATGACATTGGCGCGATAGATCTCGACTGTGCGGGGACTAATGCCCAATCGTAAAGCGGCCGCTTTATTTGAGTCGCCCGCCACAATCGCATCGAAAACATCCCGCTCTCGACCAGTGAGATCAGCCACGCGCTCCGCGATCTCGGCCTTTTCACGCATACGGCTCGCTTCGCTGCCGCTCTGGGACAAGCCCATGCGAACCGCGCGCACGAGGGCCTCGTCATTGAATGGCTTCTCAAGAAATTCGATCACACCGGCTTTCATTGCCTGCACAGCGAGCGAAACGTCCGCATGCCCAGTCAGAACAATAATCGGATGTGGTAGGCCCAAACGCTTGAGTTCCCGCACCATCTCCAAGCCATTCATGCCCGGCATGCGGATATCGGTAATGATGCAACCGGGCTCGAGTTCGGCGCTGCGGTCGAGGAGCGCGCCAGCGCTGTCGTAAGTGCGGGTCGCTATGCCTTCCGCGCCCAATAAGAAGGCGACCGAATCCCGCATTGGCGCATCATCATCCACAACGTGAACAAGCGGTTCAGTCATCCTGCACCTCCGGCGCGCGACGGAGCGTGAAGCGGAAGGTCGCGCCACCCGCGGGGTTCGGTTCGGTCCAAATGCGGCCGCCATGCGCCTCGATGATCGTACGCGATATTGAGAGACCAACTCCCATCCCATTCGCCTTCGTTGTCACGAACGGCTGAAACAATTTTTGCGCGGTCACCGCGTCTACACCCGGTCCCGTGTCCGCGACGCTGACCATCGCCATATTATCGTCCGCGGCGGCTGTTGAGATTTTCAGTTCCCGCACGGGCTGATCGACCATTGCGTCGATGGCGTTGCGCACCAGGTTCAGAATGACCTGCTGTACCTGGACGCGATCGGCCAGCACCGAATTGACATCCAACGCGATGTCATAGCCCACGCGCACCGCGTGCTCTTTGACGCCAACCAACGCCAATGCGCACGCTTCCTGGACCAGTTTTGGAAGGTTCTCAACGCGCCTCTCACCCTCGCCACGTGAGAGGAAATTGCGCAAACGACGGATAATCTCACCGGCTCGCAGCGCCTGATCCGCCGCCTTCTCAAGCGCATCGGCGGCGCGAGGCTCTTGTACGTCCGAGCGATCTAGAAGCCGCTTCGCGCCACTTAGATAATTGGCGATCGCGCTGAGCGGCTGATTGAGCTCGTGCGCTAGAGCCGACGCCATCTCACCCATCGCACTCAACCGCGACATATGAACGAGTTCTGATTGCAGCTCTTGAAGGCGGGTTTCGGTCGCCTGGCGCTCCGTTAAATCGCGAACGAAGCCTGTGAATACCCGCCCCCGCTCCGAACGCACCTCGCCGACGGCAAGCTCCATCGGAAATGTCGAACCGTCCTTTCGTTCGCCGACGACGATTCGGCCGATCCCGATGATGCGCCGCTCGCCCGTATCAAGGTAGCGGCTAATGTGGCCATCGTGCTGAGCACGAAACGGCGACAGCATAAGCATCTTCACGTTGCGGCCCAGCACCTCGGATGCTGACCAGCCGAACATACGTTCTGCAGCCGCTGCTATAAGATTGCATGACGCCCTTCTCGTCGATGACGATAAGCGCGTCCGGCGCGGTGTCATAAATGGGCAGCAAGTGCGCTTCGCGCTCGGCCAATGACGCGCCGCGTCCGCCTCCACGCGACGGCCGCTAAATCTTGTTGCCATAACGGCGATCCCCGCCCATGATCGCAAGGATGAGCAGTCCCGCGCCTTGCGTGGGCTCGAGCAGGTAGCCTGCCCCTACCGATAGCAACGTCGCCGCCAAACCCGGCCCCAAACCACCGAAGAAGGCGGAGCCGCAAATGACTGGCACGAGCAATAGCAAGCTCGGGGTCTCGGGCGCGACCGACCGCACCATGGCGGCAACTAACACCGCCAGCGCGCAAGCCACCGCCACCGCGCCATAGCTGACGAGCCTCGGGCGCGAGCGCATCTCCGAGGTCAATTTCGCTGGCAAGAAGTCGGCGCGCATTTTCACCAGCTTAGCTTGCAACCTCTGAGAGCCAAAGCGACGTTACGTCAGTCCTCTATGCCGTGTGGGCTAGGTATTTTCCCTTAAGCGTTCGACCCGAATTTTCGACTACCCCCAACGCGCGTACCTCAAGCTCATCAGGAGAGCTAAAATGCGCGATCTCGGCATCGAAACGTTGGGCGGCCCACCACGGCAGGTTTCGGATTCCATCGCCCTCGGGCCCGGCTTTGTCCTCCAAGGGACGCGCATGCATTTCCGGCGCAACGAGGAAATCTTTGGTCAGGGCGAAGCGGCCGATTACGTCTATCGCGTTGTCAGCGGCGCTGTCCGCACGATCCGCTTCTCCAGCGACGGTCGGCGACAAATTCTCAACTTCTTTTTGCCGGGTGACATCTTTGGTTTGGAATGCGGCCAGCAGCATACTCTTTCGGCCGAAGCTGTGGCTGACTGCGACCTCTCGCTGGTTCGTCGTTCACTGATCGACACTGCCGCCAAACAGGATGCAACAGCCGCGCAGGCCATGATCGCCATAATGCAGCGCCAGCTTCAAAACGCTCAAGAGCATGCCTTGGTCTTAGGCCGCAAGGGCGCTGGCGAACGAGTCGCCGCATTCTTGCTAAAGCTCGCAGATCGTGTGACGGCGCAGTGTGAGATTGATTTGCCCATGTCGCGCGCCGACATCGCCGACTATCTGGCCCTCACAATCGAAACAGTCTCGCGCGCCTTTACACAGATGGAACGCGATCACACGATCTCGCTTCCGAGTTCACGCCACGTGGTGGTACGCGATCGCTGTGCTCTGGAATCGCTTGAAGCTGCCTAGGGATGCGGTTGCCATGAGACTCGTTACCGCTCTTCTAGCTGTCGCTCTTGTGGCTGCATGCGCCTCTCACGAGCCATTGTCGGCGCCCGCAGAGCGCGGACGGATGATCGCGCAGCAAAATTGCAGTTCGTGCCATGCCATAGGAGCAGCTGGCGAAAGCAGCGCGCCCGAGGCGCCGCCATTTCGCACGCTCTCCGCCAACTACCGTGTCGGAACGCTAGAGGAAGCCCTCGCCGAAGGCATTAGCGTTGGCCATCCCGCTATGCCTCAGTTCGAATTTCCACCCGAGGACGTCGACGCGCTCATCGCTTACCTAGAGTCAATCCAACAACCCGCACAGGACTAATCCGCTTCAGCGATGCGGTTCGACACTATCTACGCGATAGACAAGTGGGGTGTCGTCATCATCCCGGATAGTAACGTATTCGCCGACGATGAACTTGTGTTGTTCAAGTTTAAACACCGGCTCATCGTCCTCGGTCTCGCCCCTCTCATAATCGAAGAACCAATTGTGCCCACGGCGTCCCAGACGCCCCTCGCGCGCTTCTTCACCGGGGGCGAACGCACGGATCGTGCACTCAGCCTTGCTCTCGCGCCACGCCGCCTCGTCAATCAAGCCATCGGGCGTCAGCGGGGCGACCATCGTGTAACCACGATCGCGATCGCCCTCGGCAAAGCCCCGGTTGCGCGCCAGCCGCATCACTATGGTTTGTAGTCCCATCAATCGCCTCCGTTCGAGCGACGCTCGCGCAAGTGCACAGAGGACGCCTTGATCGACCTCAATGACGGTGTTGGAGCGAAACCTGCTCACGGAGCGGTAGACACAATTTCCCTTGATCAGCACCAAGGTCGGCGAGTGAGCCGGAAAACAAGGCAGGCGAACATTGCTGTGTCCGCGTAGTGTAGCCTGGCCCGTCACGCGTGACTGCTTTTGTCACTCCAACCCGGGCGTTCGCTCTCCGAGCGATCAAAGAATTCGTCCAGGACTTGGATCTGTTCGCTTACCTCATCCGGCGATGTGTAGTGCACGAAGCCGACGCGCAACCATGACGCCCTGATGCGGCCCTTGGGCCTCGTAGGCAGAGGAGAGATATATGTCGGCCCCGAGTTCGCCGACATTGGGCGAGCCGTGGGGTTAATAACTCACGCCGTGTGGAAACGGGGCCCAGAATGGAAACTGGAGCGCGACACGGGTCATCTGCCGTGTGATGGCCTCACGGCGCTATGACTGACAAGCCCAGGCTGGCCCGCGCTGGTACATGCGAGGTCTGCTCGGCCAAAATAAACGGCTATTTGTCGAGATCGTTGACAGGCCGAGTCGTGTTGGGTCTGGAGCGTGGCGGAGACGGAGGGATTCGAACCCTCGATACCCGGTTAAGGTATGCTCCCTTAGCAAGGGAGTGCCTTCAGCCACTCGGCCACGTCTCCGGCGAGGCGCCCGCTTATCCCGACCGACCGTCCCCGGCAAGGCGCCTTTGACCCCAGCCCCACATCCTTAATTGGCGCCGCCTTTGCGCGAGCCCCTTCGAGATTTTTAGTCTGAAGGGCGAATTAACTATGTCTCAGGCCGCACTGCAGCTCGTCGGCGCCGATTTGGACCAGACGAACGCCGAAAATGCGGGGCTTGCGGCCCAAGCTGAGCCGCCTGCCTCTGTGCGGTCGGAGGCACGCCGCCTGGCCGAGCTGGCGGGGGCATTCGCCTTGTTTGGCCTTGCGGTCGAGCAACCAGGCGACCCCGACTTCCCGCTGGCAACGGCCGATCTGGCCTACCGCGCCTTCGAAGTCTCACCAGACGCCCCGGCAAACGATTGGGCCGAACCGGTAGCGCCAGCGCTGACGCGCCGGGGCCTGCATGTCGACCCCAGCCTGCCCGTTAAGCTCGTTCAGGTGGCAGACTGGATCATCGTTGCAACGGCAGCGCAGTTCGCCGCCATGTGGGGCGCGGGCGCTGGGCTCTTCGAACTTTCGATTGGCCAAGCGGCGTCGTTCCTTGCTTCAGCACTGGCGCTCAAGGTGGGACTCTGGATCACCGACTATTATCGCTTCTCGCCGGCGCGAATTCGGCCTGAGCGCGGCATGGGCGGCTTGGCGTTAGGCGCCATTGCCGGCCTCCTGATCGCTAACGTATTTGCGCCGGACGCACGTGGCGCGGCAGCGCTGGCGGCCACACTGCCGTTCGCTGCAATGCTGCTTGCCGGCATCCACGCGGCGTTCGCGGTCTGGATAAACGCGGCGCACACACGCGGTGTCTTTGCCGAGAACATTATCCTGATCGGCGCGACTGAAGCGGCGCAACGTTTGGCCGCACGCGCCGCGCGTTCGGGAGAAGCCCGAATTGTTGCCGTCGTTGACGATCGGGGCAGCCGCGCACCGTCGTATGTTGGCGGCGCGCCCGTGATTGGGGGCATCGATGCGTTACTGAACTGGGACGGCCTGCCGAACGTCGACCGCATTGTTATCACGGTGACGCAGAAGGCCGAGACCCGCGTGCGTTCGATGATCGAGCGCCTGCGTGTCGCGCCCAACCGCGTCGATTTGCTTCTAGATTTCGAGACCCAAGCTGTTCGCGGCCGCCGTGTCGAGCGCTTCGGTGGCGCGGCTGTGGCTTGCGTGTCTGGCCGCCCGCACAATCACCGCCGCGCCTTTGTGAAGCGCGCACAGGATCTCGTCATCGGCTCGCTGCTGTTGGCAGTGTTCGCGCCGCTTATGGCCCTCATTGCAGCGTTGGTGAAGCTCGATACGCCGGGTCCGGCGCTTTACCGCCAGCGCCGCCACGGCTTCAACAATCGCATCATCACCGTGCTCAAATTTCGCACCATGCGCCACGATCTGGATGCTTCGCTCGCGCAAGTCCGCGAGAATGATCCGCGCATCACGCCCGTTGGCGCGTTCCTGCGCCGCACCAGTCTCGATGAGCTGCCCCAGCTCTACAACGTTCTGCGCGGCGACATGAGCCTGGTCGGTCCACGCCCGCACGCCGTCGGTATGAAGACCTGCGAGCGCGAGCTGACAGAGATCGTCGCTGAGTACGCGCACCGCCATCGCGTAAAGCCCGGCATCACTGGCTGGGCGCAAGTGAACGGCTCGCGCGGGCCGGTGATGTCGGCGGCCTCAGTACGCCGCCGGGTGCGTTTCGATCTCGAATATGTGGCTCGCTCGTCGCTGTGGCTCGACCTCGAGATCTTGATGCGCAGCGTGCCGGTGCTGTTCGGGGACAACAAGGGCGTCCGGTGAGCACAGCGCGCCTCTTCTCGCTGGCGCCACTGCAAATCGCGCAGGCCCTGATTGGGTTCGGCGCGATCGCCGCATTTACGCGCCTGATGAGCGCCGAGGATTTCGGCCGCTATGCACTCGCGCTTTCGATTTCGATGGCCGCGCACACACTCGTGTTCACTTGGGCGGAAGCCGCAGCGTTTCGCTTCTTCGCAGCAGCGCGCGCCGAAAAGCGTCTTTCCGATCACTTCGCGACACTGTTGGTGTTGGCGCTGACGCTGGGCCTGATTGTGCTCACAACCACGGCGGCCGTTCTGGCGCTTGCGGACCTGCGCGACGACATCGCCGCGCTTTCGCTTTTTGCCTCGGGCGCGGCAATGTTGCGTTTCTTAGCTAGATTGGGCCGCGAAAGCGATCGAGCGGCGCTAGCGTTCGGCCGCTACGCGGTGCTTGAGACGGTCTACCTCGTCGTTGGTTTCGCGGTTGGCGTGGCGCTGCTGGTGATGCTGGACTTCGGCCCTGCGGCGCCGTTCGTCGGCTTGCTGGCCGCTGGCGCCTTGGTCGCGCTCGTGGATACGCCACGCTTGATGCGGCAGTCGCGCGGTGGCGCGCCCTCGGTAGCGCGCGCTGCTTCCTATGCAAGCTACGGCACGCCTTTGGCGCTGGCGCTCGCGGTCGATCTCGGCGTGCAGGCGATTGCCCGGTTAGTGCTTGCGGGCGAAGCGGGCACAGCGCCGCTTGGCGCATACGCCGCCGCCTTCGGCTTGGCGCGCGCGCTCGACGTCATGTTCATGGGTGTAAGCGCGGCGTTCGCGCCTCTTGTGTTCGCCGCTTATGAAGAGCGAGGCGCAGATGCCGCACGCGAAGCGGCGCGCGGCGGCTTCGTGTTGCTTGCGGCGATCACTGCGCCCGCATGCATCGGATTAGCTCTGCAGGCCCAGCCAGTGGCGACACTTATGGTCGGCGAAGCTTTGCGCGCGGAGACGGCGGCTGTGTTGCCATGGCTCTCGGTCGCTGCTCTCCTGACCGGCTTCAGCCTTTACTACTGGAGCGAGGCGTTTCAGCTAACGCGTCGCACCGGCCAGCGCGCCCTGATCATGCTGGCGCCCGGCGCTGTGCAACTGGCGATCACGGTGTGGCTCACGCCTACCTACGGCGCTGTCGGCGCAGCGGCTGGTGCAGGCGCAGGTGCGGGCGTTGGCGCCTTGCTGCTCGCAGTGGTCGGCCGGCGCCTCTTGCCGTTGCCGCTGCCGCTCGGCCCGCTCGCTCGCATTTCGGCGGCGACAGCAATGATGGCGCTCGCGGTGATTGCGCTGCCGGCGCCTCACACGACGCTCGGTCTGCTGCAGAGTACGACACTCGGCGCAACCGCCTACGCCCTCGCAGCCATCGCTTTCAATGTCATGGGCACGCGCGACATCGCGCGCGCGCTTCTCCGCCGCCTTCAACCGCTCCCGAGCGCCGCCAATGCAGACTGAGCACACCATTATCGTCCGGGACCGGGCGCAAACGCCACGCCTCAGCGTGCTAACGCCGTTCTATCGCTACGATCCGTCAGCGATGCTGAAGCGCTTCGGCGCCGCGCCAGCCGGCGTCGAGTTTATCTTGCTTGACGATGGTTCGGCCTCGGCGTCGCTTGTAGCGAACGTCGTCAGTGCGGCTCAGGGTACCAGCGCACCAGCGCGGATAATCGTCAGCGGTGACAACCTCGGACGCGCGCGTGCCCGCAACCGTTTGATCGCCGAGGCCAAGGGCGACTACGTGCTTTTCCTCGACGCCGACATGCTGCCCGACACGAGCGCGTTTCTCTCCATCTGGCTAGGGATCATCAAGACTCAAGCGCCGCAGGCGGCCTTCGGCGGCTTGTCGCTGGCGCATGCGCCGCGATCGAGCGAGACGGCGCTGCATCACGCGCTCTTTGGCAATTCCGATTGCCGCCCGGCACGTCAGCGCGCGCGGCGCGCCGCGCAGTCGACGGCCTCATCAAATCTCCTGGTCGAGCGCGCGTTCCTTCACGCTCATCCGTTTGACGACCACTTCACTGGCTGGGGCTTTGAAGACGTTGACTGGGCGCTTGATGCGTCGCGCGATACAGAGATCATGCACGTCGACAATCCCGCGACGCACGCAGGACTCGATGACGTCGTGACGCTGATGCGCAAATCGGCGGAAGCAGGACCGAACTTTGCGCGCCTGGCGCGCAAACATCCGCTGCAGGTACGGCAATTCGCCGCCCACCGGATCGCTCGGGCGCTGCGCGCTACACCGGCGCGGAAAGCGCAACAGCACCTCTACAGCTGGATTGCACGCGATCCACGCGGCCTGGCCCCGATGCGCGTCCGCTGCGCCGCCTTCAAGCTGCTGCGCGCTTCCCACTTCGCGGAGCATTTGGCATGACACTCGCCTACGCGCCTCGCCGCGACCTGATCAGCAAAGTGCGTCGCCGGCTGACGCAACGCTACGCGGCGCGCGCGACGACATTCAAGTTCGCCGAGCCAGTGCTATCGATCACCTTTGACGACTTCCCGGCAACCGCCGCTACCACGGGCGCGCGCGTGCTCGAGCGCCACGGCGCCCGCGGCACCTTTTACGCCGCCTCCGGCATGGCAAACATCGTTGGTCCCTGCGGACCAGGTTTCAGCGAGGACGACATCAAGCGCCTCGCCGCTGCCGGTCACGAGATCGGCTGCCATACCTCAAATCATGCCGATTGCGCGCAGCGTGACATGTTCACGACACTCGAAGACCTAGCGCGCAATCGCGATGCATTGGCGCAGATGGGAGCGCCGGCGCCCCGGGCTCACGCCTACCCGTACGGCGAGACGAGCCAGGAGGTGAAAGACAATTTGCCGCCGCGCTTCATGTCTGCGCGTGGCATCTTGCCGGGCCTCAACTACGGCCCGGGTGATCTCGCCCAATTGCGCGCCTACCCGTTGTTTGGCGCTGGCGGCATCGAACGTGTGCTCGGCGCGCTCAAGATTGGCGCTAAGCGCAAGGCGTGGGTGATCGGCTTCACACATGACGTAGCTGACGCGCCATCGCCCTGGGGCACACGCGCGGATGAACTCGATCTGGTGCTTCGTGAAGCACACAAACTCGGCTTTGTGGTGCTGCCAGTGACGGCTGCGCTCCAACGGAGGCTCGCATGACCCAAGCCAGCGTTCTGATTCCTACCTTTCGCCGCCCAGACTCATTCGTGCGTGCCGTGCGCAGCGTCTTCGCCCAGCGTGGCGTAGCTTCGTTCGAAGTTGTCGCCGTCGATAACTCCCCCGAAGGATCGGCGGTGGCGGCTTTCCACAAACTTGCAGCCGAAGCGCCCGTTCCGTTTCGATGGGTCCATGAACCGAAACCTGGCGTGTCGCAGGCGCGAAACGCCGCGGTAAAGCTCGCCCAAGGCGAACTCGTGGCTTGGCTCGACGACGACGAAGAGGCATCGCCCGATTGGCTGGCTTCGCTGATCGCAGTGCGCATCGATACGGGCGCACAGAGCGTGTTCGGGCCAGTGCTGGCGCGCGCTGACCATGACACGGGCAACGCCGAATTTTACGAGCGGCTCTACACGCGCGAGGGCCCCGCCAATGACGGCGTCATTTCACGCGCCTACGGCATTGGCAATTCGCTGCAGCCGCGCTCCATGTTCGACGAACCGCTGCCGTTCGACGCGCGTGCGGATCAACGCGGCGGTGAAGACGATGCACTGTTCGCGTCGTGGGCTGAGGCAGGCGCCACCTTCGCTTGGGCGGCAGACGCAAGCGTGGTCGAACATCTCGGCGCCGAGCGCACGCACCTGGCGCACGGCTTGAAGCGCGCGTTCGCCTATGGCCAGGGGCCGTGCGAATTGGCGTGGAGCGCGCGCAACCTGCCAGTCTTGGCGCGCCATATGTGCGTGGGAGCGGCGCAGGTGGTGGTGTATGGCGCGGCGAGCGCCGTGGTGATTGCCGGCTCAACGCCCCGGGCACTGCAAATGCTCGATCTCGCGGCGCGCGGCGCAGGTAAGGTGTTCTGGTTCTGTGAGCAGCGCTTCTACGGACAAGCGCTCACGCGTCAGCCCGCCTGACGCAACAGCCGGTCGATCGCCGCTACAGGCGCATCAGCGCCCGCGTAAACAAGGCCCATCAGGTTCGCACCTGCTTCGATGAGCATCTCTTTAGCGTCGAGCGCGGCCGGCGCCGCGCCACGACCGGCTCCCACAACGAGCACAACACCATCCATGTGCGGCGCGACGCGAAGCGCTATCGAGCTGTGCTCCAGGGCCGGTGCATCCACGACGACGAACGCACCACCTGCGCGCGCAACGTCCCAGTAATCGGGTCGTGAAGAAATACCGACGCGCGCTCCCGCTGGGAGAAGACGCATATCAAACACGCCCGCATAGACACGCGAGCGGCCGACGCGATGATAGAAGAACGCTGGCGGCGGCTCGGGCAGATCGCGCACCGAGTAGAAACGCGTGCCGTTCAGATCGCCTTCAATCCGCGGGCCAAGGCCGCCGTCTTCGCTCAGCGCCCTTGCCAGCGCATTGCGGCGAATATCGAGATCAATGGCGTAGACAGCGCCAGGGCCTGCAATATTGGCGACGGCGCGCGCGGCGGTCGTCGTACCTTCAAGGCTGCGCGCAGCCACAAACATGATCGCACGCCCTGCGCCGTCATGACGACGAGGCTGCATCGCGAGCGCGTCCAGCACGCCTTCAACGGAGAATTGCGCCTCACTCATGCGCCACCGCTCACCACGGTAAGGTCAGGCTTACCCTTAGAAGCTTTTACGGGCTTCGGCGCTTTGGCCTTCGCAGACTTGGGCGCGGCCTTACGCGGGATCACCGCGAGTACTGGGGTATCGAGTGCGCGCGCCGCACTGGATGGCGTCGGAAAACTGCGGCGCATCAGCCCGCGCGAGAGGCCTGCCGCGAGCGCCACGATGCCGGCAATCAGCAGCGTCACAATCATGATCGGCCAGCGCAAGCTCTTTCCTTGTGTCGGCACCGGGGCGCGTTCGATAGCGCTGATATTGTCCGTCGCGCGGCCAAGCATCTGACTGCGCGCCCGCGCTTCTTCAGCGCGCGACGCAAAGTTTTGCGCATTGGTTTCGAGGATTGAGCGGTCGCGCTGCAATTGACGGAAGCGCGGCTCCAACACTTGCATGGCGCGAATGCGCTCACGCACTTCCATGCGCTGTTGATCAAGAGCGGCTTCGCGGCCGCGCTGAGCGCGTGCTTCTGCCTCCATTGCGTAGAGTTGTGTCGCGACATCCTGACGAACTGGGTTCGGGCCACGCCGCGTGATGCTTGGCGGATCGCCGCCTGCGAGGAACGCCTGGATCTGCGCGATGCGGCGATCAACTTCGCGCACCGGCAAAGCGTCGGGTTGATAGGCGGCGAGCAAACGCTCGCGCTCCATCTGGGCCTCAACAAGATCGCGGCGAGCATCTGACTCTTGATAGAGTTCGATCTGCTCAGGCTCGGCATTGAAGCGCTGGCGCAGCGCGGCGCTTCGGGCTTCGGCTTCGCGCCGGCGGGCTTGCGCATCCAGCAATTGCGTTTCGATGTCGCCCGCGCGCGCAGCGAGCGCTGCAAGTTCGCTGTCGAAATCGCCAATCTGGTGTTCGGTGAGAAATGCCGCCATCGCGGCGGTCGCTTGACCGGCGCGCGTGCTGATGTCGCCACTCTGCTGCGACAGGGCTTCGTACTCGCCGCCGACGAGCACGTCGCGGCGGTGACGCAGGTATTGCTCGACCAGAGCGTTGACGGCGGCGGCGGCGGTTTCCGCATTCCGGTGCTCGAACGCGAGGCCAATCGCCGGCGTCTGCGGCGCGGTTTCGACGCTCAGATGCTGCGCGAAGGCGCGCTCTGCGGCGGCAAGCTGGCGACTTTCGGAAGCGGAGGACGCCGCGATCTCGGGATAGAGCGTGGCGATGCCGATGCTTTCGATCGCGCCGCGCACAACAGCGCCCGAGCCGATGAGACGCATTTCCGCGTTTACGATCGTTTGCATATCTGGCGTCGCGCCCGCTCCGGCGCCGCCAGCGGTTGGCTGGTAGACGTATTCCTCGCCCATGCGGACGATGAGTTCGGAACGCGCGGTGTAGGTGCGCGGCGCCGCAAGTGCAGCGATCAGGCCGAGCGCGACGATCGCGCCGCCGACGGCGAGCACCAACATGCGCTCCGCCCACAGCATCGCCACGACGTCAGCCGCGGTGAGCCGCGGCGCTTCGGCCCAGCCGAACCACCCGCGCGTGGCCCCAGCCTTGCTGCTTGTTTGCATTGCCGCTCCTCGATCGTGGGCGCAACGACCTTGCCCGCACTTGGTGAATGATCGTTTACCAAACCGGGGCAAACTCTCCGCCGACGGCTCGTTAAGCGCGAGCGAGCTAAGAAAAGGTTGGAGTTCTTGCTGATGCGCATCGCGCTTGCCTGTCTGGCTCTGTTATTCGCCGCGCCGATCGCCGTGGCGCAGCAATACCTCGCTGCGGAAACGCCACAGCCGGCGATGATCTATTCCGATGACACGCCAGCCTATCGCTTCTTCCCCGGCGACGAGGTCGAGGTCACAATCTTTTCGGCGCCGGAACTTTCTCGAAACGCAACGATCGGCCCCGACGGACGCATCGCGCTGCCGCTCATCGGCGCCGTACGCGCGGCAGACCTGACCTCCGAGGAACTGCACGACATCCTCGTTTCCGCTTACGCATCCCATCTACGAATGCCGGAGCTGACCGTGACGCCCCGTTCGTACGCGTCGCGGCAAGTTTTTGTCGGCGGCGAAGTCGCGCGCCCCGGCATCTACGAGATGCCCGCCAACATGGATGCGTTCCAAGCCGTCGCGCTTGCAGGTGGGTTCTTGCCCAGCGCTCATCGGCGCGACGTGCTCATCCTCTCCCGCTCGACGGGCGCCACGACCGTCACCGAGATCGATCTCTCAATGCGCGCGATGCGCAACGGCCTGCCGGGCGCGCAGCCGCTGCAGCGCTACGATGTCGTTTACGTCCCGCGCTCGCGCATCAGCCAAGTGAACCTGTTCATGCAGCAATATGTGCGCGACGCACTGCCGGTGCAGTTCAGCTTCTACTACGACCTCCGCGGCGACCGGAATAACTGACCTCTCGACGTTGTGAACGGCCTCGCGCGTGCGTGATTGGCGCCGCCTCAGCGCGCGTGCGCATCCTCGCCTTGCCATGCTCGGGAGGAAATGATGGCCGCTATACTGGCAAAGCGCGTTAGCCGCGAAAACATGATCCCTGCGGCGGAGCCGAACGTTATTCCATTCATCGACGTCCTGCTCGTCCTACTGATCATCTTCATGGTCACCGCGCCGAAGCCAACCGTTGACCTGCGCCTCGATATGGCGCGCAGCGAACCAGGACGAGCAGCGATGATCGCGCCGACGATTGTCGAGTTGCGCGAGGATCCAGGCGCCGGCTATCGCTTGTTTGTCGGCGACCAAGAGACGACGATCGCCCATATCGCGCAGCGAACGTTCGAGCACATCATGGCGGCAGATCCGAATCTAGTGCGCGAGGATGTCTTGCGCGATGGCCGCGTCTATATCCGCGCCGATCTCGACGTCGCCTACCAGAACGTTGTGACCGTGACGGACACTTTGCAGGATGAGGGCTTTCAGAAAGTGTCGGTTGCAGCTCAGCGCGTAGATGAATGAAGGAACTTTGGCGGCGCTCACGAAACCGGCGCCGCCTTGCCCATGGCGCCAGAATCTTGGGCGCCAACCGGCCAAAGGCCGATTCTTCGGTCGCGCTCTGGCGCAACCTGCTCCAAGCTCTGCGCACAGATGCGCCAGTTCTTCGACGATATGCACGGCCTCGATGGCGACATCCGCGCCGCCTACGCCGAAATTGCGACCTGGCTGGCGCAGACACCCCCGCACACGCTTAGCGCCAAGCGCGAAGAAGCGGAGCGCCTGTTCCGCCGCATCGGCATCACCTTCGCTGTTTACACCGAGGGTGGCGACACCGAGCGGCTCATCCCCTTCGACATCATCCCCCGCGTCCTCGATGCCGACGAGTGGGCGTTCCTGGAGCGCGGGCTAAAACAGCGCGTCAATGCGCTCAATCTCTTTCTGGCGGACGTCTACGGCGCACGCGAGATCGTGCGGGCCGGTAAGCTCGCAAACGAGCACATCGACTCGCATCCCGCCTATTGTACGCACATGCAGGGCGTTACGCCGCCGGGCGGCGTGTACACGCATATCGCCGGCATCGATCTCGTGCGCACGGGCGTCAACGACTTCTACGTGCTGGAAGACAATTGCCGAACACCCTCCGGCGTCTCCTACATGCTAGAGAACCGCTCCGTGATGATGCGGCTGTTTCCAGAACTGTTCGCACGCATCGGCGTTGAACCGGTGGCGCGCTATCCGCAGGACCTGTTGAGGACGCTGCGCTCGGTTGCGCCGGCTGACGATGAAGAAGCGTGCGTCGTTGTCCTGACGCCGGGCCAGTTCAATAGCGCCTATTATGAGCACTCATTTCTGGCCGATGAGATGGGCGTGGAGTTGGTGGAAGGCACAGACCTCGTCGTGCGCGACAAGAAAGTCTATATGCGCACAACCGGCGGGTTGAAGCGCGTACACGTGATCTATCGACGCATCGATGACGATTTTCTTGATCCGATGGTGTTTCGCCCCGACTCGGTGCTCGGCGCGTTTGGGCTGATGGAGGCGTATCGGGCCGGCAACGTAGCGCTGGCCAACGCCCCCGGCGCCGGCATCGCCGACGACAAAGCCATATACATGCATGTACCGGAGATGATCCGGTTCTATTTGGGGGAAGAACCCATCCTCAATAACGTGCCGACGTGGGATTGCGCCAACGATGGTGCGTTGGCGTACGTGCTGGACCACTTGGAAGAGCTGGTCGTGAAAGAAACGCGCGGTTCCGGCGGTTACGGCATGCTCGTCGGGCCCCACTCAACCAAAAAGACGCGCGATGCGTTCGCCAAGAAACTACGGCGCGATCCATCCGCCTATGTGGCGCAGCCAACGCTGGCGCTCTCCACCTGTCCTACTTTCGTTGCAGACGGGACGGCGCCGCGGCACGTTGATCTCCGCCCGTTCGTGCTCTCCGGCGCAGATGGCGTTCGCATCGTGCCCGGCGGCCTCACGCGCGTAGCGCTGCGAGACGGCTCACTCGTCGTGAACTCAAGTCAAGGCGGCGGCACGAAGGACACGTGGGTGCTGCACACGCGTCAGAACGGCGGCAAGTGATGCTGGCGCGCGCAGCAGAGTCGCTCTTTTGGTTGGCGCGCTACATGGAGCGCATGGACAATCTCGCCCGCTTGATCGAAGCGGCCCAATCCATGGCAGGCGTGCTGAGCGAAACGGAAGAGTGGCGATCAGCTCTCACCGCGGCGGGCGTCGATGAACTCTACGACGCGACATACGATGTCGTGACGCCCGAGAGTGCCGCGCTCTTCTTGTGCAACAGCCCCACAAATCCTTCGGCGATCGTGTCGTGCCTGGATAAGGCGCGCATCAATGCCCGCGCGATGCGTGGAGCGCTGACGCGAGATATGTGGGATGCGGTCAACCAAGGTTGGCTAGAGTCGCGCCAGCTGGCCCAAGACGCATTTGCGCCAGCAAAGCTACCAGACACGCTCGATTGGGTGCGCACCGTCTCTACGCGCTTCTCCGGCGCTTATCAGACGACGATGCTTCGTAATGAGAACTATTGGTTCACACGGCTCGGCACGTTCCTGGAACGCGCTGACAACACGGCGCGCATTCTCGACGTGAAATATCACCTCTTACTACCAGAAAGTTCGTCCGGCGTCGGCGGCATGCTCGATTACTATCAGTGGACGAGCGTCCTGCGCGCTGTTTCGGCGGTGCGCGCGTATCAATGGGTCTACCGCGAAGAAGTAAAGCCGTGGAACGTCGCAGAGCTGCTGCTGCTTCGCCAGGAGATGCCACGGTCGTTGCGCGCCTGTTACGACGCCATCACACAGTGCCTGGATGAGATCGCAGCCGTGCATGGCGGCAAGCGCGGCGAATGCCACCGGCTCGCGGGCGCTATCGCTTCACAGCTCCGATACGGGCGAATTGGCGACATTTTCCAGTCCGGATTGCACGAACACCTGACAGATCAGATTGAACGCGCCGCCGAATTGGGCGATCAGATCGCCGCTTATTACATGCGCTGAGGGGCGTTTCGGATGACGTATTGCGTGGGCCTTTACCTGCAGGACGGCTTGGTCCTCCTGTCGGACACGCGCACCAATGCGGGGCCTGACAGTATCGCGACGTTCGGCAAGATGCATGTCGTCGCGCCGGGCGATCGCATGATCGCGATGATGACGGCAGGCAATCTCGCGGTGACCCAAGCGGTGGTGTCGCGCGTCTGCGAAGGCGCGGGCATCGCGCCAGATGAACCGTTCGAGACGCTGATGACCGTGACGTCGATGTACGAAGCGGCGGAGCTTGTGGGCGATGCGATCCGCAAGGTCTATGCATCGAGCGCGCCGAGCTTCAATCAGCAGAACTTGATGTTCGATGCGTCCATCATCTTGGCAGGCCAGATTGAGGGACGGCGCATGCGCATGTTTCACATCTACGCCGCGGGCAATTTCATCGAGGCGACGCAGGACACGCCGTTTTTCCAGATCGGTGAGACCAAGTACGGCAAGCCAATTCTCGATCGCGTCGCGCAGCACGACACGCCGCTGGATGATGCCGTGAAGCTGGCGCTTATTTCGATGGACTCGACCCTGCGCTCGAACTTCTCGGTCGGGCTGCCGGCCGATTTGCTGATTTACCGCAAAGACACGCAGCGCGTCGCTGTGCAGCAGCGCATCGGCGACGACGACGAATACTATCGCAGCATTCGGGAGAGTTGGTCCGAAGCGCTACGCAAGGCCTATCGCGATCTGCCCGCGCCGCCCTGGTTGAGCTGACGCGGTCGATCGCGAGCAGGCGAATTGGTTAGTGGTGCTTAACCGAGAGCCACTCGCGCGCGCGGCGTTGCGCTTCGGCGATGAGGTCCTTGGTCATCAGATCTGACAGTTCGCGGCGGCATTCCTTCGCCGCTTCCGAACCGCGCGACGCCGCCAAATTGAACCACATGTGCGCTTGCACCAGGTCAACGTCTTGGCCGGTCGAGTAGATCAGACCCAATTTGTAGAGATTGTCACTATCGCCCTGGCGGCGCACGGCTTCGTGCGTCTCAGCGATTTCCATATCCGTGAACGCCATAACGGCTGCTCCCTTGTACCACTCGGAAACGCCCAGGGTTGCCCTGTGTACGTTTCCCCCACCGACGTGCATTTTTCGCGCCGTCGGGGTGGAGCAATATCGTGCATAACTTGCGATAAGCTTAAGCGGCGTTGGCGTTATTGAGATTTATGCGCGTTAGCCGCGTTCTTGGTTGCTCAAGTCTTACTGCCGATAGCAGCCGACACTGACGCCGCGGTTTGGCCGAACAGCGCCTTCGCGGCTTCCTTCTGCTCATCGCTTCCGGGCGCCGGGGGCGGACGGCGCAGTTCTTTGCCGACGACGACACCGCGCTGCACCGCAGGACGCGCCGTAATCCGGTCGAGCCAATCCTGCACGCGCGGAAAGTTCGTCATGTCTTGACCGAACACGCCGGCGATCTTCACCCACGGAAACGTGGCGACGTCGGCGATCGAATACTCGCCAGCGATGAATTCGCGACCATCTAGCCGCCGCTCAAGCACGCCCAGCAGTCGGTTGACCTCGTTATTGTAGCGCGCAACGCCATAGGCGATCTTCTCGGGATCATCGACGAGGTTTGGCGCGTAGTTCTTAAAGTGGCTCGCCTGGCCAAACATCGGGCCGACATTGGCGACCTGCCAAGCCACCCATTCTTCAACCTCGACACGTTTGCGTTCATCACTCGGATAGAATTTGCCGCTCTTGCGGCCGAGGTATTGGAGAATTGCACCTGACTCGAAGACGGAGATGGGGGCGCCGCCGGGGCCATCTGGATCAATGATCGCGGGCATACGGTTGTTCGGCGAGATCGCCATGAAGTCTGGCTTGAACTGGTCGCCCTTTCCGATCGCCACTGGTTTGACGACGTAGGGCAGCTCCATCTCTTCCAACGCGATCGAAATCTTCAAGCCGTTCGGCGTTGGCCAAAAATATAGCTCGATCGGTTGTGTCATCAGCCTGCTCCCAAGCGCTCACGGAACATGGGGGCGATTTTTCGGCCGGGCTAGTGCGCTGACGCCAAAGAAAGACAAACCCCGCTTCACGGCGAAGTGAGTAAAGCTAAACACTTACGTAAATCCCGTGCCAAACCTTGCCTAACCCCCCGAATTTCCACCGATTGGCGTCAATCGCGGCCGAAGTTCCACGTTCATTCAGGTCAGGTTCAGTCACGCCTCGACACAGTGCACGGCGAAGAGGGACCTTCTTTTGAACGGGGCCGTTCAAGGGAAGCAGGAAGGAGACCTCGTTATGAAGAACCGCTTTGCTACAGCTCTGCTGGCGGCCGTAACGTTTGCAGCGCCGATGGCGATGCCGACACAGGCCGCCGCCCAACATCGCGGCGATCGCCATTGGGATCGCGACCGCGACCATCATCGTGACTATCGCCGCGATCGCCGCGACGACCGTCGTGATTATCGCCGCGACCGCCGTGACGACCGCCGCGACTATCACCGCGGCCGTTGGGACGATCGCCGCTACAACGGCTACAATTATCAAGGCCGCTGGTACTACGGCCCACCGCCCGCGCATTATCGCGGTGTAGACTACGGCTATCGCGGCTGGCGTCGCGGCGACCGCCTGCCGTCGTACTATCGCGATCGCTACGTCGTGGTCCGCGACTATGACCGCTACGGCTATCGCCGTCCGCCGCGTGGCTACCACTACGTCCGTGACGACCGCGGCGACCTCTTGCTCGTCGGCATCGCGACCGGCGTGATCTTGGGCATCATCGCTAGCCAATAACCCTCCCCTGGTTGGCAGACCGCCCGCAGCGCCCCGAGTCCTCCCCACTCCGGGGCGCACTGCGTTAAGAAACGCGCAACCGAATTGAATGACCTTCCATCCCTTCACGCGGCTTTGCGTACCCTGGGGGTGGTCGATGATGCTGATGTACATCTGGTTCGCTGTGATGATGCAGGCGTTCGTACCAGGCGGGGATAGAATTTCTGCCTTTCAGGCACATTCATTTGAATCGCATTTGCGCAACGAAATTGGCGCGAATGATCTCGTCGGCGCCGCTGGCCATATGGCGCGCTACACGCCGCTGACGGCTCGCGCGCGCTAGGCGCGCCTGACATAGACCCACGCCATTGAGCCGGACGCGAGACGAGCGCTCACGCGCTTGTAGTCTGAGACCTCGTATTTGTCTGCTGCTGCCAGTTCTTCGGCGCTGATCTCGAACACTGTGCCTGTGACGCGATCGGCGTCATCGCCGCTCTCACTCAGAATGGGATGAAAGCGCTTGCCGCTCTTGGCGAGCACGTCCGGATCGGTGATCTCCACAATCTCGTCTTTAAAGCCGATAAGCGCGTCGGGCGCACCGTTGAGCAAGCGTCCGAACGTGGCGAGTTGCACGTTTTCTTGCTGCAGCGTGCCGTAGGAAAACAGGCGCTCGCTGTTCAAACGCCAAGCTTTTTTTTCAGGATCTCGTTCACGACAGCCGGGTTGGCTTTGCCGCCTGTCGCCTTCATCGTTTGGCCGACCCACCAGCCGAAGGCTTTCGGGTTCTTTTGGACGTCGGCAACTTTGTCGGCGTTAGCGGCCATTAGGTCGTCGATGGCCTTTTCGATCGCGCCGGTATCGGTGACTTGCTTCAGGCCTTCGCGTTCGACGATGGCGCCTGGCGCATCGCCGGTTTCGAGCATCTTGGCGAAGACGTCCTTGGCGATTTTGCCGTTGATGGTGCCGTCCTTCATCAGATCGAGTAGCGCGCCGAGTTGCTCGGCCTTCACCGGCGACGCGGTGAGTTCGAGCCCCTTCTTGTTGAGCGCCCCGAAGAGTTCTTGCGTCACCCAATTGGCGGCAAGCTTTCCATCGCGGCCCTTGGCGACGGTTTCAAAGTACGCAGATGCATCGCTATCGCCAGCGAGCACGCCGGCGTCATAGGCTGTCAGCCCGTACTCGCCGACAAAGCGCTTCTTTTTCGCGTCCGGCAATTCCGGCAGCGAAGCTTTGATCTGATCGATCCAAGCTTGATCGATCACCAGCGGCAGGAGGTCCGGATCGGGGAAGTAGCGATAATCGTGCGCGTCTTCCTTCGAGCGCATGGTGCGCGTCTGGCCTTTGTCCGGATCGAAGAGACGCGTTTCTTGATCGATCGTGCCGCCGCCTTCGATGATCTCGATTTGGCGGCGCGCTTCATACTCGATCGCTTGCTGCATGAAGCGGGTCGAGTTGACGTTCTTGATCTCACAGCGCGTGCCCCATTCCTTGGTGCCGGCTTTGCGCACGGAGACGTTCACGTCGGCGCGCATGGAGCCTTCTTCCATGTTGCCGTCGCAGGTGCCGAGCGCGCGCACGATCGAGCGCAGCTTGTTGAAATAGGCGGCCGCCTCTTTCGATGAGCGCATGTCCGGGCGCGAGACGATTTCCATCAGCGCCACGCCTGCCCGGTTCAGATCAACGAACGTTTCCGATGGGCTGAGATCGTGGATCGACTTGCCGGCGTCTTGCTCCAAGTGCAGGCGCTCGATGCGGATCGTCACCGGCTCTTCGCCGTCGGGCTCCACTTCGATCTCGCCTTCGCCGACGATCGGGTCTTTGTATTGAGAGATCTGATAGCCTTGCGGCAGATCGGGATAGAAATAATTCTTCCGATCGAACCTGCTCCATTTGTTGATCTGCGCATTGAGGCCGAGGCCAGTGCGGATCGCTTGCTCGACACAAAACTTGTTGATGACCGGCAGCATGCCGGGCATCGCCGCATCGACCAGCGAAACGTGCGCGTTCGGATCGCCGCCGTAGGCAGCGCTGGCGCCAGAGAAGAGTTTGGCATTCGACGTCACCTGGGCGTGGACTTCCAAGCCCACGATGATTTCCCATTGGCCCTTGTCGCCAGAAACGAGCTGGTCAGGGCGGGCGGAGCGAACGTCTAGTGAGGTCATAGGGCATATCTAATGGCTTGGCCGTGCGTCGTCACCCCGGCTGCCGCGCGGCAAACGGGTGCAGGTGGAGAGCCCGGAGCGCGTGGGACGCGCTGGGGATAGTGCCTAAGTGCGGCGCTCAGTTGCGCCACCGCGTGTCGCCACGCGCTCCGGTGCAATTGATGGACGCCGGCTCGGCACGTGGAGGTCTTTCACTCCCTTGGCTCGGTCGCCAGCGGCGTGCGGGACGTTGAGTTCGGCAACGTTCCCCGGTGCGCTCCCGGCCTTTTTATCGGACGGGCTTCCGCGCCGTTTCGGACCGGCGCATCACGCTCAACTGCATCGCCTCGAAGTTGGTGCGAACAGAGGATCCAACTGCTCTCCGTTCAAGGCGATGGGCGCGAGTTTAAGGGCGTCGCGGAGGTGTGGGATAGATTTTGGCTCGCGCATTGGCGGCGTTGGGATTTTCCGGCGCTGGCTGTGGGATAGATGCGCGCATCGAGTGACCGTGCGGCGCTGCACTTGACCAGACGCTGAACCATGCGCTCCAACACTGTCTATGATCGATCACAAGAATAGCACGGCGCTGGTCACCGGCGCTGGCTCGGGCATCGGCAAGGCGCTTGCTGAGGGCCTCGCCGCCCGTGGCGCTTTTGTCGTGTTGGCGGACGTCAACGAGGCCAACGTCAATGCGGCGGCTGCCGAAATCGGCGCCAATGCGCTGCCGATCGCTGTCGATCTTGCAAATCCTGACGCCGCTCAGGAGTTGATCAGCAAGGCGTTCGCTTGGCGAGAACGGCTCGACCTCGTGTGTTCGAACGCCGGAATAGGACACAACAAGAAGGTCAAGAACGAAATCCTCGGACCTGAAACGGACCGATTGTTTGCGGTGAACTTCTTCGCTGCCGTGCGTATCGCCCAAGCTTATCTACGCACCATCGAGCCAAGCGGCGCACGCGGACGCCTTATGATTACGGGCTCAGAGAACTCCCTCTCGGCGCCGGCGGCGGTGAGAGGGCGAGGACTCGGCCTCTACGGCGCCACCAAGCATGGCGTTCTCATCTTGGCTGAGTGGCTTCGTGACGAATGCGCCGCGACGCTCGACGTGCATGTTCTCATGCCGGGAGCTGTTTATACGTCACTCATTTCACGGGGGCTGCCAGATCCGACATTAGCGCCACCTGCGCTCGGATTAATCATGCCCGAGCGCTGCGCGGAGTTGGCGCTGAAAGGCATGGATCTCGGACTGTTCTACATTCCCACCCACGCTCACATCGCCGATGACATGCAGCCGCGCCACGATGGCGTGCTGAACGCACTGAAAGCGCTCGGCCTTCGCTGACAGCGGCAGGGTCGTCTCAGTGCGATTGGTGCGAGTCTCGGTGTCGTTGGCTTTGTGCAAATCGGTTCTAGGTCGCCGATTTAAGCCAGGATGCGAACGCACGGATTTGTGCTTCGCGAGGATGATTGGGTCGCCGGACCACGTAGAAGCGATAGCCCGGCAAGCTGAGATCGAACGCCTTTACGAGCGTGCCTGCGGCGAGTTCTTTCGCCACCAGCACGTCGCTAAAAAGGCCTACTCCCTGCCCATCTATCACGGCTTCGATAGCGTGCGATTCCTCGCGAAAGCTCAGATGCTGCAGGTCCTTGTATTCGGGCACCTTGGACCAT
>JAWKUZ010000017.1:0-77688 GCA_041398305.1 Hyphomonadaceae bacterium
GTTGATTGATCCAACCGGCAGTGGTCAGGACGGCTACGACCTGATCAACATCATGCGCAACGACAAGCGTGGCATCAACGCGGATACCCCGATTATATTGGTGTGCGGACACACGCCACTTAGCCAGATCACGGCGCTGCGTCGCTGCGGCGCAGACTATCTGATCGCAAAACCGTTCTCCACCTCGGGCTTGCTCGAACGCATTTTATGGGTCGCTTCCGCTGATGGGCGGCGTGGTGAACTCTTCGCGCCGCAAGAACTTGTCACCACTGAAGGCAGCGGTTTGGAGATGTGGTAGGATGGGCCGGCTCACGCAATTTCTGAACGTGCCAGGCGGAATGACTCAAGCGGACGCCGCGCGCCTCGCACAGTTCAAACGCGACAGCTTGGCGGAGCGGATGGAGCAGGAGTTCGCGGACATCGTGAACCGCCTCCGTGCGACGCTCGACGGTGCGGATCAACCCACGGATCAAGCCCGCGCCGAATTGCGCAGGCTTGCTTACGAACTCACCTGTACCGCCGGGACGTTCAATCGCGGCAGTCTGTCCACCGCAGCGCGCGCCCTCTGCGTGTTGCTTGATGGGCTGGAAAGCCGTCGCGCCTGGGACCGCAATGCGATCAACGTGAACGTCGACGTGATCCGCGCGCTGATGCGCAGTCCGCCCGGCGAAGAGACGGAAGATTTGTTGGCCGCGCTCGCGCGCCTCACAGCGCATGTGAGCCGGACCTAATGGCCCAACCACTCCGCCAAGAGCAAGAGTCGCACTCGACCCTGATGCTTGCTGTCGCGCAGGAATTGTCGGCGCTCAACGCAATGTGCGTGACCTTGCAGGATGTGGTCGCCGGGAAGGTGCGGGCGGGTGCGCTCTCCGGAGGTGCGCTCGTCGAGGCGCAGGCCGCTGATGCTGTCGCCCAGCATCTGGCGGAACTCGAAAAATTCCTACGCGTCTATGTCGACGCCATGGAGACACTTGCGGAGGACCCCTTGGGTCTTGCGCTAGACGGCGTTTCGCTGACGGCCCTCGGCCGCCGCCTCGCGCCGCTGCGCGCAGAGCAAGATCAGGGCGAGGCGCAACCCGCCCCTGGTGACCTCGACCTGTTCTAAGGCGTATCTCGCTTCCTAAATTGTTCGCGACGCGGGAGCGGAGCACAGTGCGGCAACAGCTATCGCGCTTTTATCGTGGTGCGATCTGCCGGACTTGGGTTAGGTCCTGGCCCGACTGGCGCAAGCCTACCGAGACAGACCGCTAAGAATGAAGTCGTGTGACCGCCGCTTTTCCATCGCGCCAATGATGGATTGGACCGACCGGCATTGCCGGGCGTTCCATCGCGAACTCACGCGCGGCGCATTGCTCTATAGCGAGATGCTTACCGCGGATGCGGTGATCTATGGTGATCGCGAGCGGCTGCTTGGATTTTCCGACGTAGAGCATCCGGTGGCGCTGCAACTGGGCGGCAGTGATCCAGCCAAGATCGCGGAAGCGGCGCGGATCTGCGCGGCGTTGGGTTACGACGAGATCAATCTCAATATCGGCTGCCCGTCTGACAGGGTGCAGGCGGGACGCTTCGGCGCTTGCTTGATGCTGGAGCCGGAGTTGGTCGCCCAACTCTGGGCTGCGGCGCAGGCAGCGGCGCCCAACATCGAGGTGACCATCAAGTCCCGCATTGGCGTAGACGACCAGAGCCCGCGCGAGGCGCTCTTCTCTCTGGTGGGTCTGGCCGCGCGTGAGGGCTGCAGGAGTTTCACGGTACACGCGCGCAAGGCTTGGCTCAGTGGGTTGTCGCCGAAGGAAAACCGTGACGTGCCGCCGCTCGACTACGAATTGGTGCGAACTCTCAAGCGAGAACGGCCCGAGCTGGAAATCATCCTCAATGGCGGCCTGCGCGATCTTGATCATGCGCTTGCGGAAAGCGCTGGCCTTGATGGAGTTATGCTTGGCCGCGCGGCTTATCAGACGCCGGCAGTGTTGCTTGAGGTCGACGCACGCGTGTTCGGGCGCAAAGCGCCGAACGCGACGCGTGAGGCCGCCGTCGAAGCGTACATTCCCTACATCGAGCGCAATCTCGCAGCGGGCGCGCCGCTGCATGCGATGACGCGCCATATGCTTGGGCTCTTTGCGTCACGGCCGGGCGGGCGGCTGTGGCGGCGTGTCCTTTCCGAGCGCGGCGTTCGTCCCGGCGCGGGCGTAGAGGTGTTGCGCGAGGCGTTGGCGCAAGTGGATCAAACACGCACCCAAGCTGCATGAATCCCGAACTGATCTGGTTTGCGTTAGGTCTTGTCGTTGCTGGATTAGCGGCGGGTTTTGTTGGCGGCTTGTTCGGTATCGGCGGCGGCATCGTCATCGTGCCGGCGCTCTACTTCGTGTTCACCGCGCTTGGCGTGGACGAAGCGGTGCGCATGCACGTCGCTATCGGCACCTCGCTTTCAACCATCATAGCAACATCGTGGCGCTCGCTTGCTGCGCACACCACGGCAGGCGCGGTTGACTTCACTGTGCTGAAGAGTTGGACGCCCTGGATCTCGCTCGGCGCCGCGCTTGGCGCAGCTGTTGCGGGCATCGCCAACACTGAGGTGCTGTTGTTGGTGTTTGGTGGCGGACTGCTTTTGATCGCGGCGCAGATGGGGCTGGCCAATCCCAACTGGCGCATGTTCGCCGAGCTTCCGCGTGGCATTGCGCGCGCCGTGGTCGCGGGCGCGCTTGGTTTGCTTTCAGCATTGATGGGCATTGGCGGCGGCGCCATTGGCGTCACGGTGATGACGTTGTGCGGCCGGCCGATACATCAAGCGGTGGCGACGGCGTCGGGCTTCGGCGCAGCCATCGCGATACCAGCGGCCCTTGGTTACGCGATTGTCGGTTGGGGCAGAGATGGTTTGCCGCCGTTCTCCGCAGGCTTTGTAAACCTGCCTGGTTTCGTCTTCTTGGCTTTGCTGACCACGCTCACTGCCCCAATCGGCGCACGCCTCGCGCATCGTTTGCCGCAGCTCACGCTGAAGCGGACGTTCGCCGTAGTGCTCGCGGTGCTGGCGTTGAACATGCTGCGCGAAGCGTTGGCCTAGGGCGCCTTCACGCTTTCGAGGCGGGCAGGCAATTCGGCCATGATCGCCTTCCGCTCCGGCTCCGTCATCGTGCCCCAACGGGCGATTTCCTGAAGCGTGCGGCCACACCCAATGCACGTGCCCGTCTTACCGCTCACGGCGCAGACCTTGATGCAGGGGGTGGAAACAGGGGCGGGCTCCATGGGCGCCGCTAGCTAAGCGCTTGAAATCCGGAGCGCAAATCGGCTCGGCGCGCGAGGCGTATCGTTTTTCGATAAATTCACGTTGACTATCGATAAGACATATCGTATATCGATATCAGTCTGAAATCGCGGCAAGGACGCATCCATCGCCCCCCGGCGCGGCATCCTCAAAGCGAAGACGGGCTGGAAGTAACCAGTTTTGACTTGGAGGGTCAGTCTCATGCGTTTTGCTCTCATCGCCACGACCGCCGCTGCTGTGGTTGCCGTGCCGTTCGCGCTGGCCGCGGCGGGGCCGCAGATGTCGAGCGACGAATTCCTCAGCGCAGTCCGCTGCGCCGCCTACGAGGACGTTTCCGGCGTCCAGATAGCCCAAGCCAAGTATGAGCTGAACGCTGAGAGCCAACGGCAATCCCCGGCCACGGTCGCCGAGGCGGAAGCCCAGGTCAGCGCCATCGCTCGCCAAGCTGTGAACAGCCAAACCCCCTCGGACCAGGCTACGTTGCGCTCCGCGCGCGCGGAGGCCTGTTCCAGCGCCAGCCTCGCTGGCCGCTTGGGGGACGATAACGCAGTCTAAAGCTCGCAACGGCGTGCGGGGCCAACTAACCTCGCATGCAGAGGGGACGTGTCATGAGAGTGCTGCTTCTAGCCGGATTGATGACCGCGGTGAGCGCGCCGTTCGCGGCTGCCGCGGAGAACGAGGTGATCGATTGTCAGATCACCGACCCCCGCCGCGCCCCCGCCGAGCAACGCCTCGATCAGGCCCCGCAATCACCCGCAGTGACAGTCGCGCGACCGACGGTTGCGCAGCGTGAAGCAGAGCCGCCGAGGCCGCCAGCCGCTGAGCGGCGCCGTGGCGGAAAGCCAGTGCCCGACGCGCAATTGATCCAGCCGCGCGGCACGCTCTGAGTTGAAGCGGAAATCAACGTCTCTATAGTCGCTCGTGCGCGGTTCGCGCGCATGGGCTCGACACATCATGGATTTGAATTTTTCGCCGGAAGAGATCGCGTTCCGCAACGAAGTGCGCGCGTTCATCGAGGAGAACTATCCGAAGCACCTCAAGGGCAAGGTGCTCCGTGAAGATCTGTCGAAGGAAGACTTCCTCGCCTGGCACAAAATCCTGGGCAAAAAAGGTTGGTCCGCTCCCGCTTGGCCTAAGGAATACGGCGGCACCGGCTGGACCGCGACGCAGCGTTACATTTGGCTTGAAGAGAACGCGCGCGGCGAGACGATCCCGCCACTACCGTTTGGCGTCTCGATGGTCGGGCCGGTGATCTACACGTTCGGCACGCCGGAGCAGAAGCAACGCTTTCTTCCAGGCATTCTCTCCGGTGAGGTCTGGTGGTGCCAGGGCTACTCGGAGCCGGGCGCCGGTTCCGACCTCGCTTCGCTCAAGACGCGCGCTGTGCGCGAAGGCGACTACTACATCGTCAATGGCCAGAAGACGTGGACGACACTGGGCCAGCACGCCGACTGGGGCTTCTTCCTTGTTCGCACTAATCCCGATGCGAAGGCTCAAGAAGGCATCAGCTTCCTGCTCATCGATATGAAGTCGCCAGGCGTGACGGTGCGCCCGATCAAGCTGCTCGATGGCGGCCATGAAGTGAACGACGTCTTCCTCGACAACGTGAAGGTGCCGGTCGATCAGCGCATTTACGAAGAGGACAAAGGCTGGACGTGTGCGAAGTTCTTGCTCGCACACGAGCGTGCCGGGATCGCAGGCGTCGCGCGCTCGAAGCGCAATGTCGAGCGTTTGAAAGCCATCGCCAAAGCCGAGATCGGTGACGACGGCAAGCCGCTGCTTGAGGACGATGAGTTCCAGCGCAAGCTGAGCGAACTTGAGATCGATCTCTCGGCGCTGGAAATGACCGAGCTGCGTACGCTAGCGCGCGAGCAAGCCGGCAAGGGTCCCGGCCCGGAAAGCTCATTGCTCAAGATCAAGGGCACCGAAATTCAGCAACGGCTTACTGAGCTGACGCTCGAAGCCGTCGGCAACTACGCGCAGCCTTATCCGCGAGGCCTCGGCGACAACGAGTTCGCCGTGGGGCCGGACTACGCGGGCGCCGCCGCGCCGGTCTATTTCAACTGGCGCAAGGCCTCGATCTACGGCGGATCGAACGAAATCCAACGCAACATCATCGCGAAGATGGTGCTCGGTTTGTGAGACACGTTGCGATCTGGGCTTTGCGCGTCGTCGCTGGTTTCTACATCGCGCTGGTGATTTCGCATTGGTCGACGACGTTTGGGTTTCTGTTTAGGCTGTGGCAGGGCGGCAGTCCGCGTCCTCTGCCCATCTTAGGCATCATGAGCATTTGGCCCTACGCGCTCGCTGCACTGTTGTGTCTGTTCTTATCTGAGTGGGTCCTACGAAAACGTCGTGTGGCGAAAGTGGGCGCTGCAAACATTTCGTGAAAGCCCGGACATCTCGGCGCGTGCGCATTGACTCTGCGCGCGCGCCTTGGCTTTGTGCGTCCAAGGCATCCTGTCCTTCTACGTCTGCTGTTGATCCTGCGGCAGAACAAACAATGTCTGTCTTTATACCCAGCCCTACGGGCGGGTATCGTAAGGTACGAGGGACGGGATGCCTCCTTCATTTGAAGATGCAGAAGGCTTGCGGCTCCCCAATGGTCAGCCGATCAACACGGCGTACGATGTCGCGCGCTATTTTGGAGTCTCGGTCGGCAAGCTGACCTACGCGCTTTATAAAGCGCCAGAGGCGCAGCGTTACGTGCCTTTCGAAATTCCAAAGCGCTCTGGCGGCATGCGGCAGATCTATTCGCCGAACGGCTTGATCCGCGAATTGCAGGAGAAGTTCGCGCCCGTCCTGCATGAAATCTACGCGGCGCACCCGGCCGCGCATGGCTTTATCAAAGAGCGCAGCATTCTCACCAACGCCAAACTGCACGTAGGTCAGCGTTACGTCTTGAACGTCGATCTGGAAGACTTTTTTCCATCGGTGAACTTCGGTCGCGTTCGCGGTCTCTTCATGGCCCCGCCGTTTAAGGTCGGACCAGCCGCCGCCTCAGTGCTTGCGCAACTCTGCACCTTCCGAAACGGTCTGCCGCAAGGCGCGCCGACCTCGCCGCCGCTCTCAAACTTTGCCGCCGCCCAGCTCGACCGCAGTCTTGGCCGCCTCGCCAAAGAGAATGGCGTCCGTTACTCGCGTTACGCCGACGACATCACCTTCTCCACCAACCAAGGTACTTTTCCGGCAAATCTCGCTGTTTCGCCGCGCGGCGAAGGCGGTGTTGTTGGGGTGCGTGTCGGGGAGGCGCTCGAGAGGGCGGTCGTCGCCAGCGGCTTTGCCATCAACCACAAGAAGGTCCGCCTGCAGCGCCGCGACCAGCGCCAGAGCGTCACGGGCGTGAGCGTAAACTCAAAGCCCAACGTCACGCGCAAGCGCATCCGCAAAGTTCGCGCCATGCTGCATGCCTGGGAAAAGTACGGGCTTGAGGCCGCTGCGCTCGAACACTATCGGAAGCATCGCGGCTGGCTGCATTTGCCGAACAACCATGACCGCGCCTACCGCAACGTCGTCTATGGCCAACTCGCCTTCATCAAGATGGTGCGCGGGCAGGAGGACGCGCTCTTTCTCAATCTCTGCGCGCAGGTGCTAAAGCTCGATCCCAACCCGTCGCGGTTCATTCGCCAGATGGTGTTCGGCGCCGACGACTACGATGTGTTTCTCAGCCACGCCAGCGAGGACAAAGAAGAGGTCGCACGGCCCATCTTCGAGGCCTGCCAGAAGCTAGGCCTCAAGGTCTTCCTCGACGAAGCTCACATTGGCTGGGGCCAGAGCTTCACACAGAAGATCAACACCGCGCTCGGATCGGCGCGCACCGTGCTTGCTATCATTTCGCCGACCTCGGTCGCCAAAGACTGGCCCATCGTAGAGGTGAACACTGCGCTGTCGCTGGAGGTGAGCGGGCAGAAAAAGGTCGTGCCGCTAATTGTCGGCAAGCCGGATCTCTCAAAGTTGCCGTTGATCAAGGGCAAGGACGCGATGACCTGGAACGGCGACGCGTCGGCTGTCGCCAAGCGGCTGCAAGCGGCCGTGTCCGGCAACGCGCCGCGCAGGCCGGCCGCCGCACCGCAATCGCGTACGGCGCTGCCACCGACCGATGGCAGAGCCAAGGCGGCGCCGAAGCGGTCCGCGCCATCTGCTGGTCCCTGGCGGGAGCGGGCGGCGCCCGTGCGTAAGCGCGGTTTCTTCGAATTGCTGTTTGGCCGCAGGAAGCGTTAGAGCGCTCGGCTTGACCCGCGCCGCGCGCCTGTGAAGAGTGCGCCGCAGGGAGCTTCCAATGAACTTCGACTACACAGACGAACAAAACGCCATTCGTGACTCGCTCTCGAAATGGGCGGCGCAGCAGTACGACTTCGACAAGCGCCGCGCGGCTCTGGCGAGCGAAGATGCCTGGAAGCAAAATTGGGCCACGTTCGCGGAACTGGGGCTGCTAATGGCGCCGTTGCCGGAAGAGTACGGCGGCCTTGGCGGTGGAGCGATCGACGTCAGCGTGGTCGCCGAGGAGTTCGGCAAGGCGCTCGTTGTTGAGCCTTACGTTCCGACAGTCGTGATTGGCGGCGGCGCTTTGAAGTACGCTGGCAGCGCCGCGCAGAAGGAAGAGCACCTGAACGCCATCGCTGGCGGCGAGCGTATTATCGCGTTCGCGCAAGCCGAGCCGAAGAGCCGGTGGTCGCTGCATGACGTCTCAACGTCCGCCAAGAAGGATGGCGCGGGCTACGTACTGAACGGCCACAAGGCGGTGGTGCTCGGTGCACCGCAGGCCGACACGCTTCTGGTCAGCGCGCGCACAGCGGGCGGCCAACGCGATGCGAAGGGCATCTCGCTTTTCCTCGTTCCGAAGAGCGCCAAGGGCGTCTCAACGCGCGACTACCCGACGATGGACGATACCCGCGCCGCGGAAGTCTATTTTGAAAATGTCAGCGTCGGCGCCGATGCGCTTGTCGGCGCGGCGGATGGCGCGCTGCCGGTGATCGAGCGCATCGTCGATGAAGCCAATGCCGCCTATTGCGCCGAGGCCGTCGGCTGCATGCGCATGATGAGCGATCTGACGCGCGAGTACGCGAAGACACGTAAGCAATTCGGCCGCGCCATCGCCGAATTCCAAGTGCTTCAGCACCGTATGGTCGACATGTTCATGTCGGCCGAGGAGAGCTACTCGATGGCGCTCCGGGCCACGATCAAGCTCGCCGAAAGCGACGAAGAGCGGGCGAAGGCGGTCTCAGCCGCGAAGGTGTCCATCGGCAAGCACGGCCGTTTCGTCGGGCAAGCGGCAGTGCAGATTCACGGTGGCATGGGCGTGACCGACGAAATGCGTGTCGGGCACTACTTCAAGCGGGTTACGATGATCGACTCGACGTTCGGCAACGTCGACTATCACCTGCGCCGCTTCACCACGCTGAACCAGAAAGCCGCTTAAGTCGGCCGGCGCCGCAATAGGCGTCGCACCAGCAAGAAAACGGCCCACAACAGTAGAAGCGCGATCGCCGCGATGCCTGCGAAGATCCACCAGTAGCGCTGGTAGGTCTTCATGCGCGTATTGTGTGCGACCTGCGCTTGTGGGTCGTACCCAGGCGGAAGTTCAAGCACGCCGTTACGCTCGGCATAGGCTTGATAATCAGCCAGCATCGATGCTGCGAGGTCCGGCATTTGCTCAGCTAGGTTCAGGGTTTCGCCCGGATCCTCGGCGATGTTGAAGAGCCGCCATGAACTGTCGCCGAGTGGCGGCGGCGTGCGCACAAGCTTGAAGTCGCCGCGATAGAGGGCTGAGTGCCCTGACACTTCCACACCTAAGGGGATCAGCGGCTCGCGCGCATGTGGCGTCGTGCCCGCAAGCAATCCGCTCATGCTGAAACCGTCCATGGCAGGCGCATCGGGCGCCACGCCCGCGCGCTCAAGCAACGTCGGCGTGATGTCGGTGACAAACGCACGCGCGTCGATACGTTGTTGGGTGACGCTCGGTCCCGCGATGATCAGAGGCACGCGCAAGCCGCCTTCGCCGGCGGTGAACTTGAACAACATGCCGGTCGCCGTGGCGTTGGCGTACTCCGGGCCGATCATGACGAACGACCCGCGCTCGCCCAAGTCTTCCATGCGCCGCGTGTAGCCGGTTAGGCGCATCCAGCGCCGGAAGTCGGGATCGGCGACGGGATTGCTTGGTTCAGGGCCGTTGTCGGAGGTGACAACGAAGATTGTGTTCTCAGCTAAGCCCCGGCTTTGCAGGTACTGAATGAAGCGGCCGATGTTGTGATCCATCGCTTCGATCATCCCGGCGTGAACCTCCATGCTGCGTGCATAGAGCGCCTGCTCGTCGCCAGAGATCGCCGCCCACGGACGCAAGCTCGGATGCGGTGGATCGATTTGCGCGGTGGCCGGGATTAGGCCCAACTCTTGTGCGCGGCGCCAGCGTTGCGCGCGGAGTTGCTCCCAGCCGCCCCCGTATACGCCGCTATAGTGGTCTCTGAATTCACGCGGCGCCTGCACAGGGATGTGCACGGCCTGGAAGGCGAGATAGGCGAAGAATGGTTCGCTGCGCGAGGTGTCCGCATCCATGTACTGGATCATGCGATCGACGATGAACTCGCTCGAATAGAAGTTCTCCGGCAAGTGCGCGCGTTCGCCATTCTCGAACCAATCGGCGCTCCTGTAGTAGGGCAGGTACGGGCGCTCCTCCCAATTGTCGGCGCCGGAAGCATCGAGCACGAACGAGTGTTCGAAACCGTGTGAGTTCGGCAGATCGTCTTCGCCATGACCCAAGTGCCACTTGCCGGTGGCATAGGTGCGATAGCCGCCGCGCTGAAGGCGCGTCGCCAGCGTGACGACGCCAGGCTCGAGATGCATCGTGTAACCGGGCCGGCCGCGGAGGTTCGGCGGTAGCACTTCGATGATGGTGGAATGCCCGGTGCGATGGTTGTCCATGCCAGTGAGCAGCATGGCGCGCGAAGGCGAGCAAAGCGGCGACGAATAATAGCGCGAAAATTGCGCGCCGCGTTGAGCGAGAGCGTCGATGTTTGGTGTGCGCGCTTCGCCGCCGTAAGCACCGAGGTCTGTGTAGCCAACGTCGTCAGCGACAATGACCACTATGTTCGGCCTCTGCGCCGTTTGCTGCTGAGCGACTGCGGGTGCGGCGAAGACCAGCGCCGTAAGCGCCAGAGCGGACTGGGCGAGCTTGACGATGTTCAACGCGATATCCCCCTCACGCCCTGGGTAGCGGAGCTTACCGCGCGGCGGCAAGTATGTCCGAATCCGGCGAGACGCGCGCGCCGAAAGGGGCCATATTCGGCCCATGATGTTGGACGCCGATATCTGCCATGCGGCCTGTGACGCTAAGGACCGCCGGTTCGACGGGCGTTTCTATATCGGCGTCAAATCGACAGGTATCTATTGCCGTTGCATCTGCCCCGCGCGCAACCCGAAGCGCATCAATCGCACCTTTTGGCCATCGGCTGCGGCGGCGGAAGCGGCCGGCTTTCGCCCATGTTTGCTGTGCCGTCCCGAGCGCGCGCCGGGCCTCGCGCCGATCGATGCGCCGGCGCGGCTAGCGGCTGCTGCCTATGCGCGTATCGAAGCCGGTGCGTTGGAGGAGCAGGGCCTTGAGGCGCTTGCCGAAGAGCTCGGCGTCACCTCGCGCCATTTGCGGCGGGTAATGAACGCTCAGTTTGGCGCAAGCCCTATCGACATTGCGCAGACAGGCCGGTTGCTGGCGGCGCGGCGTTTGCTGAACGAGACCGCGCTTTCGATCACCGAGATCGCGTTTGCTTCCGGCTTTCGCTCGTTGCGTCGCTTCAACGCCACCATGAAGGATCGCTACGGCGCGCCGCCATCGAAGATGCGCGGGCGTAGGGCGCTGACACGTGGTGAGACGTTCACAGTTAGTCTCTCGCCGCGCGGCGACTACAACATGGCGCCTGTTCTGGACTTTCTTGGGAAGCGTGCACTGCCGGGCGTCGAGCGGGCTGATTCAAAGACCTACGCACGCATCCTGAAATGGGGGGATGCACTTGGGTGGCTCGAAGTTGGCATGGGGCCGAAGGGGCTCGCGCTGACGCTTTCGGAAAATCTCGCACCACATCTGCGCCCGCTGGTGGCAAACGTTCGCGGTGCATTCGATCTCGATGCGGAAATGACGGCGGTCGATGCTCATCTTGCGAGCGATGCGTCGTTGGCGAAGGACGTAAAGCGTGAGCCCGGCGTTCGCGTGCCGGGCGCTCTCGATGGCTTTGAAACTGCCATTCGCGCGGTACTAGGCCAACAAGTGACCGTGCAGGGCGCGCGCACGCTGACGGAGCGCTTGGTGGCGAAATACGGTGTCGTCCTTGAGCGGGCGCCTGAGGGGCTGGATCGCGCCTTCCCCGAAGCGGCTGCAATGGCGAACGCAGGCGCTGCAGCCATCGCAAAAATTGGCTTGCCTATGAAGCGAGCAGAAACCTTGCATCGCCTCGCCGTCGCCTCGTGCGACGGCAAGTTGCCTCTCGCGCGAGGCGCCATAGCGGCTGGGCGCGCGGCGCTTGCGGAGATCTCGGGCATCGGGCCGTGGACGATCGAATACGTCGCCATGCGCGCGCTCGGCGATCCTGATGCATATCCGGCAACGGACATTGCTCTCATCAACGCGCTTGGCCGAAAGGGCGAGACGCTCGAACACCTCAAACCTTGGCGCGCGTACGCGGCCATTCGACTCTGGCGTCGCGCGGCGAAGAAAGGAATTCAGACATGATCAGCGCCATCTATGACAGCCCGATTGGTCCGCTGACGCTTGCTTCCAACGGCAAGGCGCTGATCCAAGTTGAATTCGAAGGTGGCAAGTACCCGCTGCCGCAGTACGAACTCGGTGACGATAAGATTCTTGATCAGACCCGCCGAGAGCTGGATCTCTATTTCGCGGGCAAACTTCGCGCCTTCAAAGTGAAGGTCGATCCGCAAGGCACGGAGTTTCAGCGTAAGGCGTGGGCGGCGCTGCAGACGATCCCGTATGGCGAGACGCGCTCTTATGCACAGCAAGCCAAGGCGATCGGTTCACCGAAAGCGACACGGGCGATCGGCGCGGCCAACGGGCGCAACCCAATCCCCGTCATTATCCCATGTCACCGCGTGATCGGCGCCAATGGCAGCCTCACCGGCTTCGGCGGCGGTATGGAGCGCAAGCAGATCCTCCTGGAACTGGAGCAGGGCGGCAGTTTGTTGGCCCGCGCTAGCTGATCATTACGAAGCTTCAACCGTATTGGGGCATCGCACCCCGGGCCAGTGACGTGCTAAGCAGCCGTCGCGAGAACGCGGGAGGAGTGTTGTAATGCGGAAGTTGCTGGTTGGTGTCGTTTGCGCCGCGGCCATGGCCGTACCGAGTGTAAGCCCCGCGCAACAGCAGGAAGGCTGGAGCTACGCCTACATTGAGGGCGTCGCCACCGCGACCCATCGCGATGATCGCGGCCGCACGACCGCTACGCTCACTTGTCGCCCGCCGACAGGCGATATCGTTCTCACTGACTACACGCTCGGTAGCGCCCGCAGTTCCCGCGGCGCGACGCAGGCTTCTGTGCGCATTGGCGTCATGGCTGTGAACGTGCCAATGAGCATCGAAGGCCGCGGTCGCAACCGCACTGTCGTCATCAATCTCCCGCAGCGGCCGCCGATCCTCGCCGCCGTGCAGCCGAACGATCGCCTCTCAGTCACGGTGAACAATCAGACCGTGACATATCCCGACGGCGGCCCGGCGCGGATGCGTGAGGTCGCTTACGCGTGCTGGGGTAGCTGAGGTTCGTGTGTGAACCGGGGTTGCCGTGGGTAAAACTTGACGCCTAACATTGCGCATTGCTCACCGGGGGGTGGCGGCGCATGGGTGAGAAAATTCCAGATCAGCAGAAGAGGCGCTCACCGCCACCGGGGCCGGTGTGCGCTGTCGTGCGCGTCGAGACGCGCGCGGGCGCCGGCGAGGAATTTATCTCGATCGTCGGTGATTTGGCCCATCGGGTGCGGAACGAAGAGGACGGCTGTACGTCGTACGTCGTCACTCGCGCCATGGGTTCGCCAGATCATTTCGCGGTTCATGCCAGGTTCGAGGATTGGACCGCCTTCAAGGACCACGCCGATACCCAGCACTTGAAGCGCGCCATGCCGCGCATCAATGCGCTACTGGCGTCGCCGCTGGCGCTGGAAATCTATCTCGAAGTGGTCTGACGCCGGCGGACAACGCCAGGCACAAAGTTCACACCGATTGCGGCCGCGAACGAGAGGGCGCCGATCACGGCGCCGAGCCAATCTGCATCCCCGTCCGCGCGCGTTACTTCAAGCGTGAGAAACGCCGCGACGAGCAACGACCCCGTCGCCAGCGTGATGCGCGTTTGTACTTCGGCCAGTCGCTTGCGCCACAGCCACGCATGCGTGAGCAAGAGCGATCCGGGCGCCAGGAAACCTAAAGTATCGCGTGAGATGAATGGCGCGGCCGCTTCCCGCGCACTCCAGAATGGCGTCGCCCATAATGCGGTGGCGGTCAGCATGACGCCCATCGCCACGACAAGCATCACATTCGACAGAGCGATGCGCACACGCCGGACGCCTTGGCGTGCGCGTGCGCGTACAATCAGCGAGACCAGCAGCCAGGCGCTAACGTGCGCGCCGAGTTCGGCAAAGCTGATCGGCTGTAACATCACCGCACCGCCCGCGTAGATCACACGCACGGCAAGATCACCGGCGAACACCGCAAGCATGATGACAATGCATTCCAGGAAGCCGGCGCTCATGCGCGCATCGCGGCGTTTTGCGGTCCAGGCCGCTGCGCCCAAGATCATGGCCGGTGCTGCAACGCCCGCGCCGATCAGCGCGAAAGCTGGCCAGGCGCTGGTTTCAGCCAACATTGTTTGCGCCGCGCCAAAGGCGCCAACCACCGCAAAAATTGCGCACAGACAGGCGAACGCGCGCCACGCGCGCGAGGGCAGTCCCAGATCGATTGCAGTCAGGGCCAAGCCGGCCAGAGCGAATGCGGGGGCGGCGATCGCCGCCGGGAGCGCGATTGAAACGGCGGCTGCGAAGGACGCGAAGACACCGGTCAGCAACACCCAGAGCGTCGCCTTTAGTGAATCTAACCCGCGTTCACGCCGAAGCGTAGCGGCGACGATAATGCCCGCGAGCAGAGCGGACAGAACCGCAAACCCAGCTGCCGCCGCGTAGCGATCGGCAAGGCCGTGCTGCGAGAAATAAAGTGCGGTGATGGCGATCAACGGCCCCAATGCGCCCGTGCCCGCGATGGCCAGGCCCCGCGCGCCAAGCTGCGGAACCCGAATGGTCGCGATAGCGAAGAAGATCGCGCCCGCCCATGCCGTTACAGGCGTGAACCAGATCGCCGCACTGGGCTGGCCACTCAGCACAAAGAGACCGAGCAGCGCCGCGCCGAAGGCTCCAAAATGCAATCCCTCAAGGCGCAGACTGAGCGCGCCAGTCACAGCGGTCGCGGCGACGATAAGACCAAAAGCGGCGCCCGCCTCGCTCACCATTCCGATCTGCAAAGCCAGAGCGAGCGTGGCGATGGTCATGATCAGCGCCATGGTGACGCCCGTGCTCACGCGATGTTGGTGCGCGTGATAGAGGCCCACCATTGCCGCCAAACTGGCGCATATGCCGTAGCTCGCGGGATCTGCGTGCGCCGAGCCGAGAGAGAAGCCGATGAGCGCCCACACCCCGGCGGTCGCGACCGCCGTCCAGGCTGCAGCGCGCCACATCGGTCGGTGCGCGATCGCCATCATGGCGGCGCCAATCGCGAGGCCACAGGCAATGATGGTTGCGTCACTCGCGCCGAAGGCAAAGCCCAACGCTGGAGCGATGGCGAGCATGCCGAGGGTTAGTCCGCGTGCTGTCTCTGCCGAGACGCCTGGGGTGGGCACGGTGATGGATGGCGTTGCCGGGAGCCATGCGCGCTCGGCGCGCTCTGGCTTTGGCTCTGCAGTCACCGTCAGAGGGATCACGTCGGCAACGGCGCCACGTGCGCCGGCAACTTTTGCGCGCTTGCCCGCGCCTTGCGCGGCAAGCATCTGACGCAGCTCAGCGATATCTGCTTGTTGCCGATCGAGCCGGCGCCAGAGCCAGACGCCTGCCGCGAGAGCGGCGACCGTCTGGATCGCTAGGAGGGCGAAAAGAAGCTCCATGCGGCGGCGTTCCTAACCGAGACAGCCGCCGAGGGCATGCCCAAAACGGGTCATCTCCCATCCGCAACGTACTCTGTTGCCGCAAAGCAGCGGCTGACGCTGCGTCAGCCCATCAATTTGCGCATGAACTTCTGGGTTTGCATGTTGCCGCCTGTGTAGGCCTCGCGCCCTGCCGGATCGGTGATTGCGGCCCACTTGTCGCGCACTGCCTCCGCACTCGCGTCTTGGCCGAGATAGGCGCCCTCGGTCTCGGTGATCTGAGCCAGCGCGAAAACGCCAGCCGCAGCCGTCAGGATCGCGCCGCTCGGCGCTTCTTTGGATGCGAGGTAAACGACGCCCGGCGTCACGTGTTCCGGCCCGAGCTTAGCCAGCATCTCGGGGGGCATCAGGTTTTCCGTCATCCGCGTCGCCGCCACCGGCGAAATCGCATTGATGCGTATGTCGTTCTTTGCGCCTTCGATCTTGATCGTGTTCATCAGGCCGACGAGCGCGAGTTTCGCCGCGCCGTAATTAGCCTGGCCGAAGTTCCCGTAGAGGCCCGTCGAGGAGGTCGTCACGACGATGCGCCCGTAGTTCTGGGACTTCATGATTTCCCAAACTGCCTTGAGCGGCTTCACGGTCCCCATCAGGTGGACATCCACGACCGTAGCGAAGTCGACGATCTCCATTTTCGAGAAGCTCTTGTCCCGGAGTATGCCGGCGTTGGCGATCAGCACGTCGATGCGACCCCACTTCGACATGGTCCGATCGATCATCGCAGCTACGCCCGCGTCATTTGCGACGGATGCGCCATCGGCGATCGCTTCGCCGCCTGCGGCTGTGATTTCGGCGACCACGGCGTCGGCCGCCGCTGACGAACCGCCAGAGCCGTCAACGCTGCCGCCCAGGTCGTTGACGACGACCTTGGCGCCACGGCGCGCGAAATCAAGCGCGTGGCTGCGGCCAAGCCCGCCACCTGCGCCGGTTACGATCACAACTTGGCCGTCGAAGCGGATGTCGTCGCTCATGAGATGTCTCCGTTTGTGAAGATTTTGTTGTCGCCCGTCGGGCCGCAGGTCAAGAGATTGCGCCGCGCATAGCGTCGCACTAGCGTCGCTCAAAACGGGGCGGCTGTTGAATTATTCGTTTGAGAATGCGCGGAGCTTGGTTGCTATCGCGCTCATTATCCTGATCGCCTGGGTGTTCTCAGAGAACAAGCGTCGCTTTCCTTTCTTGCTGACCATTGGCGCGCTTGCCGTTCAGGCCGGGTTGGTGCTGCTCTTGTTCGCGATCCCGAACTCACAGGCTGTTCTTTCTGGCATCACTGCCGCCGTCGATGGTCTCGCTGACGCCGCCGACCGCGGGGCGCAATTCGTTTTCGGCTATCTCAGTGGCGGCAGCCAACCATTTGGTGCCGAATCCGACAATGCGCCCTTTATCTTCGGCTTCCGTGTCCTGCCGCTGATTTTGGTGATCTCTGCGCTGTCGGCGCTCCTGTGGCATTGGGGCATTCTGAAGTGGCTGACGCAGCTCTTCGGGTTCATCTTCGAAAAGACGATGAATTTGGGCGGCGCCTCGGCGCTCGCTGTCGCGGCCAACATCTTCATGGGCATGGTCGAAAGCCCGATCGTCATCCGCGCGTACCTGGATAAACTCACGCGCGCTGAGCTCTTTTTGATGATGGTCGTTGGGCTCGCGACGGTCGCTGGATCAACGATGGTCGCCTACGCCTTGATCCTCGGGCCGGTTCTGCCAAACGCCGCAGGCCACGTGCTTGTCGCCTCAATCATTTCTGCGCCGGCGGGCATATTGCTTGCGCGCATAATGATCCCGGAAGAACACCAAGCCGGCACGCCGTACGACCATACGTCCGCGCTCAAATACCAAAGCTCGATGGATGCGATCACGCGTGGCGTACAGGACGGCGTGATGGTCGCCGTCAACGTGGCCGCGTTCATTATTGTGTTCGTCGCCTTCGTTTGGATCGCCAACAATTTGCTTGCTGCGCCTTATGCCTTTGGATGGCTTACTGGCGCGGCGCCTACGTTGCAGAGCATTTTTGGCTATGTCTTCGCGCCCGTGGCCTACGCTATTGGCGTGCCATGGAACGAGTCCCTCGCGGCCGGCAACATCCTTGGCACGAAGCTCTTCCTGACGGAGTTCATCGCTTACATCGAACTGGGGGCCATCCCGGTTGACGCGATGAGCGAACGAACGCGCATGATCCTGACCTACGCAATTTGCGGTTTCGCCAACGTCGCGTCTGTCGGCATCATGACCGGCGGCATGACCGTGCTCATGCCGGAGCGGCGAAATGAGATCATGTCGCTGGCGTGGAAGGCGCTGTTGCCCGGCTTCATGGCGACATTGATGACCGCGGCTGTTGTCGCGGCGCTGCCAATGGCGGTGTTCGGCTAATCGTTACTTGGAGCGCAGCCGCGCGGCGAGAGTGTTGGCGCGGCGGGCGAGCTTGCCGCGCAAGCGGTTGAGCGTCTTGAGCGCGCGGCGCAAATCGCGCTCGTCGCCCGCCAATTCTGGCTCAGCCACCAGGCGCTCCATCAGCAGCAGCGCATCGCGCTCGCCGCCGAGCGCCTCGCACACTTTCTCGCTCGTTTTGCGCCGGCGTTTGCCCGGCCATGCCTCATCAAGGATGGTTGCGGCCAACAACCGATCTTTCTCGCGCATGCGCCACTGGTGGCGGCGCACGGGGTCTAGTGACGACAAGCCGCGACGGCGCGCGCGTCTTGCCCTGCGATCCAAGCGCTTTGCGCCACGTTTGATCTGGCGATGTGAAGCTTCTGGCCAGACTTGGGCCAGCGCCAGCAAATCCTTCAGGCCAGCGCGCGCGGCCTCGAGGTTGAGGCTCGGATGCGAAGCGGCTGTTTCATCGATCGAGTTTGCGACCGTAGTAAATGCATGCGCGGTGCGCTTGCCGCTCTGGCTTCCTGCCGAGAGCGCGGCCTCACTCAACGCAGCCGGGTCGCGCGCCAGCGCCAGATTGCGCATCAGCGAACGCGCGGAATCCACGAACACAGAAGAAAGGCCGGGCGCGCATGCGTTGCCGATGCGCGCCAAAGCGCGCGCGCGCTTCACGCGTACGCGGCATCGATGCACGCTCTTCGGATCGCTATGGACGGTCTCCAGTTCCTCGATCGCGCCGCGCAGCTCTTCGCTCAACGCTGCGCGCAGATCGAACGCCTGTCCTGGCGAACGCATGGCAATTGCCCCCAATGCCGCGCGGCTATTGTTGTCGCCGCGCAATCTTCTTGAGGGTGCCGGCAAACGAAAGCAATGGGCGCTCTGCTTGTGTCACAATTCCGCGGATGAACGTCACAGAACGCGTATCACGCATCACTTCGCCGCGCGCCTCGACGCGTCCATCGAGATCGCCAGCGCCGATAAACTCGGAACTGAACGTCAGCGTCACCGCGTGAGCGCCGTTCAACGTGTTGTGAGCAATAGCGAAAAGCGCGAAGTCGGCGAAGCTCATCAGGCAGCCGCCATGGATTGTGCCGCCGCCGTTGAGGTGACGCTTTTCGGGTTCGAAGACGCAGAGCGCAGCACCGCTGGCGTCGCTACGGAAATAGAAAGGGCCGATGAGAGTTTCGTAAGGATCGCCGCCTGTGCCCCAGGTGGTCCAGCCCGCGAATGGGCCTTCCGTAAGCGTCACGCCCCCGGTCCACGTCGTTTGAGGCGTTCCTTCGCCGTTCATGGCATTCCCTCCATGGGCCGGTGCTGGCATGCTGTGGCCGCATCGGCAAGGCGGGGCGCGCATGCGCGTAATATTTTCGGTTTTGGCGTGTCTGGTCTTGGCCCAGTGCGCATCAGCTAGGGATCAGCGCTTTCGCGTGGGCGAGGCGGAGACGTCGTATGTCATCATCGGCATCGCAGAAGCGCACGCAAACACCTCGCCGAGCTACACAGTGCTTTGGCGCCGGCTCGACGAGAACGGCAATTTCATGCGCTACGGCGCACGCCGCATCTTTGAAGCGCGCTCAGAATCCGGCGATGGCGTCCAAGTGCCGGGAATCCCCGGCGAGTTCATCTTGTCGGAAGTTGAGCCTGGGACCTACGCGCTCGACAGCGTCTTCGCGCTCGTTCGCGATGGTCGAGTGAATTACAGCGCCAACGGCGTCGTCCGCGGTCCGGAGCGGCCATCGTTCGAAGTAAGGCCGGGCGAGGCGGTCTATCTCGGCATCTGGGAAGCGGATCTCGACAACGTGGTCGCGGTGGTCAGGCCCTGGCGCCAGGAGCAAAGCGACCTGGACGCAGTGTTGCGTCGAACCGAAACCGTCGTCGGCCCGGTACGCTCGGTGGAGCCGCAGATGCGCTTGGTTCCATGCGCGCCTTACCGGCTCAGAACAAGTTCACAGAGGCAAGTATGTTGATGCGCGCTTGGAGTGTTGCGCTGGACCTGACGGATTGAACGATGGATCACGAAACGTTTGAACAGCTTCTCGACGGCGTCCGCCGCTTTGTAAACGAGCGGCTCATCCCGCTCGAAGCAAGGGTCGCCGAAGACGATGCGATCCCCGCCGATGCGTTGGCGGAGATGCGCGCACTCGGCATGTTCGGCATTTCCATTCCCGAGGAATACGGCGGCCTCGGCCTCAGCATGGAAGAAGAATGCCGGACGATGTTCGAGTTCTGCCGCTGTTCGCCGGCGTTCCGCTCGGCCTTTGGCACTAATGTCGGCATCGGCAGCCAAGGTTTGGTGATGTTCGGCACCCAAGCGCAAAAGGATAAGTGGCTGCCTGGCGTCGCCTCCGGCGAAGTCGTGACCTCATTCGCCCTCACTGAACCTGAAGCCGGATCGGATTCCGCCTCCGTCCGCACCCGCGCCGAGCGTGATGGCGATCACTACGTTCTGAACGGCTCCAAGCGCTACATCACCAACGCCGCGCGCGCCTCTCTCTTCACTGTTATGGCGCGCACAAATCCCGAAGCTAAAGGCGGCGCTGGCGTTTCCGCTTTCCTGGTGCCGAGCGATCTCAAAGGGGTCTCCGTCGGCAAGCCCGAGAAGAAGATGGGTCAGCAGGGCGCTCACATTCACGATGTGAACTTCGATAACGTCCGCGTGCCTGTCGACAACCGCCTGGGCGAAGAGGGCCAGGGCTTCCGCGTCGCCATGCAGGTCTTGGATCGCGGCCGTCTGCACATCTCATCGGTATGTGTCGGTGTCGCTGAACGCTTGATCGCGGAGAGCGTGCGCTACGCGGCCGAGCGCAAGCAATTCGGCCAGCCGATCGCAAACTTCCAGATGATCCAGGCCATGCTCGCCGATTGTCGCGCCGAAGCAAACGCCGGGCGCGCCATGGTGCTGGAAGCCGCGCGCAAGCGCGACCGCGGCGAAGATGTCGTGATGGACGCCGCCGCCTCGAAGCTCTTTTGTTCGGAGATGGTCGGACGCGTCGCTGACCGTGCCGTGCAGATTTTTGGCGGCTCCGGCTATGTCGCCGATCACGGCATCGAGCGCTTCTATCGCGACGTGCGCATCTTCCGCCTCTACGAAGGCACCAGCGAAATCCAGCGCCTCATCATTTCGCGCGAGATGATGAAGCAGGGCAAATGACCGACGAGCCGAAAGCTCAGAAGAGTTTGGTCGAGCATGCTAAGGGCATCGCCGCACTGCCAGGTGAAAAGCTTGCTGAGCTGAAAGCCTTCGGCGCCGAGAAAGTGCAGGAGACGCTCGCCGCGTTCTTGCTGGCGCTGCCTGCACTCAAACAGGCCGGTTATGATCTTCGCGAGTTCGAGATCGAACTGGGCATCACGCCGAAAGTCATCGCCCACTTCATGCCGCATCCCGCCAGCGAAGAAGACGTCGCTGCAGCGCGTGAAGCGCTTACGAGCAACAAAATCGGCGCCTCTATGCTCAGCGTGCTGCGCCGCGCCGGCGACATGCATCGGCAAATCAAAGCCCCCGGCTTCGAATGCGCGCACATGGAGATCGATGTCGGCGTCATCCCCGCCGTCCGCCTACGCTATCGCGCCAGCGAGCAGTGCGACTAGGTCGGCTTTTCGCCAACAGCGGTCACTCACCCGATAAGGATTTTTCAGAAGTGTTCCGGGGCGCTCAGTCTTGAGTACAACTTCGACTAGCCGTCGCCGCTTAACGGCGCGGCCAAAACTTCGTCGACCCGAGATTTGAGAAACCAAATGCCTATCGGCAAGAAAAAGATTGCGAACCACGACAAAGCGAAATGCCAGCTAATGGGCCATCCGCTTCGCCCTTCAAATCTAACCAGACGAAAGACTGCAAAGCCGATCGCAAGAAATATAGAAATAGGGAGCCAAATATCGAGGTAACGTTGACCGTCCGTATTGGTGTCCTGAAGCCAGAAGCCACCACTCGGTGTAAGCGCAACCGCAAGCCCCACCAACATCAGTGAGAGCGGATATATCATGCACATAGCAATGTACGCTAACGCTGCTGCGCCTCGTGGGGGTCGCACGGAGAAGAGTGACCAAGCCCATAAAATGGATATGACGATGGGCCATATCGACTGGGTTTGATGGAGCAAATTCTCCATCGAAGGCAGGTCAACTTCGCGTCTGACCACTGACAACATTAGAACAGGGCCGAGCCAAGCGACGCAAATCAACCAGCGTGGCAGCGAGAGTAGATTTCTCGCGATCATAAATTCTCCATCCCGCCAGTCTCAACCTATCGCACTCGTTCCGCGTCGCAACGACCGCTTTGGGCCAAAAGCCGACGCTCCTCAATCTATCCCACACTCCACACCGCAAAATCCCAGAGATTCCAACGCCACCGCCCAAATCTATCCTACACCTCCAAACCTCACATACACTTCGCTCTGCCGCGCACGGGAGATTTCGAAGAGCTCCGAAACTTTGGAATGTGCGGCAGCGGTCGGCGGGAAGGTTGAGCAATCAACCGATTGTCTGCGGGGAGTGAAACCGCAGTGACCAGAGCAACGGAAGCTCTGCTCGTAGCACCGGCGAAAAGAGCATGGAGCTAAGCCCCAGAGGGAGGAGCCGTCGATGGCGGTTAGTCCCGGAACATCCATCGTTCAGGTGGCGAGCGTAGGCAGCTGAAGAAGAGCTACGCCTTGTTCAACTCCTCGGTCTCAAGCCGGGAAAAACGGCCGTGCAAAACGGGGCGCGTGAAGCGCGCGCGGTGTTGGGAGACCAGCACCGCACCCTAACAGAGACTACTCAGCGCGGATCACGCGCCCCGGCCTCCCATCTCAGGGGGTACACCAGACGACCGTGCGGCAAAACACTGCCGGCGCGGATCGACGCGCGTGCGTTGTGCGCGCTAACAGAGAAGCGAATGTCGCGTGCGCTAAGATCCATCGTCACGGAAATAGAAGCCTGCCGCGTCTGCGCGCACGCGTTGCCACACGAGCCGCGTCCGGTTGTGTGGGTCGATGCACGTGCGCGCATTCTGATCGCGGGACAGGCGCCCGGCCGGCGCGTGCACGAGAGCGGCATTCCGTGGAACGATCCTTCCGGTGATCGTTTGCGTGACTGGTTACAGCTCGATCGCGATGCCTTTTATGACAAGCGCAATATAGCCGTGGCCGCGATGGGGTTTTGCTTCCCCGGAACTGTGAACGGCGCAGACTTACCGCCTCGCCGTGAATGCGCGCCGCTCTGGCGGCCGCGGCTGCTGCCGCTCTTGAAGAATGTGCGCCTGACACTGCTGGTCGGCGCCTACGCCCAGCGCTATCATCTCGGTGATGCGGTTCGGCCGACTCTTGGTGAAACGGTGCGCGCGTGGCGCGATTACCCTGCCAACGTCATGCCTTTGCCGCATCCGTCGTGGCGGAATACGGGCTGGCTGAAGCGCAATCCATGGTTCGAACAAGATTTGCTCCCCGAATTGCGGCGCAGGGTTTCATCTGCCTTGCAGTGATGTTGCTCGTCGCGTGCGTTCCCACGGTGCAACGCGCGGGTTCGCCGCTTGCATCGTTTGCTGGTCCGCGCTTCGAGGTCGCGACTGAACGTTTCATCTCATTCGATGGTGCGGAACTCGGCCTAACGGCTTGGTTGCCGACGGATGACGCGGAGCCGCGCGCGGTCATTATCGGTCTGCATGGCATGAACGATTACGCCAACACGTTCTATCTGATGGGGCCGTGGTTCGCTGAGCGCGGTGTCGCGCTCTACGCCTACGATGCGCGCGGCTTTGGCCGCTCACCGCGTCGCGGCGTGTGGGGCGGCGAGCGCTTGATGACCGAAGACTTGCGCACAGCCGTGATGGTGGCGCGCCGCGCCCACCCTGGCGCGAAGATCGTGGTTGTCGGCGACTCGATGGGATCAGCCGAAGCGATTGCAACATTCGGCGCCGAGAACGCGCCCACGATCGATCGGCTCGTTCTTGTCGCGCCCGCCGTCTGGGGGTGGTCGACATTGCCGGATCAGTATGCGCTCGCGCTTTGGGTAGGGGCGCACACCTTTCCCTGGCGCGCCGTACAGCCTCCGCGCGGCGTGGTGCGCACCCGCACTGCCTCGGACAATCGCGAAGCATTGCTGCAAGCCGGCCGCGCGCCGCACATGATCTGGTCGACACGCATCGACGCGGTCTATGGCCTCGTCGGCCTGATGGAGACGGCCTCCGAACGCGCCGCCAACCTTGATGGTCGCGTGCTGTTTCTCTACGGCGCGAACGACCAGATCATCCCGCGCAACTCGGCCATCGCCGCAGCCCGGCGCCTCCCTGGTACTGCGCGAACCGCGCTCTATGAGAATGGTTGGCACTGGCTCCTGCGCGACCTGCAGCGCGAGGTCGTTTACGATGACATCCTGTCGTTTATCGACGATCCCGACGCTGCCTTACCCTCCGGGGCGCCCCCACTTTTACCTCTCGTCCAAGCAAATCGTTAACGGGATTGGCCTACGCTCGCGGCCGTTATGTCGGCCAAAAAGGCTCTCTTCGATAAGAAAAGCCTCGCGCTTACGCGCGCGAAGCTGCGCGCCTGGTGGGATGGCGAGGCCTTCGATGAAGAGGCCGCCGTCGCTGAGATCGAGGCCAAACTGGCGGCTGAGCCGCCAGCAAATGACGCCGATGACACCGAAGCAGAATTGTTTGACGCCCCGGCGTATGAGCTGCCTCCGCGCCTTCAGGCGCTTGCCGTGCTCTGGGGTGATGATCGTGTCCGCCCCGGTGACGCAACCGCCGACAAACTCGAACCCGCGCGCATCGGTCTTGCGCCCGAAGGGGTGCTGGCCGTGCTCGGCCCCGGTCTGGCCGGCCCCATGGTCGCCGTCGCCGCCGCCCACCCCGGTAAGATCGAAGTGTTCGAGTGGCGAGAAGAGACCTTCGACGCTCTGAAGCACGGCCTGTCGCAAGCGAAGCTTGACGATCGAGTGACCGCTTCGCGCATCGATCTCGAAGCTCACGTCTTCGCGCCAGGATCCTACGATGGTCTCTTGAGCATCGATGACTTTGCGTATTCCGGCTATCCGCCGCATCTCGCACAGCAGATCATGAAGTGCCTCAAGCCAGGCGCCTGCGCCGTGGTCGAGTGTTACGTGGGCCTCAAGTCGCCCGAACTCGCGACCGCGTTCGCCTCATCTTTCGCTGAGCCGCAGATCCGCGCGCATGGTGACATTCTGCAATTCTTCGTCGATGCGGGCCTCGCGCTCGAAGAGGACGAAGACATGACCGACGATTTCCTTTTCACCGCACGCGCCGCGTTCAAGCAACTCGGCGAGCGCTTGGCCGCCGCCGGGGCGCTCGAGGTCGCTGTCGCGCGTGAATTGGCTTGGGAAGCGGAAGCCTGGCGCATGCGCCTGCAATTGCTCGCGACGCGCAGACTTGAGCGCCGCCGCTTTGTGTTGCGCAAGCCTGCGGAAGATCAGGCTGAAAACGCGAACGCGCCCGCCGACTGAATCGCTACTGACACAGTCTCGCCCAACGAAGCATGCGGCGGCGTCAGTGCGCGCCAAGTCACGCCTTGAGCTTCAATGCGGACCAGATCATGTGCCCCATGCGGACGCACCGCGACCACGCGTGCGTCATTGCCGGGTGTCAGTGTCAGCGCCTCGGCTCGCACCGCGACTTTAGCGGACGACGCATCCGGCAGATGGGAAGCATTCACCGGGCCGAATGGCGTTGTGACGGCGCCGTTGGCAACAGAGCCGCCGAACACATTTACCGGACCTAGTGCGGCTGCCGCGTCGAGCGAAGCGGGAGTGTCATACGCCTCACGTGGCGTGCCTTCCTGCAATACACGCCCCGCTCTCAGGATCACGATGCGATCAGCGGCCTGCAATGCGTCCTCCGCGTCGTGCGTGACGAACAGCGTCGTTGTGCCGGCTTCAGCCAAAGTCGCCAGTGTCGCGTCACGCAGTTCGGCGCGAAGCACTGCGTCAAGCCCTGAGAATGGTTCATCGAGTAGAATAGCGCGTGGCCGTGGCGCGAGCGCACGCGCTAGGGCGACACGTTGCTGTTCACCGCCAGAAAGTTCGTGCGGGTAGGCGTTCGCGCGATGCTTCAATCCCACGCGATCGAGCCAGTTGAGCGCGGTCTCGTCGCGCTCGGCACGGCCAAGTTTTGCGAGCCCGAACGCCACATTCGCACCGGCGGTGAGGTGCGGGAAGAGCGAATAGTCCTGAAACACCATGCCGATCCGGCGCTCTTCAGTCGGCGTGCTTGCGCCTCCGCCCGACACAAGCTCGCCGCCGAGATAAATCTCGCCGCCGTCCAGCGGCTCAAGCCCAGCAATCAGACGCAAGATCGTTGACTTACCGGAGCCAGATGGGCCGAGCAGCGCAACAACCTGTCCCTCTGGCGCGGTGAACGACACGTCATCAAGCACGCGCGCTTTGCCGTAGATACGATGAACGTTTGCGACCTTTACGCTGCTCATGAGGTCACGCCCGCGCGCCCGCGCCCAATGCTGCGCGCGAGGATGATGATGGGCGCAATGCCCGCGAGGAAGATCAGCAACGATGGCGCCGCTGCTTCCAGCAGGCGTTCGTCGCTCGCATAGGAATAGGCCTTCACCGCAAGCGTGTCGAAGTTGAATGGACGCAAGATCAACGTTGCAGGCAACTCCTTGAGGATCTCAACGAAAAGGATCAATGCAGCCGCCGCCAAACTTGGTGCGGCGATCGGTAGGTCAATTTCCGCGAACCGGCGCCATGGCCCCGCGCCAAGCGTGCGCGCCGACGCATCGAGTCCCGTCGAGAGCCGCGCCAAGCCAGCATCGATGGGCCCTACGCCGGCGGATGCGAAGCGTGCCGCGTACGTCCAGAAGAGCGCAGCAAGCGACAGCGCCGCGCCGAGTCCGCCGACAAGACCCGCCTCGCGCGCCAAGCCAAACAGTGAAAGAGCACCCAGCGCGATCACCGCACCCGGCGCCGCATAGCCCATGCCGGCGGCGAACAGGGGGGATTTGCCCAATGGCGTCGTCGCGCGCCGCGCCGCAACGGCGATCGCGGCCGCGAGACCCAAGGTGATGGCCGCGCCGCTCGCTGAAAGCGCAAGTGAGTTGACGAACGGCTGAACAATGTCTTGAACGTTGGCATGCAACAGCGCCAAGCGCGCTAGCCACATGAGTGGCAGCAAAGCGCCGAAGACAATAAGCGCTCCGCAGAAAACAGCCGCCAGCGCGCCCGCAACCGCATTGAGTTGATAGCGTGGCAACGGCCGCCAACGCGCTGATCCGCCGGAATAAGCCGCCCGCCCGCGCGCACCGCGTTCGACCAACAGAAACACCATCGCCGCCACCAGCAGCACGGCTGAAATCTGGAGCGCCAGCCCCGGCGATCCGTGCGCGTACCACGCACGAAACACTGCGGTTGAAAGCGTACTCAGTCCAAAGTGCTGCGCGGCTCCATAGTCAGCCGCGATTTCCATGCAGGCGAGTGCGCCGCCTGCCGCGATGCCCGGACGCGCGAGCGGCAGCGCCACCTGCCAAAATACGCGCAACGGCGACGCGCCCAGCATGCGCGCCGCCTCCAATGCGCAAACGGATTGACTGGCAAATGCAGCGCGCGCGGCAAGATAGACGTAGGGATAAAGGCCAATAGCGTAGATGAATGCCGCGCCCCCAAAACCCTGCACGGGCACGGCTGCGCCGCCCGCCCAAGTCATGCTCGCGTATGCGTAAGCGAGGATGTAGCTGGGCGCCGCAAGCGGCACGACCAAGAGCCATTCAAAAATGCCACGGCCTGGAAAGCGGCAGAGCGTCACCAGCCACGCCGTTGTCGCACCGAACACGATCGCGCCCGTGCCGCCCGCGAGCACCAAGCCGAATGTGCCCATCGCGCCCTCGCGGATCAGCGCGCCGCCAAACTCGGCGCCGCCATCGCTTATCAGCGCAAGCGCGATGACCGCGATTGCTGGGGTCGCGCAGACCAGCGTGGCAAGCGCCGCTGCTACGGTCACGCCGTCGAGGCGAGGCGCGCGTGTGCGGGCGGGTGTTGCGGCAAGAGTCATGGGCCGCTGCTTCTAGCGCGTGTTGGCTTAGCTCCAACCCACTTCTTCGAAGATGCGAGCGGCTTCAGCCTGGTGGCGGCCCAGCGCATCGAGCGGGATGTTCTCTTCCTTGAAGGGGCCAGCGGCGGCGAGGTCGGGCGCTGGGGCGATTTCAGAGCGGATCGGAAATTCGGTGTTGAGGGGCGCGAGCATGGTCTGCGCCTCATCACTCACCAGATATTCCAAAAACTGAACCGCGCGATCGCGGCGCTTTGCGTTCGCTGTGACGCCGCCGCCGGAAATGTTGACGTGTGTACCGGCGCCGGCTTGGTCCGGGAAAACGAAGCCGACCTTTTCGATCACTTCGCGATCAGCCGGGTCTTCAGAGCGCATCATGCGGAAGTAGTAATAGTGGTTGCAGACCGAAGCTTGCGCTTCGCCGGCGGCAACCGCCTTGATCTGATCGCTGTCGCTGCCTTGCGGGTCGCGTGCGAAATTAGCGCGGACGGCCGCGGCCCATGCACGCGCGTTTTCTGCGCCGAGGCGCTCGATGCGGGCGGCAAGCGTCGACAATTGGTAGGTGTTAGAGGACGAACGCATGACGATCTGTCCGCGGAAGCGCGGCAGGCCAAGCGAATCCATTGACGCCACTTCTTCGGGGCGAACCGCATCCTTGCGGTAAACAATGATGCGCGCACGCTTTGTGAAGCCCCAGTAGGCGCCTTCAGCGTCACGAAGATGCTCTGGCACATTTTCTTGTAGAGTGGCCGTGGTGACGTTCTGGAATAGGCCCGCGTCCTTGACGCGCCAAAGGTTGCCAGCGTCCGCGCTCACGAACACATCAGCTTCGGTTTGATCACCTTCGGCGCGCAAGCGCTCGAGCAATTGCTCCGCGCTGCCAGTGAGCGCGCGCACTTCAACGCCGGTCGCTTCTTGAAAGCCCGCGTAAAGCGCGCGGTCGGCGTCGTAATGGCGAGCAGTGTATACGTTGACGAAATTGTCCTGACCGCCGCCGGCGTTACACGCTGCAAGGGTGGCGGTGGCGGAGGCGCCCAGAACGAGGCCGCGGCGGCTGAGACGGAACGACAGGGGAGCCTCCAACAGGGCTATTTTGCGAACGTTTCGCAATAGCACTCTATGCGCTGGAAAGGTCAAGCCCCTGCGGCCGCACAGCTTGACGCAGGCGGGCCGGCGGATATGGTCCGCGCCCTTCGGAAGCTCTGGTTTCCGGGCGCGTAGCTCAGCGGGAGAGCACTCCCTTCACACGGGAGGGGTCACAGGTTCAATCCCTGTCGCGCCCACCATATCGCCGCCGTGCCATCGGCCTCGGCGGAATTGCTGACGTTCATCCCGAAGATCCCAATCCAAGTCTTCGGCGAGTGGTGTTCCAATTTTTCGAACAATTGGCGCCACGAATACAGCGGTAGCAGGCCGATACACCGCAAATCACACGCGATTGGGCCTCGTGTCGGCGTTGTTTGCGCCTTAACAGGAGACAGATGCAACTCGCCATTCTGTGTCGCGCGAGCTAGGTTTCCACTAGGTTAGGCGAGATTGTCGGGCGCGACGATAGGCGCGCAATTAGGTGTCATGGTTGAGGCGCCAACTTACAGATTTGTTTTCTTAACGGAGACAGCGGGCTTTAGTGAGCTGCTTGTTCTGTGCCGGACAGAAAACGAGGCAATCAATGCAGCAAAAATGTTTGCCGAGGAATGTTCTCACGTCGAACTCTGGCGGGGGTCAGAATGTGTGTGGCGGTCAGAGTAGGTTCCGCGGCCGGTGCTCACACGTGCGCCTCTGAATGCGTCTCGTGGGCAAGTCTACTTGCCGTTGCCTGGGCTAACGCAGCATTAACTGGCGGTAGTCCAATGTCGACAAACGGAGAGTATGATGGCGCGACCGGACCGGCGAAACCTGGACAATTTGCGCCCGACGGCGTCAACGACACGCGTGTTAGATCTGGCGCTGGTAGCCGAGAAGTACGGCGACACCGAGGAGTTTCGCACCAAGCCGTTCTTCCACACCCCTGTGCTCAACCGCTCGATCATTCTCAAGCATGCCCTGAGACAAAACGAGCGCGAAATATTTACGGACATGCGCCTAACAGCCACGAAAGTTCTGTTTCCTTTCGCGGCGAGCGATCTCACCATGGGCGGTGAATATGTCTTCGTCGGGGAACCAGACTTTCGAAAGCGCCTGATGGCAAAGATTGGTGCCTTCGAGGAATCCGATCTCGCCGCCGACCTGGATGTGCTCAACGTCGTTGGCAATTTGCCCTCGTTCGACCCCTTCCTGATGCGGGAGCGGTTACGCCAAGTGGGGCGAGAGCCGGCGCGCTGCTACTTCGATGTGTCAGCCGCGGACACCACCAGGATGCAGTCCTTTGTCACGCGGCAGATCGCTCAACTCGTTGAGCTTGCCTTTCAGAGAGAGGGCGCGGCTGCCGGTGCGTTCGCCGATCGTATGGCCGTCAAGTTGATGACCGACGAAACCGCTCAGAGCTTGGAGCCGCTGCGCGCGACGCTGCGCTTGTCGGGCGACGAATACCGGGAGGGCGTGTTCGCTTGGAAGGGGTTTCTATATTATAAATGGTCGATCCAAGAATGGGGAGAACGACTGCCGGAACTTTCTCGCAGCATCCTCTCCGCTCGAATTCTTAACATAGGCCGTGAAGAACTCGCCGCGGTAAATTCATCGCGACAAGTAATCATAAAACTCATGGGATTGACGATGCGCCGCATCAATGCGGCACTCTCAAAATATGACGACGCTTTTCGAGCGCTGCAGGAGGGAAAGCCTGCAGCGTTTAGATCCTTCTTACTCAAAGCGCCTGAAATGTTTCTTGATCTCGGTGAAGCTGTCGGCGTGATAAAGCATCTCGACACCTTTTGGCGGTTTCGTTTCCCTCCGGGGCGGTTGCCGCTGATGGAAGGCCCCGAGGCCTTCGAGATCTTCGAGGATTTCAGACTCACGGTCAGCGGCCTTAGTCAGCGTGACGCTGACACCACGCACCTGCTGTAGGGTCTTTGCGGGTCACGGCGATTGTAGCGGTTCACGTCGACGCGATGCGCGCGCTGAGAAGACCCGAAGTCGAGGGCAACGCGGCACTGCGGACCGCGGTCATCAACGAGTTGCGTGCGCTCGCAGCTCGGTTGGGGACACAGGCCAAAACGCGGGCAGCGGGATAGCGCCAACGGACCCCAAGTTGGGCTGGAGACAGGACACGGAGCCAGAAACTAGCGTGTATTTCATGCTTTCAACGGCGCCTCCAACCCGGCCCGCTTTAGGGAAATTCCGCCTATTCCCAATGGGCTAAGTGTATTGCACCACCGTGGCTGACGCGGCGTTTTCAGGGCTGCGTCATCAGGACTTTGTGATCGCAATTGTTCTCCTGACGCGAACTCGCCATATCGGCGCCTCGCTTCTCCGTCAGTTTCACTCGGCGGGAGCGAGAGGGGGCTGACGTAAGCGCGGAGCGTAGTTCGCGCGACCGGTCCCGGGCCACTGAGCCCAACCCGGAACCGATCAAAACATGTGGTGGAGCTGAATGGATCACGATTTCTGCAATGTGGATGGCGCGCGGCGTCTCAAATTGCGCATTGAGGAATATTGGCGCGAACGGGGCTACAATGTCGAAGTGAAGCTCATCGAAGCGGGCTTCGTTGCGGCGATGCGTTCTGCGCGCACGGATGTACGAAGCGACATGGTCAATGGTTTCCCGACCAAACGGGCCGACGATGATGAGCGACCGTCCCCTAGTCGTCGCGGCTTGATGGAAGTCGCGTAAGCGCCGGTACCTGTTGGTTTATGGGCGCGCCGCGAGCAAGCGGCGGCAGGCCGGCGCCAACTCTGAAAATCTGTGGAGCAGCACGTCGGCGCCGAGGCTCTCGGCGCCGACGTCGCTATATCCAAAGCTGACCACGCATACGGGCGCGCCCGCGCCTCGCGCGGAGCCAACGTCGGCTGCGCTATCGCCAACCATGACCGAGCGCCGTACTTCGCCGCCGGCGCGGCTGACCGCCGCCCGGTAGTGGTCCGGGTGCGGCTTACGCTCTGTGACAGCATCGGCGCCCACAATGGCGGAAAAGCGCGCGCTCATATCCAGCGCGTCTAGCAATTGTATCGAAAGGGCGGTGCGCTTGTTGGTGCAAACCGCGAGCTTAGCACCCAGGCTGGCCAGCACGTCCAAAGACTCCAGTACGCCCTCGAACGGCCTCGACTCGCGGGCGATATCGGCGGCGTAGAACGCCACGAATTCACTGGTCAGCTGATCCAATCGCGTCGCGGAGAAGGTCACGCCATGAAGCGCGGAGGCGCGCTCGATCAGGACCCGAGCGCCGTGGCTAATGAGGTTGCGCGCCGTCTCCAGCTTGACCCGGGGCAACCCCTCCAAATCCATCGTTTCGTTCAGCGCGCGCACAAGGTCCGGCGCTGTGTCCACCAGCGTACCGTCGAGGTCGAAAACAATGGTCGTTCCGGCCAGTTCGCCGATGCTCATGGGATGCCTCAGGGAACCGCTTCCGCTATAGCGGAGCCAGGATTCGTACAAGGTCGGAACACATGAGCCGGGCACGGGCCGCGATAATTCTGGCGGCTGGACAGGGCAAACGGATGAAATCCGAGACGCCCAAAATGCTGCATAAGATGGGCGGTCGGGCGTTAGTCGATTGGTCGATCGCGTTGGCGCGGGACTTGAACTGCTCGCGCACCGTCGTTGTGATCCCGCCGAATGCGCCGGCGCTGGAAGAGCGCGTGACCTCAGTTCTGGGTGCGGGGTCTACCGCCGTCCAGGAGGTTCCCCGAGGCACTGGCGACGCTGCCAAGTCCGCCGCCACCGCGCTGGCGAACTTCGATGGCGACGTAGTTGTCTATTTCGGTGACACGCCGCTGATCCGGGCTGAAACCCTCGCCCGCATGTTCGATGCGCGCAGCGCTGGCTCCGACATCGTGGTGCTGGCGTTCTATGCCGACGACCCAACCGGTTACGGCCGCGTTATCACTGACGCGTCCGGCGAGTTCGTGAAGAATGTCGAGCACCGCGACGCCAACAAGGACGAACTGGCTGTTCACCTGTGTAACGCAGGCGCACTTGTGGGCGATGCGAAGGTTCTATTCGGAATGCTTTCGCAATTGCGCAACGACAACGCGCAACAGGAATTTTATCTCACTGATTTGCCGGGCATGGCGCGCGTCGGCGGCATGAAGGTTGGCATCGTCGAAGCGAGGGAAGAGGAATTGCTCGGCGTCAACTCGCGGGCGCAACTCGCCGATGCCGAGGCCGCCTTTCAGCTGCGCGCGCGCGAAGCAGCTATGGAAGGCGGCGTTACGTTGATCGATCCGGCCAGTGTGTTTTTCTCTTACGACACCGTGATCGAGCCAGACGCCATTATCGAACCGCACGTTTTCTTCGGGACCGGCGTGAAGATCGGCGCGGGCGCGACGATACACGCTTATTGCCATTTTGAGCGCACCGAAGTCGGTCCAAAGTCCGAAATCGGCCCATTTGCACGCTTCCGCCCCGGCTCGAAACTCGCGGCGAAAGTGAAGATTGGCAACTTTGTTGAAGTAAAGAATTCAAACCTCGGTGAAGGCGCCAAGGCCAGCCACTTAGCCTATATCGGCGACACCGACGTCGGCCCGCGCGCGAACATCGGCGCAGGCACGATCGTCTGCAATTACGATGGCTTCGACAAGTATCGCTCCACCATCGGGGCGGACGCGTTCATTGGCTCAGACACCGCACTTGTCTCGCCAGTCACCATCGGCGACGGCGCCTACACCGGCACCGGCAGCGTCATCACCAAGGATGTGCCTGCCGGCGCGCTCGGCGTCGCCCGCGGGCGTCAGGTGAACCTCGAAGGTTGGGCCACAAAAAACAAAGAGAAGAAGCTCGCTGCCAAGGCTTCGAAGAAGGATGAGAAAAAGTGAGCGAAGACATCGCCAAGTTCAACGCGGCGCTGGCTGCGCTCGACTATGTGAAGGATGGCATGATTGTCGGCCTGGGCACCGGTTCGACCTCTGCGCATTTCGTTCGCCAGTTGGGTGAACGCGTGCGGCAGGGTTTGCGCGTGAAGGGCGTGCCGACCTCCGAAGCCACGCGCAATCTGGCCGAACAGGTCGGGGTGCCGTTGCTCGAAATCAGCCAGGTCACTTCGCTCGATCTCGATGTCGATGGCGCCGACGAAGTTGATCCCGCGTTCCGCCTTATCAAAGGCGGCGGTGGCGCGTTGTTGCGAGAGAAGATCGTCGCGGCAGCCTCCAAGCAGATGGTGGTGATCGCCGATGAGTCGAAGTGGGTCGAAACGCTCGGCGCTTTCCCGCTGCCGGTTGAAGTCACGCGCTTTGGTTTCGCGCTGACCCAGCAGCGCGTGGGCGAAGCCTTGCGTGCCACCGGTTGCGCGGGCGATGAGGTGGTGCTGCGGATTACAGGGAAAGCGAACGAACCTGTGATCACCGATGGCGGCAACTACATCCTCGACGCCCACACGAAGCGCATCCCCGATCCGGCCAAACTTGGCGCAGCGTTGAAGGAAATCGCCGGCGTGGTCGAACACGGCCTCTTCATCGGCCTCAGCCAGGTCGTCATCATCGGCAAAACCAAGGGCGCGGACGTCAAGACGCTCTAGCGTTCCTTGCGCGATGAAGTCGCTTTCTTCGCGCCAGTCTTCTTCTTCACTTTTTTCGCGGCACGCTTGCGCGCTGCTGTCTTGGCGGTCGCCTTTTTCGCCGCTGCGCGCTTTTCTTCGCATTTGGGGCAGGCGCAAATGTCCTTGAGGTATTCGTTGAAATAGTTCTTGCCGTAATCGTAGTTCAGCTCCTCGCCCGGCTTGATCTTGCGCTTGGCGTGGATGAACACGCGGCCCTTGTGGATGTTCGGTTCGCAGTTCGGACGGCAGGAGTGATTGATGTAGCGCGCTGTGTTCCAGCGCGGCGCCCCGTCAATGGTCTTGCGCGCGTGAATTTCGAACAGGTACTTTGAGCGGCTCTTCTCTTCCTGCTCTTTGGATATCTGCACGCCGGTATATTCGATGATGCACGCGTTCTTCGGGATCTCGCCATCGGCGAAGAGGCCAAGCCCCGTGGCCGAACGCTTCACAACAAGTTCAAAATCACCCGGGATATAGCTCTTCCGCGCCATCATCGCTCCGTTCTGAAACGCATTCTTTCTTCCCGCTGGTCAACGCGCTGACAAGCGGTTCGTAACGTTACTTCCGTATCGGTTGACCGGTGGCTGGGGTGCCAGGATTCGAACCTGGGAATGGCGGTACCAAAAACCGCTGCCTTACCGCTTGGCGACACCCCAAAACCGGCGAAGCGCGTACTTAGAGGCGCCCGCATCCGGATGCAACAGCGCCCGGCTGACGCATGTGGCCTTTAACTCAAGTCTCTGACCGAAACCGGGTTTCAGCACTCCACCACGTTGACGGCGAGGCCGCCCTGGCTCGTTTCCTTATACTTGGAGGACATATCCACCCCGGTCTGGCGCATCGTCTCGATGACCTGATCCAGGGACACTTTGCTCGGGGTATCCGAGTGAAGGGAAAGCCGCGCCCCGTTGACCGCCTTCACCGCGCCGACCGCGTTCCGCTCGATGCAGGGGATCTGCACGAGACCCCCGACTGGATCGCAAGTGAGGCCAAGATTGTGCTCCATGCCGATCTCGGCCGCGTTCGCTACTTGCTGCGGCGTGCCACCCCAAACAGCCGATAATCCCGCCGCCGCCATTGAGCACGCAACACCAACCTCGCCCTGGCAGCCCATCTCAGCGCCGGAGATCGAGGCACGCTGTTTGTAGAGCAGGCCGATGCCCCCCGCCGTGAGCAGGAAGCGACGCGCGTCGCGAACAGGGTTTTCGCTGTTGAGGCAATAGTGGCGGAGGATCGAGGGGAGGATGCCGGCCGCGCCATTTGTCGGGGCCGTTACGACTTGTCCGCCTGCTGCGTTTTCTTCATTTACGGCCATCGCGAAGACGTTGAGCCAGTCGAAGAGACGCTCTGGTTCGTTTGCGCCCGGCTGATCTTTCAACTTCTTCCAGATCGCTGGCGCACGGCGCGTCACCTGAAGCGCTCCCGGCAAAATGCCTTCCTTGTGCAACCCGCGGTCAATGCATGCCGCCATCACCTGCGCCACGCGATCTAAGCGCGCGTCGGTCTCTGCACGAGGACGCATGGCATCCTCGTTGGCGTAGATGATGCCCTCGATCGACTTGCCCTCACGCGTGCAATGATCAAGCAGCTCAGCGGCTGACCCGAACGGGAACGGCACCTTACGGCCGGTCGTGATCAGATCTTTCGGCGCAGGGGTCCGGAGCTGCTTCTCCGTCGCGATGAAGCCGCCACCGGTCGAGTAATATGTCTGCTCGAACAGCACGGCGCCGTCATCACTGAAGGCGCTCAGCTTCATGCCGTTTGGATGCAGCTCTGGGATGATGTGATAGGCGAAAACGATGTCGCTTTCCGGATCGAACGCGATCTCGTGCGATCCCAGAAGCGCCACGCGCTTCCCAACCGTGACGCGCTCCACCGTCGCTTCCGCCACATCGGGATCAAGCGTCTCGGGATCGAGCCCAAACAGCCCCAGCACCACGGCCTTCGGCGTCGCGTGACCTTTGCCCGTCAACGCAAGCGAGCCTTGCAGTTCCACGACAACCTTCGCCACCGTGTCCAATTCCACAACGCTCTTGAGGTCTTCCAAGAAGCGTTTGCCGATGCGGATCGGCCCGAGCGTGTGCGAGCTCGAAGGGCCGATGCCGATGCGGAAGAGGTCTAAAACTGAAAGCATGAAGGTCGCTTGACGTTAGGCGATTGTCGTTCAGCTAGGTAGAAGATAATGGACTGATTTCCAAACACTTGGATTGAGCGCGGGTTAAGATCGCGCCTACCGCACCGAAGGAGAGGCCGTTGAAAGCGCTGGTCAAACGCGAGGCCAAACGTGGGCTTTGGCTGGAAGACGTGCCGGAGCCTGAGGCGGGCCCCAACGATGTGAAGATCCGCGTCAAGCGCCACGGCGATCTGCGGCACCGACATCCACATCTACAAATGGGATGAGTGGGCGCAGAAGACGATCCCGCCGATGGTCGTTGGTCACGAGTTCGTCGGCGAGATCGTCGAGGTTGGCGACAACGTCAGGCGACTATAAACCCGGCATGATCGTCTCCGGCGAAGGTCACATCGTCTGCGGCCGCTGCCGCAGTTGCCGTAGCCAGCCGCCGTCACTCTGCCCGTACACCAGCGGCGTTGGTGTCAGCCGCCCTGGCTGCTTTGCCGAATACATCGTCATCCCGAACGCCAACGTCTGGCATCACCACGATGGCATCGACCTCGACTCATTGCCTCGATCTTCGACCCCTATGGCAACGCCACCCACCGCGCTGCAATGGGACATGGTCGGCGAAGACGTGCTGATCACAGGCGCCGGGCCGGTTGGCGCAATGGCAGCGGCGATCGCGAAACACGTCGGCGCCCGCCACGTCGTCATCACTGACATCAACGATTATCGCTTGGCGCTGGCCAAGAAGGTTGGCGCGACGCGCACGATCAACGTTTCGAAGGAGACGATCGGCGACGTGCAGAAGGAACTCGGCATGACCGAGGGCTTCGACGTCGGCCTCGAAATGTCAGGCGCGCCGAACGCGCTCTCCGACATGATCGACAACATGGCCCACGGCGGCAAGATTTCAGTGCTCGGCATCCTTCGGGCGACATGAAGGTCGACTGGAACAAGGTCGTCTTCAACATGCTGACGATCAAAGGCATCTGACCGCGAAATATTCGAGACCTGGTACAAGATGTCGGTGATGATTCAATCTGGCCTCGATCTCTCGCCGATCATCACCCCCGCCTGCCTTATCAGAAGTTCGAAGAGGGCTTCGAGACGATGCTGGAAGGCAAGTCCGGCAAGATCGTTCTGAACTGGGAGCAATAGTTTCCATGTACGGCGAGTTTCAGAAGCACATTGAGCGCGAGATCGCCGGCATTCGTGAGGCGGGCTTCTACAAAAGAGGAGCGCGTGATCGCGACGCCGCAGGGCGCGGAGATCGGCGTCACCGGTGGCAAGTCCGTCATCAATATGTGCGCCAACAATTATCTCGGCCTCGCGCAAGACGCGCGGATCAAAGCCGCCGCGCATGAAGGTCTAGGTCAGTGGGGCTACGGCATGGCCTCGGTGCGCTTCATCTGCGGCACGCAGACGGTGCACAAGCAGCTGGAAGACGATCTCTCCAAGTGGCTGCAGATGGAGGACACCATCCTCTATCCTTCGTGCTTCGATGCCAACGGCGGCTTGTTCGAGGTTCTGCTCGGCGCCGAAGACGCGATCATCTCAGATGAATTGAACCACGCTTCGATCATCGACGGCGTGCGGCTCTGCAAGGCGCAGCGTTATCGCTACAAGAATAACGACATGAACGATCTTGAAGCGCAGCTGAAAGCGGCCGATGCCGCCGGCGCGCGCTTCAAGTTGATCTCGACCGACGGCGTCTTCTCGATGGACGGCGTCATCGCTTCGCTCGATCAGATTTGCGATCTGGCCGAGCGCTACAACGCACTCGTCCACGTCGATGACTCGCACTCCACCGGCATCGTCGGCCCAGGCGGGCGCGGCACGGCCGAGTATCGCAATTGCATCGACCGCATCGGTGTTCTGACCGCACGCTCGGCAAAGCGCTAGGCGGCGCGAGTGGTGGTTTCACGTCTGGCAAGCGCGCGATTGTTGAACTGCTACGGCAGCGTTCGCGCCCGTATCTCTTCTCCAACACCGTGCCGCCGCCAATCGTGGCTGCCGCGCGCAAGGCGGTTGAGCTGGCCGCGAAGGGCGACGATCTGCGCAAGCAGCTGAAGTCCAACATGGAGCTCTTCCGCAATGGCCTCGAAGCCGCTGGCTTCGATCTGCTCCCCGGCGAGCACCCCATCATCCCGGTCATGCTCTACGACGCGAAGCCCGCGGTCGCTCTGGCCGAGGAGCTTCTGAAGCGCGGCGTCTATGTGATCGCGTTCTCGTATCCCGTGGTGCCGAAGGGTAAGGCGCGGATCCGGACGCAGATGTCAGCCGCCCATACGCGCGCGGAAGTCGAGCGGGCGGTGGCGGCGTTCACTGAGGCTAAGGCGGCGGTCGGCGCTTAATCGGGAAGAGCGCCGCAAGTGGTCGGAGTAGCAAGATTCGAACTTACGACCCCCACGTCCCGAACGTGGTGCTCTACCAGGCTGAGCTATACTCCGACGCTTGCGCGAGGCGGGCCTTTTACACGGTTTTGCGGACGGCGCAACGCAGCCCCGACGGCGCCTACCCGGGCCAGTTGAAGGCAAACCAGGTCGCCCCGAAACCTATTCCAATCAGTAGCATCCAGCGCATGGTTTCCGCTGCCGCGTGAACGAAGCCGCGGGCCGGACCAAGCATCGTTAGCGCCAGGGTGACGGCAAACGTGGATCCAGTCGCCATCCACACGTCCACCTCGCCCAAACGGGCGTCCACGCCCGCCAACCAAGCGAGATAACCGGCAAGTGCGGCCAGCATGAAGCGAACCAGCGCCTTAAGGATGGTGCTGCCTGAGCGGTGGTGGTCGACGCGGGGAGGGCTGTCGACCACGGCGGCCGGAGGCGGCAGCACCGCCTGAGGCACCGCGAACTCGTCACGGAGCCTGCGCCAGCCTGCTGCCTCAGCCTCCGCCCGAAGCTGCTGCTCGAACATCCACTCGTCGGTGGCGAATGTGGGTCTGCCGCGTACTGAGGCCATTCCAGCCAGCCCTCCACTGCAGATCATGCGCTAGGTCTGGTCTGGGGAAAAGTTGCGTCGCAGCAAGGTTTTGGCCGCGTTAACGGTGCTCCCTAGCCGCGGATTTATCATTTTTCGATAAAATTCCACTTGCCTTTGGGCCAAGGTCCATATCATTTATCGATAAACCCGCCATTGGCGGCGGGTGGGGAGTTCCCGGTCGTGAAGCAATTTCTCATTACAGTGGCGGGTGTTCTGACGGGACTGGTCCTTTTCCTGTTTATCGGACCGTTCCTGCTCATTGGCATGCTGGCCGCCTCGTTCGGCAGTCAGCCCGCGCAGCCGTCGCATATGGTTCTGGCGCTCGATCTGCGCGAACCGCTGACTGACCAACGTCCCGCGAACCCATTCGCCGCCTTTGGGGGCAGCAATGCGCTGCTCGACGTGCTCGGCAAGATCGAAGCGGCGCGCACGGATAATGCGGTCGAAGGCATCTACATCCGCGCCAACACCGGCGGCATGCAAGCCGCGCAAGCCGAAGAACTTCGCGCGGCGCTCGCCGCGTTCCGGGCGTCCGGCAAGTTTGTCGTGGCTCACCTGCAGAATGACGGCGTGCGTATGGGTATGCCCGGCTACATGGCGATCGCCGACAGCGATGAAGTGTGGTTGCAGGAGACCAGCGAATTCCAGCCGATGGGTCTCTCAGCTGAAGTCACCTTCTTTGGTCAGACGCTGCAGCGCTATCACTTGCAGGCGCAGTTCGAGCAGCGCGAGGATTATAAGACCTATCCCAACTCTCTAACGCAGCGCACGTTCACGCCAGCGCACCGTGAAGAGATGATGAGCCTGATGAACGGCATCTACGACAACATGGTCGCCAACATCGCCGCTGACCGGGAGATCACCCCGCAGGCGACGCGCGCCGCCATCGAGTCGACGCCGTTCACCGCGCAACGCGCGCAGGAACTGCACCTGATCGATCATATCGGCCGGCCTGAAGAAGCCGAACGCGCCGCTTTGGCGCGAGGTAATAACTTCGAGCTCGTCGATTTCGCCGACTATCGTGCTCCGGTCCACAATAATGGTCCGGTGATCGCGGTTGTGCAGGGCGAAGGCGCTATCGTTTCCGGTCCTGAAAGCCATGACCTCTTCAACGATGAGTCGGTCATGAACAGCGATGCGATCGCGCAAGCGCTGCTCGACGCCTCGGCTGATGACAATGTCAAGGCGATCGTGTTCCGCGTTTCGAGCCCGGGCGGTTCGGTTGTCGCCTCGGATCAAATCCTCGCGGCGCTGCGGACAGCGCGGGAACGCGGCAAGCACATCGTCGTCTCGATGGGTGATGTTGCGGCCTCGGGCGGCTACTACGTCTCGGCTTTCGCGGACGAGATCGTGGCTTCGCCCTCGACCATCACCGGCTCGATCGGTGTTGTCGGCGGCAAGCTGATCATCGGCCCAGCGATGGACTACTACCTCTCGACGAACACCGAGACGATCACGGTGGGCTCGCCGATGGTTGAAATGTTCACGACGCAACGCGGCTTCAACCAAGCTGAACGTGCTGCCTTCGCTGCCTTCATCGATCGCGCCTACACGCAATTCCTCGGCCTCGTTGCTGAGGGGCGCGGCATGACGCCCGAGCAGGTGCGCACGGTGGCCCAAGGGCGAGTGTGGACGGGTCAGCAGGCGTTGGAACGTCAACTGGTCGATCATCTAGGCGGCTTCTCGGTGGCGGTTGCGCGCGCGCGCGCGCTCGCCGGCATCGACGAAGATGCCCGCATCCAGCTGCGCTTCTATCCGACGGTTGAAAGCCCGTTCGAAGCATTCGGTAGCCTGTTCGGCGCCTCTTCGGAGAGCGTCGAGGCGCTGGTGCGCATCAACGCGGCGCTTTCGGACCCGCGCATGCAACGCATGATGGCGGCGATGCGGGAAGAGGACGCGAACGTCCGCGCTGAAACCGATCGTTTCACGATCGAATAAAGCCCTAGAACGAAACTCCATAGCCTTGGCCCTCCGCGGAAACGCGGGGGGCCTTTTGTTAGCGCCAGTTCGCGTCGCGCGCGGCGCGTTCGGATGTCGCGTCGAGTGGTTCGCCGGAGATCATGGCTTCGACTGAGCTGATCACTTCCGGCGATGATCCAACAGTGCGGATTTCGCCGCCGCTGCTGCTGTCGGCCATGAGCTGAATGGCCCAAGTCTCGTTCTCACGGCAGGCCACGCCCGAGGTTGCGCCTTGAGTGAGATCGAACGTGCGGCAGTAGTCGCCGTCCTGATCGCGGAAGCTCAGTCCAATCCGCACTGCGCCCGCCGCGTCGGAGGCGAGTTGTGTGTCGAGTGCTTGCGATAGCGCGCCGCGCGCCACAAGGCCTTCAGCCGCCGTCGCAAACATGGGCCTCGTCTGTTGCTGCATTGTGCCGACGCCGATCACCAGTCCCAATGCAACGCTCGCCGCCATCGCGCCCCATTCGCGCACCGACCATTTCGCTGCGCGCCGCGCCGCAAGGTCGACGACCTCGGCTTCGCGGGGCTTATGAGCGGCCGCGAGCAAACGCTCCGGCACCGGCTCGCTCAGCGCGCCGTCGAACGCCGACGAGAGCCGCGCTCGCATGGCGCGATGCGCTTCCAGCCGTTCGCGCAAGCCAGCATCTTCCGCCAGCGCCACTTCGATCTCAGCGTGCTCGGCGCCGGTGAGTTCGCCGTCAGCGAACGTCATCAACTTTTCATCGTCGACGCTCATGTCGCGCCTCCCAACATGACCTGTAGCGCCTCGCGTCCTCGCGCGAGCCGACTCGTGAGCGTGCCGATCGGCACGCCTAGCGCGTCCGCCGCTTCGCGATACGCAAGGCCCTCAACACAAACCAGTGCGACAGCTTCGCGCTGCTCCGTTGGCAATTCGCGCATCGCCGACCAAACATCGTCCGCTTCGAGCTTGGCGTGGACCTCGGCTTCGCCGCCGTAACCAACTTGCTCGCCAGCCTCCGCCGGCGCGAACACCTTGCCGCGCCGCGTGCGCGAGCGAGCTTCGTCGATCCAGGCGTTGCGCGTGATGCTGAAGAGCCAGCTGTCCAGGCGCGTGCCCTGTTGAAATTGATCGATACGCATCAGTGCGCGCTCCACAGCGATTTGGACGATGTCGTCGGCATCCGCCAGGCTGCCCGTAAGGGCTCGCGCGAACCGCCGCAGGCGCGGCAGCATCGCGACGATGTCTGAGCGGGTTTGCTCGGCGGCGCTCGTCATCTCTGTTGATCAAACGGCTGAGGATGGCGGTTTCTTCCGCCCGATTCTGCGAATAATGAAGGGATGAAGATGCCAGGGTCAAACGTTAGGGGATCATGACGCGGGTTTTCGCCCTTCTGCTTCTGGTTTTCGCGCTCTCCGCGGCCCCGGCCGCACGGGCACAACTTGGTGTTCCGCTACCGGAAGTTCCCGCAGTGGGTGACGTCGTCAATCAAGCCAACGATTTGGGCCAGCAAGTGGAGCGGCCATTACAAGATCTTCGGCGGGCGCGAGTGCGCGAGTTGCTGCGCACTCACAGACGCGAGCTTGAGGCCGACCCTTCAGGCATGCCGATCGTGCGCAGCCAGATTCTCGGCTTGGGCATGAGCGCCGCGTCGATTGAGCAGGCGCGCGCAGGGCTTCCAGATCGTCCGCACCGATCCGCTTGAAGGTGACACAGCGCTTGTGACGCTGCGTGCGCCTGTCGGCATGTCGACGAGGCGCGCACTGCGGCGCTTGCGGGAAGCCGATCCCCAGGGCGTTTACGACTTCGACCACCTACATCTTGAGTCGGGACCGGTGTTCGGAGCCGTGACCGGCGGTCAAAGCGGCGTGGTGAACGGCCCGCGCATTGGATTGATCGACAGCGGCGTCGGCGACAGCGTGCGTGTCTCAGCACAACGCGCGTTCGCCACTGAAACGCCCGTCGCCGGACCCCATGGCACGGCAATAGCGGGGCTTCTCAGTAGCGCAGCGCCGGGCGCGCGGATCTTTGCAGCCGACATCTATGGAGGCGCGCCAACCGGCGGCGCCTCTTCGGCGTTAGCGCGCGCGTTGAGCTGGCTCGCGAGCGAGAACGTTGCCGTGATCAATGTCAGCCTCGTCGGGCCGCGTAACCGCGTGGTTGAGGCAGTTGTCGCGCGCTTGGTGGCGCGCGGATTTCTAATTGTAGCGGCGGTCGGTAACGATGGCCCTGCGGCGGCGCCTCTGTTTCCAGCTGCATACGATGGTGTTGTTGGCGTCACCGCGGTGGATGCCCGAGATCGTGTGTTGATCGAAGCGGGACGCGGCGCGCAGGTGGATTTCGCAGCGCTAGGCGTGCAGGGACGTTCGCGCGGCACTTCATATGCGGCGCCTTTGGTAGCTGCGCGACTGGCGGCAAGCTCGCCCACGCCGAGCCCAACATCCGCCCAAAGCGCTATCGCCGCGGCGCGCACGCAAGCGCGGGATCTCGGCGTCCGCGGTCGCGATGACATTTATGGTTACGGGCTGATTTCAGGGCCCTGAAAATTTTTTGGAAGAAACGGCGAAGGTCGTTCGTTCTCTCCTCGAAGTCGGCATTTGAGCCGGCGCACCGGAGGAGACCACAATGAACACGAAACTCTTGATCGCTTCGACCGCTCTTGTCGCGATGCTCTCGATCGCGCCTGCGTCTGCACAACTCATCGGCGGCGCCGGTGGTTTGGGCGGCAATGTCGGCGGCGCCGTCGGCAACGCGACTGGCTCGCTTGGCGGCACGGCGTCAGGCGCCGGCAATCTTGGTGTCGACACCAGCACCGTTGACGCCGCAACCCAGCGCGCCGAACGCCAAGCGCGCCAAGCTGCTCGTGAAGCACGTCGCGCCGCGCGTCAGGCCGAAGAGCAAGCAACGCAAGCGCGCAGCGTAGATGTCGCTGGTTCGGGCGCTGCCGAAGGCGCACTCGATGCCGGCCCGGTTACCGCAGAAGGCAACGGCGCAGTCGACGCCGCTGCGAGCGGCACGATCGATCCAGGCCCGGCTGCTGACCGTGTGACGACCACCGGCCGTCAGGCCGCCAACCGCGCCCGCGGCGCCGCAAGCAGCACAGTGGATCGCGCGCGCAGCTCGATGCCGAACGCCTCCGTTGATGGCGCCGCTAACGCCGCGGGTTCGGCGAGCGCGTCGGGTGGCGGTGTGTCGGCCGAAGCGGATGACAACGGTTCAGCCCGCGCCTCCGCCAGCCGGAATCCGGACTAGGCGCGGGGCTGAGAGCGGCGGCGCACACTCCCCCGCCCAAACGCGCCGCCGCTTACTCAGCCTCTGTTTTCGACTTCGTACTTTGCAAGGTCCGCGCGGAGTGTCTCATAGAGGCGCTCCACGAACCGTTCTGGGTCATCATCGACGAAATCGTCGAAATAGGCTTCGAGATTGGATTCGAATACGTACTCGCCGTCTTCGGCGAAGATGAACCCTAGCTCTTCGTCTGTTTGTACGTGAATGACGACGATTTGCGTTTCGTCATCGTCCTCGTCGCCAAGTGTAAAGGCGAGGCGACGCGAGGCGATCTTCTCTTCGAGAATTGGCGCAAGCGCTTGCAGCGCGGCCAGATCATCAAAGCCGGTGTCGTCGTTCAAAGCATCTTCGAGTCGCTTGCGTGCAGAATCAACTTCAGCGTCGAAGCCCGTGCCGGCCGGCTTCTTCATGCTCATGCCGCTTCCATGAGGCTCTGGAACACCGCCGCGCCGCCAGTGCGGCCAAGCACCGGATCAGACGCGCGTTCAGGATGGGGCATCATCCCCATGACGTTGCCGCGATCGTTGATGAGGCCGGCGATGTCGCGGGCTGAGCCGTTCGGATTGTCGAGATAGCGGAACACGACGCGGCCTTCGCCTTCGATGCGTGCGAGCGTGTCTTCGTCCGCGACGAAGCGGCCGTCGCCGTGTGCGATCGGAATTTCGGTTTCGCGTTGATCGCGATAGGCGCTGGTGAAGGAGGTGTTGGCGTTGGCGATCGCCAGCGGCACTTCCTTGCAAGCAAACTTGAGGCCGGCGTTGCGCGCCAGCGCGCCAGGTAGAAGCCGCGTCTCCGTCAGCACCTGAAAGCCATTGCAGATGCCCAGCACAAGGCCGCCACGCTCAGCGTGTGCAATAACCTCGCGCACGACCGGACTCTTCGCCGCCATCGCGCCTGAGCGCAGATAGTCGCCGTAGGAGAACCCGCCGGGAAGCACCACCAGATCGAGCCCCTCTGGCAGCGAGGTGTCCTTGTGCCAGACCATGTGAGCGGCCTTGCCGGTGAGGCGCTCCAAGGCGCGTGCGGCGTCACGGTCGCAATTCGACCCAGGGAACACGATCACGGCTGATTTCATGGGCCTTTCAATAAGCTGCGTCGCGGCGGAATTAAAGGGCGCGCGGGCGGCTTGTGGGACGTGCAGCCACCGCATTTCTGCGGCTCTGGGCCGCGCTCGCCGGGATTTCGCCGATCGCGGGGTTAGGTGCTAAGGGAGCGCCCATGCCGATTTGGATCATCGCGGCGATTGGAAGCGTCGTCGTCACCGCGCTCCTCACGTTCGTGCTCTGGCGCATGAACCAGCCGATGCTGGAGCGCAACAAACGCGATGCGGGCGGCGACGCCGCTCCGGTGGTGTTCGGCGACGGCGGGCGCCGAGAGATGGACTATGGAACCGACGATGCAGGTTCGGATGGCGGCGGTGGCGATGGCGGCGGCGATTAACCGCGCCCTCTGCAACAAGAGTGTCACGCGACGCTGTCAAAAGGCGCGATATGCGAAGCAAAAAAGGGTGATGATGATGAACTCGATTACACTGCGCGGCGCTGTCGCTGCCGTAACGATCGCAGCGCTTACCGCGTGCGGCCCGGGCGGAGGTACGCCGTCCCGTGGCACCAGCTCAGAGCAAATCGCCATCGATGGTTCTTCGACAGTATTTCCGCTCGCGGAGGCCGCGGCGGAGGGCTTCACAAATTCGCAGACTGGCGCGGCGCGCGTGACGGTTGGTGAAAGTGGCACCGGCGGCGGCTTCGGCAAGTTCTGCCGTGGCGAAACGCAAATCTCGGACGCCTCACGTCCGATCAAGGCCGAAGAGATTGAGGCGTGCGCGAGCAATAATATTGAGTACATCGAGATCCCGATTGCGTTCGACGGCATCAGTGTCGTCGTGCATCCGAGCAACCCGCTCACGAATGTAACCATGGCCGAGCTCCGTCGCGTTTGGGAGCCGGGCGCCGAGGGACGCGTAACGCAATGGCGTCAAGTATTTCCAAGTGGTCCGAATACCGCCTTCCAACTGTTTGGCCCGGGCACCGCGTCGGGCACGTTTGACTTCTTCACTGAAGCGGTGAACGGCGACGGCGGCGCTTCGCGTACGGACTTCACGCCCAGCGAAGACGACAATGTCATCGTCCAAGGTGTCGCCGGCAATGCGGGCGCGATGGGCTATTTCGGCTTGGCCTATTACGAACAAAATCGTGAGCGGCTGAAGGCGCTCAGCATCGAAGGGGTGGCGCCGTCCCCGGAGACGGTTGCCGCCGGCGCGTACGCCCTTTCGCGCCCGATGTTCATCTACGTGAACGCCGAAGCGTTGCGCCGCCCACAAGTTCGCCGCTTCGTGAACTATTTCATCGAGAACGCTGCAGAGCTCGCGCCGCGGGTCGGATACGTGCCGCTGCCGGCCGAGGCTTATGCAGCCTACGCCCAACGCGTCGCCGACGGCCAAACAGGCACCGCGTTTGGCGGTCACAACGAAGTGGGCCTCTCTATCGAGGAATTGCTCGCACGGCCGCTGGCGGCTGCGCCCGCGCAGTAAGCCGAAACTAGCTGCAAAGTGAGGGGCGCCCTAGCGTAAAGCTGGGGCGCTTCCCATATCTAAAGCATGATGCCGATCCAGCTGCTTTCTGTGGCGATCGGGGTTTTGTGTGTGGTCCTGATCGCGGTTGTTTCGATGGCCGGGCCAACAGACCCAGGCGGGTAAGTGTTTGCCTATCGCGAGCGCACTGTTGCGCCATGGCCTATACCGGCATCAGTCCTTGCCACCCCAACGCCAGCGCCAACCGCCTTCCGTGGTTCGCCAGGCGATGACCGCAAAGACGAGCGTCAACGCCGTTGCGATAAAGAAAAACGAGGTGAGGTGGCGCTCGGCGTCGACAGCCTTGGAGCCGAGCCACGCGCTCAGAGTCAGCATGAGCGCCAGATAGCCCACCGTTAGCGCCCAACCCTGCCAACTGGCCGGATAGGCGCCAAGGCCGTAGCGTTTGGGTTTGAACCAGTAGTGCTGCATCGTATCGCCCGCAAAGACCTCGATGGTTCGCGACGATAACCCAACAGCAAGCGGATTGCGAGGCGTGCAGGAGCGCGGTTAGTTCGCGATTTCGACGCGGTAGCTTTCGATCACGGTGTTGGCGAGAAGCTTCTCGCACATCTCGCGCACTTGCGCCTCGGCCGTGGCGGGGTCGAGGTTGCCATCGAGGGTGATTTCGATGCGCTTGCCGACGCGGGCGTCATTGACGGCGCCGAAACCAAGCTCTTTGAGGGCTCCCGCCACCGCTTTGCCCTGTACGTCGAGAACGCCGGGCTTCAGTCCAACGGTGACGATCGCCTTCATCGATTTTCCCCCTCCGTCAAGCTCGCCTGCGTAGCACACGGGCGATGCCGGCTCGTTCAGTTCACTCAATGTACGACGTCGCCGCCGGTGCCCGTTTGTTTGACGATGCCCAGGCGGCGCGCGACTTCTACGTAGGCCTCGGTAACGTTGCCGAGGTCGCGGCGGAAGCGGTCTTTGTCCATCTTCTCGTTGGTCTGCACGTCCCAGAGGCGGGCGCTGTCCGGGCTGATTTCGTCGGCAACGACGGTGCGGACCATATCGCCTTCATAGAGGCGGCCGAACTCGAGTTTGAAGTCGACGAGCTTGATGCCGACTGCGCCGAACATACCGAACAGGTAGTCGTTGATCCGGAGCGTCAGCGCCATGATGTCGTCGATCTCTGGGTCGATGCCCAATTGAACGCGGTGATGTGCTCTTCCGCGACCATCGGATCGCCGAGCTCATCCTTCTTGTAATAGAACTCGATAATCGAGCGCGGCAGCGGCGTGCCTTCTTCAATGCCGAGGCGCGTCGAGAGCGAGCCTGCAGCCACGTTGCGGCAGACGACTTCAAGCGGGATGATCTCGACTTCACGCACGAGCTGCTCGCGCATGTTCATGGTCTTGATGTAGTGGGTCGGCACACCGATCGCGTTCAGGTTCGTCATGATGAACCCGCTGATCTGGTTGTTGATCACGCCCTTGCCTTCGAGGATCGCCTTCTTCTGCGCGTTGAACGCAGTGGCGTCGTCCTTGAAGTATTGGATGATTGTGCCCGGCTCCGGTCCCTCAAACAGTATCTTGGCCTTGCCTTCGTAAATCTTCTTGCGACGCGACATTGAGGTTGCTCCCTCCTTGAGGGGCGGCGACCGGCGCTAACTGGCTCAAAGCGCTCACGGAATCGCCGCAACACAAGTGAACAAGAACTTAGGGCGCCGGGCAGGGCGTAACAATCGGCCACTACCGTAGAACAGGCGCCCGTCTGCGGTTGATCGGAACGTGTGCTGTCCCTATTCAAGGAAGGGACAGAGGAGACCAGAAGGCCCATGAGCCAGTTTGACGATCGCAAGCGCGCCCAAGAGACGAAATATCAACTGGATCAAGAGCTTGAGTTCAAGGCGCAAGCGCGCCGGGCGAAGCTTGTCGGCCTGTGGGCGGCCGGCCTGATGGGGCTAGAGGGCGATGCGGCGGCCGATTACGCCAAGTCTGTCGTCGTCGCGGACCTGGAAGAGGCTGGCGTTGAGGACCTGTTCCGGAAGCTCCGCGCCGACCTCGACCAGCACGCCGTCCAGCTCTCGGACCACCAGATCCGGGCCAAGATGGACGAGTGCCTAGCGGAGGCGCGCGCCTCTGTGGCCGCCGGCAACTAGCTAGTCTTAGTTCGTTGTGAGTGTTGGACGCCCCGCCCCGCGCGGGGCGTCTTCCATTGTGCGCTAGCGCAGCACGCCACGCTTCTTCATGAGCCAAGAATACCAAATGAAGAACACGCACCCTGCGGCGATGACCACGTTCATGATCATCATGGAGGTGTCGTCGCCGCTGTCCGGCGCATCAGAGAGTACATAGGCGTAGACTAGACTCAGAAGGAAGCCGGCGAAGGACGCGATGAACACCTCAAACGCCCACTTGCTGCGCATGAGAAGGAGGATCGTCGCGATGAGTGCGCCGATTGTGCGCACGGCCCAGATGGCAATCATCCACCACGGCATAGCGTTGTAGTACGCAATCGCGGCGTCGTTCATGCCCAGTTCGCGCAGATATGCGTCGCCGCGCGTTTGCGTGCTGAAAAAGTCGAACGCGCCGTAGCCGTTCCACAAAATGCCGACGCCGCCGACAAGCCAAAGATGCCAAGGCGTCTTAGATGCTTCGCTCATGTTGTCCTCCCGCGTCGGAGGTTATGCCTAGGGGTTCAGCTCGCCCAGCACGTAATTGACGATGCGGTCGGCGTCCTTGAACACGGCGTTCAGATCCGCGGCGCCTTCGCGCTTGTGCAGGTGAGCCAGCATGGCGTGTTCAAGTCCAAACTTACGGACTTCGACCATGACTTCTTCATCCCATTCGTCATCCGTAATGAAGTCTTCGCTGGCCATGGCTTAATCCTTCTGGAACGCGAACGCGCCGTCCCCGCTGGTTCGCAGGGATTCGGCGCGAGGAGCAATCGCGAAGGAGGGTTCATTCACGAACGCGGTGAAGATTCATGTCGATCGTTTGTTGCCATGTCGCGCCGCCATCGGAGGACATCTCTCCAATTTCGTTCCACGTGTCGCCGCTGACCGTGATCGTGTAGCGGATGCGAACTGGTCCGCCGGTATTGATGCTCCAGCGAAACTGACCGTCGCCAAGAACTTCGCCCGTGGCTGTGGTCGCGCGGCCCATGGCGTATGAGCGGAATTCATAGATGCTGCGCTGATCGTCGTAGGAGATTACGGCGAGCGCTTGAAACACTGGCGTCCCGGAGCGCTCGGTTGTGTCGTAGCCGGTGCCGCGGACGATGATTGCCGCGCCATCCAGTGCGAACTCGATATCCTCTGACTGGAATACTGTCATCTGCTGGGGGTGCAGCAAGCTCGCCTCTCCCTGCCAGCGCCCCACCAGCGGGGCGAGGCGTTGCATGGCTGCGTGCTGGGCGGCGACATCAGGCGGCCGGTAGCCGGTTTGCGCAGCGGCCAACGGCGGGGTGAGAAACAGGACCAGGCAGGCGATCAGGGTGCGCATCCAGCTCTCCATACAAAGAACTTTGTATATCAAAGCATATGAGTGGATCGGGAGCAAGTCCTAATGCGCGTTAACTCCGCCGGTGAACGGTTCGCTCACGACGACGCGGGATAGTCGTGTTGGGTAGTGGGACTTCCAATGAAACGCGGACTTGTTCTCGCCCTTGCGGCGACACTGAGCGCGTGCTCCGCGCCGGCTCAGATGCAGGCGGCGGAGGCCGCCGAGATGCTCAGCCTCTTCTCTGCGGGGCGCGGCCCAGCGAACGTGTGCTCGGCCAATGGACGCGCATTACTGCGTGGCGCCGTGCGATCCTATTCGCGGGAAATGGACCGCTCAGGTGTCACCTGGCCTGCAGCTATCGGTGGCGGAGATGCTACGAGCGTCGACACCTCAGTCATGATCGCGTTCGCGGCGGGCTTCATTAAAGCCAGTGACTTTCGCGGTCGCCCCCTCCCAAACCAACTTGCGCTCAGCGAATGGCCGGAGATCCGCGGCATGCGCCTAGCGGTCGGCGACGCGTGTGATGAAGTGATGGCGCTTCATTCGGCTGTCGCGAGCTTTGTCCTCGAGAGCGCGCGCATGGATACGCTTGCTGGCGTTGCAGATAGCGTCGTGCGCCAGTCGTTACGCGTGCGACGTGCCCGCGAACAAATGCTGATGACGGCAGCCGCGGTCGAGTTCCGCATCAATCAGACCGGATCATAGGCGAACCCGATGGCGGGGAATCTTCAGCGTCTGGGAGCTTCGTTGCTGGTGCTTAGCGCCGCCGCTTGCGCTCCCGCATTGCCGTCAATGTCAGCGGAAGAGGCGAACACCCTGATCCAAGGCATGAGCCGGGGTGGCGCGCCAGTCGATGTTTGCACATCAGAAGGCCAAGCGCTCTTCCGTAGCGCCGTGCGTACGCACGCTCGAGCTATGCACGACGCTGGCGAGGCCTGGCCGAATTTTGAAGGGCTAGAAGAAGGCGACGAAGTCGGCGCCGATGCGGTGGTCGTCGCACTCGGTTTGACGGCCGGGCATATCGAGCCGGGCGATCTTCAGGGCGAAGCACGAGGGCAGGTCCAACGTTGGGCGCTCAATGCGTGGCCGCAATTGCTCCAGGTGCGGGCCCACTCTGCCGAGGTGTGCAACGAAATGGTGGCAGTGCGCCGCGCGGGAGTGCGCTTTGTTATCTCGCGCTCGGCGTCGCGCCAGCGGGAGCTGGAGCGCGCGCTGCAGGTGCTCGAAGCGCGCCTAACCGACCTTGGCGTCGATACGAGAGCCCGCGACTAGCCGAAGACTCGTTTGAAGATGGTATCGACGCGAGCAAAATGATGGGCGTCGTCGAAGCAAGCTTCTAGCGTTGCGGCGTCGAGCTTCGATGTGACGTCTTTATCCGCCTTCAACTTATCGATCAGTGCTGTCTCCGCGCGGGGCGGCGGGCTCTGCCAGACCTGCATCGCGCTCTTTTGCACAAGGCGATAGGCGTCTTCTCGCGTCACGCCCGCTTGCGTCAGCGCCAGCATCACGCGCTGTGAATTGTGGAGGCCGCCCAAAAGGGCCAAGTTGCGCGCCATGTTTTCCGGATAGACGACGAGCTTTTCCATCACCATTGCCATGCGGTGGAGCGCAAAATCGAGATGTATCGTTGCGTCCGGGCCGATGCCGCGCTCGACCGATGAATGGCTGATGTCGCGCTCGTGCCAGAGGGCGACGTTCTCCATTGCCGGGGTCACGGCGCTACGGACCAAGCGGGCGAGGCCGCAGAGGTTCTCGGTGAGCACCGGATTGCGCTTGTGCGGCATCGCAGACGAGCCTTTCTGGCCAGGCTCGAAGAACTCCTCCGCCTCCAAAACTTCGGTCCGTTGCAAATGGCGTACTTCCGTAGCCAGGCGCTCAATGCCGCTGGCCACGACGCCGAGTGCTGCGAAGAATGCTGCATGACGATCGCGGGGGATCACCTGCGTCGAAACCGGCTCAACGCTGAGTCCAAGTTTCTCAGCGACATAAGCTTCAACGCGCGGATCGATTTGCGCAAAGGTGCCGACGGCCCCTGAAATGGCGCAGGTTGCGATTTCAGCGCGCGCCGCCTTCAGGCGCTCAAGATTGCGCGCGAACTCGGCGTAGTGGCCAGCCAGCTTCAGACCAAATGTCGTTGGCTCGGCATGGATGCCGTGGCTGCGACCGATGGTAGGCGTCATCTTGTGTTCAATGGCGCGCGTCTTGAGCGCAGCCATGACGCGTTCGCAACCGGCGATCAGCAGGTCGCTGGCGCGCGCAAGTTGCACGGCGAGGCAAGTGTCGAGCACATCGCTTGATGTCATGCCTTGGTGCGCGAAGCGGCTTTCGGGGCCTACGTGTTCGGCGACACTAGTGAGGAAGGCGATAACGTCGTGCTTCACCTCGCGCTCGATCTCGTCGATGCGCGCGACGTCGAACTTGCCCTTCGTGCGGTACTCTTCGGCAGCGGACTGAGGGATCGTACCGAGGTCCGCCATCGCCTCCATGGCGAGCGTCTCGATCTCAAGCCAAATGCCGTAGCGGCTCTCAGGCTCCCAAATCGCCACCATTTCGGGGCGTGCATAACGCGGAATCATGGGCGGTTGATGCGACCGCCCATGGCTTTCGTCAACTCACGCGGTCCTTCACCAGGGTGCGGCCGACCATCAGGATGTGGACTGCCGCCCAGGCAAGAACCAGGATGGTGCAGCCGAGCGCGTATTTGAGGCCGGTGGCTTGCGCGGCGGCGCAGGTGGCCGCGTTCGCCGTGTCTGCGCACTGGGCCATCGTCAGGCCGTTTTCCGCCAGAATTTGCGAAGCGAAGAAATCGTTGGCGAACCCGACAAAGGGTGGGCCAAGGCCGTAGCCGATTAAATTCACCAGCAAGAGTAGGATGGCGACTGCGGTCGCACGTTGCAGCGGTTGCGCGACGCTATGCACGACTCCGTACATCGGACCCAGATACATGTAGTGGAAAATCGGCGCGAGCATCAGGAATGCGAATGCCCATACGAACTCAGTCTGAATGAAGGAGAGAATGTAGAGCGGGATCGCGACCAACATCCCGATGGCTGGCAGCCAGGAGAGCACGCGCGGATGTTTGGGCGCGAGGCGGTCGGCCAGAAAGCCGCCAAGGAATGTGCCAAGCCCGGTCGCGATTCCGCCGATGGCGCCGAGCGCATAAGACGCGTTGGCGATCTCCTCTGGCAATGTCGCGCCGAGATCGTAATTGCGCACCATGTGCGACACGAGGAACTGCGACGAGCCGTAGCCCGCGAACGCCATCAACGCGCCGGCCATTCCCACATGCCAGAACGACGCCTTGGTCGAAAGCGCCTTCAGCGTCTCACCAAAGGATGGCGCCTTCACCGCTCCGCCGCTCCGGGGAGGCTCTTTTACCGTGAGTTTCAGAAGCAGGGCTGCGGCGATGCCGGGTATGCCGAGCATAATGAAGGCAGTGCGCCAATCGAAGTTTGCGATCAGCCAACCGCCACCGATCGCTGCGAGCGCCGTGCCAAACGGAATACCGAGCGAGAAGATGCCCATGGCGGAGGCGCGGCGGTCGGCCGGGAAATAGTCTGCGATCGCTGACTGTGAGGGCGGTACGCAGGCGGCCTCGCCGATGCCGACGCCCAAACGGCAGAGCGTAAGCTGCACAAAGTTTGCAGCAAAGCCGCACGCCGCTGTCATTACGCTCCATAGCGCCGCGCCAATCGACACAATTGTGATGCGGTTGGCGCGCTCGGCGAGGCGCGCGATTGGAATGCCGAGTGTTGTGTAGAGGATCGCGAACACCGGGCCGCCAAGCAGTCCAAGCATGAGGTTCGAGACGCCGAAGTCTTCCTTGATCGCTTCCTGTACGATCGAGATGAGCAGGCGGTCGATAAAGTTAAAGGTGTAGATGATCACCAGGACGAACAGCACGTATGCGCGGTAAGCCTTCGTTCCATAGCCCTGGAAGGCTGGCGCTGCGGCGTCAGTCATGTGGTCGTTGTCCCATCGTTGCGCTGCCTACGCGACCCAGTCGCGCCGCAGCGTGCGTGCAGATAGCAGGAAATGCGCGCCTGCCCATAGGTAGATGCAGACCCCGACCATCATAGCCCATCGCAGACCGGTCTCGACACCGGCTGCGCATTGCGCGCTGCCGCGTTGGGCGGCGTCGGCGCAGATCTCAGTCGAAAGTCCCAGCGGGGCGAGTTGACCGTTGGCGAGGAAGTCGCTTAGCGCGCCAATCACGGGCGGTCCCAGGCCGTATCCGAGCAGGTTCACGACGAACAGCAACACTGCGACAGCAGTTGCGCGCATCCGTGGCGCGACCACGCCCTGGGTGACCGCATACATTGGGCCGAGATAGAAGTAGTGGGTGATCGCCGCGACCATCAATGGGATCATTGCCATCCAGAAATTCGGCAGTACGAACGCCAGCAGATAAAGCGGCGTCGCTATGACGAAACCAAGCGCTGGCAGCCATGACAGTGCGTTGGGGTGTCGCTTCGCAATTCGGTCGGCAAGATAACCGCTCGAGAAGGTGCCGATGGCGGCGCAAACCCCGAGAACAACGCCGATGACCACGGCGGCGTTGAACAACGAGAAATTGTGCGTGCGGATCATGAAACTGGTCAGATATTGGCCGACGCCATAGCCAACGAAGCTTGCGAGCGCTGAGCCGAATGCGACATGCCAGAAGGTCGTCTTCTTCGCCAAAGCCGCCACAGCCGACATGAAGCTTGGTGTGTCAGCTTTCGGCGCTGCGCGCGGTGGTTCCTTCACGGTGAGCTTCACGATCACCGCCAGCAACACACCTGGGACGCCTAGCCAGATGAATGCCTCGCGCCAGCCAACTTCGGTGGCGATCCAGCCGCCACCGACGGCCGCGAGCATCGAGCCGATCGGGATACCCAGCGCATAAATTGAGAGCGCCGACGCGCGGCGCTCTGCGGGGAAGTAGTCGGAGATTACGGAATTGGCGGGCGGCGTGCAGCCCGCTTCGCCGATTGAAACGCCTACGCGCGCGGCAAATAACGTCGCGTAGTTCACGGCAAAGCCACACGCGGCTGTCATCAGACTCCAAAGCCCAACGCAGACACTCAGCACAGTGATGCGATTTGTGCTCTCGGCGAGACGCGCGATCGGAATGCCGAGTAAGGTGTAGAGAATGGCGAATGCTGGCCCGCCAAGCAGGCCGAGCTGGAAGTCCGTCAGCCCGAATTCTTCCTTGATCGGCTCTTGAATGATGCCAATGACGACACGGTCGATGAAGTTGAACGTGTAGACGACGAGAAGCGCGCCAAGGACATAGGCGCGATAGTTCTTCGTGCCATAGCCCTGAAAGGCCGGCGCCGTTGCATCGGTCACGTGACATCCTCCCGCGCGGTTATCCGCGTCTCCGTGCACTACTGTATGGAAGGGCGCGCTCGGCTCGGCAAGCGCGATCGTTCAAAGATGATCAGGCGCGCAGTGACTTCCTGAAGGTCACCAGACGTTCAACTTCCTCGTAGCCGAGCGCTGCGTGGGCGCCTTGGCTCTGAGCATTACTAAGCTCAGTGTCGGATGCGATCTCGGTAAAGTTCCGCAACAGCGCCCAATTCTCCGCCGCGGCGACCAACGCGCGGCCTGCGCCCTTGTGGCGTGCAATGGGCCGAACGTACCAGCCTTCAATGAAGGGTACTGGACTAGATGAGCATCCCTCCGCGTAGGGCCGCAGGCTCAGTTCAAGGAAACCGCACGGCGCGCCATCGTGGTCTTCGCAGATAAACACCACCGCTGCGATCGGACTGCCCGAAAAGTGCATCAGGGTTTGATGACCCAGTAGGTCACCGTCTTCATCTGGCCAAAGCTCGGCGCGCATGGTCGCCCATACGTGGCGGTCGCGTGTTTCCAACGGGCGGGTCTTCATGCGGCATCCCTAACGTCAAAACAGGGCGCCAAGCTTAGAGCAGGCGCAGGCTCTTGAAGCTCTCGACGCGTTCGCGGCCAATTACGAGGTGATCATGCACCTTCACGCTGACGGCAGCTGCGGCGTCGACGATGTCACGCGTGATTGCGATATCGGCCGCACTCGGTTTCGGGTCGCCGCTAGGATGGTTGTGCACGAGGATGACTGCCGCGGCTGAGAGCTCCAGCGCCCGACGTGCGATCTCGCGCGGATAAACCGGTGCATGATCGATGGTGCCTTCGTTCATGATTTCGTCGGCAATGAGCTGGTTCTTGACGTCAAGAAACAGTACGCGGAATTGCTCCCGCGGCTCATGCGCCATAGCGAGGCGGCAATAGTTCACGAGCTGCGACCAGGAACTGATCACGGTTCGCTGCTTGAACTCACTCCGGCTGGCGCGTTCGAACAGTGCTTGCGCGGTTTTCAGGTCCTGCGCGACGGCTGGTCCTGCGCCTTTCACCTCCGCGATCCGCTGCGTCGGCGCCGCGAGCACGGCGGCTAGCGTGCCAAACTTCGCGAGCAACGCTTTCGCCAGCGGCTTCGTGTCCTGGCGGGGGATAGTGCGAAAGAGAAACACCTCCAACAACTCGTAATCCGAGAGCGCTGTCGCGCCCGCCTCATCGAGGCGTTGGCGCAGGCGCGCCCGGTGATCGTGATAGTGCGGCTTCTCTGCCTTGGCGCGCGCCTTGGTGATCTTCAGCGGTGGAATTGCGCCGCTTGGGGTGAGCGCGTCGGTATTGAACGGGAGAAGCTCGCCGTCTTCGACGCGCGCGGGCGTAGGCTTCGGTTCGCCGGATTTGCCCGCGCGCCCCGCCATGCCCGCGCTCCTATGCGGTTGCGTTCAGCTTGTGAGGCTCGTCCAGCCCCGCAGGCGATTTGGTGAAGATCACGACGCCATCTTCTGTGACGCCGACCGAGTGTTCGTATTGTGCCGAAAGCGACTTATCCTTCGTCACTGCCGTCCAGCCGTCATTGAGCACTTTCACCGCTGGCGAGCCAGCGTTGAGCATCGGCTCGACGGTGAAAATCATGCCCGCCTTCAAGACATCCCCTTGGCCGGGCTTTCCGAAATGAAGAACGTTTGGCGCGTCGTGGAAGACTCGGCCAAGGCCGTGGCCGCAGAACTCGCGAACGATTGAGGTGCGTTCACCCTCGGCGAAGGATTGGATCGCATGGCCCAGGTCGCCGAGCGTAACGCCCGGCTTGATGATCGCGAGGCCGCGCATCATCGCCTCGTATGTCATGTCCATCAGCCGCTGAGCTTTGCGCGAAACGTTGGGTCCGATGGCGTACATGCGGCTTGTGTCGCCGTGCCATCCGTCGACGATGACGGTGACATCGATGTTGACGATGTCGCCATCTCTAAGCACGCGATCACCGGGAATGCCGTGGCAGACGACGTGGTTGACCGAGGTGCATACCGTGTGGCGATAGCCGCGATAGTTGACGCACGCCGGTAGCGCACCGTGATCAAAGACGAATTGGCGGGCGAGATCGTCGATCCGCGCCGTGGTGACGCCTTCTTTCACCTCCGGCACGAGCATATCGAGGCACTCGGCGGCGAGCTTTCCAGCCGCCGCCATACCCGGAAAGGCAACCTTCGGATCGTGAATTTTGATCTGGCCCTGGCGTTCGTAAGCCTCAGCCTCGGCGTAGTTCATTGGGTGCTCCGTTACGCCCTATAACATAGGCGCGCGGCGTGAACACCTGAATGGACGACCTATTCCGCCGCGCGGCGGCGGTAGATGAAGGCGTAGGCAGTCGTCCAGGTGGCGCCATCAGCCGATTGCTCGCCATGCTGAAGGACCGTACCGTCCGGGTTGTTGGTGAAGGTCATGCGCGAGAAGGCCTGTTGGCCCGGTGCGACGGTTACCGGAGCGGCGGTTGTGACTCTCATCCCGGTGTCAGTTGGCCCGCCAATGAAGTGGACGCGGTTACCGGACGAATCGACCCAGAACTGCTCCCATCTGCCGCTCTCGCGGTCGTAGATGTTCAGGCTGCGGCCGGAATAGGGCGTGTTGAGGCTCCGCCAATGCTCGGTGATGACGCAACCTGCGTCTTCCGACGTGATCGATGAGCGGCCCGCTGGTGCATTGGTGTCCGCCCGGAAGGCGTCCCATTCGCCGATCCAGAAATCGAAGGCGTGAAACTCGGCTGCTTCGCAACTTGGCGCCGGCGGCTGCTGTTGCGCGAACGCCGACGACGTTAGCGCAAGCGTCGCGAGAGCGGTGAAAAGTGTACGCATAAGAACGCCTCCACGCCGATGTGATCATGGCCGGGAGGGCGTCTTCAAATCAGGAAAGACGAACGCGGACGTGGATGCGACAGATGCCGTTTGTCGCTACGCCGCGTCGCGCGCGGCTTTTCCGATGACGCGATTGCGGCCGCCGCGCTTGGCTTCATAGAGCGCTTCATCCGCGCGCTTCATCAGCGTCTCAGACGTGTCATCAACGCCCTCGGTCGATGCGACGCCAATCGATATCGTGACTTCTAACGGCTCCACGAGGCCGGGAATGATCACGGGAGAGGCGGCGATCGCGCGCCGCAACCGCTCGGCTGCAAGGCAAGCGATGTCCCCGGTCGTGCGTGGCATGATCACGATGAACTCTTCACCGCCTTGGCGGCAGGCGTAGTCGGAGGGCCGCGTATTGGTGGCGAGCCTTGCGGCAAACTCACGCAACACAGCGTCGCCCACGTCGTGGCCGAAAGCGTCGTTGCAGCGTTTGAAGTGATCGATGTCGATCGCCATGATCGACACTGGGTCGCCGCCACACTGTGCGCGTTGAACCAGCGGCTCGATTTGCCCCGCGAGGAAGCGGCGATTGTAGAGGCCAGTTAGCTGGTCGGTGATTGCAAGTTCGAGGCTTTGATCGAGTCGCTGGCGCAACGCGTCCATGTAGCGCTTACGACGCATCATAGTGCGCGCACGTGCGATGATCTCTTCTTCGTCGACGGGTCGCAGGATGATGTCGTGAGCGCCTAGCTCCAGGGCGCGAACAGCGCGCATCCTGTCGTCGGGGTCGACGATGGCCAGGATCGGAAGATGGCGTGTCGCTTCGCCGGCACGCATACGCGCAATGACCCGAAAGCCGTCAAAACTCTTCGCATAGACCGAAACCACTGCCAGATCAGGCGGTCCAGCCGCGGTGTCATCGCCGAGGACGTTGACCCTATGCTCGACGCCGAGCGCGGTCTGGATGCGTTTGATCTGCGTTGGGTTGTCGTCAACTACCAGAACATTGCCGGCGAACACGCGATGCTGTTCGACTGGGTCGGGTCTGGCCTCGTCGCCAATGACGCCAAGCCTGCGGCCGTTGGCTTCGCGCGCGCGAAGTTCATCAGTCACGACCTTCAGCGTGAGCAGGCTTTTCACCCGCGCCATGAGCTGAACGTCGTCGATCGGTTTGGTCAGGAATTCTTCCGCGCCGGCTTGCAAGCCGCGGACGCGATTGTCGCGGTCGTCCAAGGTGGTGAGGATCACTACTGGAATATGCCGCGTCTCCGGCATGGCCTTTAGCCGCCGGCACGCTTCGTAGCCATCGATGCCACCGGGCATCATCACATCAAGCAAAATGAGATCGGGCTTCTCACGCTTGGCCAGCTGAACCGCTTCTTCGCCGCGCGAGGCCATCAGCACGTCGTAGTAATCAGCCGTCAGCATCGCCTCGAGCAGGCGGCGATTAGCTTCTAGGTCATCGACAACGAGGATGCGCGCGCTCAAGCGTCACTCCTCATCCAATGAACTTGCGAATGGTCTCTAAGAACGTCGTCACGGAGATCGGCTTCGAGAGGTACGCGTCGCACCCCGCGGCCATGATCTTCTGCTCATCGCCACGCATGGCGAACGCTGTGACGGCGACGATCGGAATGCTTTTCAGCGCCTCGTCCTTTTTCAATCGATCAGTGAGCTCCAGGCCGGAAATTTCCGGCAGCTGGATATCCATGATGATCAAGTCCGGCTTGTGCTCGCGCGCGAGCGGAATGGCTTGGCGGCCGTCACGTGACTTGACGGTCTTGTAGCCAAAGGCCTCCAAGAGGTCGTTGAACAGCCTCATATTGAGTTCGCTGTCTTCGACGATGAGAACGGTCTTGGCCATAAACCCGCTTCGCTTCCGCGGCCCCACACGCCCGTTTTGGACGGTATTGTTCCCGTCCTTATAGCGCAGGGGCCTTAACAACCCATCGCAACACCAGCAATCTGGCTCATCTCGTTAAGAACCGATTAAGGATTGAAGCATGCGTCTTGGCGTGGATTTCGGCGGCACCAAAATCGAGGCGGCGCTGCTTGATTCAACGGGGGAAATCCGTGTCCGCCAGCGTGTCCCGAATCCTGGGGATTATCAGGCCGCGGTTCGTGCCGTTGCCGATCTGACTGCGCGAATCGAACAAGAAGCAGGCGCCCGCGCCGCAACCGTGGGCGTCGCCATGCCAGGCTCGCTCTCGCCGCTAACCGGGCTGGTGCGGAACTCCAACTCGGTTTGGCTGAACGGAAAGCCGTTCTTCGAAGACCTGAAAACTGCACTCGCGCGGCCCGTGCGCGTGGAGAATGACGCAAACTGTTTTGCGCTGTCGGAAGCGGTGGACGGCGCGGCGGCGGGATCGCGCGTGGTGTTCGGCGTGATTATCGGCACAGGGTGCGGCGGCGGCGTTGTGGTTGAGCGCAAGGTCATCGAAGGCGCGAGCGGCATCGGTGGTGAGTGGGGCCATACGCCGTTGCCTTGGGCGCGACCCGACGAAGTACAACCACGCGATTGGTGCGGACGTGTTGGATGTTTGGAGCAATGGCTCTCCGGAACGGGCTTCAAGCGCTGGGCCGGGCTGAGCGCCGGTGAGGCGAACGAGAAGGCGCTCGCGGGCGATCCGCGGGCGCGAGTGTTGTTGGACTTGTTGGCGGATCGGATTGCACGCGCGTTGGCGGTGGTGATCGACATTCTTGATCCAGACGCCATCGTCTTCGGCGGCGGCGTCTCCAACATCGACAGCCTCTACCCAAGCATTCGTGGCAAGCTCATCGCGCATGTCTTTTCCGACTATGTCGGCGCCAAGATCGTGAAGAACAAGCACGGCGACAGCTCGGGCGTTCGTGGCGCCGCCTGGTTGTTCGATGATGACGGCAGCGCGTCAGACCAAATGGCATGATGCTCTGCCGTGCCTGCGCTCGGGAAACGCAAACGCCGCAATGCTCGCACTGCGGCGAGGAGCAGCCGCTTGACCACGCGGAGCTATCCCAGCTCTCAATCGCGCACCTCGACTGCGACGCATTCTACGCCTCAATCGAGAAGCGCGACGATCCCAGCCTACAGCCGCACCCGGTGATCGTCGGCGGCGGCAAGCGCGGAGTGGCGTCGACCTGCTGCTATGTGGCGCGGGCATATGGCGTGCGGAGCGCCATGCCGATGTTCAAGGCGCTGCAACTTTGTCCGCAGGCGAAGGTCGTGCATGGCGACATGCGCAAGTACGTCGAAGAGGGCCGCATCATTCGCAGGATGATGGAGGACCTGACGCCGCAAGTGCAGCCGCTCTCCATCGATGAAGCCTTCATGGATCTGACTGGCACTGAAGCGCTGCACGGCGGCGCGCCGGCGCAATCCCTGATCAAGCTGCAGAACAAGATATGGGATGAGCGTAATCTCACCGTTTCGATCGGGCTCTCGTTCAACAAGTTCTTGGCCAAGACCGCGAGCGATCTCGACAAGCCCCGCGGCTTCTCCGTCATCGGGCGCGCCGAAGCGCTAGCGTTTCTTGAGAGCCGGTCCGTGGGCACGCTCCCGGGCGTCGGGCCGGCAGGCGCAACAGCGCTCGAACGCAATGGGCTAAAGAAGATCGTCGACATCCGCACCGTCGGCCCGCAACGCATGCGCGCGCTCTACGGCGATTGGGGCGCGCACCTTTTCGCGCTCTCGATGGCCGACGATCCCCGCAAGGTCGATCCGAGCGGCGAGCGCAAGAGCATTTCGGCGGAGACGACGTTCTTCGAGGATGTTGCCGATATCGAAGCTCTGGAAGATATTCTCTGGCCGCTCTGCGAAAAGGTGGCCGCGCGCTGCCGCGCCAGCGAGAGCGCCGGGCTCACACTGACGCTGAAACTCAAAGACACAAAATTCAAGATCATCACCCGCCGCCGCCAGCTGCCGGAGCCCACGATCCTCGCGTCACGTATCTTCGCTCATGCACGTGAGTTGCTTGCGGGCGACGCAGATGGAAAGACTAAGTACCGCCTCATCGGCGTCGGCCTCTCCGACTTCGCCGATGCCGCCACGGCCGACAAAGGCGATATGCTCGACACCGAAACCCCAAAGCGCGCCGCCGCCGAAGCGGCGATCGCCAAAGCACGGGACAAGTTCGGCAAGGGCGCCGTGCAAACCGGGCGGGCGCTGAAGGCGCGATGGGAAGACGATGAGGATAACGAGTGACTGAGCATCGGCGCGCGAACGACGTCCGATTATATCTGCTAGCAATCGGCGCAGCCGTCTTGGTGTGCGCCGCGATTGGCGCACTCTTGGGTGGCGTGTGGTCGGGAATTCTTCTCTTTGGTGGCTTCTTTCTGGGCAATGCAGTGCTGAAGGCGCTTCAGCCCTCAAACACTCTTTTGAACCGTGTTTCCTGGAACGCACTGGTCGTCACCGCAGGCGCGATGATGGCATTGATATATCTTATAGAGAATCCGCGATGGCTTGGCGGCTGGACCATCATCGTTGTTTTTGGCGCACTCTTCGTCTACGGCCTTATTAGTGTAATTGTGTCGGCGCGTCAGGACGATGGAGTACACGATGACGGGGCGGATTGAGGCGCGACTACAGGAGCTAGGAGTTACGTTGCCGACGCCGCCGGCGCCGGTGGCGTCCTACGTGCCGTTCCAAGTCATCGGCAATCTCGTTCATACGTCCGGTCAAGTCTCGGTTGACGCCTCGGGCGGCATCAAGGGCAAGCTCGGCGGCACGATCGAAGTGGAAGAGGGCCAAGCCGCCGCGCGGCTATGTGGCCTCAACCTGCTTGCGCAAGTGAAGGCCGCATGTGGCGGCGATCTCGATCGTGTCAAACGCGTCATCAAGCTCAATGGCTTCGTCAATGTCACGCCAGATTTCGACCCAATCCCGCAGGTCATGAATGGTTGCTCCGACCTCATGGTGTCGGTGTTCGGTGACGCTGGGAAACACGCGCGTTCGGCGGTTGGCATGGCCAATCTGCCGCTGAACTTTGCTGTCGAGGTCGATGGAATATTCGAGATAGACTAAGCGCATGGACGGTACCGACGCGCTCACCATCTCGGTCATTGACGATCTCGCCAACATCGAGCGCGCCACATGGGACGGCCTCGCAAACCCACCGGACCAACCTTACGATCCATTCCTCTCTTGGGATTTCCTGCGTTCGCTCGAAGAGAGCGGTAGCGCCAGCGCGATCAAAGGCTGGCAGCCGGCGCACCTTGTCGCGCGCGATGCAAGCGGCGCCGCCCTGGGCGCCATGCCGCTCTACGCCAAGGATCATTCATACGGCGAATACGTCTTCGATCACTCTTGGGCCGACGCGCTGCAACGCGCTGGCGGCCAGTATTACCCGAAGCTTCAATGCGCCATACCGTTCACGCCCGTTCCCGGCCGACGGCTCCTAGCGAGCGATCCAGCGGTGCAGAGCGCGCTTGCTCAAGGCGCCATCGGCCTCGCGCAACGCGCGGGCGCCTCGTCTGTGCATGCGACTTTCGCGGATGAAGAGACGGTTCGCCGCCTCGCACCGCTCGGCTATCAACTTCGGACCGGACTCCAGTATCACTGGTTCAATCGGGACTACGCAACGTTCGCCGATTTCCTCACTCGACTCTCGTCGCAGAAGCGCAAGAATATCCGCCGCGAGCGCGAAAGAGCGATCGATGGTCTGCGCATCCGCCGCCTGCGCGGCGCTGAGATCACCGCGCGCGATTGGGATTTCTTCTTTCGCTGCTACATGGACACCGGTTCGCGGAAGTGGGGATCGCCGTACCTCAATCGTGCGTTCTTTGAATTGCTCGGCGAGCGCATGGCCGATCAATGTGTGCTCTTCGTCGCCGAAGAAGCGGATGGCACGAGGCTCGCCTCGGCGCTCAACCTCGTTGGCGGCGATGCGCTCTACGGCCGCTACTGGGGCCGCATCGCCGATGTGCCGTTCCTCCACTTTGAACTCTGCTACTACCAAGCCATCGACTTGGCGATCGAGTTGAAGCTCAAGCGCGTCGAGGCCGGAGCCCAAGGCGAGCATAAGCTCGCCCGCGGCTATATTCCGGTCCAAACGTTCAGCGCGCATTGGATCGAGCACGATGGCTTGCGCAACGCCGTGCGCCACTTCCTCCGCCAGGAAACGCCGGCTGTTGTAGAGGAGGCCGAGATTCTCACTGAGCACGCGCCGTTCAAGAAGACGGACTAGAAGTGGCGACGTTGCTTCGGCGGGAATAGAAGTAGAGCGGTACGCCTGCCGCCATCAGCACGAAGCCCCAGAACAGGACCTCAAGCCCGGAGCCGAACGCGGCAAAGAGTGAGTAGGCGATGCCGAGCACCGCCACCGACGCCCAACCGCGTGCTGAGCGCATCGAATGACGAAGCTCCGCCATCGCGACGACGATGTAGTAGATTAGGCCAAGTGAGGTTGCCATCTTCAACAAGAACTCGAACGCATCGAGGAAGCCGCGCGCATAATTGAGCGTCAGCATCGCTGCGCCGAGAACTGCGGATAGGATCAACGCAAGGTGCGGCGTGCCCTGCTTGGTGGTGGTGGCGAGCCACCGCGGCGCAAGTCCATCGGCCGCCACCGCCATCGGCATCTGACCGCACGAGAAGATGAGGCCATTGATCGTTCCGGCGGTCGCGACGAGCGCGCCGGCTGCGATGAAGTTCGGGCCCCAAGGCCCAAAGGCACGCGCGGCGTCGGCGAAAGGCGCTGTCGATTGCGCGAGTTGCGCCGGCGGCACGAGCAACATCACCGCCGCGCTCGCGGCGAGATAGAGCGCCACCACCGTGAGCATGCCGATCGTCAAAGCGCGTGGGATCGTGTGTTCGCAGTCTTTCACGTTGGCGGCCGGTAGCGTGACAACCTCGAAGCCAGTGAACGGCCAAAGCGTCAGCAGCGCGGTTGCTGCAAGTGCGGCGATGATCGATCCGCCGGACGGATTGAACGACGGCAAGTTGGCGCTCGAACCCGCTGGAAACGCCAGTGCAACAATGGCGATGAGCGGGATGATCTTGAGCAAAGTGAGCGTGATTTGCGTGGCGCTCATCTCCCTCAAGCCGCGTATGTTGATGGACGTAAACATCGCAATGAGCGCGATGGCGGCCCCGAGCTGCAGCATAGGGCTGGCGTTGAGCGCTGGGACGAAGACGCCGAGATAACCGACGAAGGCGATCGCCACCGTAGGCACGCCGATCACGAACGAAAGCCAATAGGCCCAGCCCATCAGAAAGCCGGTGAAATCACCGAACGCATTTCTTGCGTAAGCATAAGGGCCGCCGTTGCACTGGGTTCGCGCTGCCAGCCTTCCGAACACAAGCGCCAGCGCCGTTGAACCAACCCCAGCGATGATCCAGCCGCCGAAGCTCAGCAGCCCGTATGGCGCGAGCTGCGCGGGCAACAGGAAAATACCCGAGCCAATCATGCAGCCGACGACAAGCGCCCAGCAGCCCCAGAAGCCAAGCGGCTTATCCGTATCTTGAGAACTCATTGCCGCCCCCGCACATGCAAGCATGCACGAGCGGAGCGTGCGGCGCTAGCGCCTAACCTTGAGCGACTTCAACTGCGTAATCCGCCTCCGCGCGCGTTTGACGCTCGTATTGCTGCGGATCGATCTTGCACGCGTTCAGTTCGACTTCGAGATGCTGCGATTGGCGAACATCCGCTGGAGCCGCCCCGCGGGGTGCAGGCGTCATAGCGATGAGCCACGTTGCGTAAGCGTCGCACCATTCTGTGCGTTCTTCGATTGGCGAGGTGGCGGCAGGAGCCGCTTCAGCCGGCGGTGCGATGACTTGCTGCGCGAATGCACCTGGCGCGCACACAAGAAGAAATGCGGCGAGAATATGCGGTCTCATAGCGGTCCTCTTTCGAAGGCAACGCCTCTGAGTAGCAGGCGTTCCCGCATACCCGCCGCTTGCCGAAGTGGTGAACGGGTACTAGCTTCACCCCACGTCGGGGAGGCAAGAAATGGCAGCTGCGAAATCCGCCTTTGGTTGGGTATTCAGCGTTTGCATATTGGTCTTTGTGACTTTCGCGAGTGACGCCTTAGCGCAGTCGCGACCGTACGATATCTCAGCGTTAGACTCCTCGCTTCGCAACGCGGTGGAAACCGCTCGCGCCGCCGAGACGCGCGCCACGCAGGCGGCTGCGCGCTCGCAGTTCGACGTCGCAGGCACGGTGCGTTTCAGAGGCGATGCAGACGACAGCTACGAAGGTGAAGGTTACGGCGCGGGCAGCGGCGTCAACCGTCATGGCTACGGGCTGCTCGGATGGGCGGACGGCGAGTACTACGCCGGGCAATTTCGCGGCGGCACGCCGAACTCAGGCGCCAAAGAAGGCTACGGTGTTTATGTCTTCGCCGATGGACGCCGTTACGAAGGCCAGTGGCTAAACGACCTGCGCCACGGCTACGGCGTTCAGTGGGATCCAGGTGGCAATCTCGCGTTCGCCGGTTACTGGAACAACGGCGAGCCGCCCTGATTGTGAGCTGAATTGGAAGGGCTCGCTTAACGCCGCTTCTTGCCGCGTTTGGCGTCACGCTTTCCGCGTCCTCCGCCGCCATCGCGCGTCTGCCTGCTCTGCCGTGACCTACGCCAACCGGGTGCCGGCGGCAGCGGATCGGTGAGGAGCGAGAACACCAGCCCACCCGTGATCGGTGTTGCTTCTTCCAGTCGTACCTCGACCCGCATGCCTAGCGGATAGCGTTCGCCGCTGTGGTCACCGACCAGGGCATGCGCCGTTTCATCGTGAATCCAGCGCTCGTTGCCCAACGTGGAAATAGGGGCAAGGCCATCGGCTTGCGTTTCATCCAAGCGGATGAACAACCCGAAGCGGGTAACGCCAGTGACGCGTCCTTCAAATGTCGCGCCGATGCGATCCGCGAGGAACGAGCTGATGTAGCGCGCCGTGGCGTCGCGCTCGGCAGCCATCGATTTGCGCTCCATTTCGCTGATGTGCTCGGCAGTCTCATCGTAACGAGCTTCATCCTTATCGGTGACGCCGTCCTCACCCAGCTTGAGCGCGCGGATCAGCGCGCGGTGGATGGTCACGTCGGCATAGCGCCGGATCGGAGAGGTGAAGTGCGAGTAGGCGCGAAGGTTTAGTCCGAAGTGACCGATATTGTCGGGCGAGTACACCGCCTGTGACTGAGTGCGCAGCACTACCTCATTGATGATATCCTTGTTCGGTGATTGCTCGGCCAAATGCAGAATGCGGTTGAAGCGGCCGGCGGTAACGCTCTGACCCTTGCTCCAACTCATCTCGACAGTCGGAAGGAAGTCGGTCAGCGCCGCAATCTTCTCGTCGCTTGGCCGATCGTGGATTCGGTAGATTTGTGGACGTCCCTTTTGCTCGAGCGTCTCGGCGGCGCTCACATTGGCCTGGATCATAAATTCTTCGATCAGCTTGTGCGCATCGAAGCGCTCGCGCCGCGTCACGCCCGCGACCTTGCCGTCCTTGAACAGAATGCGATGCTCAGGCGCGTCGATTTCAAGCGGCTGGCGCTTCACGCGAGCTTCCCACACCGTCCGATACGCTGCCCAAAGCGGTTTCAGAATTGGCTCCAACAGCGGCTCGGTCTTGTCGTTCGGTTTTCCGTCAATGGCCGCTTGCGCCTGCTCGTAAGAAAGCTTCGCTGCCGAACGCATGAGCCCGCGCACGAATTTGTGCCGCACCTTCCGGCCTTCGCGGTCGAAAACCATCTCCACCGCCATGCAGGCACGCTCTTCATGCTCGCGTAGCGAGCAGAGATCAGCCGAAAGCGATTCCGGTAGCATCGGTGCAACCCGATCAGGAAAATAAGTCGAGTTGGCGCGTCGCCATGCGCCGCGATCAAGCGGCGAACCCGGTGTCACGTAAGCGGAGACATCGGCAATCGCGACCCATACGCGCCAGCCGCCCTTGTTCTTCTCGTCCGTATCCGGCGAGGCATAGACGGCGTCGTCGTGATCGCGCGCATCTTCGGGGTCGATGGTGATCAGTGGCACGTCTCGAAGATCAGTGCGGCCTTTGAGCGTCGGCTTCTGCGCCGCGTTGGCCTGCGCTTCCTCTTCTTCCGTGAAGCCTTCGCTGATGCCGTGCGTGTGCATGGCGAGAATTGAGGCGGCGCGCGGGTCGCTGGCGGTGCCGATCACCTCCTTGATGAGCCCGAACTTCGGACCATGAGCGCGGTCGCGGCCGGAAACACGCAGCTCGGCGAAAACCAGATCGCCGTCTTTGGCGTGACCGACATTGTTGGCTTCGATGATGAGATCGTGTCGCGCTTTGCGATCGGCAGGTTCAACGCGACCGCCGCCAAACTTATTGCGGGGATCTTTGTTGGCCCGATAGACGCCGAGAATGCGGTGCGCGCTTTGGCCCAGTCGCTTGACCACCTTGGCAACGTACTCGCCGTCATCGTCACGATGCAGCCGCGCCAGCACACGGTCGCCAACGCCGATCGCCGCTTCGCCGCGCATCGCGCGTGCTTCGCCAGGCGCCAGGCGAATGGCCGGCCCGAAATAGCCATCAGGCGCGCGCATGCGCGCGACCAGTTCGCCATCGTGGTCGCGATCGAGCACATCCATGACGCCGGATTCTGGCAGCGCTTGCGCGTCCGCGTAGCGCTTGCGCCCTGTGCGTCCAAGCGCGCCGGACTCCTCCAGATCGCGCAGTATGTGCCGCAGTTCTTTCTTCTGATCGCTGCCGACGCCGAGCTCATGCGCGATGTCGCGCTTCTGCGCCTTGCCGCCAATTTTGCGGATCGCCTCAAGCACGCGTTCGCGGGTGAGGGGTTCAGGAGCCGGTGGTCGATTCTTCGCCATGTCGTGAGTGTGTCACCTCTCCCGCTTCTGCGGGAGAGGGCGCCTCGTTTTAGCGAAAGCGGTTCAGTTGTTGCTGTGGGTCCCAACCCTCTGGGGGAGCTAGAGCGCTCGAAAACCATGGGGAACCCTTGGCAACCCAATCCTGTCGAAGGCGTTCGTGGGAGCGAGACGCGTCGTCGTATCCGAATTGAGTGCCGCAGCAGGGACAAATCTCAAATGAGGCCAATTTGTTCTGATAGGCCTCGAAGGTTAGTTCGTATGCGCAAACCGGACACGAGTGGCTCGCCATGCTCTACCCTGCCGCCTTCTTAGCGGCTTTCTTCGCTGGCACCTTCTTAGCAGCGGGCTTCTTAGCCGCCGCCTTCTTCGGCGCAGCTTCTTTCTTCGGAGCCGCAGCCTTCTTCGCCGGCGCCTTCTTCCGCTTCTTGCCGCCGCCCATCTCAGCGCGCGCCGCCAGCAGCGAGAGCGCTTCGTCGAACGTGACGTCTTCCGGCTTCTTGTCCTTCGGCACGTTGGCGTTGGTTTCGCCGTCGTTGATGTAGGGGCCGTAGCGGCCGTTCAACACGCGCACCGGTTTGCCCGTCACAGGGCTTTCGCCAAGTTCTTTGATTGGCGCGGGTGCGGCGCGGCCGAAGCGGCCTTTGCCGCCGCCGGCTTTCTTCTCTTCAATCAGCGCGACGGCGCGGTTCATTTGAATTTCGTGCACGTCGTCAGCGCCGGGCAAATTCACATAGAGATTGCCCATTTTGATGTAGGGGCCGTACCGCCCAATATTGGCGACGATCAGTTCATTCTCGCTCGGATGCATGCCGATTTCGCGCGGCAACGAGAGCAGCTTGATCGCGGTTTCGAGGCTGACGTCCGTCGGCGCCTGGCCCTTCGGCACGCTCGCGCGCTTCGGCTTGTCAGGATCGGCGGGATTCGGCGTTTCGAAGTACGCGCCGAAACGGCCGCTCTTCAGCAGGATCGGCCCGTTCGGGCCATCGCCGACCGGCAAACCGTCCGAGGGGATAGCTTGTTCAGCTTCATCGCCGCCAGCAAGCGGCCGCGTGAACTTGCACGGAGGCTCGCCGTTATAGTTCGAGCAGCCGACGAATGCGCCGTACTTGCCCAAGCGTAGCGAAAGCTGGCCAACATTGCAGAGCGGGCACAGGCGCGCGTCCTTGCCATCTTCGCGCGGCGGGAAGATGCGGGCCCAGCACCTCATTCAACGTGTCGAGCACTTGCGTGATGCGCAGATCGCCGATGTCGGCGATGATGCTGTTGAAGTCCTTCCAGAAGTCGCGCATCAGCTTCTTCCAGGAGAGATCGCCCGCGCTGACTTGGTCGAGCTGGCGTTTCGAGGTCGGCGGTGAAATCGTATTCGACATATTTGCCGAAGAAGTTTTCCAGGAAGGCGATGACGAGACGGCCGCGGTCATCCGGGATGAAGCGGTTCTTGTCCATCTTCACGTAATTGCGTTCGCGCAGCTTCTCTAGAATCGCCGCGTAGGTCGAAGGCCGCCCGATGCCGAGTTCTTCGAGCTTCTTGACGAGACTCGCTTCCGAATAGCGTGGCGGCGGCTCAGTGAAGTGCTGATCGGCCTTCACCTCTTGAACGTTGACGCTCTCGCCTTGTTTCAAAAGCGGCAGTCGGCGGTTCTCTTCGTCTTCTTCGTCGTCGCGGCCTTCTTGATAGAGCTTCAAGAAGCCGTCGAAGAGGATGACCTGGCCTGTGGCGCGGAGTTCGACTTTACCAGTCGGTTCGGTGAAATCGACGCTTGTGCGTTCGATCGATGCCGATTCCATCTGGCTGGCGATCGCGCGCTGCCAGATCAGCGCATAGAGAGCGGCCTGGTCGCCCTCCAGATGCAGGTCCGTGCGCATCTTCGAAGGATCTGTAGGGCGGATTGCTTCGTGTGCTTCCTGGGCGTTCTTGATTTTCGACGTGTAGCGGCGAGGCTCAGCAGGGGTGTAGTCATTGCCGAACTTGTCGCCGATGGTCGTGCGCAGCTCGCGGATCGCGCCTTCGTCCATAGAGACGCCGTCGGTCCGCATGTAGGTGATGTGACCAGCTTCATAGAGGCGCTGCGCGGTTTGCATTGTGCGCGACGCGTTGAAGCCGAGCTTGCGGGCCGCTTCTTGTTGCAGTGTCGAAGTCGTGAATGGCGGCGGCGGATTGCGTTTGGTCGGCTTGGCCTCGACGGCGCTCACCGTGAACTTGCCTTTTTTTACCGCGTCGCGCGCGGCAAACGCCATATCTTGGTTGGCGATGTCGAGCCGCTTCAGCTTCTTACCTTCGAAGGCGGAGAGACGGGCGCTGAACGGTTGGCCGCGTACAGTCGCCATCGCGGCGTCGACGGACCAATATTCCTGCGGTTTGAATTTCTCGATCTCGACTTCGCGGTCGACGATGATGCGCAGCGCCACCGACTGCACGCGGCCAGCCGAGCGAGAGCCTGGCAGCTTGCGCCACAGCACCGGCGAGAGCGTGAAGCCGACGAGATAATCGAGCGCCCGGCGCGCCAAGTAGGCGTCCACCAATTCCATATCGATGTCGCGTGGCGCCGCCATTGCCGCCTGCACAGCCGGCTTGGTGATGGCGTTGAAAGTGACGCGTTTGACCGTCTTGCCCTTCAGCGCCTTCTTCTGATTGAGCGCCTCCAGGACGTGCCAGGAGATGGCTTCGCCTTCGCGATCAGGGTCGGTCGCCAGGATAAGGTGATCGGCGCCTTTCATGGCGTCGGCGATGGCTTTGACGTGCTTTGACGACTTCGGGTCGATCTCCCAGGCCATCGAGAAATCGTCGTCCGGCTTCACCGAACCGTCCTTCGGGGGGAGATCCCGGATGTGGCCGTACGAGGCCAGGACCGTATAGTCCTTGCCCAAATACTTGTTGATTGTCTTGGCCTTAGCCGGGGATTCAACGACGACGACGTTCATTCTGGACGGGGGCTTTCGCGGAAAAACGGGCCGGAAACTGGGGGCGCGACCTTGGCCTGTCAACGCGCCCAGATGGGTTCGGAACAGGACTTATGCGAGAGGCGCGCTAATTTTCCCTTGTGGTTCCGAGAGTTAGTAGCACGTTCAGAAATCTTGCCGAATGCAACTTTAAGGCGTTATATGCGCCCATAGGTTGCAATTGGGTCCAGGATGACGGAAGGCGACAGAAGCGCGAACCCGGCGGAGGTGGCGGACTACGTGGCGGACATGGCTGGCCAGCTTGCGGCGCTGGCGCAGGCCGCTGGCCTGAGCGAAACCAGTGCGGCCCTGCTGCGTGCGCAGATTTCCGCACTCAACGACCAACGAGCTGCGCAGGCAGTTTCTACCGACGCAGCCTAGCAACCCTTGGAGCTCACGAGAATGCGGCGCGCGCCTGGGCGGCGTAGCCGCCGGGCAAGGAAGCAGCGCGTCCTTCCAATTCCAGTTCGGTCAGCGCCGCGGCGACCGCCCCGGCAGGCGCATCCACCAACCGTGCCAAGTCATTGACGTGAATGGGCGTCGGCGAGAGCAGAGCGGCGATCTTCTTCGGTAATCCCGGCGGCGGCGGTGATGCGTCGACGTCGGCGAAGAGTGGCCCGGCCGATAGCGGCCGCAGCGGCGGTGCGGTTTCGCCGAGTGCGGCGATGACATCGTTCGCATCTTCGATCAGCGTCGCACCCTGCTTGATCAACGCATTGGAGCCGCGTGCGCGCGGATCGAGCGGCGAGCCCGGCGCCGCCATGACGTCTCGTCCCTGATCAGCCGCCGCGCGCGCTGTGATGAGCGATCCCGATCTCAACGCGGCTTCGATTACGACAACCGCGCGCGAAACGCCGGAGATGATCGAGTTGCGGCGTGGGAAGTCACGCGCGCGCGGCGCCGCGCCGAGCGGCGCTTCGGTGATGACCGCGCCCATCTCGCACATCGTGTCGTGCAGTTTGTCGTTTTGCGGCGGGTAAGGGTGATCCAACCCGCCAGCGAGCACGCCGACTGTTCCGGTCGCCAATGCGCCGCGATGGGCCGCCGCGTCCACACCGCGCGCGAGGCCAGAGACAACCGTGTAACCCGCCGCGCCAAGGTCTGCGGCGAGCCGCTCAGCGAACATGAGTGCAGACCCAGAACCCTCGCGCGAGCCCACGATCGCCACACTTGGCCGCTTCAACCATTTCGGATCGCCACGCACAGCAATAAGAGGCGGCGGCGCATCGAGCTGCGCCAGCAGGGGTGGATAGTCCGGCTCGCAACACGCGATCAGACGTGCGCCCAGAGCTTCGACGCCTTCGACTTCCGCGTGAGCGCCTTCCTCGGCCGGCGCGCTTAGATTGGATACCCGTGGCAACGATTCGAGCGCAGCTGACGCGGTGCGGAAACGCGCGATCAGGCGATGAAAAGTGAGCGGACCAATCCGCGGCGTGCGCGCTAGCCGCGTCCAGGCGATCAGCTCAGGACGCGAAAGCGTGCGTGTCATGCGTCGGGCGTGGTTTCAGGGGGCGGCGAAGGCGCCGGCTCGGGTGTAGGGTCTGCGACAACAGCTGCTGCTGCGGCGGCGGGCGCGGCGTCGGCTGGAGCTTCGACGGCAACTGCCTCGTCCTTCTTCTTCTCGCCCATGCGCGGCTCTGTTCCGGCGCGTAGGCGCGCGATGTTGGCCCGGTGACGCCAGAAGATTAGCAATGCCAGGGCGACGAGGCACACAACTTCGGAGGTCGAGTAGCCGCCGATCAGCGCCAAGACCGGTGCGAGCGTCACCGAAACCAGCGCGGCGAGTGACGAAATGCGGAACATCATCGCCACAGCAAGCCACGTAATGCCGGCAACAACGCCGAGCGGCGGCATGCCCACCAATAGCAAGCCATAATAGGTCGCTACGCCCTTGCCGCCCTTGAACTGCAACCACACCGGATAACAGTGACCAATGAAGGCCGCGAAGCCCGCAACAAGGCCAAGTTCGATCTCATACGGCGCGTCGTTGCCGATGAGGAAGCGCGTAAGGAAGAGCGCGATCCCTGCCTTGGCCGCATCGAGCACCACAGTTGCAAGCGCCAGATCCTTACGACCCGTGCGCAACACATTGGTCGCGCCAATGTTGCCCGAGCCAATCTGGCGAATGTCACCAAGACCGGCGACCTTCGTCAGCACCAATCCGAACGGTATTGAGCCGAGCAAGTATCCGCCGACGGCGGCAAGTATGAAATAAAGCGGCAGCACAGAGGCTCTCTATCAGGCCAAGTTGCGCCTGTGGAGAGAAAGTTACCTCAACTGCCCGTGCAGTCGGCTGGCGCGGCGCGGCCCACTTCCCATTGACCGGTAGCGCCGCCGCCGCGGAAGCCGTAGCGGCCGTTGCTGTAGTAACCGTCGCTCGCGCGCGGCAGCACCATTGATGTGCCACCTACGATTTGCACACGTGCGCTCGTGCCCTCGATATCGACCACGATTTGCTGGCCGTTGCTGCAGGAGTACATGATCGGGCCATCGAGCGGGATTGGCGGCGGCGTATCGCCAGGGCCCGGATCGCCGGGGCCGATCGGCGGGGGCGTTGGGGTATAGCCGCCTGTCGTGCCGCACGCGGCGAGGGCGAGCAATGCAACGCCTAGAAGAAGATTGCGCATGGGGCGTCCCTCCGAGTTAGCCGCCGAAAACACTTCTGCCTGCAATGAATGTCCGTTTCACGGCGCCCTGCATGAGCTTTTCATCAAACGGCGAATTGTTCGATTTGGAGCGCAGCTTGTCGCTGTCCAGCCTGAAGGGCGCGCCAAGGTCGATAAGGATAACGTCGGCGGGGGCGCCTTTTTCCAGGCGACCCTGAGGCAGCTTGAGCAGCTCCGCCGGGCGCTGGGTCATCGCGCGGATAAGTGTGTTGAGCGCTACATCGCCTTTGTGGTGCAAGGTCAGCGCGCCAGGCAATAGCGTCTCCAACCCAACCGCGCCAAACGCCGCTTCTTCAAACGGCAGGCGCTTGTCCTCAGCCGGACGTGGATCGTGACCTGATACGATAACGTCGATCAGCCCGTCGCTGACGGCCCGCGCGAGGGCGACGCGATCATCCTCACCGCGCAGCGGCGGCGAGAGCTTTGCGAACGTACGATAGCCATCGACATCATTCTCATTCAGCACGAGATGATGAACGTTCACGCTGGCAAACGCCTTCACGCCTCTGGCTTTGGCGCGCTTCAGTGCCGGCAGCGTCTGCGCCGATGAGATCATGTCCAGCAGCAGTTTGCCACCGGTCAACTCCGCGAGCGCGAGATCGCGTTCAGCCATGATCGCCTCAGCCGCCGCCGGAATTCCTGGCAAGCCCAAGCGTGCCGCGAGTTCGCCCTCGTGCATGACGCCGCCTTCGGCGAGATAGGGATCTTCGGGGCGATGCGCGATCAGCGCGTTGAAGGCGCTGGCGTAGGAAAGCGCGCGTCGCAGCGTGCGGCTGGAGACGATTGGCTTGTCGCCGTTCGTGAACAGTACGGCGCCTGCCTCGGCCATCAGGCCGATCTCGGTCATCAACTCGCCGTCGAGGTGTTGCGTCAGCGCTGCCGCCGGCAAGATGCGCACGCCGCCCGAACGATCAATGCCGCGGCGAAGCACAAAATCGATCAAGCTCTGATCGTCCAGCACAGGCGTGGTGTTTGGCATCATCACCATGGTGGTGACGCCGCCCGCCGCCGCCGCGCGGCCAGCCGACTTGAACGTCTCTTTGTGCTCCGCGCCCGGTTCGCCGATGACGACGCGCATATCGATGAGGCCGGGCGCCACATGCGCGCCATCGGCGTCGACGATCTCGGCGCCATCGGGCGCGCCGCTTACAGTGCCAACTTCGAGGATGGTTTCAGCAAATAGGATCGCGCCGTCCTCGACCATGTTCTTCGCAGGGTCGATCAGCTTGGCGTTCTTGATCAGGGTCGGTTTAGTCATGCCGGTTGCGTTTCACCGCGACATTCACCGTCGTCGAGAACGCGATGGCGATGATGAAAGGCACCCAGATCGGCAACGTGCCGAGGCCGGGCGTGTTCAGCGCTTCGGCCAAGTGGTCGTCCACCAGCCACCAGAGCAAAAACATCCACATTAGGCGCGCTCCTCGTTCGAACCGCTCTCCGCCAGCGCCTCAAGCACAGCCATACGCACAGCCACGCCCATACGCACTTGCGTCTCGATCAGCGAGACATTCGGATCATCGGCAATGGCGCTATCGATCTCGACGCCGCGATTCATAGGGCCAGGGTGCATGACGAGCGCGCCTCGCTTGGCGTGGCGCAGCTTGTCCTCGTCCAGGCCATAGAACCAGAAGAACTCCCGCGCGCTTGGGAAGAAGCCGCCGGTCATGCGCTCGCGCTGGACGCGCAGCATCATGACGACGTCCGCATCCTTCAGTCCCGCGCGCATGTCATGGAAGACCTTCGCGCCCCATTTTTCTGCGCCCGCCGGCATCAAGGTGGGCGGACCTATGAGGCGCACTTGCGCGCCGAGCAACGTCAGCAGCGCCACATTCGAGCGTGCGACGCGACTGTGCAGCACGTCACCGCAGATCGCGACAGTCAGGCCCTCAACCTCACCCAAACGCGAACGAATGGTGAGCGCGTCGAGCAGCGCTTGCGTCGGATGCTCATGCTTGCCGTCGCCGGCATTGATCACCGCGCAATCGACCTTTTGCGAAAGCAGCTCCGCCGCGCCCGACGAACCGTGGCGCACCACAAGTAAGTCAGGCCGCATCGCGTTCAGCGTCGTGGCCGTATCGATCAGCGTTTCGCCTTTCGCCACCGAAGAACTCTTCACGCTCATGTTCACAACATCAGCGCCCATGCGTTTGCCGGCGAGTTCGAACGAGCTTTGCGTTCTTGTGGAATTCTCGAAGAAAAGATTGATCAGCGTGCGCCCGCGCAGCGTGTCGAGTTTCTTGATCTTCTGATCGAGCAAAGGCGCGAATGTTTCCGCTCGATCCAAAAGGCTTTCGGCTTCGAAACGATCCAGATCTGCGATGGCTAGAAGGTGCTTTTGCCGGAATCTAACAGGACTGGAGCGCGCTTCGTTTTTTTTCACGCCAGTCGGTCGCTGAGCCATGCGCGCTTGTTAAGCGCTATGGCCGCTTCGCCGC
>JAWKUZ010000018.1:0-59515 GCA_041398305.1 Hyphomonadaceae bacterium
TCTTGACGTCGCCGCCAAGGCGCTCGCTGCTGGTGGTTCCATCGCGAGCAATGTCGATGACTTGGCCGTGAAACTCGCCGCCATCCGCGCCGAAGTGGAAACCATGGCCGCGAGTGGGAGGTCGGTGAGCGAAGACCAGTTGGATGCGGCCATGGCCCGCGTACGCGCCGCCTCCGCCGCTTTCCGCGCCGTGCTTGAGACTGCGGAGGCCGGTGCATAATAGCGCCACCGCACAGAGGAGGCGCCGTTGTCCCGGCGGCTGCCTTTCATCGTCCCCCGGTCATCGGTTGACCTCGGCGCCTCCTCGCTCTTTTGTGCGCACATGAGCCAGCACATCCTCGCTATCGATCAAGGCACGACCTCTACGCGCGCCATTGCCTTCGATCTTGACTTCCAGCCCAAAGCCACGGCGCAGATCGAGCTGCAGCAGCATTTTCCTCATCCGGGTTGGGTTGAGCACGATGCGGAGGAGATCTGGGCGGCGACTTTGAAGGTTTGCCGTGAGGCGATCGAAAAAGTTGGCGGCGCGGCTGCCATCGCTGCGATCGGGATCACCAATCAGCGCGAAACTACCGTCGTGTGGGACCGCAAGACCGGCGCGCCCGTTCATAAAGCCATCGTTTGGCAGGATCGGCGGACCTCGGATGTTTGTGCGGCGCTTCGCGAAGCTGGGCACGAGGAGAAAGTCCAGAAAACTACGGGCTTGCTGCTCGACCCTTATTTCTCCGGCACTAAGATCGCGTGGATTCTGGATCGCGATCCTGCGCTACGCGCTCGCGCCGAGAAAGGTGAGTTAGCGTTCGGCACGATCGAGAGCTTTCTCGTTTGGCGCCTCACCAATGGCGCGGCGCACATCTCAGATGTCACCAACGCCTCGCGCACGCTGCTCTATGATTTCAACATCCGCGATTGGAGCGACGAGATGTGCGCGCTTTTGAGGGTGCCGCGCGCGATGTTGCCGAAAATTGCGGCGTGCGATGCGCACTTTGGCGATGCTCATACGTCTCACTTCGGCCGCGCGGTCCCCATTCACGGCAGCGCCGGCGATCAGCAGGCGGCGCTTGTCGGCCATGGCTGCTTTCAGCCGGGCATGGCCAAGTGCACCTTCGGCACCGGCGCGTTCCTGGTGATGAACATGGGCGGCGCGCCGCCTCATTCGAAGAACAGATTGCTTGGCACCGTTGGCTACGAGGCGGGTGGTGAGTTCGCCTATGCGCTCGAAGGCTCGATCTTCTCCGCGGGCGCAACCATGCAATGGCTGCGCGACGGGCTAAAGCTCATCAAGACGTCCGCGGACTCAGAGGGGATCGCATCGAGCCTCGCCGACAATGGCGGTGTTTATCTCGTGCCAGCATTTGCGGGACTTGGCGCGCCGCAGTGGAACGCCGAAGCACGCGGCACGATCGTCGGTCTCACGCGCGACTCCCGCCTCGATCACCTGGTGCGTGCAGGGCTTGAAGCCGTCGCGTACCAAACGGCCGATTTGCTCGACGCCTTGCGCGCCGATGGCGCACCAAAAATTGAATCACTGCTCATAGACGGTGGCCTGACCGCGAACGTCTGGGCAATGCAGTTCCTTGCCGACATTTGCGACGTTGAAGTCGCGCGACCACAACTTCAGGAAGTCACCGCTCTTGGCGCCGCAAAGCTGGCTGCTTCAGGAGCGGGATTGATCGCGTCGCTCGATGGCGCAGGCGCTGCACCGAGTGCGCGCTGGGCGCCGCGTATGAGCGCCAGAGAGCGCGATCGATTGCGGAGCGGATGGCACGCCGCTGTTGCGGCGGCCTTGGCTGCGGCGAAAGCGGCCTAGACGGCCGCTTTCTTCATCCACAAGGTTGCGTGGCGCGAGGCATCGGACTAAGTGCGCCCCTTCGCGAGCCCGTAGCTCAGTCGGTAGAGCATCTGACTTTTAATCAGAGGGTCCCGGGTTCGAATCCCGGCGGGCTCACCATTTCCCTACATGGACCCAACCGTGCCAGCTGGCGGCATGTCCACCGGGGGGATCGGTGTCGCCGTGACCGGGACCGGGACCGGGACCGGGTCCGGGGTCGGCGTCACTTGAGGAGCCGGCGCCGGTTCGGGCGCGCGTTCAGCCGGGGCGGTGCGGCGCGGCGCGGGCGTCGCCGCTGGCGCCGGGTCGGGGATGGCTTCAGGCGCCACCCGATAGCCAGCGTCGGCCATTTGCTGCTCTTCTACAACTTCCGGAACCAAAGCCGTCCGCGGCTGCTGTTGCATCCACGCGTAACCTAACCCAGCAGTGCCGAGCATCGCGGCGAGCAGCGCCACACGCAGCACCGCGCCACTGCGGTCATGGTGCATCGGCGGTGGGGTGTAAGGGTCTCTTTCTTTGATCTCCGGCATTTTTTTCTCCTTGAAACGGGGTTTCCGGAGGCAAACTCGCGCTTCCTCAGGGGGTTCCGGTTCCCAATGGGTCACACCCCTGTGACGACGAGGCCACAAAGCATCGGAAATGGCTTCCACAGGCGCCGTTAGCGCTGGCCCAACCGGCTGCCCTGAATAAAGCTGCGCCACTCCTCGAGTTTTTGGCGGGGGAGGTCCTCGGGTTATCCTTGAGGGCAACGCGCAGGGGCGATGAGGGGACGGGGCCGCGCCGGGAGGGGCGCGGCCCCACTTCTTTATTCGCCAAACAGGCGTTTATTGCCTCTTCGCAATGAGCGGCATAAAATCAACGCTCCCCAAGAAAAAGCGCTCCAGAACCCTTGCGCTTGATGGACTTCCGTGACGTGGGGCGCCAACAATCGGGCAACGACTCACGGACGGGGGACGGCATCGCGGTGGCAACGCTGCAATGACGCTTCCGCACCGGGTCGCAAGCGCGTATCGCGCGACGAATGACTGCGTTGCGAGCGCAGGGGATCCTTTGAGAGGGGTGAAAATGAAATCGCGCATCACCAAGACTGTCGCGCTTGCGGCACTGATGGCAGGCGCAGCTGGCGTCGCCAACGCCACTGAAGGTTGGTACGGCCGCGGCGATATCGGTTGGTCTTTCGACGGCGAAATCGATGTCAACGACGACTATGCGAACTATGACTTCGGCTCTTCGACGCTTGAGCACGATTGGTCAGAGCACCTTGGCCTCGGCTACGCCTTCTCGAACGGTTTCCGTCTGGAAGGTGAACTCGGCCACCGGTTCAACCAGATCGAGCCGACGCCCACGATCGACGCTGGCGGCGACGTTCACGCTTGGTCGGCGATGGCCAACCTGTTCTATGACTTCAACCGCGGCGGTCGCATCGAGCCGTATATCGGCGTCGGCGCCGGTGCTGCGCGCCTGAACTGGAACGTCAACGATCACTCGTCGACGACCTATGCTGAGGGCGAAGACACCGTGTTCGCTTACCAAGGCCTCGTCGGCTTCGCTGTCGGCCTCGGCGAGCAATGGGACCTCGACATTGGCTACCGTTACTTCGTCGCTGAAGGCGCTGAAGGCGATGGCAGCGACCTCATCTCCACTGGTTCTGGCACCATCGTGTCGCCGTTCAACGCCGACGCGGATTACGAGCACCAAGCTCTGACGGTTGGTCTGCGTTATCAGTTTGCAGCGCCGGCTCCGCCGCCGCCGCCGCCGCCGCCGCCATACGTTGCGCCGCCGCCGCCGCCGCCAGTTGTGGCAGCAGCCTGCCCGACGTCTGAGTTTGTGGTGTACTTCGAGTGGGACCGCTCGAACCTCAACCAAGCTGCTCTCGAAACCATCGACGCCGCGGTCAACCGCGCTCGTCAGTGCAACGTCAGCGGCACGGTTGTTGTCGGTCACACCGACACGTCGGGTTCGCCGACGTACAACCAAGGTCTGTCGGAGCGTCGTGCTTCGGTCGTCCGTGACGCCCTCGTGGCGCGTGGCATGGCCGCCGGCTCGATCACCACGCAAGCGCGTGGCGAAACCGATCTCGCCCGTGAAACGCGCGACGGTGTGCGTGAACCGCTCAACCGCCGTACGGCGGTGACGATCACCTTCCGCTAATCGCGTAAGCGACTAGAACTAAAGCGCAGGCCCGGCCAAAAGCCGGGCCTGTTGCTTTTTTTTCCGGGGAAAAGCGGAAATTTGAGGAACCGGAGACACAGTCCGGTGTTTTGATCTGCGAGCGCCAGATTTTGGTTAACGCGCGGCGCGTATACGGCTAAAGTGCGATTTGGCGATTTGGCAGAAGCTAGCTCGCGCAGCCCATGCACAAAGGGGGAGCGATATGAAAACGAAATTGAAGCGCACGCTGGCTATTGCGGCGATGCTGACGGGTGTCAGCGGCGTCAGCGGCGTGGCGAATGCTACCGAAGGTTGGTACGGTCGTGGGGACATCGGCTGGTCGTTTGACGGCGAGATCGATTTGGGTACGTCGACAGGCGCTTATGGCTGGGGCGACTCCACCCTTGAGCACGATTGGTCGCAACACCTTGGCCTCGGCTACGCCTTCTCGAACGGCTTCCGTCTGGAAGGTGAAATCGGCCACCGCTTCAACCAGATGGATCCGACGCCCACGATCGACGCGGGCGGCGACGTTCACGCTTGGTCTGCCATGGCCAACCTGTTCTATGATTTCAACCGCGGTGGCCGCCTCGAGCCGTACATCGGTGTCGGTGTCGGCGCCGCGCGCATCAATCAAGGCGCAAACGATCACGTTCCGCCGCCGACTTACACTGCCGATGGCGAAGACACCGTACTTGCCTATCAAGGCATGGTCGGCTTCGCGATCGGTCTCGGCGAGCAATGGGATCTCGACATCGGTTATCGCTATTTCGTCGCCGAGAGCGCGGAATACAATTCGTTCGAGCCGATCGCGCCGGCTGACACGGGCGAGTCCGATTACGAGCACCAAGCTCTGACGGTTGGTCTGCGTTATCAATTTGCAGCGCCGGCTCCGCCGGCTCCGCCGCCGCCGCCGCCGTACGTTGCGCCGCCGCCGCCGCCGCCAGTTGTGGCAGCAGCCTGCCCGACGTCGGAATTCGTCGTGTACTTCGAGTGGGACCGCTCGAACCTCAACCAAGCTGCTCTCGAAACCATCGACGCCGCGGTCAACCGCGCCCGTCAGTGCAACGTCAGCGGCACGGTTGTTGTCGGTCACACCGACACGTCGGGTTCACCGACGTACAACCAAGGTCTGTCGGAGCGTCGTGCTTCGGTCGTCCGCGACGCCCTCGTGGCGCGTGGCATGGCCGCCGGCTCGATCCAAACGCAAGCGCGTGGCGAAACCGATCTCGCCCGTGCGACACGCGATGGAGTGCGTGAACCGCTCAACCGCCGCACGGCGGTGACGATCACCTTCCGCTAATCGCGTAAGCGACTAGAACTAAAGCGCAGGCCCGGCCAAAAGCCGGGCCTGTTGCTTTTTGCGGCTGGGTGTCTGGGGTGGCACTTTTGCTGCCGCTGGGGTACCTCGGCGTTCATGCCTGCCGACAATCTTGTGAGCACATCGCGCTCCGCCTGGGGCGCAGATGTAGAACCCTTGCTTGAGCACCTGGATAGCGAAGCGGCCGGCCTGGTGACGCGCACGGAGGCCTGGTCGGCCATTAATTCCGGTTCGTTCGAATTGGTGGGCTTGGCGTCGATGCAAGCGCCGCTGTTGGATGCGCTTTCAGATTTGCCGGCAGCGGCCGAAGTTGTTGCTTTGTCGCCATCACAGCGCGTGCGCCCGGACGGTGACGTTGTGGAGGTGCAGCACGGCGCGTCGCTGCGTGCCCGCGTTCGGCCCGATGCGCCCATTCAGGTCGCGCTAACCGGCCACTACGACACAGTCTTTCCTGCCTCGCACGCCTTTCAGGCCCCCTGGCGCGAAGGCAACCTTCTGCGTGGGCCTGGCGTCGCTGACATGAAAGGCGGCATCAACGTCATGCTTGCGGCGCTGCGCGCCTTTGAGGCGCTGCCGGGACAAAAGCACGTTGGGTATGAGGTGCTGCTGAGTCCGGACGAAGAGATCGGCTCGATGGGCAGCGCGCCTTTGCTCGCCGAACTGGGCGCGCGTGCGCACCTCGGGATGACATACGAACCCGCACTCGCCGATGGCGCGCTTGTCGACGCACGGAAGGGCTCGGCCAATTTCCACCTCGCGGTCCGGGGCCGCGCTGCGCACGTCGGCCGCGCGTTCAACGACGGACGAAGCGCTGTGCTGGCAGCTGCCGAAGCGGCGTTGGCGCTCAATAAGCTCAATGGCGTACGCGATGGCGTAACCTTCAATGTGGGAGCCATCGATGGTGGCGGGGCCGTAAACGTCGTGCCGGAGCGCGCCGTGCTGCGATTCAATGTCCGTGTGCCGGATACTGAAGCGGCGACCTGGGTCGAGGCTGAGGTCAAGCGCATCGCACAGGAAACCGGCACGCGCGACGGCATTGAGGCGCACCTGCATGGCGGTTTCACGCGTCCGCCAAAGCCTCTCAACGAGCAACAGCGCACCATGGTCGCATGGACGCACCAAGCCGGCGCGGCGCTCGGGCTCGACTTGAAGTTTCAGGCGTCGGGCGGCGTGTGCGAAGGCAACAATCTTGCTGCTGCTGGCTGCCCTAACATCGATACGCTGGGTCCCTGCGGCGGCGGCCTACACAGCGACGATGAGTTTGCGCTGATCTCCAGTTTCGGCGAGCGCGCAAAGTTATCGTTTCTCCTCTTGGCCGGCTTGAATGGCGGCGTGTTTGACATTCGGAGCCTTCGTTCGTGAGCGCTCCGAGCTATGTCATGCGCGCAGCCGGCCCAGCTGATTTGGAAGGCTTCAAACAGCTGCGAGAAATAGCGGGCGCGGGCTTCACCAGCCTCATGCTCGATGACAAGGCGATGGCGGCGAAACTGGCGCTTTCCGAGCAGAGCTTCGCATCAGCAGCTGCGGAAGCCGGCGCCGAGCGCTACTTTATCGCGCTGGAGCACATCGCGACAGGCGCGCTTGCCGGCTGTTGCGGCGTCAAATCTACAATCGGCGAGACGCCTCCTTTCTTCAACTTCCGCATGTTCAACGAGGCGCAATCATCGAACGCGGTGAACCGGCGTTTCGACATGCGCGTGCTCATCGGCGTCAACGATTTCACCGGCTGCAGTGAAGTCGGCTCGCTCTTCGTTCGGCCCGAACATCGCGCCGCAGGCGTTGGCCGCGCGCTGGCGCAGAACCGCTACATGCTGATGGCGGCGCAACCGCAACGCTTTCGTCAGCAAGTGGTCTCGGAGCTGCGTGGTGTTGTGTTGGCAGACGGCATGTCGCCCTTCTGGGAAGCTGTTGGCCGCCACTTCTTCAGGATGGACTTCGCCGAGGCCGACAAGCTCAGTGCGACCACTGACAATCAGTTCATCTTGGATCTGATGCCGCAACACCCGATCTACGTTGATCTGCTGGATGAGGCCGCGCGCGACGTTATCGGCAAGTGCCACAATGATGGCGAGGGCGCCCGCAAGCTGCTCGAGTGGGAAGGCTTTAGCTTCTCCAATGTTGTCGACATCTTCGATGGCGGTCCGCTGATGAGCGTTCAGCGCGATCAAATTCGAACATTGCGCGAGTCGAAGCGCCTCAGGCTTGAACCCTCATCACAGTTGGCTGGGGCCAAGCGGGGCTTGATCGCCGTGCCGAGCATCCAAAAGTATCGTTGCGTGGCGGCGCACGTGGCGATCGCCAACGGTACGGCCCAGGTGGACCCCGCAGTGCTTGCGGCGCTGAAGCTTGATGCCGGCGCTGAAGTTTTGGTTTGGACGGACAATGCGCACTGAACTCTACATTGGCGGCGCCTGGCACAAGGGCCATGGCGAAGCGTTCGCGTCGTACGATCCGGCGACTGGCGACAAGGTGTGGGAAGGCCACGCCGCCAACGAGGATGACGTCGCCGAGGCGATGGCGGCGGCGCGTTTGGCGTTTCCGGCTTGGTCGCGCCGGTCACCGGAGGAGCGTGTTACGATCGTGCGCGCGTTCGCGAAGGAAGTGGAAAAGCGCGCCGACGAATTCGCCCGCATGATCAGCCGCGAGATGGGAAAAGTGGCCTGGGACGCCAAGGGCGAAGTCCAGGCGATGATCGGCAAGATTGAAATCTCCGTGCGCGCGCAAGCCGAGCGCGCGGGCCTTCGCGAAGAGAAGGCTGCGTTTGGGGCGATGACGCTCTCGCACCACGCACACGGCGTGCTCGCTGTGTTCGGCCCCTTCAACTTCCCTGGCCATTTGCCCAACGGCCACATTGTGCCGGCGCTGCTTGCCGGAAATTGCGTGCTGTTCAAGCCGAGCGAGCTGACGCCGGGCGTCGGCGCTTTGATGCTTGAGGCGTGGGAAGCCGCAGGTTTGCCGGCGGGTGTCATCAATCTGTTGCAAGGCGGACGCGAGACCGGGGCGGCCTTGTTAGACTCGCACGGCCTCAATGGCGTGCTGTTCACCGGCTCCGCGCACACCGGCGCGCTCATACACAGGAAGTTCGCGGGGCGGCCAGACGTGGTGCTCGCGCTTGAGCTCGGCGGCAACAATCCGCTGATCGTATGGCCGCCGGTCGATGCGAAAGCGGCCGCAAACCTGATCGCGCACTCAGCTTTCGCGACAAGCGGTCAGCGGTGTTCGTGTGCGCGGCGCTTGATCGTGCCGCAAGGGGCCGAAGGCGATGCGATCATTGCGGCGCTGGCCGAGCTCGCGCCAAACATCGCAGTCGGCGCGGCGACCGATACGCCGGAGCCGTTCTTCGGGCCGCTCGTCAACGCACATTCGGCCGAGCGTGCAGTGAAGTTTGAGCAGGGGCTCGTCGCGATGGGCGCCAAACCCATCGTCGCGGTGAAGCGCGATGGTGCGTTTGTGCATCCCGCGATCATCGATGTCACCGGGCTCACACCACCCGACGAGGAATTGTTCGGCCCCGTCCTGCAGGTCTATCGGGCCCCCGATTTCGATCACGCGGTCGATTTGGCGAACGCCACGAAGTTCGGTCTTGCGGGTGGCTTGATCAGTGATGATCCGGCGTTGTGGGCGCGCGTAAAAAACGAGATGCGTGCTGGCGTGCTGAACTGGAACCGGCCGACCACCGGCGCATCCGGTGCGATGCCGTTCGGCGGTCCCGGACTCTCCGGTTCGCTGCGGCCCAGCGCGTATTATGCTGCGGACTACGTGGCCTATCCGGTTGCAACGCAACTTGCGGAGAAGGCAGCGCCGATTGCGGCCCCCGGCCTCCCATCGTGAACGAAGCGGAAGAGATCAACTTCGACGGCCTCATCGGCCCGACCCACAATTATGCTGGCCTCTCGGACGGCAACCTCGCCTCCGCGCGTAACGCCAACATGATCGCGCGTCCACGTGATGCTGCGTTGCAGGGCCTCGCAAAAATGCAGCGGCTGCGCGCGCTAGGTCTGAGCCAAGGCGTGCTGCCGCCGCATGAGCGTCCGAACATCACTTGGCTGCGCTCGCTAGGTTTTAGCGGCTCGGATGGCGAAGTATGGGAACGCGCGTGGCGGACCGAGCCGACCATCGCGCGCGCAGCGCTTGCCGCGTCAGCAATGTGGGCGGCCAACGCGGCGACCATCTCATCGAGTGCCGATGCCGGTGATGACCGCTTGCATGCGACGGTGGCGAATCTGCATACCATGCTTCACCGCGTCCTCGAAGGCGACCAGACCGAACGCACGCTCCGCCGATTGTTGCCGGACGACGCGTGCTTTGCCATACACCCGGCGCTCTTGCCGCACGATGCGCTTTCCGACGAAGGCGCCGCAAACCACATGCGAATGGCGGCCAATGCAGGCGCGCGCGGCGTGGAGATTTTTGTGTATGGCCGTGAAGCAAGTGAAACCAAGCGGGGCTTCCCCGCGCGCCAGACACTAGAAGCCTGCCACGCCATCGCGCGCTGTCACACCCTCGATCCGGGGCGAACGGTGTTTGCTCGCCAAGCGCCGCAAGCGATCGACGCTGGCGCGTTTCACAACGACGTTGTCGCGGTGGCTCATGAGCAGGTGCTCTTTCATCACGAGGACGCGTTCGCCGACAAAGCGGCGCTCTACACAGAGATACGTGCAAAGGCGCGGGACTTTGAACCGGTGTTCGTCGAAGTACCGAGCGCGCGCGTCGAACTCGATGACGCGATCACGTCCTATCTCTTCAATTCGCAGCTTGTACGCTTGCCGGGCGCGACGTCGCTTACTTTGATTGCCCCGACCGAGGTGCGGGAAAACAACAGGACGGCAGCCTATGTCTCGGAAATGATCGCCCAGCCAAACGCGGCGATCGCGGGAATTGAGTACGTTGAGGTGCGTGAGAGCATGCGCAACGGCGGCGGGCCTGCCTGTTTGCGTCTGCGTATTGTCATGACGCCGCAAGAGCGCGCGGCCGCTGCGCAGGGGTTCTTCCTGGATGACGCGCTCGCAGCGAAACTCGAAGCTTGGATCAAGAAGCACTACCGCGAAGAACTAACGCCGGACGATTTGGGTGATCCTGCGATTATCGGCGAAGTGCAGACAGCGTTGGATGAACTCACTCGCATCCTGCCGCTCGGGTCTGATTTCTATCCGTTTCAGCGCGTTTAGGGCCGCTCGGGGTAGCCTTTCCTTGACTCCGCACCCATTCAGCTTCAACAAGCGCGCCCCTTGAACGTCCCCGTCGCCCGGCGGGGGCGTTTTCGGCGTCCGGGAGCGTGTGATGACTACATCGATAGGCCTCGATTTCGGCACCACCAACACCGTCGCAACCATGATCAACGCGGAGGGCCAGGCCGAGGCGGTGCACTTCTCGCATGACGGCGCATTGTTCGATGCGTTTCGTTCGGTGCTGTGCTTCTGGGAAACGCATGACGACGACGTGCGCCGCACCAGTGTGGAGGCCGGCCCTTGGGCGATTGACCAGTTTTTGGAATTGGCCGGTGACTGCCGCTTCATCCAGTCCTTCAAGACGTTCGCGGCGAGCCCGCTGTTCTCGGATACGCTGGTCTACAATCGTCGCTTCAAGTTCGAAGACTTGCTGTCGAGCTTTCTGCGCAACGTACGCGGGCATGCGGGATTGGACTTCCCAAAGCGTGTCATTGTCGGACGACCAGTCAAGTTTGCTGGCGCGGCGCCGGACGAAGCGCTGGCGCGCACGCGCTATGAAGCGGCTTTGCGCGCAGTCGGGTTCGAAGAAGTGCATCACGTGTATGAGCCCGTGGCGGCTGCCTACTTTTTCGCCCAGCGTCTGAACGCCGATGCGACGATCCTGGTCGCGGACTTCGGCGGCGGCACGAGCGACTTCTCGATCGTGCGTTTCTCGCGCGGTCCGACGGGTCTGGGCTATGAACCTCTCGCGCATGCGGGGGTGGGTATTGCGGGCGATGCATTCGACTATCGGATTATTGACAACGTGGTGGCCCGCGCCTTCGGCAAGGGATCTGAGTACAAGAGTTGGGACAAGATCCTGCCGGTGCCAAACGGCTACTTCACAAAATTCAGCCGTTGGAACGAACTCTCGATCATGCGGCATTCGAAAGACTATCGCGACTTGCAGCAATTGGTGCGGTCTAGTCTCGACCCGGATCGCATACGCGCGTTCATTGCGTTTCTCGACGCCGACGCTGGGTATGCCATGAACCGCGCCGTCACGGCCGCTAAGATGCAGCTTTCGCAGGCCGAAGAAGGTCAGCTCTCGTTCCACGTCGCCGGCGTCGATATTGAGCGCAGCATTAAGCGTGCGGAGTTCGAGAAGTGGATCACGCCCGAACTCGAGGAGATCGGCGCCTGCGTTGACCGCGCTCTAGCCGACGCTGGCCTTCGGGAAACCGAAATCGATCGGGTCTTCCTCACCGGCGGCACTTCTTTCGTCCCGGCGGTGCGCGGACAGTTCGAACAACGCTTTGGCGCCGAGAAAATCGAGACGGGCGATCAGCTCGTCTCGATCGCGTACGGTCTCGCTCTTATCGCGCAGCAGGACGACGTCAGCCGCTGGGCCGCATAGCAAATCGGCGGCCGCATCTCTGCGACCGCCGACTTTCATTTTACTTCACTCCAGCGTCGTTAGTTCACGACTTCCGCGCGGAGCTTGTATTCGCCGTCATCCGTCTCATCGAACAGAAGATCGATAGAGGGGTGTTCAACCGGCTCGCCGCTGTCGTCAGGGATCAAATTCTGTTCGCTGACATAGGCGACGTAATGGCTGTCAGAATTCTCTGCGAATAGGTGGTAGAAGGGCTGGTTGCGGTCCGGGCGTACGGGCTCGGGGATCGCTTGCATCCATTCCTCGGTGTTCGAGAACTCCGGATCGACGTCGAACACGACGCCGCGAAATGGAAACAGCTTGTGCTTCACAACTTGGCCGATGGAGAATTTGGCTTCTTGCATCTTCTCCTCTCTACTCCTTCCTCTTCCTCTCGCCCTAGTAACGTATGAAGCGATAACGCCGCTCACAAGGATTGGTCCCATCGCCGCAGGATGTGGACACGAATATGTGTCTTACGGACCGCGTTTTCGCGCGAACAGGGCGGAAAGCAGGCGAATCAAGGGTGTGCGGGCGCCGCCTTTCAGCTACGATCACAGACGAACAGGCAGATTTGCAGAGCGGCGACGCTTTGCCGGATGAATTTACGATGAACAAGGATGGGCGGGCGCAGGCGTCGCAAGGCGGCGCGCGTCTCGGCCTGCGGCAGCGACCGCCGACTTTGCGGCGCTGGACCTGGGCACCAACAATTGCCGCCTGCTGATGGCGCAGCAGAATGCTGATGGCAGCTTGAAGGTTGTCGACGGCTTTTCACGCATCGTGCGGCTGGGCGAGGGCCTCGCACATACTGGTCGCTTGAGCGAAGGCGCGATGGCGCGCGCCTACCAAGCGCTTGCAGCCTGTGCGCAACGCATCGAAGCACGCGAGCCTGTGGCTGTCGGTTGCGTCGCGACGCAAGCATGCCGCGCCGCATCGAACGGCCAGGTGTTTCTCAATCGCATCGAGAAGGATCTCGGGCTCAAGTTTGAAGTCATCTCCGCCGAGGACGAAGCGCGGCTCTCGGTGCTGGGCTGCGGCAGCTTGCTGGAGCGCGAAGCAGACTACGCGATGATCGTGGATATCGGCGGCGGCTCTACCGAAATTTCCTGGGTGTCGCCGTCCGCTGCGCTCGACTCGGGTCTCAATCCGCCGATCATTTCGTGGGGTACGTGCCCGATCGGCGTGGTGACGCTGGCCGAGGACGAGCCAGAGCCTGATGGCAGCGGCAACCACGCTTGGTACGAGGCGTTGGTCGCGCGCGTCGCCGGAACCATCGCGCAAGTCGGGCAGGCGCAGCACCTGCGCCAATTGTTCGCCGAAGGACGCGGCCACTTGATCGGCACATCAGGCACCGTCACTTCGCTAGCCGGCGTTTTCCTCGACTTGCCGCGCTACAACCGCCAGCGCGTGGACGGCATCTGGTTCGACGTGAAGGATTGCCGCGCCACGATCGCCAAGCTGCTTGCCCAGACGCGTGAGCAGCGCGCCGAGAACGCCTGCATTGGCAAGGACCGCGCCGATCTTGTGGTCATCGGCGGCGCCATTCTGGATGCGGTCCTGCGCGTCTGGCCGGTCGATCGCATCCGTGTGGCCGATCGCGGCTTGCGCGAGGGCGTGCTCATGCGTCTGATGGCGCAGCATCGGTCATGAGCGACGAAGAACCCCCGAAGCGGCGTTGGACGGGCAAGCCCAAGAGCGGCGCCGGTGGCGAGCGCCAAATGCAGACGCGCGTCAAGAATAAGAAGCTGAACGAAAGCTCGCGCAACTGGGTGAAGCGCCACCTCAACGATCCCTACGTCGCGCGCGCCCGCGCCGACGGCTATCGCGCTCGCGCGGCGTACAAACTGATCGAGCTTGACGAGCAGTTTCATTTTCTGAAGCGCGGGATGCGGGTCATCGATTTGGGCGCTGCGCCCGGCGGCTGGGCGCAAGTTGCTGTGCAACGCGGTGCGGGCCATGTCGTCGGCGTCGATCTGCTCGAGATCGAGCCGCTTCCCGGCGCGTTCTTCTTCCAACTCGATCTGCTCGATGACGAAACACCGGGTGTGCTCATGGATGCGCTCGGCGGCGCGCCCGATCTCGTGCTCTCCGACATGGCCGCTAACACCACCGGCCATGCCCGCACCGACCAGATACGCACCGGCGCGCTCGCTGATGCCGCAGCGGACTTTGCGCTTGAGCATCTCGCGCCTGGCGGCACGTTCGTCACCAAGGCTTTCCAAGGCGGATTGGACACCGCATTGCTCACGCGTCTCAAGCAGGGTTTCACCACGGTGAAGCACGCAAAGCCGCCAGCGAGCCGCGCCGAAAGCTCGGAAGTCTACGTGGTCGCCATGGGCCGCAAGGGCTAACGCAGAATGTAGCGAACGATGGTGCGGATCGGGTCTGGCCCGCTGCCCCACTCGTATGTTTCCCAGGAGAAGCCGCCGATGGAGTGACCGTTGTCGACGCACCAATGGTGGATCGCCATGTGGGTGTGCGGCAGCGAATTGAGAGCACCAAGATGGGTGGCGACAGCGACGCGCCCCTCCGGCGTCGCCACGCAATTCACCGCCCCTGCAGGATCGAATGTTTTCGTAACTTCGATGCCAAAGTCGATCTCCATCGGCTGATCCCGTTGAGTCGGGTGGTGGTAGAGAAACACTTGCCTGCCGCTGCCGAGGTCTGGGCGGTCCGCCAGGAATGCTTTCACCTGGTAGATTGCAGGCTCCCAGGCCTTCGGGATGTCCTTTATCTGCACGCGGTCGGTGACCGCCGCGAGCAGCTGAGGCGTTACCGTTTCGAGGGCGACCTGCACCATGAATTGCTCCTATCCGGGCGTCACTCTGGACAAGTCCGGCTCGAATCTCTACCAGCCGTCCATGGAAATCCGTGAAGCTTTGACCTTTGATGACGTGCTCCTTGAACCGGGCCCGTCCGATGTGCTGCCGGCTGACGTCAACACCGCCACCCGGCTGACGCGCGGCATCACCCTCAACATCCCGCTTATTTCCGCCGCCATGGATACGGTGACTGAAGCGCGTCTCGCCATCGCCATGGCGCAGGCGGGCGGCCTCGGCGTCATTCACCGCAACATGACGCCCGCCGAACAGGCCGACCAAGTGAAAATGGTCAAGAAGTTCGAAAGCGGCATGGTGATTGATCCGATCACGATCCACCCGGACATGACTATCGGCGAGATCATCCTGATCAAGGAAGCGCGCAAGATTTCGGGCTTCCCGGTTGTCGATCGCGAAAGCGGCAAGCTCGTCGGCATCCTCACCAATCGCGACATGCGTTTCGCCGATATGACCGAGCGCGTCGCAGATGTGATGACGAAGGAAAACCTCATCACGGTGCGCGACGGCGTGAATGAGGGCGAGGCCAAGAAGCTCCTTCACAAGCACCGTATCGAACGCGTGATCGTGGTCGACGCCGCCAACAAAGTGACCGGCCTCATCACAGTGAAGGACTTCGAGAAGGCGCAAGCCTTCCCGAACCGCGCCAAGGACGAGCGTGGCCGCTTGCTTGTCGGCGCCGCCTCCACGATTGGCGACGCAGGCTACGAGCGCTCGATGGCGCTGATCGAGGCGGGCGTGGATGTGGTCGTGATCGACACCGCGCATGGCCATTCGAGCTCGGTGCTCGCCGCGGTGAGCCGCGTGAAGCGCGAGTCCAACAAGACACAGATCATTGCGGGCAATGTCGCCACCGCTGATGGCGCCAAGGCGCTCATCGATGCCGGCGCGGACTCCGTAAAAGTCGGTATTGGCCCTGGTTCGATTTGCACGACGCGGATCGTCGCCGGCGTTGGCGTGCCGCAGCTCACAGCGGTGATGGATGCAGCCAGCGCCGCGCATAAAGCCGACGTGCCAGTGATCGCCGATGGCGGCATCAAATTCTCGGGCGATCTCGCCAAGGCGCTCGCGGGCGGCGCAGAAGTGGCGATGATCGGCTCGTTGCTTGCCGGTTCGGAAGAAGCGCCGGGCGAGGTGATCCTCTTCCAAGGCCGTTCTTATAAGAGCTATCGCGGCATGGGTTCGCTTGGCGCGATGGCGCGCGGCTCGGCCGATCGCTACTTCCAAAAGGAAGTCACAGATCAGATGAAGTTTGTGCCGGAGGGCATTGAAGGCCGCGTGCCGTTCAAGGGCCCGGTTGGCAACATCATCCACCAACTCATTGGCGGGTTGCGCGCATCGATGGGGTATGTTGGCGCCGCGAACTTGAAAGAGATGCGCGAGAAGGCGCGGTTCGTGAAAATCACGAGCGCGGGGCTTCGCGAAAGCCACGTCCATGACGTCTCGATCACGCGCGAAGCGCCAAATTATCCGCTTGGAGGCTAAGTCATGGAGAAGGGCAATTTTATTCGCATCACGCCCTTCATCCACGTGCCTGACATCGGCGAGGCGGTGGCGTTCTTCGAAAGCCTCGGGTTCACGACGTACTTCAAGTTCGAGGACTACGCCTACGTGCAGCGCGAATGCGCTGGCGTGCGTTTGCTGCAAAACCGCGGCGATGACGGCGCGCCGCCTGGCAACCGGCGCTTTGCCTATTACATCGACGTCGAAGACATCGAGGCGCTCTACCAGGAGCTGAAACCGGTGCTCGATAAGATGCCGCCGGCCGACGTACACGGTCCCGCTGACAAGCCGTACAATCAGCGTGAGTTGTGCGTGCTTGCGCCCGACGGCAATTTGCTCGTATTCGGCCAATCGATCGGAGGCTGACGGCCTCCGTAACTTTTCTGTGGGGACCTCCCAATGCGCAACGGCGCCCGCCAACAAGCGGCAATCGAAATTCTGACATCGCTCGAAACCCAGCGCCAACCGGCCGCCGACGCCGTGAAGGCGTGGATGCTCGCGCATCGCTTCGCCGGCTCGAAAGACCGTGCCGAGATCGGCGATCTCGTGTTCGGTGCCTTGCGCTGGAAGCAATCGAGCGCCTGGCGCATGGGTGAAGATACGCCGCGCGCTTGGGTGTGGGGGGCGTTGCGCTGGGGTTTCGGCCAGAGCGCCGAGTGGATCGAGCAGAGCCTCGTGGACGATCCGCACGCCCCCTCGCCGATGACCGATGCCGAACGTGCGGCGCTCAGCGGCGACAACATAGAAAGCGCGCCAGCGCACGTGCGCGGTGACTTTCCGGAATGGCTCAGCGAAAGCTTGCTGCGCGCGTTTGGTGATGCTGCAGCCGAGGAGGGCGCGGCGCTCGCTGCGCCGGCGCCGCTCGATCTGCGCGCCAACACACTGAAGGCGGATCGCGAGAAGCTCATCGCCGCATTGAGCGAAAGTCCGAAGCTGAAGGAGCCGCCGCAACCGACACCGCACGCGCCGGACGGGGTGCGGATTCCATGGTCGCAAGGGCGCACCTTTCCGTGGGCGACGGAGCAAAGCTTCGTCAAAGGCTGGTTCGAAATTCAAGACGAAGGCAGCCAGATCGCGGCGCGCGTTTCTGGCGCTGAGCCCGGCATGCAAGTTGCCGATGTTTGCGCTGGTGGTGGGGGCAAGACCCTGGCGCTTGCGGCGCTGATGCAGAACAAGGGTCAGATCTTCGCGCATGATATTGATGGCCGCCGTCTCGCGCCGCTGCGCGAGCGCCTGGATCGCGCTGGTGTGCGCAACGTCCAGATCCGTGCGCCAATGCGAACGAAAGATGTGCTTGCCGATTTGCGTGATCGCATGGACATCGTGTTTGTCGATGCGCCGTGCACCGGCTCGGGCACCTGGCGACGCAGCCCGGACTCGAAGTGGCGGCTGCGGCCCAACGCGTTGGCGAAGCGGCTGGAGGAGCAGCAGCAGGCGTTGGCGCTGGCGGCGCCGCTGGTGAAGGCGGGGGGGCGGCTTGTCTATGTCACCTGTTCGGTGCTGCCGGAGGAGAACGAGGATGCGGTGGCGGCATTCCTCGGATCATACGCCGAGTTTACGCCTGTAGGATTGGAGCTCGCTGGATTACCTGCGTACGAGCGGCCCATCGGCGTGCAGATGACGCCGCTCAAGACCGGCTGCGACGGCTTCTACGTCGCGGTGCTGCAGCGGAGCTAGACTTCGATATCGACGTGCCGGCCGAGGTGCTCCGGGCGCTCGCGCGGCCGGTCGGTGGAGCGATGCTCCTGCGCCGCGCGCTTCTTGTGCGCGATCGCCGAAGGATCGACGCGCAACTTCTCTTTGACCAAGTCGCGATGCGTGATCGCCGCCCCGTACTCGACCGGGGCGCGTTGATGCTGCTGGTCCGGTGCTGCGTTGACCGGCGCCGGCGCAGAGACGGGCGCGAACATCGTCATGAAAGCCATAATGTCACATCGCGGTTAGCGCTCCGTTCGGATGTGTTGCTAATTCCGGGTAAGGATAAGCGGCGCGAAACCATATGAAGCGGCTCGATATTGCCATTGCGGGATGTGGCGTCGCGGGCCTTGCGTGCGCGGCGTTGTTGCGCCGCGTGGGCGCCAACGTCGTCATTTTCGACAAGCTTGAAACACCGCGCCCGCTGGGTTCGGGCATCATTCTGCAGCCTGTCGGATTGCGCGTGCTTGATGACATCGGTGCGGGTGACGCCATTCGTGCGCTTGGCGCGCCGATCAAACGCCTGTTCGGCCGGGCCGAGCCGCATGGCGGCGTTGTTCTTGATGTGCGTTACGCGGCGCGGGGCAAGGATGCGCCTTGCGGCCTGGGGATTCACCGCGGCGCACTGTTTCAGGTTCTCCACGACGCCGCCCTTTTGGCGGGCGCAGAGATCGAGAATAGCCGCGAGGTGCTTGGCATTCGCGATAGACGTTTGGTCTTTGCGGACGGCGTGAGCGCCTCCTTTGATCTGATCATTGATGCGCTTGGCATGCGGTCGCCGCTCTCGGGCGCGCCGCCATCGCCGCTGCCGTTCGGTGCGTTGTGGGCAAGCCTCGATGCGCCGGTGGACGTCGGCTTTGATGGCGCGGCGCTGGAGCAGCGCTATCGGCAAGCGCGCAAAATGGTGGGCGTGATGCCGATCGGGCGGCTGAAGGGCGAGACGCGCGAGCAGGTGGCGTTCTTCTGGAGCCTGAAGCATGTGGATCGTGCCGCATGGCGTGCGGCGCCAATTGAGGCGTGGAAGGACGAAGTCCTGGCGCTTTGGCCGCAGACGTCGCCGTTGCTGGGTCAAATTCATAGTCACGACGATCTGGTGTTCGCCACTTACGCCCACCGCACCCTGCGCGATCCTGTGTCGCGTGAGTGCGTGCATGTTGGCGACAGCTGGCACTGCGCGTCGCCGCAGCTCGGGCAGGGCGCGAACATGGCGCTGCTCGATGCGCTGGCGCTGGCGCGCGCTTTGGAAACGCAGAGCAATCTCGACGCCGCGCTGGGCGAGTACGCGCGGCTGCGTAGTTTTCACATTGGCCTCTATCAATTGGCTTCGTGGATGTTCACGCCCGCCTATCAATCCGACAACGCCGTCTTTGCGATTGTGCGTGATTGGATCATGTCGCCGCTATCGCGCACGCCGCCGGCGCCGCACGTGCTGGCGGCCCTCGTTGCCGGCGAGATTGGGTCGCCGTTGAAGACGATTGGCGCTTGACGACGCGCACGGCGCCGCCGCCGCGGGGGGCGCGGTTTGAAAAAGTGGGAGCAGGGCGCGTGGGACGCGCTGGGTTAGTTCCTATGATGCGATGCTTCACGCATCGCCGCGTGTCGCCACGCGCCCTTTGCGATTGTTTTCCGGCGGGCCGTCACGTGGAGGTCTTTCACTCCCTTGGATCGGTCCCCGACGGCGTGGAGGCCTTGCCTTGAAGCCTCGTATCTTCCCGCGGTTCGCGCTTACGCACTCCCGCGAGCTTCGCATGACGATCGCTTGTCACGCTTCACGCTCAATCGCGACCCTCGCGCTCGCTTGGCCCGGCTAGCCTGTTGAACCTCCCGTGCGAGGGATGCACGCATGATAATGCTGGTGCTGGGGGTGTAGGATAGATTTATTTGCTGCCTCGGATGGAAGCTAAGATCTCTTTCGCCGCGTTCTGGACATTGCCGGCCGGATCGGTGCTCGACGCTGTGTCGATTGCGGCAATGGCTTTGAGATCACCCTGAGCGGCGAGCACCCCCAACGCGCCTAGAGCAATTCGACGAACCGGGGCTACGGCATCACGAATTTCGGTCGGCGCTTGCCCGTCAGCAAATTCCGTTTGCCCGACGAGAGCGCTCAGAAGAGCCGCAGTCCGGTCGTCGCCGGGCGAGGCTTGGGAGACCAATTTCATGATGGTCTCACGGATCGCGTTCATCGGGCGCCGATGATTTAGTTCGATCCGTACGCGGTCCAGTGCTTCTACGTCGACTGGAGCGCCGGTCATCCGAATGGCCGTCAGCACTTCATCAATTGCATCGGCATCCTTGCGCTTCTGAAAAGCACGCTCGATCAGCTGCTCCTGGAAACGCGCGGCATCGTCGGAGCCATCGCGTCGTCGTAGTGCTTTGGCGGCGATGTTTATTGGGTGATGCTCAGCCGAAGAAAGCTCTGCGAGCCGAAGCGGATCGTATTTCGGGAACGCCTGGATATTGGCTTCATGCTCTCGCCATTTCCCCTCGGAATCGCGAAATACGAGCTTTCGGAACTCATCAGGTTCGATGAAGGGATCGAGCCGATCCATGACGCCTGCTTTGAACAAGTCCATCTGCTTCGCGTTGCGTGCGGAGATTGACAGCGCCTGGAGCAACGCGGCGAGAAATACCAGATCGACCAGCACTCGAGTGGCGAACACTACGTGACGAGAATTCTGCGTGGTGGCTTCGATCGGTGCCGCGCCTTCGACCTGATATATCTCGGCCCAGTCAACGAAAGGTACCGCCTTCGCGAGTTCGGTTCCGTAATAGCCAATCCAGTCGAGCAAATGCACAGTTACTTCAGGGTCGATGGTGAACAAAGGTTGTCCCGAGATTACCGACCAGTCGTGAAACTGACGGAGCGCCAGTGGAACGAGGAAGAACATCGACATGAAGCTGAGTAGGGCCTCGTCGCGAAGGTCTTGAGCGAAGCCAATGCGAACGTGTGCGCCTTGGTATCTTCTGTTGAGCATGTAGACGTCTCGATCATCTTCGACCCACGCCCATCGCCGAGAGATCGAGATGGCTACGACAAAGCCCCAGGCGATTGGGATCAAGCCAAGCGGCGGAGGAAGGTAGAAGCCAAGGATTCCGCACGGAATGATCGAGCAGGCTAGCAGAACATAGCGTACTAGCGGCCACGGTTGGCTGGCTCCCGCGCCGCCGGCAACCGCGAATACGAGAATGCCGTCGATGAAGCTAAGGACGAGCCCGAAAGGGCGAGCGATCCATTGTAGCGGTGCAAGTAGTCTCGACGCGGCCTTCGTGACACCGAACGGCGACAATGCCTTACCGACGATCGGTAAGAGAGCTGCTGCTGCAAACAGAACGGCTAAGCCGAATACGACTGCTATGCCAAATTCAGCATGTATGCGGCGATCGGCGATCTCGTCTGAGGTTGCCCATGCGGCGAGCCCCACGATCGTCGCGATGACAAATGCGAGCGCGAGGAAACCCCAGCCCGTAATGTGATCATGCTTCGGTGAGCCCGTTGGTATCGCTGGCAATCGCCCGTCAACGATTGCTCGCCGCCACGCGGCTAGGAACGGAATTGCGCATGCACCGCCAAAGTAGATGAGCGCGTCCTGATTGCTGATCAGTTCAGGATAGCGCGCCATGACGACTGCCAACGCGGCAAGACCGAGTCCTCCGGCGATACACGCAAAGAACTGGAGGTCGAAGCGTTGCTGGCGCACGCTTCGCCGAATTTCGTCACTCATCTTCCCGCCCCGTAGTATTACCGGATCTTAACCTCTCGGGAAAAGTCGGCAACTGGGGACCGCGCGTTCAGCACAACCGCGTCGCGTGTAGGTTACGACGATCGCGACTGTCGGGGGATAGGCGCCGGCCTTTAGGGGAGAGGTGTCGTGTTGCAAAGGGTTCGCAAGTGGGCTGCAGCCCGGAGCTTGTCGAAGGGCGGGCCGGTCGCGTTGTTACCGATCTTCGAGGCTCAGGTCTCTATCTAGGGTGGTCTTTGAGCACGTCGCTCATTTCGCGCCTGACTTATGCATCTCCGGCGAATTGACGCCTCGCGCGACGCGCTCCATTTCAGGCCATGGCGCAGAACACAGCGACGGCTCCTGAAGCGATCACCGCCTCCGCAGCCCACCACGAACACGTTCTCATCATCGATTTCGGCAGTCAGGTCACGCAGCTGATTGCGCGGCGCGTCCGCGAGAACGGCATCTATTGCGAAATCCATCCGTACAACAAGGTCGACGGCGCGTTCCTGAAGCGGTTTGCGCCGAAGGCGATCATCTTTTCCGGCGGGCCCGCGAGCGTGATGGATGCGGGGTCGCCCCGCGCGGCGGACGAAGCTTTTAAGCTCGGCGTGCCGATCCTCGCCATTTGCTACGGCCAGCAGACGATGACGGTGCAGCTCGGCGGTGTGGTTGAAGGCGGGCACGCGCGTGAGTTCGGGCGCGCTGATGTTGAAGTGAAGAAGGCGTCGCCTTTGTTTGAGGGCGTGTGGGACGTGGGCGGCCGCTATCCGGTTTGGATGAGCCACGGCGACCGCGTGACTAAGCTCGCCGAAGGCTTCGAAGTAATCGCAACAAGCGAGAACGCGCCGTTCGCAATCGCTGTCGATGAGAAGCGCCGCTATTACACGACGATGTTCCACCCGGAGGTGGTGCACACGCCCGATGGCGCCAAGCTCTTGAAGAACTTTACCCATCGCATCGCCGGCATGAAGGGCGATTGGTCGATGCGCGCGTTCAAGCAGGAAGCGATTGCACGCATTCGCGAGCAGGTCGGCGACGGCAAGGTGATTTGCGGGCTCTCGGGCGGCGTCGATTCAAGCGTGGCGGCGGTGCTGATCCACGAAGCGATCGGCGATCAGCTGACCTGCGTCTATGTCGATCACGGGCTGATGCGGAAGGGCGAGAGCGAACAGGTCGTGTCGCTGTTTCGCGATCACTACAACATTCCGCTGATCCACGCGGAGGAGAGCGAGCTTTTCCTCGGCGCGCTCGAGGGCGTGAGCGATCCCGAAAAGAAGCGCACGACAATCGGCAAGCTCTTCATCGATGTGTTCGACGCGAAGGCGGCGAGTATCGGCGGCGCCGAGTTTCTGGCGCAGGGCACGCTCTATCCGGACGTGATCGAGTCGAAGTCGGCGACCGGCGGGCCGTCGGTGAAGATCAAGTCGCACCACAATGTTGGTGGCTTGCCGGAAGACATGAAGCTGAAGCTGGTCGAGCCGCTGCGGGATCTGTTTAAGGATGAAGTGCGGGCGCTGGGGCGTGAACTTGGATTGCCGGAGACGTTCGTCGGACGGCATCCGTTTCCAGGGCCGGGGCTCGCGATCCGCGTGCCGGGTATGATCACGCGTGAAAAGCTCGATATTCTGCGCGAGGCCGATGCGGTCTATCTCGATGAGATCCGGAAGGCGGGACTGTACGACAAGATCTGGCAGGCGTTTGCGGTGCTGCTGCCGGTGCAGACTGTCGGTGTGATGGGCGATCATCGCACGTATGAATATGTGTGCGCGCTGCGCGCGGTGACGTCGACCGACGGCATGACGGCGGACTTCTTCCCGTACTCAATGGATTTCCTCGGCCGCGCCGCCACGCGCATCATCAACGAAGTGCGCGGCGTCAATCGGGTCGTGTACGACGTGACGTCGAAGCCGCCGGGGACGATAGAGTGGGAGTGAGACGGCTCGAAGCCGACTTGATCGAGATCAATACCGGTCAGAGCTAAGCATGCTCTCTAAAAGTTGACGCTAGCGTCATTTTTGGGAGAACGGCCATGCGCGTTACCATCGTCGAACAACCCCCGCAGGAAGTCCGGACCTTTGAGGAGGTCGATTTGGCAGAGAAGCTCTCGCTGGAAGACGTCGAGACGATCCGAGAAATCTTCCACACGCCGCTGACCGGCTCCTTCAACTGGGACTACGACAGCGCCAACGCCAAGATCCGCCGGCTTTATGAACTCGGCAAAGTGCACAATTGGAATTCGACGCTCGATGTCGATTGGGATGCGCCCTGCGATCTCGACGACTTTCCAACCGAGCCGTCACTTGGCGCGCTTAACGGCTATCCGGAATACGAGGCGCTTTCGCGTGAGGAGAAGGTGCGCTTTGCGTGGAAGGGTCACGCGCAGACCATGAGTCAGTTCCTGCACGGCGAGCAAGGCGCGCTTCTGGTTGCATCGCAGCTCGTGTCATGCGCACCGACGGCCGACGCGAAACTCTATGCGGCGTCACAGACTTTCGATGAAGCGCGGCATGTGGAGGTGTTCAACGCTTATCTGCGTCGGCGCTGCAAGATGGTCTATCCGATCAACAAGAATCTGAAGGCGCTGATCGACAAGGTGCTGGCGGATGAACGCTGGGATCTGAAGTTCATCGGCATGCAGTTGATCATTGAAGGATTGGCGCTCGCGGCATTCGGTTCTCAAATCCGCACCACCAGAGATCCACTGCTGAAGCAAGTTCTTGAGCTTGTGATGCGCGACGAAGGTCGCCACGTGGCGTTCGGCGTCAACTACCTTGAGGATTGGATCAAGGTGTTGCCCCAGCAAGAAATCGAGGATCGCGCCGAGTTTGCCTATCAAGCGTGCGTGATCATGCGTGACCGGCTCTTCGGCATGGATGTGATCCGCGAATATGGCTTCGACGAAGAAGCGGCGCGCAAGCACATCATGGATTCCACCGTAATCAGCCTTTTCCGCGAGCTGTTGTTCGAGCGCATCATGCCGAACCTGAAGCGTGTGGGTCTGCTCACTGAGAACGTGCGTCCGAAGTACGATGCGCTTGGCGCGCTGCGCTACGAGGACATGGCCGGTGACGTGATGATCGATTGGGGTCAGCTCGAGCGGCCATTGCCGACGAAAGAAAATTTGGAGGCGGCGAAAGTCGCGGCTGAGTGAAGCCCCCACTTGGGCGGCGCCTCGGCCATGCGCCGCCCGTTTTGTGGGGCTCGTTTCAAGGAGACTTGAGATGCAAGCAAACGAAGGCGCAGTGGATCGCGTGATCCGTGTTGTCATTGGATTGGCGATCGTGTCGCTGGTGTTCATCGGACCGAAGACGCCGTGGGCCTGGTTCGGGCTTGTGCCGCTGCTCACGGGGTTGGTGGGGTTCTGCCCTGCATATGCACTCTTCGGCCTGAACACTTGCGGTGTGCGGAAGACCTGACCGCCCGCCTGTTGAGGCCGGCGTTTGCTTGACGGCGTTGCTGGAAGCGGCTCTAGGAAGACCGGGAGCCAAATGAGCGGCGTGATGTCGGGCGGTGTGCAGATGGCGAAGAAGAAGGCCTCATCTGAGCTTCCGCGCTGCACGTGGCCGGGCAGCGATCCGCTTTACATTGCCTATCATGATCACGAATGGGGCGTGCCGCTGCGCGATAGCCGCGCGCTGTTCGAGATGCTGCAGCTTGAGGGGGCGCAGGCGGGGCTATCTTGGATCACCATTCTGCGGAAGCGCGAGAATTACCGGCGCGCGTTCGATGGCTTCGATCCAGTGAAGATCGCGCGCTACACGCCTGCGAAGATCGAGAAGCTGATGGGTGACGAAGGCATCGTCCGCAATCGGTTGAAGATCGAAGGTGTGGTGGCTTCGGCGAAGGCGTATCTGGAACTCGAAAAAGAAGGGCTGACATTCTCCGAGTTCGTCTGGGATTTCGTCATCGGCAAGCCGATCGTCAACCGGTTGAAGCCCGGCGGACCGATCCCGGCGGAGACGGATGTTTCACGCCGGCTTTCGTGGGCGCTGAAGAAGCGCGGTTTCAAGTTTGTAGGGCCGACGATCGTTTATGCTTTCATGCAGGCGGTGGGCATGGTCAACGACCACTTGATCACCTGCCACTGCCACCCCGAGTTCAAAAAGCGCGCAAAGCGTTAGCGCCCGTGGCGGCGCGCGCCGGAGGTCGTTGGCGATCTAGCGGCTTAGTTGCATTACCAGAGCTGGGTGCTAGCCTTTGGATCAAGAGGCGGAACAGCTCAGAGGAAACCCATGGCGGCGGATGGCAACGCGCGGCGGATCGAGACCGGCGAACTCACGGGTGTAAACCTCCTCAATCCGTACATTCAGGGCATCTACGAGCCAGTCGCTCAGGAAGTCACGGCCCTCGACCTCAAAGTCATCGGCGACTTGCCCAAGGATCTGCACGGCGCCTATTTCCGCAACGGCCCGAACCCGGTGCATGCGCCGCAAAACCTCCATCATTGGTTCGATGGCGATGGCATGCTGCATGCGCTCTACTTTGAGAACGGTAAGGCCGAGTATCGCAATCGCTACGTGCGGACCGACGATTTCAACGCTGAGGTCGCGGGCACGATCGACGCTGGTGGCGTGCTGCTGCCTGCGAACCGCGCACGCGAAAACAAGGTCTACAAGGACACCGCCAACACAGACGTGATCGTGCACAACGGTCAGCTGATGGCGCTCTGGTATATATCCGGCACGCCCGTGCGTGTGAATGCGCGCACGCTTGAGACAATCGGCAACGAAACGTTCGGCGGCAAGCTGCCGCGCAATGTGTCGGCGCACTCGAAGGTTGATCCCGAGACGGGCGAGTTCGTGTTCTTCGATTACTCGCTCTACGAGCCGTGGATGACATTTGGCACGGTGAGCGCGACAAACGAACTCGTGCAATTCGAAAAGGTCGAACTACCCGGGCCGCGGCTTCCGCACGACATGGGTCTGACCAAGAACTACATCGTGCTGCATGACCTGCCCGTGATCTTCACCGAAAGCGGCATGCGCAATTCGATGTGGCAGATCAAAGTGGCCGATCAGCCCGCGCGGTTCGGCGTTGTGCCGCGGCGCGGCCGTGGGGACGAGATCAAGTGGTTCGAGACCGATAGTTGCTACATCTACCACGTCATCAACACGTGGGAGGAAGGCGACGAGGTGGTGATGACGGCGTGCATGATGACGCCGAACGGTTTTGCGCCGAACCCGGAATACGGCCCGTATGCGGCGATGGTGAACATCCTCGCGCTGCACGCGGTGCCTGTGGAATGGCGCATGAACATGCGCACCGGCGCGTGCAAGAAGCGCATCTTGGACGATCGCATTGGCGAATTTCCGATTGTGAATCTCGATTACGCAGCGAGGAAGACGCGCTGGTCGTACCACGTCGCGATGTCGCCCGATCAGCTGCAGAAGTTTCAGGGTCTGTTCAAGTACGACCTCGAGACCGGCGCGGCGAAGGAATACATGTTCGGTCCGGGCAAATTCGGCTCCGAGCCGGCGTATGCGCCGCGCATCAACGCAAAGAGCGAGGATGACGGCTACGTTGTGGTCTTCGTCACAGACGAAAGCTCCGGGCAGTCCGAGGCGCAGGTCATCGACGCGCAGAACTTCGAAAAGGGGCCGATCGCGCGCGTGCAAATTCCTGCGCGGGTGCCGGCGGGCTTCCACGGGACCTGGGCCCGCGGCGATCAGATGGCGGGCTAGCGCGCGACCACGAAGCTAACCACAGTGCCCAACGAGCCGCCGATGTTTAGCGTCTGATACGTGCGCGCGCCTTCGACCTGATAGTCGCCCGCGGTGCCGGTGACTTGGCGGCCTGCGTCGAGCAGCATCCGCACGCCCGTGGCGCCCACTGGGTGTCCGACGCCGATCAAGCCGCCGGACGCATTCACGGGGCAGGCGCCGCCGATGTTGATCACGCCGTCTTCAATCGCTCGCCAACTTTGCCCGGGCGCCGTGAGACCAAAGTGATCGATGGCCATGTATTCGGTGGAGGTGAAGCAGTCATGCAGCTCGATGCCGCTGAGCGCCGCCACGCCGGGGAGATCGGCGCGCTTCCACGCGTCAGTGATCGCCTTGCGGACGTGCGGGAAGATGTAGTCCTGGCCCTTGCTGCGTTCGATCTTATCGAGGAAGCGAATGCCGGCGTTGGCGTGACCCCATCCGGTGATCTGCGGAAAATCTGAAGGCTTGGCGCCGCGCTTCGTCGCGTAGTTTTCAATGAATCGATCCGAGGCGACGATGATGGCGACGGCGCCATCGGTGATCTGGCCGCAATCCTGCCGGCGCGTGCCTGGCTCAATGACTGGGTTTAGCTCGTCGTTGTCGGTGAAGGCTTCAGGGTCAAAGCGCCACTTCCGCGTCTGCGCCAGCGGATTGCGCATGGCGTTGGTGCGGTTGATCTCGGAGATGCGGTTGAGATGGCGGCGATCGAGCCCGTAGCGTTCGTCGTATTCTTGCGCGATGCGGCCAAACACGGCGGGCCACATGAACTTGCAGTCAATGCCTTCGTGACCTTGCCAAGAGGCGGCGTTCTGAACTTTCGACGCGTCGTCGCCCGGAAGGTTCTTCTCTTCCTCGACGCCGAGGATGAGCACGCAATCGTAGCGGCCAGCTTCGATCTCCGCGGTTGCCGTAAGCACAGCGATGGAGCTCGAAGCGCATGCTGCTTCGTGGCGCATTGCCGGCTTGCCGTAGAACTCCGGCTTCACCTGCGCCACCATCGCGGCGAGGTGGCCTTGATTGCGATAGAGTTCGCCGAACGCGTTGCCGACATGGATCGCATCGATGTCGGAGGCGTCGAGGTTGGTCGCCGCAAGCGCGCCGTCTATGGCTTCGCGCATCATGTCGGTGAAGTCCAAACCCTCGCGCGACCATACGCGCGCGAAATCGGTCTGGTGTCCGCCGAGCAGATAGATCGCCATTGGCGTGCGTCCTCTTCAGCCTCGCGCGTAGGTCACGCCGCCATCCACGATAACGGTCGAACCCACGACGTAATCACCGGCCCGCGAGGCGAGATAGATTGCGGCGCCCGCCAAGTCCTCGGTCGTGCCGATGCGTTTCGCCGGGATCGCTTGTGCGACCATGTCGCCGTGGTCGCGTGCAACGCGGTTCATGTCCGACGGGAACGCGCCTGGCGCGATAGCGCTGACCGCGATGTTGTCTTGGATCAGCCTAAGGGCCATGCGCTTGGTCAGATGGATGAGGCCGGCTTTGCTCGCCGCGTATGAATAGGTTTCCTGCGGGTTCACCGACACGCCATCGATCGAGACGATGTTGATGACCTTCGCGAGGTGACCTTTCGCAGCGCCGCGCTTCAAAGCGTCGTGCAGTTTTTGTGTCAGGAAGAACGGCGTTTTGACATTGAGGTCCATGACCTTGTCCCAACCGTTCTCTGGAAACTCGTCGAAGTCCGCGCCCCAGGCCGCGCCGGCATTGTTGACAAGAATGTCGAGCGTGTCTTCGTGGCCGAGGAAAGCGTCGGCCATCTTCTGTGCGCCATCGAGGCCGGAGGCGTCGACGACGAGCGGAATGCAGGGACCTATCGCTGAGAGTTCAGTCGCGGTTTCTTCCAGCGCGCCACCTTTGCGGGCCGAGATGTAAACCTTGGCGCCCTGATGCAGGAAGCCTTCGGCGATCATCTTGCCGATGCCGCGCGATCCGCCCGTGACGAGGGCGACGCGGCCTTTGAGTGAGAAGAGGTCCTGCATGGCTTAGCTCTGCTGTTGCTTTTGTTGTTCGGCGATGATGGCGTCGTCGATTTCGCGGGCGCGGACAGCGGCTGGGCGCGTGTGGAGGCGCGCCATATAGGGCTCAAACGCAGCGCGCTTCTCAAGCGTGCCGAACTGCGTGCCCCACATGATGTGCGAGCCGAAATAGACGTCCGCTGCCGTGAAGCGGTCGCCGACGATATATTGAGTGTCTTCCAGGGCAAACTCGAGGGCATCGAGCACGTGAGCCATGGAGCCAAAACCCAGCATGCCCTGTTTGTCGGCGGGCGCCTCCCAGCCCATTGCTTTCGCATTCGCCGCGGCTTCGATCGGACCTGCTGCGAAGAACATCCAGCGATAATAGCGCGCGCGCTCCTCGTTGGTCTTCGGGGCGAGGTTGGCTTCTGGGAAGACGTCGGCGAGATACGCGCAGATGGCCGCACCTTCCGTGACGACAGCGTTGCCGTGTTTGATCGCGGGTACTTTGCCCATCGGATTGATCGCCAGGTAGTCGGGCGCTTTCATGCTCGTGCCGTAACCTAGAATGACCGTGTCGTAGGGCTGGCCCACTTCCTCCAGCATCCAGCGGATGATCCGTCCGCGCGACATGGGGTTGGTGTAGAAAGTCAGCTTATCGGCCATGGACGTTCCTCCGTTGCCTTTGGCATAAACCGCTCATGGCCAAGAGCAAGAGCGTAACGATCTACGGGATCAAGAACTGTGACACGATGAAGAAGGCGCGCACATGGTTGGACGACCATGGCGTCGCCTACGCGTTCCACGATTACAAGACGGCAGGCATCGATAAGCCAACGCTTGAGCGCTGGGTGAAGGATGTCAGCTGGGAAATCTTGCTCAACCGCGCCGGAACCACGTTCCGAAAGCTGCCGGATGCGCAGCGCGAAGGCGTGACGGAGAAGAAGGCAATCGCGCTGATGCTGGAGCAGCCTAGCATGATCAAGCGCCCGGTACTCGACATTGGCGGCAAGCTGATCGTCGGCTTCAAGCCAGAGATCTACGCAAAGCAGTTTGGCTAACTGCGTTCAAGCATCCATGTGGTAGCGGCATCGAGGATATCCGACAGCACTTCCGCATCCTTGCGGCCTGACCTCGCCGGCACGTGGAAGCTGTGATCCGCGTGGTCGAACAGCGCGAGGGTTGCGCGCTTGCCGAGGCGCTTGACGACGGGTTTCAGCAAATCGAGCTCCGCCAGCGCATCGTTTGTGCCTTGTAAGAAAAGCATCGGGGTTCGGACATCATCCAGATGCTTCGCGCGTTCATCGCTTGGCTTGCCCGCAGGATGGAGTGGGAAGCCGAAAAAGATGAGGCCGCGGACATCCGGGAGCGCACCAAGCGCTTGCGCTTGCGAAGTCATGCGTCCGCCGAAGGACTTACCGCCAGCAAACAGCGGCAGCTTTGGCGCCAACTCGTGCGCCTGCGCCACCGCGGCGCGGACTGCGCTATGCGCGAGCGGCGGCGAGTCGGGCCGCTTCGAGCCTCGCTCCATGTAGAGAAAGTTGTAGCGTAGCGTGGCGATGCTGCGCTCGGCCAAGCCCTCCGCAATCGCGAGCATGGATTTGTGCGCCATGCCGGCGCCTGCGCCATGCGCGAAGACGTAGGCCGCCTTCGCGTGGGCGGGGGCGAGCCACAAGCCGAAGATTGTCGCATCGCCGTCGAGCTGAATGGTGACGTCTTTGGGCTTCACCGCGCCGTTATAGCGTCATTGTCCCGGGATCGGCAGCACTTCCATGATCTCGACTGCCTCGCCCGGGAAGATCGTGAAGTGCGGGTGGGCTTCGAACATCTTCGCTGCCGCTTCGTGCGACTCCGCCTGCACGACGATCCAGCCGGCGAGGTTGTTCTTGATGTCGGTTACGCCGTTCAACCCGGTGCGCTTGGTTTTGCCGAGCGGGCCGCCGTTTTGGACGATGGCCGCCTTATGCGTCTCGCCCCACTCCTGCCAGGCCTTCATGCCTTTTTCGATGCGTGCGTTGCGCTCGGCTTCGCTGGCTTGATCCCAGCCGGAACGTTCCTGCGCCGCTGTGTTGCCGGTGTAAATGGCCAGAAAGTGTTTCATTGCGTTGCTCCGGTCTCGTTCAAAAACGAGCTGAGTTTGCCTAGCAATTCCTGCCAGCCTTGCTCACGCATCTGGATGCCGTCGGCGCCTTCGAAGAACGCAGCGTTCTCGGTGAGGATGAGGCGCGAACCTTTGCTGTCCGCCTTGATCTCGACCGTCGCCAGCGAAACGCTGAAACGCACCCCATTTCGATCCATCGAGTAGGTGAAGATAATACGCTCGTCCGGCACGATTTCGTTGAAGACCGTTTGGTTGCCGAACACCGTCTTCTCGCCGAACATCTCCTCGCCCTTCAAGAAGAGGAATTTGCTCGTTTCTCTGCCGCCCTCGCGGAAGTCCAGTTCGTAGGATTGGATATCCCAGCCGTCGCCTCCAACGAACCAGGCGCGCTTGGAAGTGGGATCGGCCCATGCTGCGAAGAGGCGCTGCGGTGAAGCCGAGTAGGCGCGCTCGATCACGAAGCTGCCGTGAGTGGTTGTGGTCATTGCGGCCTCACGTCTTCAGATAAGATTCGAGCTGGCCGAGGAGTTCGCGCGTGCCTTCCTCGCGTTGGCCGCCGTCGTCGTAGCCATCGAGGTAGACGCCTTGTTCGGTATAGATGAGCTTCGATCCCGCGCCGTGCGATTTTATCTCGGTGGTGCCGAGCGAAACCGAGATACGCGTGGCGTCGAGATGCAACTCATAGGACAGGACGATGCGCTCGTTCTCGACGATGTCCCAATATTCGCCACTCATCTTGTGAACAACGCCATCGGGTGGCCCGCCTTGCGAGACCTCCTTGCCGCCAACACGGAAATCCATCGTGTGCTGTGACTTCCATTCGGGAGGGCCGCCGAACCATTTGGCCTTCTTCTTTGGATCGGCGTAGGCGGCAAATACCTTTGCCGGCGGGTGGGCTAGGTCGCGTTCGATGACGAAGGTCGCGTGCGTCGTGTTGCGTGCCGTCATTGCGCAAATTCCTTCGCGAGGTTGTCGAGCGCCGAGCTCCAGCCGAACTGGTAGCCTGCTTCCATGCCGGCATCGTCAAACGAAGCGATCTGCAATGTGAGTGCGAGGTGGGTGTCGGCGCCTCTGGGCGTCAACAGCACGCTAATGAGGGCTGCCGATACTCGTTTGTTGCCGTGAACGACATCCTCGGCGAAGACGAGACGCTGATCCTTGCGGATATCGAGGTAGTGCACGGTGGCGATATAGTCGGCGTTGCCTGGTTCGATGCAGCGCGACACATCCTTGCCGCCTTCGCGGAAGTCGGCCGCCTCGTACTCGATGCGAATGTTCTCCGCCGGTGCTGACCACCGTTTGCGTGCTTCGACATCCGCCCATGCGGCGAACACGCGCGTGGGCGAGGCGTTATAGCTGCGCTCCATGACGATGGTGGCGTGAGCGATGGCGGTCATGGGTCTAAGCTCCCGGATACAGATGAAAGAGCGGCTCGGCTTCCTTCACCGCGCGGGCGAAGGATGGGCGCGCGGTGAGGCGTTCGAGATAGGCGGCAATGCGCGGGAAGGCGCCATCGAGCGGTACGTTGCGTGTGGCGTACCAAAGCGCGGGCGCCCCGGAGCAATCAGCCATTGTGAAGCTATCGCCGACGATGCAGGTGCGATCGCCAAGCTGCGCTTCGATGACGGTGTAGATGCTGCGAACGATGCGCTTGGCTTCGTCAACGCCGTAGGGATCGCGCTGGCCTTCGGGGCGAATGTTGTCGACGACGACTTTCGACATGGTCGTGTTCAAATGATCGAACACCCGGTCCCAGCGGCGCACTTCAAGCGCGGCGTCCGTGTCTTTCGGAATGAACCGCGTCGCGCCGGGATAGTAGGTGTCGAGATATTCGATGATGACGCTTGTCTCGGTCGTCATTGCCTTGCGGTCGCTGTCGAGGAGGATCGGAAACTTGCCCATCGGCCATTTGGCGATGAAGTCGGCGTAGGTGTTCTGATCGACGGTGATCGCTTCGAACGGCGTTCCGTTCTCGTAGAGCGCGGTCAGCACCTTCCATGTGTAGGAAGAGATCGGGTGTCCGTAGATGGTGAGCATCAGTCGTCTTTCGTTTCATCGAGAAATTGGCCGAGGCGATCCAAGCGGCGCTCCCAAAGGGCGCGTCGTTCGGCGATCCAGTGCTCGGCTTGGGTAAGAACCTTTGGCTCGATCCGGCAGGTGCGGGTGCGGCCGATCTTTTCAGTGACCACGAGTCCGGAAGCCTCGAGCACAGCTAAGTGCTGCATCACGCCGGGTAGCGACATCGCCAAAGGCTTGGCCAGCTCGCTGACGCTGGCGGGACCTTTGACCAGCCGGTCGACCATGGCGCGGCGGCTGGGGTCGGCGAGGGCCTGAAAGGCCAGATCGAGCGTCGCGTCTCTGAACATAGACACTTAAGTAATCGCTTAAGTATGGGCTGGCAAGCCCCAGCCGCATCCAATCTAACCGGCGGTGGCTGCATACTCTGCGAAACGGAGACTCAGAGATGGTCAGTGGCGGCTGGGACAATTGGATGGTGGCGCTCTTTATTTTCGGAGCGATCGCCGTCTCCATGCTTGGCGCCGGATGGAGCCAATGGCTTGAGCACAAGCGCCGTAGCCAAGCGATGGACGTGATCAAGGCGGCGCTTGAGGCCGGCAAAGAACCGCCTGCGGTCGTCTATGAGCAACTCAACAAGTCCAACCAAAACAAACCACCGTGGAGCGAGGTGGTGGTGTTCAGCGCGCTTGGCTTTGGATTTTGGATCGCGTTCGCGAACGCCGATGGCGATAACAGAACGGCCTTCTTGGTCGTCGCCTCAACGATGACTGTCACGGCCCTTGGATGTCTGGCGCTCGCCATCATGCGTCCGGGCGTTGGCAAAGACGATGACGCCGGATGACGAGGCGCGTCTCATCGCAGCGGCGCGCAAGGGAGATAGCCGCGCGTACGCAGCTTTGGTCGACGCGCATCAGCAAGCCGTACGTGGGTTTTTGCGGCGTTTTGCTGGGCATTGGGCTGATGCGGACGACCTCGCGCAGGAGGCGTTTGTGACCGCGTGGCGCAAATTGTCGCGCTTCGAGGGCCGTTCGAGTTTCCGCTCGTGGGTGAGCGGCATCGGTTTTCGCGTCGCGCGCGACGCCAAGCGCGCGCACGGCCGCGCGCAAGTGCGCGATAGCGCGTGGCTAGACGAAAACGACACCGTTGAAGAGGGTGCGCCGTTGGAAGATCGCATCGCCGTGCAGCGTGCGATGGCCGACCTGCCAGATGAACAGCGCGCTGTCATTGCGCTCTGTCTTGGTGAGGGCTTCTCGCATAGCGAAGCAGCCGAGATCTTGAAACTGCCGCTTGGCACGGTGAAATCGCATGTGACGCGCGGGCGCGAACGTTTGCTCCGCGCGCTGGAGACCGACGATGGACGCTGAAGCCCGCCTCGCAGCCGCCCTTGGCACCGCCTCAGCGCCCCCGCGCGACCCGAGCTTTACGCTCGCCGTGATCCGAGCCGCCGAGGCCGATCGCTTCAAGGCGGAGGCATTTCGCGCCACGCTCACCTCCGGTGCGGTAGCCGCTGCTGGTGCGTGCCTGGCCCTGATGCTGGCTGGCTGGACCAGCGTGAACTGGCAGGGCGTACAGGGCGGTATTCTGGGTGCGGGCGGCATTTTCGCGCTGGTGGCGGCTGCCCGGCTCATGACACAACGTTTAGCACCTGCGGCGGTCCGCTGAGCGCCTTGCATCCAAGGGCAGACTTCTGCGCATCTAGTCAGCAAAGGGGCTTTAGACCCCGGGCTATGGAGATACCTTAATGGATGCGGATATCTTTGTTCCGTTTCTCTTTTTCGGGTTTTTGGCGGCCATAATTCTGGTCCCAATTTACCTGCGGGAGCGAACGCGCCAGTCGGCGCACCACCTGATCGCGCAGGCCCTCGAGAAGGGTCAGCAGCTCGATCCTGCCCTGATGCGCACCCTGACCGAGGGGCAAAAGAAGCCCCAAGACAAGGCGCGTTCAAGCCTCGGCGCGGGCATCGTGCTCTTGGCCCTGGGCGGCGGCTTCGCGGCGGCGGGCTATTTCGTCGGAGGTTACGCTGAGGAAGCGTTCAATGGCATGATGGTCCCAGCCGTCATTTTGGGCGCCTTGGGCATCGCTTTCATCCTGCTGGCGATCGTCGATTACGCGACCAAGAGGAAGGAAGACTGAGTGGTCATCGGTGGCGTCTCGGGGGTTCACCAATCTGGCTCAGGCCACAGAAGCTGCGCTGATTATCGCAGCCCAGGCCAAGGACCAGGCAGCCTTCGGGGAACTGGTGAAGCGCCGCCAAGGCTGGGCGAGGGCTCTGCTCAGGAGAATGTGCCAGAGCCACGCCGAAGCTGACGATCTCGCTCAAGAGGCGTTCATCAAGGCGTGGGATAGATTGAGAGACTTGGAAACCCCGGCAGCCTTTCCGGGTTGGTTTAGGAGAATAGCGGTCACCACGTTCCTGATGGCCAAACGACGCCAGAAGGCCGTGTTCGAGGAAATCGACGATGCATCGCCACTGCATCGGAGGAGTCCACGCCGGAAGCCGCAGCCGGAGCAAAACTGGATCTGGAAAGAGCACTTGCAGATTGTCAGATGCTGAGAGACTTTGTGTGACGCTGAACCACGGAGAAGGGCTCAGTCACTCAGAGATAGTCGAAATCACAGGTCTTCCCCTAGGCACTGTGAAATCACACGTACTAAGGGGGACAGATAAACTTAGACGGCTATTGGACCCAGACGCATGACTGACTTCGACGCCCTGTTGAAGCGCTCCTTCGCGGAAGCTCATGAACCCTCAGATGACGGGTTCGTGGTGAACGTCACGCAAGCGGTGGCGCACCGTGAGGCTGGCCTGAAGGCGCGCAGCTACGTTCAGTATGGCGCGATCACGATCGCCGCCGCAGCCGTCTCCTGGGGGCTCTACGCATTCGCCGGCGCGTTCGGCCAGGAATTCATGGCGTCCGTTGGTCTCGAAGTTGCGCGCGCTCACGCCGCTGTCAGCACCGCGCCGGACCCTGGCGCCGCCGCTCAAGGCTTCATCCAGTCGATGGGTGCGGGCCTGACTCAGCTCTTGCTGGTGACTGCCGCTCTGGCGGGCGGTGCTGTAGCGTACCGCTCAACCCAGGAATAATCTGGTTTAACCGAGTTTAAGCAGAGGCGGCTCGCGAGAGCCGCCTTTCGCGTATCTGGCCTGGCCGCTGGCGCCGCAGTGCAGCAAGGGCTATGACGCTGCGCTAAGAGCGAGGCCCAAATGTCCCGTCACGTCGAAGCGCCCATCCGCCGGCAGACCGCGCCGGACATCCGCGCCCGCAAGGGCGGCGAGCCGATCGTTTGCCTTACGGCCTACACCGCGCCCGTGGCGGAGATCCTGGACGAGCATTGCGACGTGCTGTTGGTCGGCGACAGTGTCGGTATGGTCGTCCACGGCATGCCCAACACGGTGGGCGTGACGCTTGAGATGATGATTATGCACGGCCAAGCCGTGATGCGCGGCGCCAAGCGCGCGCTGGTCGTGGTCGACATGCCCTTTGGGTCCTACGAGGCCAGCCCGGAGCAAGCCTTCGCTAACGCCACGCGCATCCTCAAGGAAACCGGCGCCCAGGCAGTCAAGGTCGAGGCTGGCACCTATGTCGGCGACACGATTGCCTACATGGTGCAGCGCGGCATCCCCGTGATGGGTCACGTTGGCCTGCGCCCCCAAGCGGTGAACGTGGACGGGAAGTTCCGGGCCAAGGGCCGGACGAAGGAAGAGCGGGCGCAGGTGCTCGCTGAAGCGCGCGCCGCGGACGCGGCAGGCGCCTTTGCCATCGTCGTCGAGGGCGTGGACGAAACACTCGCTCCCGAAATAACAGCAGCCGTCAAAGCTCCCACCATCGGCATCGGCGCCTCGGCCCAATGCGACGGCCAAATTCTGGTCACGGACGACCTTTTGGGACTGTTCGATTGGACCCCGAAATTTGTCCGCCGGTATGCCAATCTGAAGGCCGAGATCGGAAAAGCGGCTGCAAACTACGCTGCGGACGTCCGCGCCCGCCGTTTTCCTGCCGCAGCCGAGACCTATGCCCTGGGCGGCGGAAAGGCGCGGCGCCCGCGCGTTGCCGGGGACGGCGAGCGCGGCTAGCTTGCCGCCGATTTTAGGGGGACGGGCCTTTCCGGCCCATGCGGTCAGGAACGGCGTGTGACCAACGAAACCGATAGTTTTGTCAATGAGGTAGACGAGAGTCTGCGGCAGGACCGCATGCTCACGTTCGCCAAGAAGTACGGCCCATTGCTGGTGGGCGTGTTTGCGTTGTTCATTTTCGCCCTTGCCGGATGGCAAGGTTGGAAGGCCTGGCAAGTGAATAGCGCGCGCGAGCACGCAGTCGAGTTCTCGGCTGCGCAGGAACTCGCGGCTGCGGGCAATTTTGCCGAAGCCAAAACCGAATTCGAACGTCTCTCGAATGAGGGGCCGCGCGTGTATCGCGCGATGGCGCAGATGGAGCGCGCCGCCATTCTTGTCCAAGAGGGTGATCTCGAGGCGGCTCTGGCCGGCTTTGATGCGGCGGCGGAGGCTGCGCCAGATCAAACCATGCGCGAGAGCGCGCAGATCCGCGCAGCTTACATCGCCGCCGACATCCAAGATTTCCCGGCACTACGTACGCGTCTTCAACCGTTGATCGATTCAGGCACGCGCATTCAATACCTCGCGAAAGAGTTGCTCGCGGTCGAGGCATGGGAGGCTGGCGAAACGCAGCTCGCGCGCGAGACGATGGAACAGCTCACGCTCGCATTTGAAGCGCCGGATTCCATGCGTCAGCGCGCGCAGATCGCTCTTAGCGTAATGGGCCCCGCGCCCGAGACAGAAACACCAGCGGACGGCGCCAACGCGCCCGCGCCCTCCGAAGGAGAAACTCCATGAAGCCTTTGCGTCCCATCGCCATCATCGCGGCCGTTTCCGCGTTGTCGGCGTGCTCAACCGTGAGCCGCATTGGCGGAGCGCTGAACCCGTTCGATGGCGGCGATGCGCCAGCGCAAACCGCGCCGCAAGACGGCCGTCAGTCGATCCTGTCGGCTGAGGAAAGCTTGACGCCAAACCCGGAATTTGCAGCGCGCACGATCACGGTGCCGCCTGCGGTTTCGGTCACCGATTGGAGTCAACCGGGCGGCACCGCCGACAACGCGCCACCGCAATCGAGCGGCACAGCTATTCTAGAGCGCGCGTGGCGCGCCAATCTCGGCGCTGGTTCCAACAATCGCGTGAAGATCGCTGCCCCGCCGGTGATCTCGAACGGTAGCCTCTATTTCCTCGACGCCGATCACCGCCTGCACGCTATTGATGCGCGCGACGGCCATCGTCTGTGGGACGAGCGCCTCCGTCCGAATGAAGGCCGTGACCGCGTCGCGCGCGGCGGCGGTGTCGCCGTCGGTGCGGGACGCGTTTATGTAACGACCGGGTTCGGCTTTCTTGTCGCGCTGGACGCCGGCAGCGGCGCTGAAATCTGGCGTACGCAAGCAAGCGCGCCGTTCCAATCCGCGCCGACATTCGCGGGCGATCGCGTCTATGCCGTCACTAACGACAGCGAGCTGATCGCCTTCGACGCCGCGACCGGCGAAATCAGTTGGACCTATCAAGCTATCGCCGAACCGGCGCGCATTCTTTCTGCGCCGAGCGTCGGCGTCGACGGCGAGACCGTCGTGGCGCCGTTCGCTTCCGGCGAAGTGGTTGCGCTTCTGGCCGCCAATGGCCGGCGCCTTTGGTCTGACTCGTTGTCACGCTCAGGCCGGATGAATTCACTCTCCGCTATCAACGATATCGCTGGGCGGCCGGTCATTGATGGCGGCGCGGCCTACGCCGCCAGTCACTCAGGTCTTTTGGCCGCGATCGATCTGCGTAGCGGCCAGCGCATCTGGGCGCGCACCTTCGCCTCCACTCAAACGCCATGGGTAGCGGGCGATGTGCTTTATGCCATCAGTGTGGATGGCGAACTCGCCGCCTTTGATCGCCGCACGGGCAACGTGTTCTGGGTCGTGCAACTGCGTCGCTATCGTAATGAGAGCGAACGCAAGGGCCGTGTGGCTTGGACTGGCCCGATCATGGTTGGCGGGCGTCTGGTGCTCGCCAATTCGGAAGGCGAGGTCGTCTCGGTGTCGCCGGCGAACGGGCAGACGCTGGCCTCAACGGACGTCGACCAGGCCGTCTTCATTCCGCCGATCGCCGCCAACGATCAGATTTACATCGTGACCGACGAAGCTCGTCTCGTCGTCCTGCGTTGATATTGTGAGCCCATGACGATCAAGCTCGCGATCGTCGGGCGGCCCAATGTCGGCAAGTCCACTTTGTTCAACCGTCTCGCGGGCAAGAAGCTCGCGATCGTGGATGACACGCCCGGCGTCACGCGTGACCGGCGTGAGGCCAAAGGCAGGCTCGGCGATCTCGATTTTGTTCTGATCGATACGGCGGGCTTCGAAGATACAACGGACGCGTCGTTGGAATCGCGCATGCGCGAGCAGACCGAGATCGCGATCCGTGACGCGGACGTGATCTTGTTCTTGATCGACGCGCGTGCGGGCGTGTTGCCGTTGGATGAATCCTTCGCGGCATTGCTGCGCCGCTCGGGCAAGCCGGTCGTGCTCGGCGCCAATAAGGTCGAGGGCCGGGCCGGCGACGTTGGCATCACCGAAGCTTACGCGCTGGGTTTAGGTGAACCGATTGCACTCTCAGCCGAGCACGGCGAAGGCATGTCGGAACTTTACGCCGCTATTGTTGCGCATGAGACAGCCGCTACTGAGGATGACGCGGCCAAGTCCCAACGCCCGATCAACGTCGCGATCGTCGGCCGTCCGAACGCTGGCAAATCTACCTTGGTGAATGCTCTGATCGGCGAGGATCGCCTGCTTGTTGGGCCGGAGGCGGGCATCACGCGCGATTCAATCTCAATCGATTGGGAATGGCGCGGGAAGAAGTTCCGCCTCGTCGACACCGCCGGCATGCGCAAGAAAGCCAAGGTGCAAGCGAAGCTAGAGCGGATGTCGGTTGGCGACAGCATCCATGCGCTCAAGTTCGCTGACATCTGCGTGCTGGTGATGGACGCCAATGAGGCGTTCGAAAAGCAAGATCTGTCGATCGCCGATCTCGTGGTGCGCGAGGGGCGCGCGCTCGTGTTTTGTCTCGCTAAGTGGGACACAATCGAGGATACGCGCGCTCACTTCGAAGAACTGAAGTTGGTGGCGCGTGAAAGCCTGCCGCAGGCGCGTGGTGCGCCGCTGGTGACGGTTGCCGCACAATCCGGCGTGGGACTCGACCGGCTCATGCGGGCGGTGGAAGAGGCGCACGAGGATTGGACGGCGCGGGTCAAAACCAAGGACCTAAACGAGTGGCTCTACGCCACTATTGCCCGTCACCCGCCGCCGGCTGTCGGCGGCAAGCGCATAAAGCCCCGCTATCTGACTCAGATCAAAGCGCGCCCACCCACGTTCGTGCTGATTTCGTCGCGCGCCGAGGAAATGCCGGAGAGCTACAAGCGCTACCTCGTAAACGCCCTACGCGACGCGTTCGAACTCCACGCCGCGCCGATCCGGTTGATCGTGAAGGCCGGTAAGAACCCCTACGCCGATAGCGAGGATTGATCCGCGGATCAGATACGCCCGGCCGCATCGCGAATGTGGTCTGGGCAATCGCTCCCAAGCGCATCGCACATCTGGCCGCTCAGCCCCGCCAGCATTCGCGGAAAAACGATGGCAAGCGTCCGCTCGGACTCTTCGTCCAAGATATCGCCAAGCGCTTCTTGCTGTTCGGCGAACGCCTGACCGGCCGGTGTTTGCGCGAAATCGCCGACGTCGCGCCAATCAGGAAAGCTCGGCATTGGCTTATCCAAGTCGATGCGATCTTCGACGATGGCGCGCCAGCGGACTCGCATCTCCGGTGAACGCATGAATTCGGCCGTCGCATTTAGGTGTTCGGCAGACATCCGCTCGGCAAATCGCGGCGCAGCGCTCGCGCCGATGGTGACGAGGCCCGCCGTAAGTTCCTGACGCATGAAGACTGGCAGATTGTCGATGACTTGCATCAGAGCTTCGCGGCGGTCCGGACTCGCTTCGCGATAGAGTGGTGAACTGATAATGTCGCTGCGCAGCTCGGGGATCACCTCAGCTTCCATGTGTTCGAAGATGCGATCCACGGCGCCGCCATCGAACACGATTGCACGGAACAGATTTTCGCCCGCCGCCACTTGCTCTGGCGACAACGTCGCTACGGGCGCTGCTTCGCGCGGCGCCCCTTCATTAACCTGAGCGTGGGTGGGTGCGACTGCCGCCGCAATGAGAGCGAAAGCCAAGACCGCAGCGCGCAAATTCATCGAACACCCCTTGTCCATACCTTCGCGCAACTGATCGCATTCCGCTAGCGGCTGTCTGCAACACCTGCGTAGCTGGCGTGGGCATGGAGGTAAGCATGCGAATTGTCGGGGGAATTCTGCTGGCGGGCGCAGTCGCCGGCGTGCTGGACATCATCTACGCAATCGTCGTCTATGGACCGCTCAGCTACGGCGTGCCGGCGGAACGCGTCCTTCAGTCGGTGGCCGCAGGTTGGATCGGGCGCGACGCCGCGCAGGCCGGCGGTTGGACGACAGCCGGGCTCGGTCTTGCTTCGCACTTCATGCTCGCGACCATTATGGCAGCGGTATTCTTCTTCGGGGCGCTGCGGCTTCGTTGGCTGACTAGCAAGGCTCTGCTTTGGGGCGTGCTCTACGGGCTCATCCTCTACGTGGTGATGAACTACATCGTCGTCCCGTTGTCCGCGGCAGGCGCCAACGAACACTTCGCGCTGAGCTTTAGCGAGGCAAGTGAGCGTCTCCGGCAATCGTTCAGCGAAATCCGTCCTCGCAACGATCCGAATTATCCATGGCTACTGGCGGGGACGCTCTTCACGCACACGGTGCTCGTTGGCGTCCCAATCGCGCTGATCGCGAAGCGGAGCGTGGCGACGTCCTAGACGCGTGCGCCTAGATCGCCTGCGCTGCCGCCCACCCGCTCGACCAGGCCCACTGGAAATTGTAACCGCCCAGCCATCCGGTAACATCAACGGCCTCGCCGATGAAAAACAAACCCGGCACGGCGCGCGTTTCCATGGATTGTTGTGACAATGCGTTGGTGTCGACGCCGCCGGCCATGACTTCGGCTTTGGCGTAACCCTCGGTTCCAAGCGGCGTGAGCGGCCAAGCCTGGAGCTTCGACATAGCCTCGATCAGCGTGGCATCCTTCATGTCACCGACGGCTCCTTGTGGGAGCTTTTCGCTTAGGGCTGTGGCCAGGCGATCGGACATCAGGTCGGCTAGCACGGTTTTCATCAGCGCTTTGGGCCGCTCTCGTTTGCGCCGGACAAGAGCATCGGGTGGGGCATCGGGAAGCCAGCCGATTTCGATGGCTTCGCCCGGGCGCCAGTACGAAGAGACTTGCAGGATTGACGGGCCTGATAGGCCGCGATGGGTAAAGAGCGCCGCCTCGCGGAATTGCGCCTTGCCGAAACGCGCGATGACGTCGGCGGAGATGCCGCTCAGCGCTTTCGTCCAAGCGAGATCTGCTTCGCTGAACGTCAGGGGCACGAGTGCGGGGCGCTTCTCGACGATCGGAATGTCGAATTGCTTGGCGATTTCGAACGCAAACCCAGTGGCGCCCAGCTTTGGGATGGACAACCCGCCGGTGGCTACGACGAGCTTGTCGCTTTCAAATGCGCCTTGGCTTGTCTCTACGGTGAAGCGTGGGCCGCGCTGTATGCTTGTTACCCGGCAACCTATGCGAACGGCGACGCCGCCGGCGCTGCACTCGTCCAACAGCATTTTCACAATCTTGGCAGACGAACGCGCCCCCTCGCAGAAGAGCTGTCCGAGGGTTTTCTCGTAGTGAGAGATACGATGCTTTTGAACGAGCGAGATGAAGTCATGCTGGGTGTGACGCGCAAGAGCGGATCGCGCGAAATGCGGATTAGCGGAGATGAAGCGATCGGGCGCCGTCTGCAGGTTGGTGAAGTTGCAGCGGCCGCCGCCGGAGATCAGGATCTTGGCCCCGACTTCGGTGTTGTGTTCAAGCACCAAAACACGCTTGCCGCGACGCCCAGCTTGCATGGCGCAGTAGAGCCCAGCTGCACCGCCGCCAATGATGATTGCGTCGTAGCTTAGCGTTCGAACTGCACCCACGCGCCGTTCTCCGGGTAGTCCGGTTGCAGCATGCGCACGATCGAAGGTGCGACTTCCTCCGGCGCCGGCAGCGTCATCGGGTCTTCGCCGGGATAGGCTTTGGCGCGCATCGATGTGCGCGTCGGGCCTGGATTGAAGAGGTTGGCGCGGACGTTGCTGACATTGCCGACCTCGGCCGCATACGAAATCACCAGCGCATCGAGCGCGGCTTTTGATGCGGCGTAGGGCGCCCAGTATGCACGAGGGTTCTTCGACGCGCCGGAGGTGAGGAAAACAGCGCGGCCCGCGTCCGACTCTCGCAACAACGGATGGAGCGCCCGGATGAGGCGCTGGTTGGCGAGGAAATTGACCTGAACGGTTTCGTCCATGATCGCTGGTGTGGCCTGAAACGCCGGTGTCAGTGAGCCGAGCGCGCCGGCGCACGCGGCCAAACCGTCAAGTTTGCCGAAGCGCTCGAAGAGTGGCGCGGCCAATTGATCAATCGCCGAGCCATCGCGCAGGTCCAGCGGGATGAGCGTCGCTTCGCCGCCGAGCGCGCGAATCTCGTCGTCGAGTTTCTCCAGCGCTTTCTGGGCGCGCGCCACCGCGATGACCCGCCAAGTCTGCCGCGCCAATTCCAGCGCCACCGCGCGGCCAATGCCCCGCGATGCGCCGGTAACGAGCGCGAGACGTTTCGTTGGTGCGCCGCTCATTCCGCGGCGTTTTCGGTGATCAGCGGCAGCTGCAAGCCTTGCTCTGAGTTGGCCTTCTCTTGGTCGAGCAGCGGCGTCGGATAGTCGCCGGTGAAGGCGTGATCCGTGAATTGCGGATTGGCGGCGTCGCGCTTGGCTTCGCCCATGGCCGCGTAGAGACCATCAACGGATAGGAAGCCAAGGCTATCAACGCCGAGCGACTTGCGCATTTCTTCGAGTGTCATCTGCGCGGCCATCAGTTCGGAGAGCGCGGGCATATCAATGCCGTAGAAATCCGGAAACTTGATTGGTGGCGAGGCGCTACGGAAGTGGACTTCCTTGGCGCCGGCGTCGCGCACCATCTGCACGATCTTGCGCGAGGTGGTGCCGCGCACGATTGAGTCATCGACCAACACGACGCGCTTGCCTTTGATGACGTTACGGTTGGCGGAGTGCTTCAGGCGCACGCCCATGTCACGGATCGCTTGCTTCGGCTGGATGAAAGTGCGGCCCACATAATGGTTGCGGATGATGCCGAGTTCATAAGGGATGCCGCTCTGTTCGGCGAAGCCCATGGCGGCCGGCACGCCTGAGTCCGGCACGGGTACGATTACATCCGCTTTGACGCCGGTCTCCTCGGCGAGACGCCGGCCCATGCGCTTGCGAATGTCGTAGACGCTGCGGCCGTCGATCACCGAGTCAGGTCTTGCGAAATAGACAAACTCGAAAATGCACGGGCGCGCCGCGCGGCGGGGGAACGGGAAGTGGCTATCGACCGTCACTCTGCCGTTGTTGGCGCGCGTGATGACGACAACTTCGCCCGGTTCGATCGTGCGCACGAACTTGGCGCCGATCATATCGAGCGCGCACGTCTCTGATGCGAGGATCATGGCGCCGGCGGTTTCGCCGAGCACCAACGGGCGGATGCCGATCGGGTCGCGGGCGCCGATCATCATGTTTTCGGTGAGCGCAACGAGTGCGTAGGCGCCTTGGATGTCGTGCAGCGCCTCGACAAAACGCTCAACTACGCGCGGTTTCTTCGACTGCGCGATGAGTTGAAGAATGCACTCGGTGTCCGAAGTCGATTGGAAGATCGAACCGTTCTGGACGAGGCGGTTGCGGAGATCGACGGCGTTGGTGAGGTTGCCGTTGTGGGCGACAGCAAAACCGCCCAACGCGAGATCGGCGAAGAGCGGCTGGACGTTGCGGAGAATGGTGCCGCCGGCGGTGGCGTAGCGGGTGTGGCCGATGGCGGATGATCCCGGCAGCCGCTCCGGCACGTCGCCCGCCGAGAAGTGCTCGCCGACCAAGCCGAGGTAGCGTTCGTGATAGAACTTATCGCCGTCGTAGCTGACGATGCCGCAACCTTCCTGGCCGCGATGCTGTAGCCCGTGGAGACCGAGCGCTGTCAGAACCGAGGCGTCTTCCGAACCGAAAACACCGAACACCCCACATTCTTCGCGGGGCTTGTCGTCATGCTCCCATTTATCGACCGGGTCTTCGGGCGCCGTCTGGAAGTGGAGGGAGGGGCGCTCGGCGGTCATTTAGATCCTCAGGTGGGCGGGGCCTGGGTTGTTTCGGGTTCGTCGGCCGGTGGGATCGGCGCCGACTCGCCCTCACGACGGTCGATTATATCACGGGCCCGGTCGCGGGCCTGCGGCAGCACTGCTTCGAGAGCAGAGGCTACACCGTCATAGATAGGATAGGTGCGCGCGCCGCGTATAGCGCCCTGCATCGGATCTGCAGGCTGAGTGCTGTCTTCCACCGTCGTTTGGCGCATCAGCAGCACGAACAACGACACCACCAATACCCCGCGCAGGATGCCGAACGCGAGGCCCGCTGCGCGGTCAAAAGAGCCAATTTCAGTGGATTGGTGAGCGGTTTTTGCGACCGTGGAGGTGATCACAGTGATCACGATGAACACCACTAGGAACACCAGAAGCCCTGCGGCGACGGATGCCAGAGGCCCAGAAAGGGGTGTGAAACTTTCGACGATCGGACGCAGCATCCCGGCGAAAAACACCGCCGCGATCGCCGCCCCGATGAAGGCGATGATTGAGAACACTTCGCGGATCAGGCCGCGCGCGAACGCCATGACGCCCGACAGGCCGAGCACAACCAAGGCGGCGAAATCGAACCAGGTGAAACCGAGATCCATCGCCCACTCCCATGCCGCCCGTTTCTGGGCGCGTCCCTGGAACCTGGATTAGACGGCCCGCTGACGATTGGGAAGGCGCCACGCGCGGTCAGAGGGCAGTCGCAGCACCGGGTCGGCTGGTCGAACTGTGGGGGTTTCGTTGTCGGAATGAAGCCAGACTCCAGCCCATGCTCTTGCCTCTGCTGATTGTCGCCCAACTGGCGGGCCAAACGCCCACTGTCCCTCCGGTCCGCGAGATCGCCGCCGGCGTTCACCTGCAACCGGGCGGTTTCGAGCCGGGGCGGGGTCCGGACGGTAACACCATCATCTTCGACGCTCCGCAGGGTTTGGTCGTTGTCGACAGTGGCCGCCACGCTTGGCACAGCGACGCTATCCTTGCCTACGCCCAGGATCGTGGGCGGCCCATCGCGGCCATCATCAACACGCACTGGCATCTGGATCATTCGAGCGGCAATGGTCGTCTGAAGGCCGCGTATCCCGGCGCGCGGGTTTACACGACGAGCGCTGTCGACCGCGTCATCGGCCCCGGCGGTTTCCTCGTCCGCAACATGGAAGGTGCGCAGGCGATGCTTGGCGATACCGAGATCACGCCCGTGCAGCGCGAAGAGGTGCAAATCTTCCTCGACACAATGGCGCAAAGCCAAACGCTGCGTCCGGACGTTGTGCTCGCGCGCTCGCAGCGCATGAGGTTGGCGGGCCGGCGTTTCGACGTGCACGTCACCAACGGCGCCGTGACCGATGCCGATGTCTGGTTCTATGACCGCCGCACTCGCGTCGCGGTGATTGGCGATCTGGTCACGCTGCCTGCGCCGTTCTTCGAAACCGCATGCCCACAGCGTTGGCGTGAAGCATTGGATGAAGTGTGGGCGACGCCATTTCGCATTGCGATTGCTGGTCACGGCGAACCGATGACGCGTGACCAATTCAACACTTGGCGAGCAGCCTACAACGCCTTCATCGATTGCGCGGGCGGCGAAGCGGAAGCCTCGTCGTGCGCGTCGCCATGGGCGCAAGCTACGGCCGCGTTCAATACTGACGAAATGAGCCAGCGGCGCGCGGCGGGCATGGCCGAGTACTATGTCGGCTATCTCCGCGAGAATGGCGGCAAGAGTCCGGACTGCTTGAGCAGCTAGCCGTCCTTATTGTGGTTCCACGCCAATTGCTGCCGCCAAATCGGCGATATGGCCAATCTGTTTCACCTTCACGCCGCTTGCGCCGCTGTTCTTCTTCTGCGGGGGCGCGAACGCGTTGGTGAAACCCAGCTTCGCCGCCTCCTTCAGCCGCAGATCGCTGCGCCCGGAGGGGCGAACTTCGCCTGAAAGCGCCACTTCGCCGAACACTACGCAGTGCTTAGGCAGTGACTTGTCGGCGAGTGCCGATATGAGCGCGGCCGCGACCGCGAGATCGGCTGCCGGCTCGGTGATGCGCAAGCCGCCGGCGACTGAGAGATAGACGTCGCGCCCTGAGAACGAGAGACCGCACCGTGTCTCGAGCACGGCGAGGATCATGGCGAGGCGCGCGGAATCCCAACCGACCACAGCCCGCCTCGGCGTGCCGTACGCTGTCTGCGCGGCAAGCGCCTGGATCTCCACCAGCACCGGCCGCGAGCCTTCTACGCCGGCGAACACCGCTGCGCCCGAAGGCCGCTCGCCCGCATCGCCGAGGAAGAGTGCCGATGGGTTTGGCGTCTCCACCAAGCCTTGCTCGACCATCTCGAACACGCCGATCTCATCGGTCGGTCCGAACCTGTTCTTCACGGCGCGCAGAATCCGGAACGGCAAACCGCGCTCGCCTTCAAAATAGATCACCGCATCGACAAGGTGCTCCACGACACGCGGGCCGGCGATCTGGCCATCCTTCGTCACGTGGCCAACCAGTATCAGCACTGCGCCGGACTTCTTGGCGAACCGCACCAATTCGTGCGCGCACGCGCGAACTTGCGCCACCGTGCCCGGCGCCGCTTCGATGCCGTCGGCATACAGCGTCTGGATAGAGTCAACGACAACGACGTCCGGCTTCAGCGCCTTCAAGCCTTCGAGGATTTTCCGCAGATCTGTTTCCGCCGCGAGGTGGACGCTGGCGTCAGCCGCCTGAAGGCGCCGCGCGCGCTCTTGCACCTGCGCCTCCGCCTCTTCGCCGGTGACGTAAGCGACTGAAGCTCCGCCGCGTGCGAGCGAAGCAGCGCCCTGCAGTAGCAAAGTCGATTTTCCGACGCCTGGATCACCGCCGATCAGGATCGCTGACGCCGGCACCAAGCCGCCGCCGCAGACGCGGTCCAGTTCCGAAATGCCGGTCGCGATGCGGGGCGGCGGGTCGGCCGTGCCAGCGAGATCAACAAACGAGACGCCTTTGCTCTTTTTGCCGCCGCCCACGGGCGCGGCCATCGAGCCGGGCACAACAGGGCGCGCCGCTTCCTCGACCAAGGTGTTCCACTCGCCGCACGCATCGCATTTACCGGTCCACTTGGGCCAGATCGAGCCGCAGGCCTGGCAGGTATAAACGTGATCGGGTTTGGCCATTCTGACCTCGGGCGAATCCTTCTGGTTGAGCTTAGCGCGCGGCGTCTGCTAACGCATGTGGGATGGCGATACGCGACCTGCACCCTTTGAAGGGCGAGCGAGAATTCCGCTGGCGGGGCGCGCAGCCGACCCGCGTGGAAGCGCTCTCAGATATGGTGTTCGCGTTTGCGCTGACATTGTTGGTGGTCTCGAACGCACCGCCGGCCTCGTTCGGTGAATTGACGGAATTGCTCTGGGGCTTCCCGGGTTTTGCAGCGGCATTCGCGATGCTGCTGATGATTTGGAACATGCACTACATCTTCTTCAGGCGCTACGCGCTGGAGGATGGTTGGACGACGACGCTCAATTCGGGGCTGCTCTTTCTCATTCTCTTCTTCGTCTATCCGCTAAAGTATCTGGCGACGATGTTATCTGCGTTCGTGCGCTCGGTCATTGAAGGCGCGCCGCAGGCCCCACTTTCACTATATGACGCGCAGAGTTCGCTGATCATGTTATCGGCGGCGTACGCTGCGGTGTTCTTGATGTTCTTGGCGCTCTATCGGCACGCGCTGAAGAAGGCCGATGAACTGGATCTCAGCCAGCGCGAGCGGCAGCTGACGCGCTTTGCCTGCTGGCAGAACGGCGTTCACGCCGCCGTGGGCATTGGCGCGGCGGGGGGCGCCTGGCTCATTCCGCTGCCATGGTCGCCCTTTGCCGGATTCATCTATTTCTTCATCGGCCCGCTCATTCTGCTCGGCGGGTTGATTTTTGTGCCGGCGGCAAAGCGTCAACCAGCAACGGACCCACAATGACGTCGATCTATGATTTCTCCGCGCGCGACATCAACGGCGTCGAGCGCTCGCTTTCCGAGTTTCGCGGCAAACTGCTGCTCATAGTGAACACGGCGAGCCAATGTGGCTTCACCTACCAATACAAAGGGTTGGAGGAGTTGCACCGCAAATACGCTGCGCAGGGCGTCGAGGTCCTAGGCTTTCCCTGCAACCAGTTCGGCAAACAAGAGCCGGGCAACGCGGAAGAGATCAAGAGTTTCTGCTCGCTCAACTACGACGTCACATTCCCGATGTTCGCCAAAATTGATGTGAACGGGCCAAGCGCCCATCCCCTGTACGACTATCTCACGCGTCATAAGGGCGGTGGCCTGCTGGGGCGCGGCATCAAATGGAATTTCACCAAATTCCTGGTCGGCCGCGACGGCAAAGTTCTCGGCCGCTATCCGCCAACGGCGAAGCCAGAAGCGCTCGATGCGGTGATTCAAAAAAATCTGTGAGGCGCACATGCCGGTTCAGCACCTGACGCCAATCCTGAACGTCTCCGACATTTTGCGGAGTCAGGAATGGTTTGAAGCGCTGGGATGGCAACGAGGTTTCACCTGGCCGGATGGCGACGCGGCGCCGGGTTTCGGCGCTGTATGCGTTGGCAACGTCGAGATTTTCCTGTGCCGCGGCGCGCAAGGTTCTCGTGGCACAATCATGCCCAAGTTTCCTGGCAACGATGAGACAGACGGCGTGTGGATGAGTTGGTGGATGACGTCGCCAGCGGAGGTCGATGCCCTTCACTCAAAGGCGACCAAACTCGGCTGCACAATCACATACCCGCCGACTGACGAACCGTGGGGCGTGCGTGAGTTTCACCTGCGCCATCCCGACGGCCACATGTTCCGCGTTAGTGCGGGCATAGGTGAAGCGAAAGATGAGCACGCCTGAGACACCGAAGCGCTCGTTCATGGACAAGGAGATCGCGCGGAGCGGTCACCTCATTCACAAGCTGAAGGCGAAGGACACCACTGGGCGCTGGGCTTACTATTTCGTGTACGTGCAGGCCGCTAAAGAGCGGCTCTTCCTGAAGGCGATCGACGGTGATGGCACCGTCGATCTTGAGAAGTACGGGAAGGTCATCGCTTCGTGTTACGGCGAAGGGCCGACGCAGGAGATCAAGGATTTTCTGAAGGAGAAGTACGGCTTCAGCGTTTGAGCGATGCGAGCCGCAGCTAGACGACGGCTTGGATCGGCCCATCGGCGCGTCCCGCCACGAACTGATCGACCATTGCGTTGCCGCTGGCGTCGAGCGCGGCAGTGGGTCCGCGCCAGACGATCTTGCCATTGTGCAGCATGGCGATCTCGTCGGCGATCTTACGCGCGCTCGGCATGTCGTGGGTGATGGAGACTGCGGCGCAGCCGAGCTCTTTCACCATCTCGACGATGAGATCGTTGATCGCGTCTGCGGTGATTGGATCGAGGCCCGTTGTGGGCTCATCGAAGAACAAAATGTCGGGTTTGGCGATGATCGCACGCGCCAAGCCAGCGCGCTTCTGCATGCCGCCGGAGAGCTCAACTGGCCGCACGTCGGCGAACTCTGGCGCGAGGCGCACTTCGCGCATGACTTCGATCGCGCGTTCGCGCGCCTCGCTGCGGCCCACCTTGTCGGCATTAATCAGGCGGAAGGCGATGTTTTCCCAGACTGTCAGAGAGTCGAACAGCGCGCCGCCCTGAAATAGCATCCCGAACTTGCGCATCACGCGTTGGCGGATTTCCGGCGGCATGCGCGTCACGTCCGCGCCGTCGACCAGCACTTGGCCGCTGTCTGGCTTCATCAGACCTAGCGCGCACTTCAGCGTCACCGACTTGCCCTGGCCCGAGCCGCCGATGATCACAAGCGAGCGGCCCTGCGCTACATCGATATCGACGCCGTCGAGCACCTGGCGCCCGCGCAGCTTTTTCTTGATGCCGACAAGTTGGAGTTTAGCGGCCATCGGCTCTACTCCACGAAGAACGCGGTGATGAGGTAGTTCACCGCCAGAATGAGCACGATGGCCACGACCACAGCGTTAGTGGTGGCGCGTCCGACGCCCAACGCGCCGCCGTTTGAGCGGAAGCCTTGGTACGAACCGACGGTGGCGATGATGAAACCGAATACGGCGGCCTTGATGAGGCCAAGCCCGACGTCCTGCGGCTCCATGAAGTTGAACGTATTGCGCAGATAGGCCGCGCCGTTGAAGTCGAGACTGTTCACCGCGACCAAGTAGCCGCCCATCACGCCGATGATGTCGGCGACGAGCACTAGGATCGGCAGCGTTAGCGTCGCCGCCAGCACGCGCGGCGCAATGAGATACTTGAACGGATCGGTCGACAGCGTGGTCATAGCGTCGATCTGTTCGGTCACCCGCATGGTGCCGATCTCGGCCGCGATACCTGCGCTCACGCGGCCCGCGAGCATTAGGCCGGCGAGCACCGGTCCGAGCTCACGTGTGATCCCCAAGACCACGATGTTCGGGACGAATTGTTCGGCGTTGAAGCGCGCGCCGCCGACATAGATGTTAAGTGCGAGGGCGGCGCCAATGAACACGGCGGTGACGCCGACGACCGGCAACGAGAAGTAGCCGATCTGCAGACACTGCCGCAGAATTTGTCCTGCAAAGACCGGTGGCGACACCACAGCGGCAACGGCGCGCCCTGTGAACGCGGCGAAGCGGCCAATCTCAGCCAACATGGACAGCAGGCCACGCCCGATTGGTGCGAACGGATTGATCACGCGCGCGATCCTGTCTTGCGCACGGCGCCTGCGAACGTCGTCAGCAATTCATAGGGCGCGGTGCCGGCGAGCTGTGCGATGTCCTCCAACGGCGCGTTCGGGCCGAGGAATTCAACCATCGCGCCGGGTTGAGCTTCGGCGCACCCGGTGACGTCGATTATGATGAGGTCCATTGAAACGCGTCCCAGAATTGGGCGCTTCGCGCCCCCCAGAACGCCATAGCCGCGACCGGAGAGTGATCGCAAGTAGCCGTCCGCGTAGCCGAGCGCGACAGTCGCCGTGCGCATTTTCTTAGCAGCGGTGAAGGTTGCGCCGTAGCCAAACGTTTCACCCGGCAGAACGTCGCGCACCTGCAATATCGGCGCTTCGATTGTGGCGGCAGCGGACAGCTTTGGGTTGTCTGCGTCGAGGCCGCCTGAGCCATAGAGGCCAACGCCTGGGCGAATGAGATCAAAATGATATTCTGCGCCGATCAATGCGCCTGCCGTCGCCGCCAATGAAAGCGGCGCGCGTGGGAAGAGCATCGAGGCGTCGATGAAGCGGCGTAGCTGCGTTGTGTTGAAAGTGTGCTTCACATCCGAGCCGCAGGCGAGGTGACTCATCACCAGCGCCAGCGATGTGTCTTTCAGCGCGCTCATCGCATGCGGCAATTCCTCGGGGCCAAGGCCGAGGCGATTCATCCCCGTATCGATATGCAGCGCCGCGGGTCCACGCGCGTCCCAGGCCTTGATCTGCGCCAACGAGTTTAGGACTGGGGTAAGCTTGTGCGCTTGCAGGACATCGATGTCGTCGGCGGGGCCGTTCAGGACAAAGACTTGAGGGCCTTCGCCCAAGGCGCGGCGGACATAAACCGCTTCGTGCGAGGTCGCCGTGAAGAATACGCGCGCGCCAGCTTGCGCCAAAGCGCGCGCGGCGCCGACGGCGCCTAGCCCATACCCGTCCGCTTTGACCACAGCAGCGACAGCCGCGCTCGGCGCGAGCTTCCGGAACGTATTCCAGTTCTCGACAATTGCAGCGTGATCGACCTTGAGCCGCGCGAGCCGTGGCCGCTCGCGCGTTGCCTCACTGGGCGAGGGAGGAGAAGCGGGTGAATTGTCCTTTGAAATGGAGGTGCACCGTTTCGATAGGGCCGTGGCGGTTCTTGCCGATGATTAGTTCGGCGCGATTGGCGACGCTATCAAGTTTTGCGCGCCATTTAATGTAATCCTCAGAGCCTTCCTCGGGTTGGGCCCGGCTCAAGTAATATTCCTCGCGGTACACAAACATGACGATGTCGGCGTCCTGCTCGATCGATCCCGATTCACGAAGGTCTGAGAGCTGCGGTCTTTTGTCGTCCCGTGACTCCACCTGTCGCGAGAGCTGCGAGAGCGCCAGCACTGGCACGTTGAGGTCCTTCGCTAGCGCCTTAAGCCCCTGTGTAATCTGGCTGACTTCCTGAACGCGCCCGTCGACCTTGCCCGAAGCTGTAACCAGCTGCAGGTAGTCGACGACGATGAAGTCGAGGCCCGATGGCGAGCGCTTCAGGCGCCGCGCGCGGTTATGCAGATGCGCGATTGAAATACCGCCGGTTTCATCGACGTGCAGCGGCAGCGTTTGCAGCATCATGGCGCTATCGGCGAGGCGCGTGTATTCCTCGGTCGAAATCTTGCCCTGGCGGATCTTGTGAGATTCGATTTCGGCGAAGTCCGACAAGATACGTGTCGCTAGCTGCTCACCCGACATTTCGAGCGAGAAGAACCCGACCGTCCCACCAAAGTGTTGCTCGTCGCCGGCTTCGACCGCCTTCTGTTTCGCGCGGGCGACGTTCATCGCAATGTTCAGCGCCAGTGCAGTTTTGCCCATCGAGGGGCGGCCAGCGAGGATCAATAGATCCGAACCGTGCAAACCGCCGAGCAAGTGATCGAGGTCTCTAAAGCCTGAGGCAATCCCTGAAACGTCAGAGCCTCGGTTCTTCGCGGCAGTTGCGACATTGATCGAAGCCGTGAGCGCGGTTTTAAAATCTTGAAACCCGCGATTCTGCGTTCCTGCTTCAGCGAGCGTGAACAGGGTCTTCTCCGCCTCTTCGATAATGTCTCGCGCGTCCTTATCCTCGGGCGGGTTCTCCGCGAGGTTCGAGATCTCACCGCCAACACGGATCAGCGCGCGGCGCAGCGCGAGGTCATAGATAAGTTCGGCGTAGCCCTGAGCGTGCGTGGAGAGCGGCGCAGCGTTCTCCAGAAGCTTCATCAGATAGAGCGCACCGCCGATTTCCTTAATGCCGCCATCCTTGGCGAACTTCTCTTTGAGCGTAACGCCATCGGCGAGTTGGCCGGCCGCGATCATGTCGGCGCATGTTGCGAAGATCCGGCCATGAACGGGATCGTAGAAGTGCTGCTCTTTGAGCAACGACGTGATCCGGTTCATGGTCTCGTTGTCGAACAAGATGGCGCCCAAGAGCGCTTGCTCGGCTTCGAGATTATGCGGCGCTACGCGCAGCGCCGGTTGCTGGCCCGGTTGGGACAAGGGGAGGGCGGGTTGATTGGACATTGCCGGCAAGATGAGCCGATTCGGCGCGGCAATCGTTTAGGGCCCGGAACTTTGACGTTGGTTTTACTGAGTCACTGACGACTCTTTGTTGTTGACGCGAAACAGAATCGACAGGCGCCCAGTATCTGGACAAAGAAAAAGGCCCGCGCATCTTCGATGCACGGGCCTTTGAGCTTTGTTGCTCTACGCTTATTCGGCGCGAGCAGACGGATCGTTTGTGATCGACTGCGCCGCGAGTTCCTTCGCAGCAGCTTCCGCCGTCGCACGCTCGGCTTCGATCGCCGAAGCGATGACGTTTTCGCCGCGCGCTTGGCGCTCGGCTTCGTCGGTCGAACGGGCCACGTTGACCTTCACCGTCGCCGAGACGTCAGCGTGCAAGCGCACGCGCACATCATAGACGCCGATCGACTTGATCGGCTTGTCGAGCACAACAGCGTTGCGTTCGATCTTGGCGCCGGCCTTGAGGATCTCGTCGGCGACGTCGCGCGAAGAGACCGAGCCGTAAAGCTGGCCGCCTTCACCCGCCGAGCGGATGAGGACGTAGCTTTGGCCATCAATCTTGCCCGAGGCCTTCTCCGCCGCGGCTTTCGCTTCGGCGTTGCGGGCTTCGAGTTCGGCGCGACGGCCTTCGAAGATTTTGCGGTTGGCTTCGTTGGCGCGCAGCGCCTTCTTGCCGGGCAACAGGAAGTTGCGCGCATAACCGTCGCGCACCTTCACTTCGTCGCCAATGCCGCCGAGATTTTCGACGCGTTCAAGCAGGATGACTTGCATGGCTCAGCCCTCCTTATTGAACAGCGAACGGAAGCAGAGCGAGTTCGCGGGCCAGCTTGATGGCTTTCGCGAGTTCGCGTTGCTTCTTGGCGGAAACGGCGGTGATGCGCGCCGGGACGATCTTGCCCTTTTCGCTGATGTAGCGTTGGAGCATCTTCACGTCCTTGTAGTCGATCTTCGGTGCGGCGGCGCCGGAGAACGGGCACACCTTGCGCCGGCGGCCGAACGGACGGCGAGCCGGAATGTTCGAGATGTTGAACTTCGGGGCGCCTTTAGCTTGCTTCGCAGCCATGATCATTCCTCCCCGCCTTCATAATCGCCGCCACCGTCTTCACCGTCGCGGCCGCCTTCGCGGCGTGAACGGCGGCGCTCGTCGCGATCGCGACGGGCCAGGATCGGCGAGGGTTCTTCGTCCAACGCTTCGACGCGGATCGTCTTGTAGCGCATCACGTCTTCGTTGATGCGCAGACGGCGTTCGAACTCATGCACCACCGTCGCCGGAGCGTCGATGTTGATGAGCGCGTAGTGGCCCTTGCGGTTCTTCTTGATGCGGTAGGTGAGGTTCCGAAGGCCCCAGTATTCGGTCTTCGTGGTGTTGCCACCGAGTTCTTTGATCGTCTTGGTGAGCTCTTCCACCAGCGTATCGACCTGCTGGGGCGAGATCTCCGGACGTGCGATCAGCACGTGCTCGTAGAAAGCCATATTTTCCTCTTCCGTTAGAACCCGCGGCGCCCTGGCCGGCGGAAGACCGGTCAAAACGATGGACCCCGGATGGCGGTAAGCCCCCGGGGCCGCGGATCGCGAAGGCGCGGAAAATACGCATTTCGACCCCGGAAGCAAGGGCTAACGGGAACGAGGCGGTATTTCATCACCGCACAAGTTCTAGTTCATCTCGGGTCGGAGCGTTTATTCGTAACGCTGCGCGGCTGCCTGCTTTCCGAGGGGGGCAACGATGACCAGCCAGACCGTCAGCGCGAGAACGTAGGTTATCACGAACTCGCGGACGTCGGCGCGCGACCACCAGTTCGTGAGCCACTCGGGCACGACGTGCGAAAAGCCGACGATCAACCCCGATATGGGAAGGTAGCTGACAGCGATCGTGCTGAGCCAGTCCCAAAGCGCCGCGAACGGCGTACGGTCCCGCAACATATCGGCAGCCGCAAGCGGTAGCAGAATGACGGAAGCGGCGTTTGCCGCCGACTTAAGCCAACTGAGCGCATGGGCTTCAGCCACTTCGGCGCGCGAACGGGCAATTTCCCAGAGGTCCAATATGCGTTGGCCTAGACCTGCAGCAAATTCGAAGGACGAATACAGACGCCGACGCAGAAACTGCTCGTAGTTCTGCCATGACGGGATGTGGCCGACATCCATATCGATAAGCAGCCTTTGCATCTGGGCGAAGTAATACTTGGCGCGCGCGGTACGATAAAAGATGGGCACGCCCGCGTCCGAGCTAGCGCGCGCAATGTTATCGAGCTCGTACATGATGGTAGTCAGCTCGTCGCGCCGCGTCTTCTGTTTTGGGTGTACCCCTGCAGATCCGAGTAGCATTTCGATGCGCCGCAACCTTTCGCCCGCGCGCCGCAGCAGTCGTAAGTCGCGAAGCGCCGCTAGGCGCAGGGTGCCAATGCTGTTGAGGCGATTGACCAGGCGCGACAGTCGATGGCGATCCGTCGCGCCATCGTAACCGGATTGGTCGAACGTGGGCTCACTGTGAATGACGACGTACCGCAGTGGGTTCTTAGAATCTTTTGTGGCCTGCCCCCCAAGCCCCGACACATAGAGCGCCTGATAGTGCTGGAAATAGCATGCTACGGCGTCGTGCCGGTTTGCTTCCAATACGCCGTTGCCGAAGTCTTCTTTGCACCGCTTGAGGAACTGAACCGTTTTGGCCAATTCGACATCGGTTGGTTCTCGGCCTCGGTAAGGGGGAAAGAAGGGGCCGTCTTCAAAGCTCGAACTGCCAAGGACAACGCCTTGAAAGTTCGCGAACGTGGCGTTCGCAAATGTATCGGCAACCGCCTTGTAAACCTTGTGAAGGGGGTTGTGGGAGTTGAGCTTTCCGGGTTGCGGCGCAAGCTCATCACACAGATTGAAGCAAGAGCTCAGCGAACATTCGTTCGCTTCAAGCGGGCGAAACAAGGTGATGCAGAAATACTCCCGATGAGCCTCCAATCTCAGGACAATCCCTGGGAGTTTGACGTGCTCTAGTTCGAGGAAGAACTCGACGTCGAAATCAGGTGGAGACTTTGCACCTCCGACCGTTCGGTCTTGGTCTTCTTCCGCGGTCGATCGTTGAGCTATCTGGGAAAATCGTTTGATTAAAGCGTCATCGAGGGGGGAACCGGGTCCCGCGCCGTTTGGATCGCGCATCAGCCACTGGCCCGGCTGTTCTGTCAGGAACGTGTTGGTGAGCCAGTTCTCAAAAGCTTGGCGTGGAAACTGCGTTTCGTTAGGCGCGTAATACGTTGCTGTGTGGGTGATGAGTTGCGGAAAATGAACGACCGTCGGTCGTCGACGATGCGGCTCTGAATGGGTATAAAAATAGTCCTGCTCAAGCAGGCGGTTCTCGTAGGCCATACTCTTCCCCCTTCAGGAGGGTAGCGCTTAGTCGAATACCGCTCAACTCCGTGATCGGGAAACATGTTCGCGATCCGGCGAAGGGATCATAGGGGGCTCGCTCAGAAGCGTCGAATAGCAGCGACGGAAGTCCCGTGGGCCGTAGCGTCGGGCGTTAGGTCCGCAAGAAGCGTTCGCCCATGATGCTGAGCGCCGTAGGCCCGGCATCGCCCATGTCGAACGCGATGGCCCAGCCTTGGCCGGGCGCGAGTTCGACGCGGATCGAGTCCGGCTGGGTGAACGGCGTGGCTATGGCGTGCATGACACCTGCACGCACTTCGATCTCTTGTCCCGATACGGCGATATCGATGGCGCCCAGCGCATCGCTAAGATAGCGGCCGGCGTAGTCCGCGTGCGGCCGCGTGAGCGTCCATTGGCGATCGGCGCGCGCGGCACGATCGGCGGCGACACGGCTCCGGCCACGCTCCACAAGCGCCACGACGGCGGCGATTGCTTCCTCGAACTTCGCATCCGCGTCGGCGCGACTGGCGCTGCGATCATAAACATAGTTCGCGATCGCATCGACGATCGGCGCCGCGCCAGTGCTGTCGTTCACGAACGCGGTGACGCCGATATGGCGGGCGGGGATGAACGAAACATGGGCGCGCGCGCCGGCGAAGCCGCCGAAATGATGCATCAGCGCCTCGTCGCGATGAGGGCCGAGATACCAGCCCAACGCATAGCCATCCCGCTGATAGCCGTCGAACTCAGCCGTCACCGACACTTGCTGCTCGCGCACCATTTGCACGGCAGCGGCGGGAATGATTTGGCGTCCGCCGATGCGGCCGTCTTCGACCATCAGTTCGATCCAACGCGCGCCATCGTGCGCGCTCATCACCACGCCACCCGCCGATTGCATGGTTTGATCGGTCTTCTCCAGATAGGCCCGCGTCGGCCCCTCCGGCATCGAGGCGAGATACGGCGTCGCCACCACACCTTGCGCCTTCGCGCGTGACATATAGGCGCTTGCCCGCGTCATGTCCGCAGGTCCGAAAACCTCGCGTTGCAGGAGGTCCTGCCACCGTATGCCGAGCTTTCGATCCGTCATGATCGTGGCGATGTTGTAGCCCTCGTTCGTGTACTGAAATTGACCAAGCGGGGCTTGTGCGTTCGCGGTCGAGAGCGAGAGCAGCCGCCATAGCGTCGCCGGATCATGCTCGCCGCTGAAGG
>JAWKUZ010000019.1:0-52619 GCA_041398305.1 Hyphomonadaceae bacterium
CGGCATCCTCGCCCTTGTGGTGGTGGGGCCGAAGGATTTGCCGCTGCTGTTCCGCAAGCTCGGTAAGTGGACGGCGAAGCTGCGCGGCATGGCGCAGGAGTTCCGCACTGGGTTCGATGAACTCGCGCGCCAAGCCGAGCTCGATGAGCTGAAGAAGGAAGTCGAAGCGCTCCGCCGCACGACATCGCTGCAAGAAATCCGCAGCGAGATCACGAAACCGCTTCCAACGCTCGAAGACTACGCCGGCATCAAATCGCAACCTGCGATCCCGCCGCCAGCCGCCACTCCAAAGCCGGCGCCTGAAGCGCCAGCCGAGGCTCCCGCCGATGAGGTGGCTGAAAACACCGCTGCGGACGAGCCAACTTTCGCTGACCTGCCCGAACATGCCGACGTCGTCCCGCCAGCGGTGCGGGGCGCGTCGTGAGCACGGCTGCCCAGAAGAAGAACCAGCTGACCGACGACGAGGAAATCGAAGCCTCGCGCGCGCCGCTGCTCGATCATCTGGCTGAGTTGCGCAACCGCCTGGTGACCGCGATCGGCGCGGTCGTCGTCGGCTTCATCGTCTGCTTTATCTTCGTCGACCCACTTTTTATGTTCATGGTGCACCCGTTCCAGACGGCGATGGCCGTGGCGCACCCCGATCGCGTGGGCGACGCGATCCAGCTCATCAACACCGGCGCGTTCGGCTTCTTCTCTGTGAAGATGCAGATCGCGCTCTTTGGCGGCATCGTCTTCGCGTTCCCCGTGATCGCCTGGCAGGCCTACGCCTTCATCGCGCCTGGCCTCTATCGGAAGGAGCGCTCCGCCGTCGCGCCGTTCCTGCTGGCGGCGCCGATCATGTTCGCGCTGGGCGGCGCGTTCGTGTTCTACATCGCCATGCCATTCGCGCTGAACTTTGCGTTGACTCAAGAAGTCACCGAAGGCCCGGTGCAGGTCACGTACTTGCCGAAGGTCGAAGAATATATGGGCCTGGTGACGACGCTGGTTCTTGCCTTTGGCCTTATGTTTCAGCTGCCGGTCGTCCTCTCGCTGCTCGGGCGCGTCGGCATTGTCTCATCGTCGCTGCTCCGAAAGGGCCGCCGCTACGCCATCGTGGGCATCGCTGCGTTCTCCGCGTTGGTGACGCCCAACGACGTCATCTCCATGTTCGTGATGGCTCTCCCGGTCTACATGCTCTACGAAATTTCGATCTGGATCGTAGCCGCCATGGAAAAGACGCGGGCGAAAGAGGAAGCCTCCGCCGACGTCCATCCGCCGGCCCCGTAGCGCTTCCGCGCACCTTCCGCTAAGCACCGCCCATGCACGATATCCGCGCCATCCGCGAGAACCCTGACCTGTACGACGCCGCCTGGGCGCGCCGTGGCTTGCCGCCCATGGCGAAGAAAATCGTAGATCTCGATGCGAAGTTGCGCATCGCCTCCACCGCCAAGCAGGAAGCCGAAGCTCAGCGCAACGCCGCCTCGAAAGCGATCGGCGCCGCTAAGTCCAAGAAGGACGAAGCGGAAGCCTCGCGCCTGATGGAGCAGGTGGCTGCCCTTAAGCAGCGCATCGAAGATACGAGCGTTGACGAGGCCAAGTGGCAGAAGGCGCGCGACGAGCTTCTGGCCTCGATCCCAAATTTGCCTGCGCCCGATGCGCCGGATGGAGCAGACGAAAACGGAAACGTTGAAGTCCGGCGCTGGTACATCCAATCGGGCGCCAACCCGCCCGCACTCGATCTCACCGCCGATCACGTCACGCTCGGCGAAGCGCTCGGCATGATGGATTTCGAAGCCGCCGCCCGTCTCTCGGGCGCGCGCTTCGTCGTGCTGCGCGGCCAGCTCGCGCGTCTCGAACGGGCGCTCGCCGCCTTCATGCTCGACATCCAAACCGGCGAGCACGGCTACACCGAGGTGAACCCGCCGCTTTTGGTCAAAGACCAAGTCATGTTCGGCACCGGACAGCTGCCGAAGTTCGTCGACGATCAGTTCACTGCCGCGCGCACTGTCAGCCGCCAAGAACTCCTCAACGAAGCGCTGGCGCGGTTTGATGACGAGTTCGAGAAGCGCGGCGGCGCTGTAAAGCCTACACAATTGCTCAATGAAATTCTCGAAACAGCGCCCACGCGTGAAGATTTCTGGCTAATTCCAACCGCGGAAGTCGCGCTGACGAACCTCGTCCGCGAGCAAATCTTAGACGAGGCCACGCTGCCTAACCGCATGACGGCCGACACGCTCTGCTTCCGCGCCGAAGCGGGCGCAGCAGGCAAAGACACGCGGGGCATGATTCGCCAGCACCAATTCCGGAAAGTCGAACTGGTCTCGATCACGACGCCCGATCAAAGCCACGCAGAACACGAACGCATGGTCCGTTGCGCCGAGGAAATCCTGAAGCGCCTCGAACTCCCGTTCCGCACCATGCTGCTTTGCACCGGCGATATGGGCTTCAGCGCACGCCGAACCTACGACCTAGAAGTCTGGCTCCCAAGCCAAGGCAAGTACCGCGAGATCAGCTCGTGCTCGAACTGCGGTGATTTCCAAGCCCGTCGCATGAACGCGCGCTTCCGCAACAAGGATGGCAAGACCGAGTTCGTGCACACGCTCAACGGCTCAGGACTGGCTGTAGGCCGCACGCTCGTCGCCGTGCTCGAGAACTACCAGCAGGCCGACGGCAGCATCAAAGTGCCCACCGCGCTCGTCCCCTACATGGGCGGCGTGGAGGTCATCGCAAAGCAGTCTTGAGTTAATCCGAGCCACGCTGCGTGGCTTTCAGAATTTCGAGCACGTCCGCGCCCTTCGCCTCAACCGGTAGCGCGCGAAAATCGCCGTGCGCATCCATCGCCACGCCGAGCAACGCCTGAAAGATCCGGCGCGGCAATGTCTGCGCGCCGAACTGCTCCAAGTGCGGCGTGATGAACTGCGCATCGAGCAACTTGAATCCGCCGCGCTTCAGGCGTGCCGCGAGTTGCACGAGCGCCGCCTTGCTTGCGTCCGTGACCCACGAAAACATGCTCTCGCCAAAGAACGCGCCGCCAAGCGCCACACCATAGAGTCCGCCCGCAAGCTGCCCATCGACCCGCGCCTCAACGCTATGCGCCATGCCACGCCGATGAAGTTCCAGGTAAAGCGCCCGGATGTCCGGATTGATCCAGGTGTCTTCGCGGTCTTTGCCGGGGGCGGCGCAGGCATCAATTACCCGTTCGAACTCGCGATTGATCGTGAAGCTGAACTTGTCCTGCCGGATGGTCCTGGCCAGGCGTTTCGGCACGTGAAAGCCGTCCAGCGGAATCACGCAGCGCCATTCCGGGTCGACGATAAAGAAACCTTCATCGTCGCGGCTCTCCGCCATCGGAAAGACGCCGCGCTGGTAGCAGGCCAACAGATCTTCGGGCGTGAACGGCTTCACGCCGGCTAGTGTGCCAAAGTTCGCGGCGCCAGTCAGCCCGGGCAACGCAGGGTTAGCTCAGTCGGAAGCTTAGCCTTCTGAAGGCACGCGCGAACGCAGCGCGTCGCCGCCGATGCGGGCGCCGTGGAATTCGGGCGTTGTGGTTTCGGCCTCAAGCGGCGCAATTACGGTGGGGCCGTACGCCACGCGCTGTTCCGAACTGGCGCAGCCGTGGAGCGCCATGATTGCAAAAGTGAGCGCCACCAGCACGGCGATACCGGCGAATGATTGTTGAGCCATGGAAAACGTGAACCCCAGTCGAATGCAGGGGCGAAGTTTGCAATCAACGCGCCATTAACTCAGTTCGATGGGAGTCCAAGAATATCCGGCGGTACGCCGTGACGGGCGGCCCAATCAATCCAGGCGACATCCGTTGGCGCGATGACGTGCTCAAGCACGACCCAAGTTCCGTTCTCATTCTTGAGCAGCGCATGCACACCGCCACTCTCGTCCATGGCGCCGTTTTCGTAGCTGCTGGCGAGATTGGTCGTCATCCAATCGATTTCGGAGCCGTCGCCATTGCGAATATCCGCGTCGACATAGGCCCACTCATCTCGGACGTTTACTGTCCTCGGCTGCAAGCTCACCGGCTTGCCAACTTCGCCCGCGACCAGGGGTTGGATCACGTCGAGCAACACCTGCGACTGTGCATCAGTGTCGCCCGGTGCGGGTGTGGCAGGCCTCTCGGGTGTTTCGGTCGTCGTTGCGGCAGGAGGCGTACAGGCTGCGGCTAACCCGGCAACAGCTGCGATTAACAACGCCCGCATGGTCAATCTCCCGCTTCGTCGGCCTTCGCCTTCAGGTTCTTCTCGAGCCAGTGGATCGAGTAGTCGCCGTTGATCACGTCCGGCTCGTTCATCAAATCGCGGAAGAGCGGCAGCGTCGTTTCGACGCCTGTGATCACCATCTCGTTCAGCGCGCGTCGCAAGCGCATTAAGCACTCCGCGCGATCGCGCCCATGCACGATAAGTTTGCCGATGAGCGAGTCATAATTCGGCGGGATCGCGTAACCCGCATAAATTGCGCTATCCAAACGCACGCCCAAACCGCCGGGCGGGTGATAGCCCGTGATCTTGCCCGGCGACGGGCGGAAGCTCACTGGGTTCTCTGCGTTGACGCGGCACTCGATGGCGTGGCCATTGAAGCGCACATTTTCCTGGCGAACCGAAAGCTCGGCCCCATTGGCGATGCGGATCTGCTCGCGCACGAGATCAAGTCCGGTGATCATCTCCGTTACCGGATGCTCGACCTGCAGGCGGGTGTTCATTTCGATGAAATAGAACTCGCCGTCCTCGAACAGATACTCAACCGTGCCGACCCCGAGATAACCAAGCTTGCGGATCGCATCCGCCGTGATGCCGCCGATACGGTCGCGGTCTTCAGCGTTGAGCGCCGGCGAGGGCGCCTCTTCGAGCACTTTTTGGTGGCGGCGTTGCAGCGAACAATCGCGCTCACCCAAGTGGATGACATTGCCGTGGCTGTCGGCGACGATCTGGATCTCGATGTGACGCGGGTGCGTCAGATATTTCTCCATGTAGACTTCGTCGTTGCCGAACGCCGCCTTCGCTTCCGCGCGCGCCGTGTTGAACGCTTCGACGACCTCGTCCTCCGTGCGCGCGACCTTCATGCCGCGCCCGCCGCCGCCCGCAGCGGCCTTGATCAACACCGGATAGCCGATGCGTTTGCCGTTCGCCTTGGCGTCAGCTTCATCGACGACAGCACCGTTCGACCCCGGCACCACCGGCATGCCGGTGTCGATCGCCGCCTGCTTCGCCGCGATCTTGTCGCCCATCAGCCGGATGTGTTCGGCGGTTGGACCGATGAACGTCATCCCGTGCTCGGTCACGATCTCCGCGAACTTGGCGTTCTCAGAAAGAAAGCCGTAGCCTGGGTGAATGGCTTGCGCGCCGGTGATCTCAGCCGCAGCGATGATCGACGGGATGTGCAGATAGCTCTTCGCCGCCGGCGGCGGCCCGATGCAGACACTCTCATCCGCAAGCCGCACATGCATCGCTTCGGAGTCAGCCGTTGAGTGCACGGCCACCGTTTGGATGCCCATCTCCTTGCACGCGCGGTGAATGCGCAGCGCAATCTCGCCCCGGTTCGCGATGAGGACTTTTTCAAACATCGATTACTCGATGATCATCAGCGGCTGATTGAATTCGACCGGATCGGCGTTGCCGACCAGAACTTGCTTCACCACACCGTCATGCGGCGCGTGGATTTGGTTGAACGTCTTCATCGCTTCAACGAGCAGGATGGTTTGGCCCTTCGAAACACGATCTCCGACTTTCACGAACGGCGCGGCGTCTTCATTAGCCGCCAGATATGCCGTGCCGACCATTGGCGAAAGCACCGCGCCCGGGTGTGACGAGGCGTCGACCGGCGCAGCAGGCGGTGGCGCGGCGGGCGCCGGAGCAGGCGCGGCCGCAGCAGGCGGCGGCAGGGCCGGCGAAGGCGCGGGCGCCGAATGCACGACATGCGTATGCGCCGGCGGTTGCTGCGCCATCACCAACGTCCGAGCCAAGCGCAGGCGCAGCTCGCCGTATTCGACTTCGATCTCGGTTAGTCCTGTGTCGTCCAGCACCTTCGCTAGATCGCGCACCAGCTCAGCGTCCACACCGCTCGCCGACTTCTTAGCCTTGGTCGCACGCACCTGCGGCACACGCGTTGGCTTTCGTTTTGCGACAGCTCGGCTCGGTTTCTTGCTCACGCGCTCTGACCTTCATTCGCCAGCAAGGCAGCCGCCTCGATGGCCAGTAAATACGATGTTGCCCCAAAGCCGGCGATCACGCCCTTTGCGGCTTGGCCCACTAACGAAACGTGACGGAATTCCTCACGCGCCGCGGGGTTGGAGAGGTGGGTCTCGATCACCGGAACGCCGATCGCCTTGATGGCGTCGTGCAGTGCGACCGAGGTGTGGGTATAGGCGCCCGCGTTTAGAACAACAGCGCTCGCTTTGTCGCGGGCCTCTTGCAGCCAGTTGACCAGCTCGCCCTCGACGTTCGACTGGCGGAAATCCACCGTCCGGCCAAGTTGAGCGGCCCGTAGCGCGCAGGCCTGTTCGATCTCGGCCAGCGTAACCCGGCCATAGATTTCAGGCTCCCTGGTCCCCAACAGGTTCAGATTGGGGCCGTTCAGCACGTAAATTGGTTTTGCGTCCGGCATCGTCCCCAAAACGTACCTTGCGCGGGCGGATGGAGGCCCTGCGTTGAACCCCGGCTCAAGGGGTTCTAAGTCGGGCGGATAGGAAGGCTCATGCGTCTGATCGTCAATGGAGAAACGCGCGACGCGCCCGATTCCGCGACGCTGGCGGAACTCCTCGCCTCCCTGGGGATAGACGGGCGGCGTGTGGCCGTCGAACGCAACCGCGAGATCGCCCCTAAGTCTCTGTGGTCGCAGATTGTTTTGGCTGAAGGGGATCAGCTGGAAATCGTCCAGTTCGTTGGGGGCGGGTGATGGCGACCGTCCAACTCAGTCACGACTATCCGCTTTCGGCCGCCGAACTCTTCGCGCGCATCGTCCGATACGACGAATTGACCGAAGCCATGCGCAACATAGCTACCTATCAGGGCATGCCTGATGGCGAGGCGCATTTCGGCCAAAAGTTCACAGTGAACGTGAAGCTTCGCGGCTGGCTGCCGACGCCGCCTTGGACGATCGAAGTCGTGCGCCGCGATGACGCCGCCCGCGTGCTCGCCAGTATCGAGCGCGGCGGACCGGTAAAGCGCTGGGCGCACACGATCACGATCCAAGACAAACCCGGTGGCGGCTCAACCATGCGCGATGTGATCGCGATTGATGCGGGCCTTCTCACCGGCTTCTACGTCGGCCAGGCGCGCGCGATGTACGAAGCGCGTCACGCCGCCCGGCGGAAACTCTTAGGCATCGAAGGCGGACAAACGCTGTGACTGACTCCCCACTCACCATCGCCGGCAAGAGCTACGCCTCGCGCCTCATCATCGGCACCGGCAAATACAAAACCTACGCCGAGAACGCCGCCGCGCTCGAAGCCAGCGGCGCCGAGATCGTCACCGTCGCGGTGCGACGCGTGAATCTCTCCGACCCCACCAAGGAGCGTCTCACCGATCACATCGATCCGAAGAAGACGACCTTCCTCCCCAACACCGCCGGCTGCTTCACCGCCGATGAAGCTTTGCGCACGCTCCGCCTCGCGCGCGAAGCCGGCGATTGGAAGCTGGTGAAACTCGAAGTCCTCGCCGACCAGAAGACGCTCTATCCCGACATGGAAGAGACGCTCTCCGCAGCTAAAATCCTCGTCGCCGAAGGCTTCGACGTGATGGTCTATTGCAGCGACGACCCGGTCTACGCCCGAAAACTCGAAGACGCCGGGTGCGTCGCCATCATGCCGCTCGGCTCACTCATCGGCTCCGGCCTCGGCATCCAAAACCCGGTCAACATCCGGCTTATCGTTGAACAAACCAAAGTCCCCGTCATCGTCGACGCCGGCGTCGGCACCGCCAGCGACGCCGCCATCGCGATGGAGCTCGGCGTCGACGGCGTCCTCATGAACACAGCCATCGCCGAAGCCAAAGACCCCATCCGCATGGCCCGCGCGATGAAGCACGCCGTCATCGCCGGCCGAGAATCCTACCTCGCCGGCCGCATGCCCAAGAAAAAATACGCCGATCCAAGTTCGCCGCTTGGCGGGCTAATCTGACGATGCTCAACGCGACCTAAAGCAGTCGCAGCGTCTCGGGATCGGCTTCGCCTTCATAGTATTTGGCCAGGGCGTGCGTGAAAATTGGATCACGCGTGGCGCGATCGAACAGTGTCACACACGAGCGAAACTTAAGCGTGTCCGGCATAGCAAAAATCTGCAGCGCGGTTCTGCCTTCAAGCGCATTGACGACATCGACGCAGTTGCGGAGCCGCGTGCCGAGCACCTCGTTGTTCCAGTACGCCAGCGCGTGATCAAGATCGGCGAGGCCATACCGGTGCGCCATCGGGCTGAACCCAAGCCCGCGCAATTGCGGGAAGATGTACCACATCCAGTGGCTTTGCTTCTCGCCTTGCTGAAGCTCAAGCAACGCTGTGTCGTAGCTATCTTCCTGCGCGTCGAGGAAGTGATTTAGTTCGTATGGCGCAGTCATGATGACGCCTCAAAGCACCCACAATCGGTTCCTAGCTGGAAAATCGTGGCGCCTCCAGAAATGCCGACACGGCGCCCCTTGTAACCCCGCCGCTGCCGCCCATGTGTCAGCGAGCCGTCCTGGCCCACGAAAGTTTTCATAATGGTCGACGATCCGAACCTGCCGCCTCCCGTCATTGAAGACGATGTCGCGGCCAAGCCCGCCAACGTCGAGCCTTTGAGAGCCGTTCGCCTCAACGCCAATGCCGAAGACGATGAGCGCGACGGGCTGACGGCAGCCGATTTCACCGCCGCTGGCGTCGAGGCGCCCGATTGGGCCAACGATCCGATCCCCTCGATCGAAACCTGGCGCAAATGGCGCGCCGCCGAAGATGCGGCAATCGCGTTCAAGCGCGCGCAAGTTAACAAGTAAGAGCTAGCGCGTTTGCGCTAGCCAGCCATCGAGATCGCCAAGCGCCCGCTCCGCCAGCGCCAGCTTCTTCGCGCGCGAGCGATCTTCGCCTTTGAGCTTCTTCCCGTCCGCGCCATGCGTCGGCGCGACGATCTCCGGAAACAGCCCGAAGTTCACATTCATCGGTTGAAACGAGCCCTTGCCATCGCCGATATGCCCGCCCGTCACGTGCGCGATCAGCGAGCCAAACGCTGTCGTCGCAGGCGGTGGCTCCACCGCGCGCCCCAAACGCTCAGCCGCCGCAAAGCGCCCAGCCATCATCCCCATCGCCGCGCTCTCGACGTAACCTTCAACGCCGGTCACTTGCCCCGCGAACCGCACCCGCGGCTCCGCTTTCAAACGCAGCGTCCCGTCCAATAGCTTCGGCGAATTCAAGAACGTATTGCGATGGATCCCGCCTAACCGGGCAAACCGCGCGTTCTGCAAGCCCGGGATCATCCGGAATATCTCTTCCTGCGCGCCGTATTTCAGCTTCGTCTGAAAGCCGACAATGTTGAACAGCGTGCCAAGCATTGTCCCGCCGAAGCTGCACCACCGCATGCGGACGTTTCCCAACACGCGGGTCCATCAGCCCCACCGGCTTCATAGGCCCAAACCGCAAAGTCTCCGGACCTCTTTCGGCCATCACCTCAATCGGCAAGCAGCCTTCAAAGTAGGGCGTAGACTCTTCCCACTCACGAAACTCAGTCTTCGCGCCGCTGTTCAGCGCATTGATGAACGCCGTGTATTGCGCCTCGTCCATCGGGCAGTTCACATACGCCGCCTTATCGCCGCCCGGACCTTCCTTGTCGTAACGCGATTGCCTCCAGGCGATATCGAAGTCGATCGAGTCCGCATGCACAATCGGCGCGATGGCATCGAAGAAGGCGAGCGAATCTTCGCCCGTAAGATTACGGATCGAATCCGCAAGCGCCGGCGAGGTGAGCGGCCCAGTCGAGAAAATCGCCTTCTCATCGTCGCTCGACAGCAACGCACCGAGTGACTTCACTTCCCCGCGCTCAACGCTCACCAGCGGATGCGCCACCAAAGCCGCCGTCACCGCGTCGCTAAACACATCCCGGTCCACCGCCAGCGCGCTGCCCGCCGGCACTTGCGCCGGCTCCGCGCTCGCCATTACCAGCGAACCCACCCGCCGCATCTCTTCATGCAGCAAGCCAACAGCATTCCCGCGCCAGTCATCACTGCGGAACGAATTGGAGCACACCAGCTCCGCAAACTTCTCCGTATGGTGTGCATCGGTTTTCACCACCGGCCGCATCTCGTGCAGCACCACCGGTACGCCGGCATTCGCGAGCGCCCACGCCGCCTCCGAACCGGCCAAGCCGCCGCCCACCACATGAACAGGTTTGATCGTCATGGCGCCCTTATAGGCCGCGGCAGGGCGCCGAGGGGAGGGGATAGTGTCGCGCGTTCTGCGGTTTTCAGGTTCGGCGAATAAGGGCATAAGCCCGAAAACAAGCGAGATCAGAGCCAAACATGAACGTTCCCATCCGCGAAAGCGTCGGCGCCGCGTTACGGTATGTGCGCGAGAACGCCCGCTTCGTCGCAATCATTGGCGGCGTGTTTGCGATGGCCTCGACTTTGGTGTCGGTGATCGCGCTTGCCGTTCCGCAGACTGGCATTCTGACCATGGTGGTCAACGGGATCGTCCAAGCGTTCTGCTATGGCGCACTCGTGGCCGGTGCGCTTTATGGCGCCGACGCCGTTCGCGGACGGGTGACGCGAGATGGTTGGCGCGTGTGGTCGTCCATGATCGTGGTCGGCTTCTTCATGACCATCGTCGTGATCGTATTCACAATCCCGGTGAGCATCGTGCTCGCAGCCGGACCGTTGGCGCGCTACGCTGGCGATCTGCAAGCCGCTGGTTCCGATCAGCCGCGCGTCATGGATATCATGTTGCGGTTCGCCGAGGAGAACCCGACCGTCATCCTGTTGGTCACACTCTTCTATGGCGCTGTGTGGCTGCTGTTGACGTCGCGTCTCTACCTCGCAGCGCCCGCAAGCGTGGACGCTGGCCGCATCCTCACATTCGAGACCTGGAATTGGACGAAAGGCGCGATGGTTCGCATCACGTTTGCGCGGCTCATGCTGCTCGTTCCTGCCTACATCCTCATGTTCGCGCTGCAATTGCTCTTAGGGCGCTTGTTTGGGTTCAATCTGCTCGATGGCGCCTCGCTGGTCGCCGCCGCGCGCGCAAACCCGGTAGGGATCGTCATTTTCGAGTTCATCAGCTCGTTCATTGCGCTCGCCCTATATGCCTCACTTGAGGCAGGGCTTTCCGCCTATCTCTATCGCGGCTTGAAGCCTACCGACGCACCCGCAGCAACACCGCCGCCTGCCGTCTGAGCCTCGACCGACTCGGCGCGCTCGGCTAAGGGCTTGCCTCCCCATGGCCGCCACACGCTCTTTCGTCGCGCCTTTGTTGCGCATTGCCGGACCGGTCGCGCTCGCGCGGCTGGGCATTATCGGCATGGCGCTTGTGGACGTGATCGTCGTCGGTCAGCTCGCGCCAGATGAATTGCCGCACCAAGCGCTCGGCTGGGCGCCGACGGCAGTCTTTCTCGTCGCCGCGATCGGGTTGTTGCAGGGCGTGCAGGTGCTCGCCGCGCGTTCGATCGGTGAAGGCAATAAGCAGGGTGCGGGCGTAGCGCTCCGCCGCGGTCTCATCCTCGCGCTTGTCGCGGGCGCTGTCTCGGCTGTGCTGATGTGGCTCTCGGGCGAACGCACTTTCACGGTGTTCGGCATCGAACATGAACTCGCCGGTCCATCGACGCCGGTGATGAATGTGCTCGCGCTCTCGATCCCGCTGCATCTGCTCTACATCGCCGGCACATTTTTCCTCGAAGCGATCAAGAAGCCCGGCATTTCGACGGTGGTGATGTGGCTCGCCAACGGCGTGAACCTCGCCCTGAATTTGTGGTGGGTGCCAGAGCACGGCGCCGTCGGCTCCGCCTGGGCAACAGTTGGCGCGCGCGTCTTCCTCGCCGGTACGCTTCTCGTCTGCATCTACTTGCTGCGCGACGGTGTCGCCTTCGGCGTGCGCAAGAGCAAAGGCGCGCCCGGCCCGAGTTATGGCGGACTGCTCGCCGTCGGGGCGGCCGCTGTCAGCCAAGCCGTGGAGGCCGGCGCATTTTCGCGCCATGACGGTGATTGCCGGCCGCATCAGCGCTGAGGTGGTCGCCGCCTATCAAATCCTGCTCAACCTCATGGCATTCGTGTTCATGATCGCGCTTGGGCTTGCCGCCGCCACTGCCGTTCTCGTGAGCGAAGCCATCGGCCGCCAAGCGCCGCAGGACTCCGCGCGCGCGGGATGGACCGGCATTGGACTCAACGCCATCGGCATGATCATCGCCGCCATCGTGATCCTCGTCTTCAACGAGTCCATCGGTCGCGCCTACACAGCCGACATCGGACTCGCAGCGATGATTGCTTCGCTGATGTGGATCTGCTCGCTCGTCCTCTTGCCGGACGGCACGCAGGTGGTTTCCGCTTCAGCGCTCCGTGCACGCAGCGACAATTGGTTTCCGACGTTCAGCCACATCCTGGCTTACGCAGTTGTGATGCCCTTGCTCGGGTACTGGCTCGCCGAGCACCAAGGCATGGGTGTCGCGGGGCTGCTGTTCGCGATTTTCTGGGCAAGCGTGGTGAGCGCGGCGGTGTTGTTATGGCGTTGGTGGATGATTGGCGCCCGTCCTGCTCCGCAAGCGGCTCTGGACGAGCCTGTCGTCGCCGCATTGGCCGAAGGCGAAGTGCGCGATCGCTAGGCGTTAGCGCCGAGTATCCAGCCTTCTTCGCGCTCCACTACCTCGCGCCGTTGATCGTCCTTGGCCGGGCCAAACACTGCGCCCAGTTGGAACTTCTCATCCAACGCATTGAAGCGCTCGCAAGCGCCGCGGACCTGCGCTTGATCCTTGATCTCACCCGCGTTCGGTTTCGCCGCATAAAGCGTTGGATAGATCTCCGCGAACACAGCTTCAGCATCCGCCATATCAGCCGGCGCGAGCGGTTTCCAACCTGTCTCGAAAGGCCAGAGCTTCACCGCTCTCGCATCGCGCAAGCGCTTGACCACTGGCAACCCCGTCAACGCCTGGCCGCCAACGGAACCTTGGTAATAGAGCTTCCAGATTGAAGACGCGCCCTTGGCCGCTTCGTCCGCGAACCGAAGCTCCGGCAAATCGCTCGGGCCATGTTCGCGAGGACGCTTGGCCGAAAGCATCGTCTGCTCGTCGCGCGCCGGCGCGCCCCAGAACGGAAACGCTTCGCCCGTCATCAGCCGGTTCATCTTTGCGCCGACTTGAAAGCGGTTGTTCGTATTGTCGGGCTTGTCCTTCACTTCCTTTGCCGCGAAGTCCATCAGCGCCCGCCACGGGTCGCCGGCCAACTTCAAAGCTGCCGACGTCCCGCGCGGGAAACCCAATGGGAAATCGAACCCGACCAGTGCGCGCTCGCCCTTGCGCTTCAAATCGTCGAGCACGTTGTTGAGCAGCTTCTCAGCCTCAACCCGCGTCGAGGGATTGTGGGCCTCGAACGCCATCTGAAAGCGTACGTTGCGTTTCAGCACACCGACCCAGATTGAATCCGGGCCGGTTGTCGGCTTGGAGGCAGCGCTCCAGTCGACCATTACGTACGCTTGAAACAGACGTTGGTTCATCTTCAGCCAAGTTTGACGAGCATCTTGCCCGTGTTTCCTCCGCTGAAGAGGTTGAGAAACGCTTTCGGCGCATTCTCAACGCCGTTCTCGACGGTTTCTTCCCACTTAATCTTACCGTCACGCACCCAGCCGCCCATCTCGTTCAGGAACTGGTCGCGCATGTCGAGAAAGTCGGAGACGATGAAGCCTTGCATCTTGATCCGCTTGCCAACGATGTAGCTCATGTTGCGCGGGCCGGGGGCAGGCTCTTTGTCGTTGGCAAATTGAGATCATCCCGCACTCGATGAAGCGCGCAAATGGCTGCGCCACTTCAAGCGCGACTTCGAGGTGTTCGCCGCCGACATTGTCGAAATAGATGTCGATGCCTTCGGCGCGGCGGCACGCACGTTCTCAAGCAGATTTCCCTTCTTTGTAGTTCACCGTCGCATCGACGCCGACGCTCTTCAGCCAAGCGAGCTTTTCATCCGTGCCCGCCGAAGCGACAACGGTGCCGCAGCTTCGCGATTTGACACACCGCCGAACCAACAGCGCCAGCCGCGCTCGACACAAACACCGTATCGCCTGCCTTCGGCTCGCCGATGCGATGGAAGCTCGTATAGGCCGTCATCCCCGGCATGCCGAGCACGCCAAGAAATGCCTGTGGCGGAACCCCCGCTGGCAGCTTGGTCAAGCCCGAAGCCGGCGTGACATAAGCCTCGCGCCAGCCATTGAAGCTCTCGACCAAATCGCCGGGCGCGAACTTCGGATCGTTCGACTTCACCATCGTGTGCCGATGGCGCCGCCTGCAGCGGCTCGCCAATCTGAAACGGTGGCACGTAGCTCGGCCGATCATACATCCGCCCACGCATATACGGATCGACCGACATCCACTGATTGCGAACGAGGACTTCGCCCGGGCCAGATCGGGGATCTCGACCGTCGCCACCTCAAAGTTCGACGCCTCCGTGCAGTCCGACAGGGCGGCTCTTCAAACGAATTTCGCGCGACGTTGTCGCCATGGCAGTGCCTCCACGCAGCTTTGCCGCACCCTAGACCGGCTCGCGCTTAGCAAGCGCATCCTGCCCGCTGGACAGGTGAGGGCGGCGCGCCGCATAACCTCCCGGCCTTCCCGCAACGAGACCTTACGTAATGTCCATTCGCCTCCGTTTCGCGCTGTCCCCCACGGGACGCATCCATGTCGGCAACGTCCGTACGGCGTTGATGAACTGGCTGTTCGCGATCCTGCAGGGCGGCAGCGTGCCTTTGCGTACCGACGACACCGATCTCGCCCGCTCCACCAAGGAGTTCGAGCAATCGATCGCCGATGACCTCGCGTGGCTAGGGCCTCAAATGGAAGAACGGGCCAAAACCAATCGCATCGCTTTGCCGAATACGAAAAGCGCCGCCGACAAACTCAAAGCGGCAGGGCTGCTCTATCCCGCGTATGAAAACCGAGGTGAAGAACTCGATCGCCGCCAAGATCGCGCAAGCGACGGGCAAGCCGCCGGTCTACGATCGCGCTGCGCTGAAGCTTACGGGCGGAAGATCGCGCCAAGCTCGAAGCCGCTGCACGCTTCACTGGCGCTTCAAACTCTCCGGTGCGCGCAAGGAATGGGACGATCTCGTCCGCGGCCACGTCTCCATCGACACGGCCTCGCTCAGCGATCCCGTCCTTGGTCCGCGAAGACGGCGCTCTTCCTCTACACGCTGCCCAGCGTGGTGGACGACATCGACTTCGAATCACCCACATCGTCCGCGGCGAGGACCACGTCACCAATTCCGGCGTGCAGATCGAAATCTTCGAAGCGCTCGGCGGCGCGGCTCCGAAGCTCGGCCACTTCCCGCTTCTGGTCGGCTACGACGGCAACGCACTCTCCAAGCGCATCGGCTCACTCGGCGTTGGCGAACTCGCTGCTGAAGGCTACGAGCCGATGACCGCTCTCGCACCTCGCCAAGATCAGCACTCTGGATCCGGTGGAAGCGCGCGCCACGATCGAGCAACTGCCGCCGAATTCTCGTTCGAAAAAATCGGCCGCGCCCCCGCGCGCTTCGATCCCGAAGACCTGAAGCGCGTCAACGCGCAGCTCTTGCATCAATACGACTACGCCACCGTGCAAGATCGTCTCGTCAAACTCGGCGCCGACAAAGGCGAAGCCTTCTGGAACGCCGTGCGCGCAAACCTCGTCTTACTGAAAGACGTGCAGGACTATGCGCGCATCGTCGACGGCCCGATCGAACCCGTCGTCGCCGACGCCGCGTTCGCTGCCGCCGCCGCCGAAGTGCTCCCCACCGGCGCCTACGACGCCACCACCTGGCAAACCTTCACCAACGCCGTGAAAGAAAAAACCGGCGCCAAAGGCAAAGCGCTCTTCATGCCCCTCCGCCAAGCCCTCACCGGCATGGACCACGGCCCAGAAATGGCCGCGCTCTTTCCGCTGATCGGCGAAGAGCGCGCGCGCAAGCGCTTGCGGGGGCAGGCGGCCTAGTCTGCTGCTGGCGTTCGGCGGGCGCGCTGGTAGGTTCGCTGCAATGAGTGCAACAACTGTCTTCTTGCTTTGGCATTCTCGCGAGATCCGCGAGGGCGAGAGCGATGACAAGCTCGTTGGCGTCTACAGCACTCGTGCTCAGGCGGAAGCGGCCATCGCGCGCAAGGTCGCTTTCGAAGGATTCCGGGACTTTCCGAATGGCTTTCTCATCGACCCATACGAGCTAGATCGCGACGCGTGGTCCGAAGGTTTCGTGTCGGAGGAATGACCGTTGCGCGCGGGGATTGCATGACGCCAGACGAGATGATCGAGAGATTATTGGATCCATCGTTCGAGACGGACGACGGTGCGATGGTCAATGACCTGCTAGGAGAGTTCTGGCGCGGATACCCGGTCGAGAACATTCGCCGTTTGCTTGTTCCAGCTGCCATCGGTGACGCCGCATTCTTGGTAGCCGAACTGGGGCAGAAGGTTCGCCCACTCCTAAGTGACGTTGCCGATCTGATGGAGCATGAGTCTCCACGGATTCGATTTGATGCGATTAGCGCGCTCTCTCAGTCCACCACATGGGAGGACGGCTGGGCCGTGGCAAAAATCGTCCGCGCCCTCGGCGACCCGCATGACGGCGTGCGTCGGATGGCATGCAAGGCGCTGCGCTATATGGAAAGCAGCCAGGTCTGCGCCGGCTTGGACTATCTTAAGTCGCAGGAACCCGCGTCGGTGTTCGCCAAGTTCAAGAACGCATTCCTGGCTATCGAACGCTACCCGAAGAAATCTGCGGCGACGCTCGAGAAATTATTGACCAGCGATGACCCCATAGCTCGCCGATTTGGCGCCGCAATGGCGGTGCGGCCGCGCTTGTTCATCGACCCCGCCTTTGTGGCGCTGACGGAGGCGGTTGAAGATGCGGAGGTCAAAAAGCTGGTTCTCGATGCAACCGCAGCGCCGCTGCCCCCGTGGGTTGAGTGGAACGCAGCGCCAAGAACGGAGTGATTACTCGCGCACCTGATCCAACGCCGCGATCTGCGCGTCGATCTTCTTCACCGCCAGCGCATTGAGCCACGCGATCACCGCAAACACAGCCGCCATCATCCCGACGCCAGCCAAGAATACCGCCAACCGCGCCGGAAACGGCGCCGGATTGGCTTCCGTGAACGCAACGCCCGCCAGAAACACCACCATCCCCGGAATGAATGGCGCGAGATACCAGCTCCACACCGTACGCAGCGCCTCGCGCTGACGCACCAGCTCACCGCGGTGGAACGCCGCCCAACTTTGCGCGCCGGCATCCATCTCGCTCCGCGTCGCGGCACGGCCAAGCTGATAGAGCTTCCAGCACACATAAAGTGCGCCCAGAACGATCAGCCCCGCACCAACTTGTACGATCGGCTCCGGTACAGTCGGGATCATCCACGCGAAGACTGCAATCACGCATGCCGCCGCCACATACTCAATCAAGTTGCGGGTGCGGATGCGCGACTGGAAACGCTGCGCATGCAGATGAACATCGGCGAGCGACATGGTGAAAGGCTCCTGAGTTTGCTGCGTCCACAGCTTCTGAAGGGGATCGTGGTCAGACATTTGCGTTCTCTTGAAACAGGCGGGCCAGCTGCGTCTTCAAGCGCGACACGCGTGTCGCGATGGCGCCAGCTGAAAGCCCGGTGACTTCGGAAATGGATTTGGCGTCGAGGCCTTCGAGATAGAGCGTGATGATCTGCCTGTCCGGCGGCCCCAGCGCGCGAATAATCTCATTGAGGCGCGCGACCGCCTGGCTCTCTTCGACCTCAGAAGAAATGTTCTCAGCTGAGGGTAGGTGCTCAATCTCGTCGAGCGTCACCAACGGCGCCCGTCTCCGCCGCTCGCGGTCGACATGGCTCGCCGCTACATTGTGCGCGACGCGGTACACCCACGTCCGCACCGAGCAGCGTTCGTCGTACGAAGCAAAGCTTCGCCACAGCGCCACATGCATGTCCTGCAGCAGATCGCGCCGCCGCTCCGCGTTCGCCTCCGTTGCGGAGGCCAAACGCTGCATCGCTGGCCCATGGTCAGCGGCAGCCGCGAGATAGCGCGCGTCCTGGTCGGGATTAGCCCTCATACCCCCATAGTCTAGCGGGGCAGGGCTTTCTTACAGAAGCTCTAGTGGGCCCGGCCGCCGCGGTTGGGACTATTCTCGGCCCAAGCTTCCGCCATCCGGCGCGCAAACAGCACCGCCATGCCTCTTACGCGATCGCGGAGATCGTCTTGCGCCTCGGCGAATGCCGCCAATTTCTGCGTGCGCTCGACTTGCATGCGCACCTTGTCCATGTGCGTTATTGCTGTCGCTACGAACTCCTGCGAGGCGCGCACGAACGCCGGTACGTCCTTGCCGGGGTGGGGCGCGAGATCGAGCACCAACGCCGTGCGTTCGTCAGCCGCCAGATAAACGACGTTCCACGCGTCGAACGGATAAAGCTCGAGCGTTGTCATCAAAAACACGCCGCCCGGCCCGTTCCACACCGCATCGGGGATGAGGAAGAAGGGGCGGATCTCGGCGCTCGGCATGGTCGAGCGAACACGTTGGACTGCCTCGGCGTAAGCGGTCTCGTGAGCTGCCCTGCTGCGCTCGACCGCCGCGTTGAGCGAAGACGCGTTAGGCACGAGATTGCGCTCGTCGTCGGGGCCGATACCCAACACGCGCAGCATTGCGCCGTTGGGGCCGTTCCAGGCTTCATCTGGAAGCACCTTGCGGCGCGCATGCGGATCAGGTTGCGGCGCTTGTTGCACCGTGCCTTCAACCACTGGCGCGGTCACAAGTGTTGACGGCCGTTTACCAAAGCTCATTCACGCGACCCCAATGGAGCGCGTTGCTATCACAGTTGGCTTAACTCAAAGTTCAGACCGGCGTTTTGACGCCAAGCGCGGCCAAGCATTCTTCGATTGATGAAGCGTTCACCACGCCGTCGCGGAACGAGGCCGGCGTCAGGTTCGCTTCAACCGTGTGCTCCATCAGCGTGAAGAACGGCGCCCAAAAGCCATCCTCGGACAGAAACACGATCGGCTTCGTGTGCAGATCTAGCCGCCGCCATGAGAGCATCTCGACCGCTTCTTCGAGCGTGCCGATCCCGCCTGGCAACACAACGAACGCATCGCTCTCGTCAAACATGATGTGCTTGCGCTCATGCATGGTGTCGACCATGCGGTGCGGCACGTCTTCGTAAGTGATCTCGCGCCGTTCCAGAAAGCGCGGCATGATGCCAAGCACATCGCCGCCGCCCTCGTGCACGGCTTTGGCCACACGCCCCATGAGACCAACCGCGCCGCCGCCATAGACGAGGCGTAGGCCCCGCGCCGCCATCGCCGCGCCAAAGCGCGAGGCAAGATCCAAATATTCGGGCTTGGTCGTATTGGAGGAACCGCAATAGACGCAGACGGAGCTTACTTGCGGCGAGGGGGAGCTGGAATCAGCCATGGGCATTGAACTGGTTTAGCCAATCAAACGGCATTGCGGGGAAAATTCCCCGTCACTAAGTGGTCCCTTCAAGGATTGTTCCAAATGGCGCGTGGTGAGGGCAGGACAGTGTCGAAGGCGGAACCAGCGCCTGATGTCGCGCCGCCGCTGACGCGCACGATCTCGCAACTGCTTACTTTGATTGGCGGATTGGACGACAACGGCGTGCGGCTCCGGCTCGCGGCTGCGTTTGTTCTTACCCTGCTAAGCAAAGTGCTCGCGGTGGTCTCGCCGCTCGTTCTGGCTGATGGCATCAACGCCTTGTCGCAGGGCGACGCCTCAGGCGCGCTGCCAACCTTCCTCGGCCTCGCCGGCTTCTGGGCAGCGCTTCGCTTTGCTTCTACCGCCGGCCCACAAGTCCGCGACGCCATCTTCCAGCCTGTCAGCGAAGAGGCGCAGCGCCGTGCCGGCACGCGTGTCTTCACCCACGTCCACGCGCTCTCCGTCCGCTTCCACCAATCCAAGCGCACGGGCGCGGTCTATCGCACCATCGAACGCGGCATCCGCGCCATCGACTTCCTGCTGCGCTTCCTCGCCTTCAACATCGCGCCGACTGTCATCGAACTTCTGCTCGCCGCCGCTGTGCTCGGCTTCAAGTACGGCTGGATGTTCTCGCTGATCGCAGCCGGCACGGTGATGATCTATGCTTGGGTGACTTTTGGCGTCACCGAATGGCGCCTCAAGTATCGCCGCGACATGAACGAGGCCGACACCGAAGCCGCCGGCCGCGCCGTCGACTCCTTGCTCAACTTTGAAACCGTAAAGAGCTTCGCCGCCGAACAACGCGAAAGCGAGCGTTACGACCGTGCGCTGTCGTCCTACGCCAACGCCGCGGTGCGCGCTTACACTTCGCTCGTCATGCTGAACGTCGCGCAGGGCTTCATCATGACCGTCGGCCTCGTTGCTATGGTCATCGGCGCTGGCTGGCTCGTCGCGCGCGGGCCGATGGGACCGGGCGACATCACCGCCGTCATCCTGATCATGACGAACCTTTACGCGCCGCTGAACATTCTCGGTTTCGCCTATCGCGAAATCAAACAGACCAGCATCGACATGGAAAAGATGTTCGCGCTGTTGGATGAAGCGCCGGATGTGGCCGACGCGCCAGACGCAGGCGTGCTCAATCCCAAAGGCGGCTCCGTCGAGTTCGACAATGTGAGCTTCGCACACGAGGGCAGGGACGTTGGCCTCGAAGCCGTCAGCTTTACTGCGCCTGCAGGGAAAACTACGGCCATCGTCGGCCCCTCAGGCGCGGGCAAGTCGACCGTGTTGAAATTGCTCTATCGCTTCTACGATCCGAGCGACGGCGCGATCCGTATCGACGGCCAGAATCTGCGCGACGTCACGCAGCAATCCTTGCGCAGCGCGTTGGGTCTCGTTCCGCAAGACGTCGTCCTCTTCAACGACACGATCCGCTACAACATCGCCTACGGAAAACCGGAAGCCACACAACAAGAACTCGACGAAGCCGCCCGCAGTGCGCAGCTACTCGAATTCATCGAAGCCCTCCCGCAAGGCTGGGACACCCGCGTAGGCGAACGCGGCTTGAAGCTCAGCGGTGGCGAAAAGCAACGCGTCGGCATCGCGCGCGTTGTTCTGAAGAACCCGGCGATCCTAATTTTGGACGAAGCCACGTCGTCGTTAGACTCCGCCACCGAAGCCGAAGTCCAAGCCGCCCTCGAAACCGCCAGCCGTGGTCGCACCACACTCGTCGTCGCCCACCGCCTCTCCACCATCGCCGACGCCGATCAAATCGTCGTCCTAGACGCAGGCCGCATCGTAGAGCGCGGCACACATGCCGCCCTCATCGCCAAAGACGGCCTCTACGCCAACCTCTGGAAACACCAAGCCGAAGAACCACAGGCGATCGCAGCGGCGGAGTAACGGCAATCAATGCGGCGCACTCACACCCATTCCCGGGGCTTCGCGCAGCGAAGAGCCCGGGACCCATAAACACGATTGTTTGCAGGCAGGGTGCTGAACCATCAGCGCTTTCTCTTTTTCGAGTCGTGTTTATGGGTCCCGGACTGGCGCGCGAGCGCCATCCGGGAATGGGTCAGAAAACCGGGGATACATCCCAATCAATCCTACAGCGCCAAACCACCCGTACACTGCTCTCATCTTCAACACGGGAGGCTCCGGTACCAAAGCCGATAGCGTTGGAGATGCGGTCTGAACGTGATGCGATCGAAGTCCGCGAGGAACGAAATCGCTGCTCGGTGAGAAGAAAGGAAACCGAGGTCCGGAGGCGAAGGGACTAAGGGGTTGGGGATTAGGGACTAGGTTCTCTGATCTGCCGATCACGAGGTCCTCGGGACGAAGGTGAAGTGACGAAGGAGCCGTGAGCGCAAACGCTCCCCCAATCCCTAGTCCCTTATCCCCAATCCCGAATTTGGCTTCGCGCCGCACGTCAGCCGGGAACGAGAGCAAGGCGCCAAGAGCTGCCGGATACCCAGCGTCAGGGATGATCGGCCCGTGAAAGCGGCATTGCGTGCAGGGAGAAGGCCTGCGCCGATCGAACGAACCAAATCCCTCTGTCAGAAAACGTATGGCCACCCGGAGCGCCCCGAACGCCTCATGCTTTCGCCGGCTCGCACAACAGATCGTGCAGGGCGCGCTTCGGCAAACCCAACGCAAAATCCCTGAGAAGCTTCGACCGAAGCGCGTCCTGCCTCCCTCTCTCTACCGCAGCGTGCAAGCGCGTGTGGCGCGGACGCTCGCGCCAATCTTAAAATGCGGAAATCCGGGTTCGCCGCTAACTTTCGTTTACCTTTCAGCGCCAAAGCTCGGTGTGCAATGAAGCCGGAATCGACCATCGTCAGCTGCGCCTGCGGCGCACACTACGAGCGCGAGGAGCGCACGTTGCCGATCAAGGATATCGGTCTGTTCGAATGCATTGATTGCGGTGCGCGGCTCGAAATCTGGAGCGGGCGCACAGTGCCCGTGTTCAAGCGCATCAGAACCGAAGCAGCGCAAAAGCGCAGCGCTTAGCGCACTGCTCCGCTGCGAAAATCCCGCTTCACAACCTGCGCCGCATTGTGCCCCGGTGCGCCGGTTACGCCGCCGCCCGGGTGGGTGCCCGAGCCGCACATATAAAGGCCCTTGATCGGCGCCCGATAATCGCCGTGCCCTAACACCGGCCGCGCGCTGAACAACTGATCGAGCGAGAGCGCTCCGTGCATGATGTCGCCGGCGACAAGCCCAAAGGTGCGCTCCAGATCGAGCGGCGACATGATTTGCCGCCCCAGCACGCTCGCCTTGAAACCCGGCGCATACTTATCGACCGTCGCAATCATCAGATCTGCAACTTCCTCGCGGTGATCGTCCCACGAGCGCCCGCCGGAAAGTTCCGGCTGCACATGCTGACAGAATAGCGATGCGACGTGCTTGCCTGGCGGGGCGAGTGAATCGTCCAGTGTCGATGGGATCAGCATCTCCACAATCGGCTCGCGCGACCAGCCGTTCGCACGCGCATCGTCATAAGCGCGCTCCATGTATTGCATCGATGGTGCGATGATGATGCCGGCGGTGAGGTGATCGCCCGGTTCGGGCTTGCAGGTGAAGCGCGGCAGTTCGCTCAGCGCGACATTCATGCGGAATGTCCCGGAGCCAACTTTGTAGCGCGTGATCCGCTCGCGGAAATCCACGGGTAGGGCGTCTTGAGGTACAATGCGTCCGAACAGGAGCTTCGGATTGAGATTGGAAATCACCGCCCGCGCACGCAACGTCTCACCATCAACGGTGACAACGCCTCGCGCGACGACATCTTCATCTACAGTCACGCCACCGGCGCGCTTCGGATCGCGCTCGACCAACAACTCCTTCACCGCAACGCCGGTGCGAATTTCAACGCCGCGTTCGCGGCAGCAAGCCGCCATCGCCTGGGTAATCGATCCCATGCCGCCGATAGCGTGGCCCCAGAGGCCCTTCTTGCCGTTCACTTCGCCGAAAACGTGATGCAGCAATACATAGGCCGAACCCGGCGTGTACGGGCTGGCGAAATTGCCGACGATCGAGTCAAAGCCAAACAGCGCTTTGATCGGCGCGCTTTCAAACCATTCGTCCAGCCATTCGCCGGCGGATTTCGTGAACAAATCGAGCAGGTCGCGTTTGCCGGTGATGTCGAGCCTATTGAGGCGCCCGCCCAGCGCCGCCGCCCGCATCGCCTCTTCAACGCCGCGCACAAAGCCGTGCTCAACCAAGTTCGGCGGCTGCTCCAACAACAGCGCGCGCACCACGTCAGCGATCACCTCAAGCCGGCGTTCATACTCGGCCAGTTGCGAAGCATCACGATTGGAAAACTTTGCGACTTCCGCCTGCGTGATCCCAGGCGCCGACATGAAGTAGGAGGTGTCCGAGAGCGGCAGAAAGTTGGAGACCTTGCGCTCGACGACGCGCAGCCCATGCCGATGCAAGTCGAGATCGGCGATCACCTTCGGGTTCAGCAGCGAGACCGTGTAGCTCGCCACCGAATTGCGGAAGCCTGGATGAAACTCCTCCGTCACCGCGGCGCCGCCAACGACATCGCGCCGCTCAAGCACCAGCACTTTCAGCCCGGCATCGGCCAGGTAGGCCGCGCACGTCAGCCCATTATGTCCCCCGCCGATGATAATGACGTCGTGCATTGCGCCTCCCGCGCCGTCATGCCCTGGCGTGAGCGGCAGCGGAAGCCAGAAACCGAGTCTCGACGCTCCAAGCGTGCGGGCCTACGCTTCGATCATGAGCATCCCAACGAACATCCACCCCAACGTCGCTGCCTCGCTCCGCAAATGGCACGCCATGGTCGAGAGCAAGGACTTGGGCGACATCGCCGGCATCATCCATCCGGATGCAACGTTCCGTTCGCCAATGGCGTTCAAGCCGTACCAATCAGCGCAGGCGGTCACGCTACTGCTCAGCACGGTCATCCAGGTGTTTGAGGACTTCACGTATCATCGCCAGCTCGCCAGCGACGATGGTCTGAGCGTCGTGCTCGAGTTCAGCGCCCGCGTCGGCGACAAGCGCCTCAAGGGCATCGATCTGGTGCAGTTCGACGAGGCGGGACTCATCACCGACTTCGAAGTGATGATCCGCCCGTTCAACGGCCTCCAAGCCCTCGGCGCCGAGATGGGCGCACGGCTCGGTCATTTGTTGCCTGCCTTCAAAAGCTGAGGGCGCGATAGGCAAATAAAAGCCCGCAGGCTGGGGCCAGCGGGCTGAGAAAAATCCAACCAAATGAGAAAAGGAGAATGGCTCCCCGGGTAGGATTCGAACCTACGACCAACCGGTTAACAGCCGGTTGCTCTACCACTGAGCTACCGAGGAACATCTCTTCGCCGCCAGAGCAGCGAGCGGGGTCTCTATCAAGTTCGGCGCCGTGGGAAAAGTCCTGATTGCGCCTGCATGCAGAAGCCCAAAGGAAAACGAGGGCCCCTTTCGGGGCCCTCGAAGGCGTTGGGTATGGTGGGGTGTCTCCAAGGGAAGACGAGGTGAATATCTCCCTAAACGGTAAAGAGACCGTTAATGGCAAACGGACGCGTAACGATCCCTGCGAAAGCGTTGATGTGTAGGGGAATTATCTGGGGAGAAGAGATGGAGGCCTCGCCCGGAATCGAACCGGGGTGCAAGGATTTGCAGTCCTCTGCGTAGCCACTCCGCCACGAGGCCTCAGCCGCCGCTATATGTGCGCGACGGGGCGGCACTCCTAGGCGCGTCCTACGGAATCGGTCAAGGCGCACATCCTTCCCATGCGCATTTTAGGCATCCTCAAGCCGCCCTCGAAGGCCGAGCACGAACGCGCCCGCATCTGGGCCGCCTCGGCGCTGGCCGCGTTGGCGCTCCTGATGCTCATGCTGCTGGTCGGCTCGCCGCCGCCGGAAGAAGCCGACTTGATGCCGGAGGCGCTGCGGGCCGCACGGATCGATGATTTCGCCACCGACGTCGGCGCCTGCCGCGCCGCGCTAAACGGAGCGGGATTTCGGACTGAGCCCGTGCCGGACGTCGAAGGCGCGAGTGGTTGCGGCTATCGCGAAGCGGTCGAACTCACACAATCCATCCATGCCTATTCCGCCCCGGTGGCGAGCACGTGCGCCGCGGCCGCGGCTCTGGCGCTGTGGGAGCGCGACATTGTGCGCCCTGCCGCAAGGCGGCGATACGGCCAGGAGATCGCGCGGATCGAGCTCGCCGCGCCCGCCTATCAGTGCCGCCGGATTGCCGGGCGCAGAGACAGGCGTCTCAGCGAACACGCTCATGCCAACGCAATCGACATCAAGGGCTTCACCCTGGAGAACGGGCGGACGGTGACGGTCGAGGCCGGATGGCGCGGGCTGGAGCGCGACCGCCTGTTCCTCCGTGACGTTCGCGACGGAGCCTGCGACTACTTCCAGGCCGTCCTCTCGCCCGACTACAACCGCGCCCACCACGACCACCTGCATTTTGACCTGGGCCGCGACGACATGTGCCGCTAGGGCGCTTGCCCGCCGGCCCGCAGCGGCTTAACCGGGGCCAAACTGGAGCTGTTGATGGATTTCGCCCGCGCCCGCGACTTCATGGTCGAAAGTCAGGTTCGCCCGAGCGACGTGACCGACACGCGGATCATCCACGCCATGCGCACGCTGCCGCGCGAACGCTTCGTGCCGGCGGCCAAGCGCACGATTGCTTATGGTGATCTCGAAGTGGAGGTCGCCGAAGGGCGCACGCTTATGCGCCCGCGCGATCTGGCGAAGCTGATCATGAACCTGGCCCCGCAAGCCGGCGAGCGGGCGCTCGAGATAGCGGGCGCGACCGGATATGGCGCGGCAGTGCTGGCGGCGTGCTGCAAGGAAGTGATTACGCTCGACCCAAATCCAGATCTCTCGTTCGCTGCGCAGGCAGCGCTCGAATCCAGCGGCGTCACCAACACGAAGGCCGTCTCGACGGCGGCAGTCGACGGTTGGCCTGATGAGGCGCCGTATGATCTCATTTTGCTCAACGGGGCGGCGGAGATCGTGCCCGAGGCTTGGTTGAAACAACTCGCACCTGGCGGGCGTCTCGCTGTGATCGTGCGCGAGGGCGCTGCGGGATCGGCGCGGATTTACACGCGCACTGGTGCCGCTACCGCGTATCGCATCGCCTTCGACGCGGCGCCGCCGATTGCGCCCGGCTTGGCAAGACCGCCAGCATTTGCGTTCTGATTACGGAACAATAGCGCGCACGCGCGCACATTAACGTTCCCTTATTTCATCACACACAGCATGCGTCGAAGAGGGCGATGCGAGTCGCTTGTGCGTGTGCATGTAACGGCGCGCTCAGGTGGACCCGAATCGCCGTGATCAATAACCTTCGAGTCGCAAGTGACTCGTTTGCGAATTTCGCGGGGCTCGAAATGGCGCTTCAGGACCAACAGGCTGAACCTTCAATGGAAGAGATCTTGGCGTCGATCCGCCGGATTATCTCGGAAGAAGAGCAGACGCCGAACGCAGCGCCTGTGCTCGATCTGACGCAGACTGACGAACCAGCGCCGGAGCCTGCGCCTGCACCTGCCGCGCCTGCACCGGATGACGACATTGTCTTCGAAGCCGTCGAAGAGGTCGCAGCGGAAGAGAGCGTGCCTGAGGTCGTTGGCGCACCGCAGCCTCCCGCTTTCGTTGCCGAACCACCTGCCGAGTCCATCCTTTCGAAGCCGACAACCACGGCAGCCGCTGGCTCACTGGCCCGCCTTGCCGGTTCGCTCCGTATCGCTGACACAGCGGGTCAGACGGTCGAGGGCGTGGTCCGTGAATTGTTGAAGCCGATGCTGAAGGATTGGCTGGATCAGAACCTGGCCGCCATCGTCGAGGCCCGCGTCGAGGCGGAACTTGAGCGCATCGCCCGCATGTCGCGCTAGGCAGTAGGGAAAAGCTAACGAGACGCCCCGGTGTGAGCCGGGGCGTTTTGCTTTTTGCCGTCTCCTGCGGAAGGTCTGGGGCTCGGCCCGACGAGAACCTGGGTCCCCGCTGCAGTTCGCGCCTGCGAGATCGCATCTCGCCCTCGCCGCCGCCCGCCTGCTATATCCCTGAAAATGATCGAGACGACGTTCAATCCGAAGGAAGTGGAGCCCCGCTGGTCTAAGGCGTGGGAGGAAAGCGGCGCCTTCAAGCCGAAGGCCGATCCCAAGGCCGACCCGTTCTGCATCGTCATCCCCCCGCCCAACGTCACCGGGTCGCTGCACATTGGGCACGCGCTGAACAACACGCTCCAGGACGTGCTGGTTCGCTTCGAGCGCTTGCGCGGGAAGAGCGTGCTTTGGCAGCCGGGCATGGATCATGCCGGCATCGCCACGCAGATGGTGGTTGAGCGGCAGCTCGCGCAGGCGGGCGCCAACGAGGATCGCCGCTCACTTGGTCGCGAAGAATTCCTGAAGCGCGTCTGGGCGTGGAAGGAAGAATCCGGCGGCATGATCTTCAACCAGCTCCGCCGCCTCGGCGCGTCATGCGACTGGTCGCGCGAGCGCTTCACGATGGATGAAGGCCTCTCGCGGGCTGTGCTGAAAGTTTTCGTTCAGCTCTACAAAGAAGGGCTGATCTACAAAGACACGCGGCTAGTGAACTGGGACCCTCATTTCGAGACCGCCATCTCCGATCTCGAAGTCGATAACCGCGAAGTCCAAGGGCACTTCTGGCACTTCAAGTATCCGCTCGAGAATGGTGAGACCTACGAGTTCCCGATCGAGCATGATGAAGCCGGGAACCCGACCGCGTGGGAGACGCGCAACTACATCGCCATTGCGACGACGCGACCAGAGACGATGTTGGGTGATGGCGCGGTGGCGGTGCATCCGAGCGACAAGCGCTACGCGCCGATCGTCGGCAAGCGCGTGCTGCTGCCGCTGGCGGATCGCTACATCCCGATTATCACGGATGAATACCCCGATCCGACCTTCGGCTCTGGCGCGGTGAAGATCACCGGCGCGCACGATTTCAACGACTACAAGGTCGCCCGCGCCCACGATCTGCCAATGTACGTCTTGATGGACACTAAGGGCCGCATGGCCAACGCGGAATACGTGCCTGCCAAGTACCGCGGACTCGATCGCTTTGAGGCGCGCAAGCAGGTGGTGGCGGACATCGAAGCGATCGGCCTGCTCGATCGCATTGAAGACAAGAAGGTCAATCAACCGTTCGGGGATCGCTCGAACGTCGTGATCGAGCCGATGCTCACCGACCAATGGTACGTGAACGCCGGAGAGCTAGCTAAGAACGCGATCGCTGCGGTTGAGAGCGGCAAGACAAAGTTCGTGCCGGAGGCGTGGACGAAGACCTATTACAACTGGATGCGCAACATCGAGCCGTGGTGCGTGTCACGTCAGTTGTGGTGGGGTCATCGCATCCCGGCTTGGTACGGCCCGGACGATCACATCTTCGTCGAAGAGAGCGCCGACGCCGCCAAGCGCGCCGCGAAGAAGCACTACGGCAAGGATGTGCCGTTGCGCCAGGACGAGGACGTGCTGGACACGTGGTTCAGTTCAGGCCTCTGGCCCTTCTCGACACTTGGCTGGCCGGAGAACACGCCGGAGCTAAAGAAATTCTATCCGACGTCCACGCTCGTCACCGCGCACGACATCATCTTCTTCTGGGTCGCGCGGATGATGATGTTGGGTCTGCACTTCATGAAAGAGGCGCCATTCCACGAAGTGTACATCCACGCGCTGGTCCGCGACGAAAAAGGACAGAAGATGTCCAAGACCAAGGGCAATGTCCTTGATCCGCTGGATATCATTGACGGCTGCGATCTTGAGACGTTGGTGGCTAAGCGGCGTGAAGCGATCACCAACAAGAAGGACGCCGATCTCGTGGAGCGCGAAACGCGCAACGCGTTCCCGAAGGGCCTGCACGCGTTCGGCGCCGATGCGCTTCGTTTCACATTGGCATCGCTGGCCGCGCAGGGGCGCGACATCAAGCTCTCGGTTTCCCGCATCGAAGGTTATCGCAACTTCGGCACCAAGCTGTGGAACGCCGCTCGCTTCGCGCAAATGAACGAATGCGCAGTGTGGGATGAGTACGATCCGCGTTCGCCGGAGCAGACGGTCAATCGATGGATCATCGGCGAGACCGTTAAAGCCGCTGCAGCGGTGACACGTGAGCTTGAGGCGCGGCGTTTCAATGAGGCCGCGGGCGCGATCTATAAGTTCGTGTGGAACGTCTATTGCGACTGGTATCTTGAGTTCATCAAGCCGCTGCTCAACGGTGAAGATGAAGCGGCGAAGGCCGAGACGCGCCGCACTGCAGCCTGGGTGCTCGATCAAATCCTGATCTTGTTGCACCCGTTCATGCCGTTCATCACCGAGGAATTGTGGGCAAAGACAGCCGAATATGGCGCCAAGCGTAATGGCATGCTCATCGTCGAGGCTTGGCCGCGCTTTGCCGACGACCTGATCGACGCCAACGCCGAAGCCGAGATTGACTGGATGGTGCGGCTGATCGAAGAGACGCGCTCAACGCGTTCGGAGCTGAACGTGCCAGCCGGCGCCAAAATTCCGCTGCTGCTCGTGGGCGCCGATGCAGCGACGCAGTTGCGGTTGGAGCGTTATCAGGATCTGATCGATCGCATGGCGCGGCTCGATTACTCAACCAGCGCTGATGCAGCTCCCAAGGGTTCGGTGACGTTTGTCATCGACGGCGCGACGATTGCCCTGCCGCTCGAAGGCGTGGTCGATCTACCGACGGAGGCGGCTCGGCTTGTGAAAGAGATCGGTAAGCTCGACGGCGAGATCGCCAAGATGGACGCCAAACTCGGCAACCAAGCGTTCACCTCGAAGGCGCCGGAAGAGGTTGTCGAAGAACTGCGTGAGCGGCGCGAGGATGCGGCGGCATCATCGGTGAAGCTGAAGCATGCTTTAGAGCAAATCAAAGGTCTGGGCTGATGCGAGTCTTCGTTACTGGCGCTTCGGGATTCGTCGGCGGCGCGGTGACGAAGCATTTCGTTGCGCAGGGGCATGACGTGCGCGCCATGTCGCGCTCGGAGAAATCCGACGCGGCCATCAGTGCGTTGGGCGGAAAACCTGTGCGGTGTGATCTGGAGGACGTAACGGCCGCGCACATCCGCGACGCTGAGGCGATCGTGCATTGCGCTGCGTTTGTGGAGCAATGGGGGCCAGTCGACGCGTGGAAGCGCTTCAACATCGATGGCACGGACCGGATGTTGAGGGCGTCGAGCGAAGCGGGCGCTAAGCGCTTCATTCATATCAGCACGGAGAGCGTGCTTTGGCGCGGGCAGCACCTGCGCGGCGTGGATGAGACTTACCCGCGCGCGCCGAACTCGCCCTATCCGTACTCCTGGACGAAGGCGCGCGCGGAAGAATTGGTCGAGAAAGCCAATACCAGCGCGTTCGAGACGATCATCCTGCGACCGCGCTTCATCTGGGGCCCGGGCGACACGACGTTGCTGCCGGCGATCAAGCACATGGCGGCTAGTGGCCAATGGCAATGGATCAACAACGGACAAGCGAGAACGTCGACGACGCACATCGACAACCTCGTTCACGCGATTGAGCTGGCGCTGATCAGAGGCAATGGCGGGCAGGCGTATTTCGTCTTGGATGACGGGGTGCGCACAATGAAGGAGATGATCTCCGCCATCGCAGCGACCCAGAACGTGGACCTGCCCGACAGAAGCGTGCCGTCGTGGCTTGCCGATACAATGGCCTCGGTGGCAGAGGGCGCCTGGCGCACGTTCAATTTGAAGGGTGAGCCGCCGGTGACGCGCTTTGGCGCGATGATCATGTCGCGTGATAGCGTGCTGAGCGACGCCAAAGCGCGGCGCGATATGGGTTACGCGCCGGTGATCAGCGTTGAGGAAGGCCTACGCCAATTGCAGGGTTAGGTCCCGGGTTGAACGTAGGGAATTCTCGCGAAGAACTCACGCTCGGCGCCGCGGGGATCATTATCGACCCGCGAACTATCATCGAAGATCATGGTCGCACGTTGGGGCAGCGTGTAGGGCGCCCAGCCCGGATCGCCCGTGCGTGCGAAGCGGAGGAACGCCTCCATCATCGTGCGCGACATCGCCTCGCCCTCATCCGTTCGCGTCGCGATGTAATTGGAGGCTTCGAGATTGCCGAAGACGAGCGGGATATCGAGGGTATGCGGCGCGCCGAAGATGCCGCCCTCCGCTGGCGCTTGCCAATCGAGCTGATAGGCGAACGCTGGGGCGTTCGCGCGCGCCCTCTCTTCAAGTTCGATAAGTGCGCCACGCCACGAGCGTGCGGCAGTTGAGGCCGCGAAATAGACTTCGCTTGGAGAATAGTGCGGATAGAGCCGCCGATACTCGGCGACCACGCGTTCGGGGAGCACGTCGATCCGCATGGCGTTGGCGAGGCGCGCCGGAACGTCTTCCCAGCGTAGCGAGAACAACGTGCGATCCGCGCCCACAAACCCGCGCGTCTCGTCATGGGTGTTGCCGATCATCATCGGGATCGCACGCGATTGCGGCGCAGCGTTGGGATAGAACGGGTGACGCGTCAGATGGCGTTCGTCCAGCACTGGGCCGAAATAGATAGAGCCAAAGCCAAGCACCGGGTCGGTCGGCTGCAACGCTTCGACGAGGCGGGAAACAGGCAAGCTCGCGATGGTGTGTGCATCGGTCGCGCTGAGGCCGAGCGCATTGAGATATGTGTTCGTCCGCCGTGCCGCATTCATCGGCCCTGAGGCAGTCACTTGCTGGCCGCTCATGGTGGCGGCGCGGTGAAACAGGCCGGCTGCTGCGGGCATCGCCATCAATGTCGCGATTTTCGCGCCGCCGCCGGATTGACCGAATACGGTGACGCAGGCGGGATCGCCGCCGAAGCGGGCGATGTTATCGCGCACCCATTCGAGCGCCAGGATAAGATCGAGTTGACCGACATTGCCGCTATCGGGAAAGCCGTGCGCGGCGAGATAGCAATAGCCAAAGGCATTGATGCGGTGATTGAGCGTGACAACGACCACATCGCCGTGCGTCGACAGTCGCGCGCCATCGGTGAGCGGGCTTGAGCCGGAGCCGCTGCTGTAGGCGCCGCCATGAATGTAAACCAGGACGGGACGGCGCCCGCTCAAAGCTGGTGTCCAAACGTTGAGGAACAGGCAGTCCTCACTTTGCGCTTCGTCATCGAGCCCGCGTTGCGGGCATGCCGGGCCGAATGCAATCGCGTCGCGTACGCCACGCCATGCAAGCGGATGTTGCGGCGGCTGAAAACGGCGCGTTGGCGCACCGTAGCGAATCCCTTTGAAGCTCAGCACATCGCCGGATTGTGCGCCGCGCACCCGGCCATGACTTGTGCGCGCGATCGGCGCCGCCTGCGCGGCTGCCGGCGACGCCGCCATGGCGAGACCCGCGCCAATGAGAAATCTGCGATCAATCTCAGTCATGGCCTTACTCTCACCGGCCTCGTCCGCGGTTGCAATCACTGCGTCGCCTCCGCATGGTCGGCATTCAGGAGGAATCGCTTGAACAACGCTGATGTCGTCGACTTGGCTCGCCTCGATGAGGCTGCATTCGAGAGGCTCTACAAGGAGCGGATTGAGCCTTGTTTCGTAGCGAACGAGGCGGATCGGCTAGCAGCGGCCAGCAAGTTCAAACGCTATACAACGATCGCCCTGATAGCCGGAGTGGCGCTGAGCGGCGCTGCCTTGTTGTTATGGCATGCCGACCTGTTCGGAGCCTTGTTCATGGGGGTATTTGTCGCGGGGATCGGCGCGATCTTCGCGTATCAACCGTTGGCGAAGGTAGGCCGAACGCTCAAGCAGCAATATTGTACCGGAATCGCCGACGCGATGGGCGCTGCTTACACAATCGGTGCGTTTCAGCCCCCGGCGTTCGAGAGGTTGCGCTCACTCAACCTCGTCCCGAATTTCGCACGCTCAAGCTTCGAGGACTTGTTCGCTGGAACATATAAGCAATCCTCGTTTGAGCTCTACGAAGGGCACCTCGAACAGCGCAGCACCGATAGCAAAGGTCGGACGCGCTACTCGACGGTGTTTCGCGGCCAACTCATCCGCATGCATTTTCCGCGCGAGTTTCTGGGCGTGACCATCGTGCGGCGTGACGCGGGCGTGTTCAACGTGTTCGGTGGCGGCAAAGCGAACGGGAAGAAGCTGGAGCGCGTGCGGCTGGTGGATGCGCGGCTGGAGCGGGCGTTCGAGGTCTGGGGCACTGATCAGGTAGAAGCGCGATATCTGTTGCACCCAGTGATGATGGAGCGGCTGCTGGAGTTGGAGACCAAGCTTCACGGCAAGCGGCTGCGCTGCGCTTTCGAGGGCGGCGACTGCTTGGTCGCAGTGGAAGGCGGAAATCTGTTCGAGCCGGGCGACTTGTTTAAGCCACTCGTCGATCCGGAGCGGGCGCGGCGCATCGTCAACGAGATCTCCGGTGTGTTTGGCGTCATGGATCAGGTGCTTACCGCGCAGGCGCAGCGGCCCGCGATTGATGGATAATCTGCCGATTGAGCCGGCCGCGTTGGCGCCATTCCTTGTGGCGGTGCTTTTGATCGAACTGACGCCCGGCCCAAACATGGGCTACCTCGCCGCGCTCAGCGCTTCGCAGGGACGCGCCGCGGGTTTCAAGGCGGTTCTCGGCGTCACCGTAGGTCTAGCATTCTACATGTTGCTCGCGGTGCTCGGCATTGCGGAGGTCATCGCTGCGGCCCCCGTTGTTTACGGCGCACTCCGTTGGGCCGGAGTGCTCTACCTGTTTTATCTCGCGTGGGAAGCGTGGCGCGGGGCAAGTGAAACTTCGCCCGGCCACGCACGGGACGTTGACCACGCCCCGTTCTGGCGAGGCCTGATAGCCAATGTGCTCAATCCGAAGGCGCTCGTCTTTTATGTGGCGCTGTTGCCGGGGTTTATTGCCTCAGATCACGCGCCGTTCTGGGTGCAGGCGCTGATCCTCGGGTCACTTCATCTTGCGGTCAGTCTCGCGATCCACGGCGTAATTGTTATCGGCGCGGCGCGCGCGGGCGACGTCATCGCACGTTCACGGGACGCAGTGACGGTGCGGCGCGCGCTTGCCGTCGGCATTGCGTTGATTGCGATCTGGCTGGCGTGGGAAACGCGCTGAATCAGACGCCGATGATCGCGCCGCGGCCGGCTTCGTCGGCAAGCGCGATCTGAGTGCCGTCCGGCGACCAGGCAAGAGCACTGACGGCGCCTTCGCCTGCCTCGTCCAGTTCCATTCCCAGAGAATCCGCGAAGCGCACGAGGATTGCGGCCCCGTCGGAATAGCCGATGGCGAGCACTTCCTCGGTCGGATGAAACGCGACGGCGGTGACAAGTGCTTCGCCGCGTTCGCCGGGTTGCAGCGGCGGTTTGCCTTGCGGGCCGAGCTTGCCGACGAACGGCCAAACAATCGCGGCATTAGCGCCGGAGGTGGCGAGCCAGCGTCCGCGCTTGTCCCAGGAGAAGGATTTGGTTTTGGACGGATAACCGTCCATGCGCAGATCGGTTTTCTCCGGCATGCGCCAACCATGCAGGGCGTTTTCCTGCATGCCTGTGATGACGTATTCGCCTTCTGGCGACTGCGTGATCGCGAGATGCGATCCCGCCCATTTCAGCGCATTGCCTTTGTCGTCCGCTGCCAGCACGAGGTGCAGCGTAACGCCGCCATAGTGACTAACGGCGAGGCGGCGGCCTTTGCCGTCAAGCGCAATGCCGCCGATGGTCGATGGGTGTGTGAAGCGGTGGGCCTCTTTGTCGGCCTTGAAGACGATAGCGTCCTTGCCGACCCCAGCGACAATCACGCCGGAGGCGGCGCTGGAAACGAGGTGATCCACCCATTTGCGGACTTCGCCGAGCGTTACGGCTTCACCGTCCGGTGAGATGGTCTTGATTGCGCCGTCGTCACCACCGGTGACGAGACGCTTGCCGTCTGGATGCAGTGTTGCGCTCAGGATAACGCCGTCATGGGCGGCGATGCGGCGTGTTTCGCCTTCGCGTGCGGCCGCGAATACGTTGCCGTCGCTCAGCGTGAACAGCGCTTCGCCGCCGATCCAATGGACTGACGTTGCGCCTGCGCCGATCGCGAGGCGGCGGCCGTTCTCGTAGACTTGCGCCGTCACGCCGCGCACGCGGCAAAGGCGGTTTCAAGTTCAGCGCGGTCGAGATTCTTGCCGATGAAGACGAGGCGGGAGACGCGCTTCTCGCCCTCTTTCCAATCGCGCTGCGTATCGCCTTCGACGATCATGTGAACGCCTTGGACGACGAAACGCTTCGGCTCATTCGGGAAAGCAAAGATTCCCTTGAGCCGGAGGATGTCTGGGCCGCGAGCTTGGGTGATGTCGTTCAGCCAAGGCAGCAGCTTCTCCGGATTGATGAGATTTTCGGTCGAGAGCGAGACGCTGGTGATGCCGCTGGCCGAGACGTGATCATGATCATGGTGGTGGTGATGATCGTGGCCGTGATGCTCGTGCCCATGATCGTGATGGGCGCAGGTGTCGTCGCAATCGTGGTTTGGCAGGAAGTGCGGATCGATTTCGGTGACGCGGTCGAGATCGAAAGCGCCGAGGCCCATGATCTGATCAAGCGCGATGTCGCCGCGCTGCATCTTGTGGAGGCGTGCGGTTGAGTTGACTTGGCGGATCGCGCGCTCGACGGCGGCTAGATCTTCCGTCGAGACCAGGTCGACCTTATTCAGCAGGATGACGTCCGCGAACGCGACCTGTTCACCCGCTTCCTCATTGTTCTTCAATTGATCGAGCACGTGCTTTGCGTCGACGACAGTGACGATCGCATCGAGCTTGGTCTTGGCGCGCACATCAGCATCGACGAAGAAAGTCTGTGCAACCGGAGCGGGTTTCGCCAAGCCGGTGGTTTCTACGAGGATGGCGTCGAAGCCGCCCTTGCGTTTCATCAAACCTTCAATAATGCGGATCAGGTCGCCGCGGACTGTACAGCAGACGCAACCGTTGTTCATCTCGAAGACTTCTTCGTCTGCGTCGACGATCAAGTCATTGTCGATGCCGATCTCGCCGAATTCATTCACAATCACGGCGTACTTCTTGCCGTGTTGTTCGGTCAGGATGCGGTTTAACAGTGTAGTCTTCCCCGCGCCCAGGAAGCCTGTGAGCACGGTAACGGGAACTGGCTGGGTCATTGGCCCTAGATAGCTATTTCGGCCCGTTTCGCCAGCCGCTAGGGTGCGGCCAAACGGTGGGGAAACCGAATGAGTTGGAAGCGCATAGCGCTGCTGGTGGCCGGCAGCCTGGTGACTGTGGTGCTCCTGGGCGCCGGCCTGTTGACCTATCTGGTGCTGCGGCTCGACGTGCGCGGCGAGATTGAGCGCAATGTGGAAGCAGCGACTGGCCGGGATCTGACGATCAATGGCGCCGTTGGTGTGAGCTACTGGCCTGTGCTTGGCCTCAAGGCCCAAGACGTGACGCTGTCGAATGTCGAGGGTGGGCGTGCACCGGCTTTTATCGCAGCCGACGAAATCGACATCGGCGTGGAATTAGGCCCGCTGCTGAACCGGGAAGTGAACGTACGCCGGCTGGTGTTCCAGCGGCCGCAGGTGGCGCTTGAGGTGGACGCCGATGGCCAACCGAACTGGTTGCTGCGCCCACCGCCGAGCACAACGCCGCCGCCAACGACAACGCCGCCGCCACAACAAGGTCCCGTCGATGTCGCGCGCACAAGTTTGCGAAGTGTGCGGATCAATGACGGCGAAGTGAGCTTCTTCGATGCGCGCCGAGGTGCGGGTTGGGTGGTCGGCGAGGTCGATATCACCACCGCGCTGACGAGCTTGGACGCACCGATGCGCGCCGAGGGCACGCTGCGCTACAATGATCGCGACGTTACGATCGACGCCAGCATCGCGCAGCCGGGGCAGGCGATTCGCGGCGAACTCACGCAGCTCATCCTCAACATTGAAAGCGAATTGCTGACTGCTGAATTCCGCGGGCAGACAGTTGCGACCTCGGGCGAACTCTCCGGCACGGTGCGCGCGTCTGGGCCGAGCTTGCGGCAACTGGCGTCTTGGAGCGGTACGCCGCTGCAGAATGCCGTGGGTCTAGAGCAGTTTGCTGTGACCGGGCGGCTCGTTATTGGCGGCGGCGCCTACACATTCACGAACGCCGGTTTTGCCGTCGATCAAGTGCGCGGCCGTGGCGACTTCGTGCTCTCGGAGCTGCGCGACAAGCCCTATTTGAGCGGACGAATTGAACTCTTCGATTTCGACCTAAACCCCTATATTTCAGGGCAAGCGCCGCCGGCTGTGACTGAAGAGGAGGTTGAGGTCGCCGCGGCCATGCCCGCGCCCGGCCAATCACAAGCCACAGCCGAGATCGCCACTGTCGAAGCTGCGCCACGCGCGGTCGATGTGCGAGAGGCGCCGAGCGAAACGCCGATCGATTTCTCCGGCCTCCGCGCCTTCAATGCCGACCTCGAACTGGTGACCCATGCGGTCCTGATCCAGCACATGCGCGTCGATTCAAGCCGGCTCAATCTCGTCGTCAACGATGGGTTCATGGCGGCGACCGTGCACAACCTCTCGCTTTATGGGGGGTCTGGGCGCGGCCGGTTCGAGATCGACGCGCGCGCGCCTGCGACCCAGATGCTCCAGGATCTAGCGTTCTCAAACCTCGACGCGCGCGGTTTCCTCTCGGATGCGATCAACTATGCTGGCATCGAAGGCCGCGCCGAGCTTTCTCTGAACATCCGCGTTCAGGGCATCACGCAGAGTGAAATGATCAACAGCGCCGACGGCTACGCGCATATGGAGGTGGTGACAGGCGTGTTGCATGGTGTGGATCTCGGCGGCGTCGCTACCACCATACGCAACGCGCTCCGCGGCGAACTGATTGCGCCGGAGGCGCAGACGCCATTCCAAGGCTTCTCTGCGACTTTTGCGATCGCCGATGGCGTGTTGGCGTCGGACTCGCTCTCGTTCAACACGACCGATTTGCGTATCCCCGGCCTCGCGGTGATTGACTTGCCTGCGCGGCGGCTAGACGCGCGGCTTGCGCCCCGTTCGCCGCGCGGCGGCGTGGTCGTGCCGTTCGCTGCGCGCGGACCGTTCGGCCAATTCACCTATGCCCATGACATCAACGGTAATGCGTTGGCGCAGATCAGCGCACGCGTGCGCGAGGTGGAAGCAGCGTCGCGGGCGTCGGGACGTCAGGCGCCATGAAGAGAGATGACGGCCTCATCGAGTTGATCGATGAGATTTACAAATTGGTCGGCAATCCAACGGACCTGCAGAATTTGCTGGCTCGGATCGCGGATTGGCGAGGCGCTGACATGGCTTTGCTCACCGCGCCCCCGCTGCCTGGATGCGCGCCTGTCCCCCTCATGGCCTACAAGCTGGATTTCAGCCTGATATCGGGTCGTCCGGATATGGCGCTTCGGCCGGAGTTGACGACCCGGGCCATGGCGACGGGTCGCGCGCCAGGCGTGTTCGCGTTGACGGAGCTAATGCCCCCTCAAGAACGGGAAACCAACGAATACTGGCAAGCTGTGATGGCGCCGCTCGGCATTACCAGCGGGTTGCTAGCGCTTGTCCGCACGCCGGCGGACAACATGCGCCCGGTCTCACTCAATCTCTTCCGGAACGGGAGTTCAGCTCCTTTCGACGAAGAGGATGTCCGCGCGATGGAGGCGCTTTTACCACATCTGCGAAGCGCGTTGAGTATATTGCTCGATGCGTCTCAAGGGGTGAGCAGCTTTGAGGCTGACAGTGATTTTTCCGCGCTGAGCACACCCGTGTTTTGTCTCGATCAAACAGCACGGTGGTTCGTTGCAACGACGCAGCAGAGCGTTGCTGCAGCAGATGACGGACTTGTCTTGGACGATGTCGTCTCGAAGCTTTGGAAAGCGATCGGCAACGGAAGCTTGATGCCGCCCTTGAGCAGGCAGTTGGTGACCAAAGTGGTCGACGAGGATGCGCAACAGCGGCAGAATTTCAGCGCCGCAGCCCAGTGGCTTGCCGGCGCTTTCCCACGATCGCTCTGCTGCCGGCGCCGACAATCCAATCGGCGGCCGCCGCTCCGGTGCGGTGCTTTGTCGTTGCCCACAGTGATGTCACGCATCGGAGACGAAGAGTGATCGCGACCGCGCCGCAGAAGCTTCGGTCCTCGCTGAACTAAGCTACCGGTCGCGTCCGCTGGGAGAAGTGGTGCTGGGGCCGGAATCGAATTGGTCCGCTAACGACCTGTTTTAACGCGTTACTTTGCCTAGTGCCTCGAACTCGTGCCGTCAATTTGCCGTCTTCGAGGTTCGGGGCTACAGGCACCGCAGCACCGGACAACGCCTTTACACCTTGATGGAAGAACGCGGAAGAACCTGGAAGCAAATGAAAGCACAAGAGGTGATGACGCCACCCAACCTCTGAATGAGAGTGGGGAGCGAGGTCGTTATGCTGATGAGGCTCCCTGACGTGATGCGCGAAACTGCTTTGTGCAGATCGTCAATTTATGCGGCAATCAGCGAGGGGCGGTTTCCGGCGCCGGTGAGAATTGGAAAGCGTGCCGTGGCGTGGCGTCAGGAAGAGATCGACGCTTGGAAGGCGAAGTTGAAGCGCGCGGGCCCCACCTTATGAGGGAGGGCCGAGGGGTCCGATCTTCGTATTGGCTCTCAGACCACTGGTAGGGCCACGCCCGGGCCCAGTGGGAGTTAGGCTGATGCGGAGCGAGCCCCGCAAACGAAGTGCCGAGTGGTCTCGGCTGCGCCTTTTGTCAGCCCTGTGGTCGACGCCGCTGACAGGTGCGTCGACCTAAAGTCGTGACGCCCTGCGGCCCGACCCTTCCAGCCATCGCGCGAGTCGCCTGCTATCGCGGAAGGAAGCAGCGACCTATCTCAGCAATCTCGGGCTTGCGATTTCCGCGCAAACGCTCGCGCGGCTCTTCTGCGAGAAGAAGGGACCGATGTGCATGCGCGTCGGCAGTCGCGCCATGTACAAGGAAGGCGACCCATCGACTATCTGCGCCAGCAATGCAGCGCGCCGCGTCAATCGTCGAGCGACCCCCTTCAGCCTGTATCGTACGACGATCGTCCGTTTCCCGCGAACGACACGGGCGCAAAGTGATCAGTCCCTGCTGCTGGCCGGTCGTCAAGGCTGGCGCCAATAGATTGAACAGCAGGGGCACGGACGCGCCAGTCCTGATCAAATGTCAGTTGTGCGCAACCGGCGCCAGTTCGCATTGGGCGGCGCGCGGCCCGAGCCGCCACGGCAGCATCTAACTGCCGGTGGTCACTGCGTGGCGAAGGGACAATTGTCGCCTCATGGCTCCGGTCCACGCGCCGCCATCAACTGCTACAATGGCGCGCGGCGCGTTGGACCGCGAATTTTTGACACGAACTCTGGTGCCATGTCGGGGGCCTGTTGGACCGTGACCGGATTAGCACGCCGAGCGCGCGAGCCGGTCGTTTTCGAGCCTCTTCCACGTCACCCTCTTGACCGGCAGCGCGCTTGGCCAGAACCTGTAAAAAAAGACCCCGGTCCACAAAGGAACCGGGGCTTTGAAGCGAACGCAGCGGCCTGGGAGGGCACGACCGCGCCGTTTTGGGCGGCTCCGTCTTACGGAACCGCCCAAGCTCGAATAATCAGTAGCGAGCCCGAAGGGTCACCCCGTAGGTTTGTGGTTCGCTGGGATAGATGACGTAGGTGTTTTGCAGCGTCGCTTGGAAGGCGCCCACATAGTAGAATTCGTCGGTCAGGTTGCGGCCCCAGAATTCCACCGACCAGCGTTCGTCTTGGGGCCCGATGCCAACACGGCCATTGAACGTAGCGTAGGCTTCGTTGTCCGTCCGACCGAGCGGATCGCGGCCCAACGTTTGCGTGCGATACTCGCTATTCCAGCGGCCATCCAGATAGAACAGCGCGCGCATGTCGCCGCCCAAAGGCATCTCATAAGCGATCGCCGCAGTGGCGGTCCATTCTGGCGAGAGCGCGAGCGGGTCACCGGCGAATACGGCGTTCGGATCGCTGGCGCCCAAGCCGGCAGTCAGCGGATTGAAGCGAACCTCGCTGTCGAAGAACGCGTCGATGTAACTCACGCCGCCACTGATCGTGAGACCTTCCATCGGGCTCGACGACATTTCCAATTCCACGCCTTGGGAGACGACTTCTGGCACGTTGCGGGTGATGAAGTTGAAGCCGTTGAAGGCGTTGAGCTGATAGTCGTGGATCTGCTGGTAAAAGGCCGAGAGATTGAGCGTTGTGGTACCCCCAAGGACGGTAGACTTCAATCCGATCTCATAGGCGTCCGTGAACTCGGGATCGAAGTGGGTCTGCTCGATGTTCAGCGTCGCTGCGCTTGTCGTGTCCGGACGGAGGGCGAGACCCTGGCGATCGAGGTTGTAGCCGCCCGCCTTGTAGCCGCGCGAGTAGCCGCCATACAGCATCAGGTCGTCAGAGAGGTGATATGCGAGCGAGGCGGTGCCGCTAAATTCATTCTCCTCGGATGAACCTTCCCAATGCCCATTGCCCATCGGATTGACCGCAGGGCTGCACGCTATGTTCATCAATCCGCCCGCGCTGGCGGTGGATTGAAGTATCTCAATGAAGCCCACGCCGTCGGCGGCGCCGCCGAAGAAGGGGTCGGTGCCAATTTCAATGGCGCGGAGCGCATCGCACGCCGGCGACACGGAGAAGAGATCGGCCGTGACATCTTTCGTCTCAGACGTGTAGCGGCCACCGAGCGTCAACACGAGTTGATCGCTCAAATTGATTTCGTTGTGCGTGAAAACCGACCAACTCTGGGTGTCGGCCTGCCAATCATCGCGTTGCTGGCCTGCCCCTGCCACGTTGCCTTGCAAATAGAAGCTGGCGAGCGCCGGGTTGGGATCGAACACGAGGGGCGTCGCAGGATTGTCGCTGACGCAATAGAAGAACGATGGGATTGAGTCCGGTTCAGCGTTCGGTGCGCCGGAGTCGAACAATTGGCAACCGGCCGCCGGGCCGCCAATGGCGGCAAGCGGTGCCGTACCGCCTTGCGCCAAGGCGTTTGCGTAAAGGTTTGCGTGAGCGCCAATGCGAATGCGGTCGTTGTTGGTGACGGTTTCATCGGAATAGAAGACGCCGGCGAGCCAGTTGAGACGTCCGGCTTCACCCTGCAGCCGGAACTCTTGGGTAAAATTCTCGACGCCCACTTCGACGCCGTCACGGTAGGCGATGTCGATGAGGTTGAAGTCGATATCTTGACCGCGCGTTTGCTGCCAATCGCGATACGCCGTGATTGACGTCAAGTTTATGCCGCCAATGTCCCAATCGAGTTGGGCGGAGAAACCCAAATCCTCGGTGACATCCGAAAGATCGCGCGCATTTGTTTGCGGTTGAGCGGGTAAACCTGGGCCCAGTGACGGCAGACCTGGCAAAGCGCCGGTCACCGTCATGAAACGTCCCTCGGGATTGATCGCCGGCGTGCCCGCAGGCCCGACGATTGCGGTCACCGCCCCTTGAGTGGAGCCATAGATGAACGGCGTCACACCGCAGCAGACCTCGTCTGCTTCGGAGGCGTCAATGATGACCCGCAACGTTGCGTCTGGACTGATATCCCATTCCATTTGCCCCCGCGCCGTCCAGCGGTCGCGCGTGTTGAGGTCGTCTCCGGAAATCAAGTCTGTGATGTAGCCCGAGCGTGCTCTGATCGCGCCATCCAGCCGGAACGCCAGGCTATCATTTACAGGGATGTTGACGCCCGTGCGCAGCCCAGCCTCTTCCAAATCGTCAAGGCCGAACATGCCTTCGATATACATGCCCGGCTCGTAGTCGGGGCCCGCTGAGACTACGCTGATCGCACCTGCGGACGTGTTTCGTCCGAACAAAGTCCCTTGCGGTCCCCGCAGCACCTCAATGCGCTCCACGTCTGGCAGGTCGGCAAGCGCCGCGCCCGCGCGCGCGCGATAAACGCCGTCGATAAAGATGCCCACGGCCGACTCGAAACCGACATTGTCGCCTCCGGTGCCGATGCCCCGGATGCGCGCCGTACTTGCAGCGATTGATTGGCCCGTGCCGAGTTGAAACGATGGCGCGAGCTGAGTGACATCGCGCAGGTCTTGGACGCCGGCATTTGTGAGCTGTTCGCCGCTGACTGCCGTGACGCCGAGTGGAACGTCTTGGAGGGCTGCGGTGCGGCCCGTCGCGGTGACGACGATTTCTTCGGACGCCTCTGGCTCTTCTTGTGCGAAAGCTGGGCTGAACGCCCCGAAAGCAGCGAGCGACACGCCTGATAGGAGCGCGAGTGTTGACTTTGTTCTCATGACAATCCCCCCTCGTCCCCGGTTCGCGCGTGCGTCCGAGGTTATTAAAGGTCTTTACAATGAGGCAGTTTACATATGTCGCGACGCCCGGCAAGTCCTAGACCCGGCGGCAAGGCGCGCGTTTTCGAGCATGAGGCATTGTCGCCACAGGCTTTGTTGGGTTTTGCGCTGGCGGACGTGACGCGCCTTCTGCGAACAATCTATGATGCACGCTTAAGCGGGAAGGGGTTGAGTGGCGCCAGTTGGCGCGTGCTCGCCTATCTCTATCGCGAAGACGGATTGACGCAGACCAGACTGGCGGATCTTTTGGAAGTCAGCCGACCCGCCATCGGCCAGATGATCGATCGGCTGGAAGCGAGCGGCTTCGTAGAACGTCGTCCCGACCCCTCTGATCGCCGCTCCTGGGGGGTCTACCTCAGTCCGCAATCGCACACGAAGGTGGAGGAACTCATGCTCGCGTCACGCGCAATGATCATGTCCCGTTTGGTGGTGTACGAGCCGGCGCACATCGTGATCGCTGGCGAGGCCAAGCCGGTCGTCATGCCGGGATAGCCGGCAGTTTGACGAGCGCATCATCGCTCAACGGGGCGATGGTTTCCAGACTCATGTAGCGCGAGCGCTGGACTGCCCATTCGTCGTTGGTTTCCAAGAGGATGGCGCCGACGAGGCGGATGATGGCGTCTTCGTTGGGGAAGATGCCGACCACCTCGGTGCGCCGTTTGATCTCGCCGTTGACGCGCTCGAGCGGGTTGGTCGAGTGCAATTTTGCGCGATGCTCTTTGGGGAAGCTCATGTAGGCGAGGACGTCGGTCTCGGCCTCTTGCATGAGCGCAGCGAGTTTCGGCAGCTTCGGTTTCAGCTGGTCAGTGACTTGGCGCCATTGGCTGCGCGCGGACGCTGCGTCCTCTTGGGCGAAGGCTGTGGCGACGAAGGCAGAGACGACACGGCGTCCACTTTTTCCCGCATGCGCCAAAGCGTTGCGCATGAAGTGGACGCGACAGCGTTGCCATGTGGCGCTGAGGATCTTGGTGATCGCGGCCTTCAAGCCTTCGTGGGCGTCGGAGATGACAAGCTTGACGCCGCGCAGCCCGCGCCGCGTCAGCGAGCGCAGGAAGCCCGTCCAAAACGTCTCCGCCTCTGAAGCGCCGATCTGCATGCCGAGCACTTCGCGGCGGCCGTCGCTGTTGACGCCAACGGCGATGATCACGGCCACGGAGACGATGCGTCCGTTCTGGCGCACTTTCACGTAAGTCGCGTCGAGCCAGACATAGGGCCAGTCGCCCTCGATCGGACGAGAGAGAAAAGCCTTCACACGATCGTCGATCTCGACAATCAGCCGGCTGACTTGGCTTTTCGAGATGCCGCTCATGCCCATGGCCTGCACCAGGTCGTCGACCGAGCGGGTCGAAACGCCTTGCACGTAAGCTTCCTGGATCACCGCCGTCAGCGCCTTCTCGGCCAATCGTCGCGGCTCCAGAAAGCCCGGGAAGTACGAGCCTTTTCTGAGCTTGGGGATGCGCAGCTCGACGCTGCCCGCGCGGGTCTCCCAGATCCGGTCGCGGAAGCCGTTGCGACTGTTGATCCGTTCAGGCGAGCGCTCGCCATGGGCGGCGCCGGTGAGGCCTTGGACCTCAAGCTGCATCAATCGTTCGGCCGCAAAGCCAATCATCTCGCGCAGAAAATCCGCATCAGGGCTCTTCTCCAGCAGCGTGCGAAGCGCCATCGTGTCGTCGGTCATCGTGAGTCCTTGGATCAAGTCGTTGGTAGTGAACGACCCGACCTTCCAACGATTCTCGATGACCGCCCTCGGGGCAGATTTCCCTCAGCTCTTACACCACGCCCTGGGGCACGACCCGCGCAATTGAGGCCGAGTGCTTCGAAACCTTCAACGAGAAAGATTTGGCGATACTGGCTAAGCTGGTTGATCGCTTGCGTGATCACCTTGGGGCGCTTCCAGGCGTTGCGCGCAAGGGCGACGCAAGGAGCGATTAGTGCTCGTCATCAAGCCGTGACAGAAAGTCCGCCACGGCTTCGCAGAAGGCATCGTTGCGATCTCCGGCAACCATATGGCCCGCGTCTGCAATGTCGCTGAAGTGTGCGCTGGGCGCGGCCGCCAGGAAGGACCGCACGGCGTGCTCGGGCACGAGTTCGCTCATGCGTCCTCTGACGAGGTGCAGCGGAAGTGTCAGCCCCGTAAGTCTTTGTTCAAATTCTGCGAGATTGTGCTGTTGTCGTGTTTCGCGAACGCTTGCGACAAATCGTGGGTCCCAATGCCAACGATAACGTCCATCTGCGTCTAGGCGGAGGTTTTTCGATAGGCCGCTGAGGTCCCGAGGCTTCGGCCGATGCGGCAGATAGGCGGATATCAATGCGCTCGCCTGCTCGACGCTGGAAAATCCGTCATCGGCATGCTCGGTCATGAATGACATGATCCGTTCTACGCCGCTCGCGTCCATCTGCGGGACTATGTCGACAAGTGTGAGAGACGCGAAAACACCTGGTGCCACATGGGTCTCGACCATGAGCCCCGCCAAGCCGCCGAGCGATGCGCCCACGAGGTGCGGGCGCCGTGTGTTCGCAGTGAGGGCTTTGCCGACTGTCGCGAGATCATTCGCGAATGCACCGAGGCGATAATTCCCGCTCGCGGACCAGCCGCTCTCCCCATGCCCCCGTAAGTCCAGTGAAACGACTCGCCAGTCCTGTCCGGCAAGGCGCATCGCAGCGCCAGCCCAGGCGTGGCGCGTTTGGCCTGCGCCGTGGGCGAGCAGGACCGTTCCGCGTGCTCCACTCCCCCGACAATCGCCCCGCAGCTCAACGCCTTCTGCGCCGGCGAAGCGAACATTTTCAGGGACCATCGGCGTTAAGCGCTTCTTTTGGAAATCAGATTATAGTAAAGCGCTTTACAGAGTTCGTAACTGGGAGGCAAGATCATGCGCGTGCGCGCCCTAACTGAGGCCGAGTTGGTGGAGACGCGTTTGGCGGGATTGGGTTTTGCGATTGCCGAAGCCACCCGGCTTATGCGCGGGGCGTTTGACCGACGCATGCGAGTGGCAGGTTTGCGCGGATCGAGTTGGCGCGTGCTTGCTTACCTGTATCGCCAGGATGGGCTCAGTCAGACCGAATTGGCTCAACTTCTCGAACTGACGCGGGCCGGCGTCGGCCAAATTCTGGATCAACTCGAAGCGAGTGGCCACATCGAGCGGCGAGACGATAAGTCGGACGCGCGCCGCAGGCGGGTGTTTTTGTCAGCGCGCATGCGCGCTGAAGTCGGCCCGTTGCTCAACATTGTGCGTGAGTTTGAAGATGAACTCAGCGTCGCCTTCTCCGATGACGAGATCGAAGCGTTGCGTGGTTTGGTTGACCGCTTGCGCGAACGGGCGGCGATCATGATCAGCGAGTCCGCGGAGGCATCGTGATGGACGCCCAAGCGCCAGCGGACGCCGAAGAGGCGGCGCCAAACCTGATCGCGCGGTTGCGGGCGCGATTAGTCGGTAGGACCCGGCTGATCGTCATGTATGGCGTGCCGGCGACGGCGCTCATTGTGTTGCTTGTGATGATGCTGACGGCAGGGCGTTTCCAGGAAACCGACAACGCCTATGTCCAAGCAGCGCGCGTGCCGATCAGCACGAGCGTCACCGGCCGCGTGGTGGAAATGCTCGTAGCGGAAAACGAGCGAGTGCGCGCCGGCCAAGTCTTGTTCCGTCTGGACCGCGCCAATCCCGCAGCTGATGTGGCTCAGTTCGAAGCTGCGCTCGCCACGGCGCGGGCAAGAGTATTGTCGCTTCGCGCGGATTATCGCGCGCAGCTGGCGAACGTCGGAGCCCGGCGCGAAGCGCTCTCGTTCGCGCTTAGCGAATTGCGCCGCGCCGAAGAATTGGGACGTGAGGGAATAGCGTCGCGACAGGATGTTGATCGGGCAACGAATGCACTCGACCAGGCGCAGGCGCAGGAGTCAGCGTCCGAGCAAGCGCTCGCGGCGTCTCTCGCCGCGCTCGGCGGCGACGCTAACGTGGACGTTGAGGAGCACGCCGCCGTTCGCGAAGCCGCCGCGCGCCTTGAGCGCGCGAGGCTAGCGCTTTCGTATACCGAAGTGATCGCGCCGCAGGACGGGGTTGTGACACGTGTGGATCAAGTCCAGGTGGGAACGTTCGTCAATGCGGGTCAGCCGTTGTTCTGGTTGATTGGGGGAACGCCGTGGGTTGAAGCGAATTTCAAGGAGAACCAGATTCGCAACATGCAACCCGGCCAACTGGCGCGCATCCGGATCGACACATTCGGAGGTCGCCACTTCGAAGCGCGGGTCGTCAGCTTCAGTCCTGGCACGGGCGCTGTGTTTTCGCCACTGCCTGCTCAGAACGCGACGGGCAATTGGGTCAAGGTCACGCAGCGCGTGCCCGTGCGGCTTGAACTTGTCGACCCGCCCGAGGAGCTGATTTTGCGCGCTGGCCTCAGCGCGCACGTTCGTGTCGACACCCGTTCGACACCGGATCGTTTGCGGGGGCGGTGATCGTGGCGGAGGCTTCGGCACACGGCGATATTCAGCGCCTCCCGCTGACAATTTCGATCATGCTCGCCAGCGCGATGTTCATGATCGACAGCACCATCGCGAACGTGGCGCTGCCGCACATGCAAGGGGGGCTCTCGGCGGGGCTCGATCAGATCACTTGGGTGCTGACATCCTTCATCGTGGCGCAAGCGCTCGCGACCCCTCTGGTCGGCTGGGTGGCTATCCGCGTGGGTCGTCGGCGGCTCATGTTGGCGTCTATCGTGGTGTTTACACTTGCCTCGGTTGCTTGTGGTCTGGCTCAAAACCTGGAGCAAATGATCCTGTTTCGGGTGCTGCAAGGCATCGGCGGGGCCGCCTTCATTCCGGTCTCGCAGGCGATCCTGTTCGACATCAATCCGCCGGAACGCCATGCGCAGGCGATGGCTGTCTTCGGCGCTGGAATCATGTTGGGCCCGATCATTGGCCCTGCGCTAGGCGGGCTGATCACGGAGACTCTGAACTGGCGATGGGTGTTCCTCATCAATCTGCCGGTGGGTGTGCTCGCGTTTCTTGGTGTGTTCGCTTTTCTTCCAAAAGCGCCGCTGCTGAAACCGCCGCGATTCGACTTTCTTGGCTTCGCCGCGCTGTCGATTTTTATCGCGGCCCTGCAACTCATGCTCGATCGCGGGCCTGGGGAAGACTGGTTTCAATCCTGGGAAATCCGCATTCAAGCCGTGCTCGCGTGTGGCGGCCTCTATGTCTTCGCTCTGCACACGTTGACCGCCAAGCATCCGTTTTTCGATATGCGGCTTCTCACCGACGCCAACTTCGTGATGGGCGCCATGGCGAGTTTCGTCATCGGCATGCTCATGTATGCGTCGTTGGCGCTGCTTCCTCCGCTTATGCAGAATCTCATGGGCTATCCGGTGATCGAAGCTGGGCTCATCACTATGCCGCGCGGCATCGGCATGTTCGTCAGCATGATTGTCGTCGCCAGGCTCGTTGTGCTGATGGATCCGCGCATCATTATGGCGATGGGTTTTGCGTTGAACGCGCTGGCCGCATGGCAGATGACCCTGTTCAACCTGCAGATGGATGAGACCCTCATTGTCGTCTCAAGCGTCATTCAAGGATTCGGGCTCGGGCTCGTCTTCATACCTTCCAACACGCTGGCTTTCGCCACTGTGCCGGGGGAACTCCGCACCGAAGGCGCATCGCTCACCACGCTCGTCCGCAACATCGGCTCTTCCGTTGGGATTTCCGTGATGCAGGCGCTGTTCTTGATCAACATGCAGGCCTCCTATTCCGAGCTCATCCAGAATGTTCGGCCGGACAATCCGGCGTTGAACAGTGTGCAGCCGGCGGGTGGCATGGAAGAGATGCTCGCTTGGGTTCCCGAAGTGGCGCGTCAAGCGGCCATGGTGTCGTACGTCAGCGATTTTCACCTCATCATGATCTTGACGATCGTGGCCACCCCGCTCGCGTTTCTGATGCGGCCGGTGCGCGGAGTGCCGCAGTCCGGAGGCGTCCATGCAATGGACTAGCGCTGGAAGCGCATCGGCTGTGATGCCGGCGGCTTCGCTTGGCGCCTGCGTGCTTAGAGCTTTCTGCTTGCGCCCTGTGCGCAGTGCGCCGCCATCGGGAGCTTCGCATGCGTTGGAGTAAGACCGCGTTTGGGCTGCTGCTGGCCACGACGACAGCCTTGTCGGGATGCGCATCGGTTGGCCCGCAGTTTGCGCCGCCGCAGGTAGAGATGCCTCCACACTTTCCTGAAGCTGGCACAACGGGCGACGAGAGGCACGTCGGTGAGCGCTGGTGGAGTGCGTTTGGGGCTTCGCAGCTCGACGCATTGGTGGACGAAGCCCTGCGCAACAGTCCATCGGTCGCTGAGGCCGATGCGGCTCTCGATACGGCCCATGCCGCGCGAGACGCGGCGTTTGGGGGCGCCTTCCCAAGGATTGATGCTGTGACGGGCGGTGAGCGCGCCCGCGTCAACGCCGCCGCCTTTGGCTTTGAAGGGTTCCCGACCGTCGAAGTGTCGCGCTACACGGCCGGCCTCGGTGTGAGTTACGACCTTGATCTCTTCGGCGGGCAGCGCCGTGCGCGCGAGTCCGCCGTTGCGCGGCTTGAAGCCGAGTTTTTCCGCAGCCATGCCGCCCGGCTTACGCTTGCGGCGGACATCACGGCGACAGCGATCGAAATCGCCGTCGCGCGCGCTGAATTAGAGGCGATCGAGCGCATCGTTGAAGACGACGCACAGACGCTCGATCTTGTAGAGCGGGCGCTGGCGGCGGGAGCCGTCGCCAACCTCGATCGTATCCGAGCGCAAAGTCAACTTGCGCAGGATGCATCCGAAATGCCGCGCATGCGCAGCCGCCTTGCGGGAGCGCAGAGTCAACTTTCTATCCTCGTTGGGCGAACGCCGGGTGTTGGCGCGCCAGTTGTGTTCGCTTTGGATGACTTCGAGGCGCCGCTCACGCCGCAAAGCGTGCCTTCGGCGCTCCTGCGTGGACGGCCTGACATTCTTGCGGCGGAAGCCGCACTTCACGCCGCGACCGCCGACATTGGCGTGCGCGTGGCCGATCTCTATCCGCAGATACGCCTTTCCGGTGACTATACTCAGACCTCGCTCAGCCCGGACACTCTGTTTCAATATTCATCGGCGGGTTGGAGTCTGGGCCCAACCATCCGCTTGCCTATTTTCAACGGCGGCGCACTTCGCGCCGAAGTTCGCCGCGCCGAGGCGGAAGCGCGTCGGGCCGACGCGCGCTATCGAGCGACAGTGCTGCGCGCTTTCGGCCAGGTGACGGACGCTTATGTGGAAGTCGCCTTGGCGGGCGAGCAACATGACCTTCTCCGGCAAAGTCTCGTGTTGGCAGAAGAGAATCTGCGTTTGAGCCGGCGGGCCTATGAAACTGGCGCGGGCACGCTGCTCGGCGTCATCGACGCCCAGCGGCAGGCCAGTCTTGCGCGCCGGGCCCACGTGCGCGCCGTCGGCGCTCACTTAATTGCCATCGCAACACTGTACAGCGCTGTGTCGACCACTCCTAACGGCTGAGAGGGCGTCGACTAGCCGCATCAATGGCTTCTGTGGTAAGTAAATTCCCAAATGGATGCGCACATGCCGACCCAAGCGCCTGCATCCCCTCGAATTGCGTTCGACCGCGGCATCGCCCGGCGACGCTCTTTCCTGGAAGCTGCGCTGAACGCGTTTTGCGAGCGCGGCTACGCAGGCGTCAATGTCAACGACATCGTGCGCGAGGTCGGCGGGTCGCTGGCGACCTTGTATTCCCAGTTCGGCAGCAAGGAGGGTTTGTTTGTAGCGGTTCTTGAGGAGTGCAATGCACGTTTCGCTGGCGCGTTATGTCCAGCTGCCGACCCTGCACTCGATCTGCGAGAGGGCTTGCAGCGCATCGGCGAGCACTATCTTCGCCGGGCCATGGCTCCGGAGTCACGGCGCTTCTTCAGAATGATCTGCGCGGCAAGCAGCGAGTTCCCTGCAGCGGCGAAAGAATGTCTCAGAGTGGGACCCAATCGCGTGGCTGAAATCGTCGCCGACTATCTCCGCGTGCGAGCTGCGGCCGAGCGCTTGAGCTTCGAGGATTGCAACGCGTCGGCGCTTGCCTTTTTCGCATTGGTGCGTGGTCCTCACCAATATCGCGCCACGCTTGAGGACGACTACACGCTGTCCGACTATCAAATCACTCAGCATGTCGGCCAAGCCGTGCGCATCATCCTTGCTGCGCGGTGAAGTGCCTGATGTGCACGCGGGTTGGCAACCCGAGCATGTACAAGCAAGGCGAGTCTCATCGAGTACTTTCGTCGGCAGTGCCGCCGCCCGGTCGTCGCCAAAGCCGGTGCAATAGATTGGGCAGCAGAGGCACGGACGCGCGAGTCACTATCATGTCCCAATCGTGCGCGATCAGCGGATGAATTGGCCGTTCGCAGCGCTCGATGCGCCCGCTCAAGGTCATGGCATCGTGAACCCGAAGCGCGCGCTCTAGCCGCAGGCTGAGCGTGGGATCCCTGCAAAGGCATGGCGCGAAACTGAGATTGTGATGGCGCCCGCCGAACAGCTCCACATGTCGGCATTTGAGCACCAGGTGCAGCCCGTAAGCGGAGCGCCGCACGGCGCACACCCGCCCCGACGCGCGCCACTGAGGCATGTCACGCGGTCCGGCGCGCCAGCGCGCGCAGATCGGCGATCGCGCTCGTGAGGACGCGGTGTGCGCTTGGATAGTCGTCCGGCTCCATCGCGTCCGCCACGACGCTGAGCTTTGCGGCGGCGCCCTCAATTGTGAGCGCTGGAACCGCGCGCAACCGCCGCATCACCCGCACGCCCTCGCGCACGCAGCTCTCATATTCTACGTCGATGGCGTAGAGCG
>JAWKUZ010000020.1:0-51415 GCA_041398305.1 Hyphomonadaceae bacterium
TGCTCTCGGGAGGTCCGTGGCAATCCGCAACCGCATTGGTGTATTGCGGCGCCTTGCCAACACCTTAGAGGGAACTTCGCCTCACTCACCCTGTTGTCACAGCGTGAAAGGAGGCGAAGGTGTTCAATACTAACGAAAACCGCATCGGCGCTTTCGCGGGGTTTGTAGCCCTGGTCCTGGTGCTCGCGCTCACGGCGATGGCGTTCACTGCGCTTGAGCCTGGGCAACGCGTGGCGCGCGGGACGGAGTGGGATGTTTCGCTGCCGGAAACTCCGCAGACGCACGTGCTGCCTTCATTCGGTTCCTAACGTCTTTCCGCTCTTAACGGTCGCGTCTGTGATGCCGGATTGGTAGCCTCGCCGGACTCAATGCCAGCGGGGACTTCATGACTGACGTGTTCATCTCTTACGCGCGGGAAGATGGCGCGCAGGCCGAGCGCATCGCGCGCGGCCTTGAAGCGATGGGACTAAGCGTCTTTTGGGACAACGAAATTCCACCCGGCCAGACCTGGGCAGACTACATCGAAACCAAGCTCAATCAGTGTACCGCCGCTGTCGTGCTTTGGAGTGAACACTCCACCAAATCGCAGTGGGTTCGTGAAGAGGCGCGCATGGGCCGCAGCAAGCTGATCCCTGCGAAGCTGGACGCTTCCGAACCGCCGTTTGGCTTTGGCGACGTGCAGGCCGCCGATCTCTCGCAATGGGGCGGTGACTACAATCATCCGCAATGGGGCCGTTTCGCTAACGCCGTGTTCGCGAAATCGCGCGGCGGCGCCTCGGAGCAGCCGGCGGACGCTCGACCGGCGGCGCCGCTGCCCCCGCCGCAGCCACAGGCCACCGGCTGGCAAACTCAACCACCTGCGCAGCACCAGTCGCAGCAGCAAGGCTGGAGCAACGCTGGCGGGCAGGGTGGCGCAGCAATCGCCGCCAGTTCGCCGTTGCAGTACATCCAAAAATGCTTCCGCCTTTACATCGACGGTAAGGGCCGCGCCCGTCGTGCCGAGTTTTGGTGGTGGGCGCTGTTTTCATTCGTTCTGTCGCTTGTCGCAGGCGCCGTGGACCTGTCCTCTGGGATGAACCCTTACACCGGCATGCCGAACTCGCAGATTGCTTCCGCGATCCTTGGTTTGGGACTGCTCGCACCGACAGTGTCGGTGCTGTCTCGGCGGCTCCATGACTCCGGCAAGAGCGGTTGGATCGCCGCCGCACCGATCGGCTTGTCTATCCTCGGCGGCATGCTCGGCCCAGTGGGCGGTCTGCTCTCCCTGGCAGCGCTGGTGGCGATGATTGTATTCGGTGTACTGCCAGGAACAGTGGGGCCGAACCAATATGGGCCGGACCCTAAAGCGCCCTGAATGCCGATTTGAAACGATACGCTGGCGCCTGCTAGAACGCGCGCCCGCGAGGAGGGGATATGGCCGACGTTTTTTTGTCCTACGCGCGCGAAGACACCGCGCGAGCGGAGCAAGTCGCAAACGGCCTTTCCGCCGCTGGTCTCGACGTGTTCTGGGACAACGAAATCCCGCCAGGCACCACCTGGGCCGACTATATCGAAGGCAAGCTTAATCAGTGCAAAGCACTGATCGTCCTCTGGAGCGAGCACTCCACCAAGTCGCAATGGGTTCGCGAAGAAGCTCGTATGGGGCGGGACAAGGGCGTGCTCATCCCGGTAATGATCGACTCTTCACAGCCTCCATTTGGCTTTGGAGAAGTGCAGGCTGCGAACCTGGCGAATTGGAACGGCGAAGCCGACAATCCGAATTGGCGCCGCTTTATCGACGCTGTGATGCGCACCACGAAAGTTGAGCCGCGCCCCGCGCCACCGCCGGTTGCGCAGCCCGCAACTGTGAAATCGCCGCCAGCGGTGCAACCTTCGCAGCAGCCGACGGCCGCGGCATCCCTCGCCGAGCCGAAGAAGAAAAGCGGTTTGCCCGTCTGGGTGTGGGTGGTAGGCGCTGTCGTCGCCACTGTCGTCGTTCTCGGCATCATCGGGTCGATGATGCCGGAGGCGCCGCAACAACAGCAGACCGCACAATCATCGACGCAACTGCCGGCCGCCAATCAGGCGCCAACTGGCGATCAGAACCCGACTCAGACCAACGCCAACCAAATCCAACAAATCACTGCCGCACTTGCGCAGCAGGGGTTCCAGATGGCCGGGCAGCCGGTCACTGCGAACATGCCGCAAGGCCAATATTCGAACGTGCCGGTGCAGATGAATGTCGGTTACGAGTACCGCGTTGTGGGGGTCTGCGACGCAGACTGCGGTAATCTCGATATCATCATCTATGATGGCTACAACAACGCCATTGGCCACGACACGCTCGCCGATAGCCAGCCTGTCGTCGGCATTCTTCCGACGTCTTCAGGAATGTTCACGGCACAGGTGCAGATGATCTCGTGCACGGTGGCGCCATGCTACTTTACCGTCGCGGCGTACGCGCGCCCTGCACGCTAATCAGTTTAGGCGGTTCTCAAGTACGAACACGCGAACCGCAGAAGCCAGCGAAGCTTCGGGCGTGTTCTTTCCGCGCCGTTCGTCAATCGACGCAATCAGAACTGGCAGCGTCATCGAGCGATCGCGCGCTATGCGTTCGAGGGCAGACCAGAACTCCGCCTCAAGCGCGAGAGAGGTGCGGTGTCCGGCAATGCGCATAGAGCGCTTTTGTAGTGCGCCCTTAGTGTCAGTCGTCATGTCTATCGCCACGTTTGTGTCCGTCGAGCTTTCGATCGGCGGCCTCCTGTTCGGCCTCTGTTTGGTTCCGTTCGGCCTTGGTTCGTCCGTGAGATAAGCGATTTGCAGCTGCTTCGGTTTCAGCGGCCGCGCGCGCTTTCTGCTTACGCGCACGCTTCAAGTTCACGATCTCGGCCATGTATGCTTGATGTAGGCAGATACAGTTATCAAGCAAACGCTTTCGTCTGATTATCGACAAGCGGCCTGCGGTCGCATGTTACGCGGCGCGAGGGAACTCTGCGTGAACGCGACTGTGATCACGGTGCACGCTACGTAGGAATCTGTTGCGCGAACTGTAACGGAATATTCGCTTCACACATGCGTGAGCGTTGTGATGTCAGCTTGGTCCGATCATCTTCTCGGGCCGCACAATTGCGTCGAAATCTGCCGCTGGGATGCCATCTTTGATCGCTTCTTCACGAAGCGTGGTTCCATTCTTGTGCGCGGTCTTTGCGATCTTTGCCGCGCGATCATACCCAAATTGGGGCGCCAGCGCCGTCACCAGCATGAGCGAGTTGCCGAGGCCCTTCGCAATATTGTCGAGCCGCGGCTCGATGCCGACGACGCAATTGTCTGTGAAACTCGCGGCCGCGTCCGCCAGCAGGCGAACGCTCTGCAGGAAATTGTAAGCCATCACCGGATTGAAGACGTTCAACTCGAAATGGCCGGATGCGCCAGAGAATGTGATCGCAGCATGATTGCCGAACACCTGGGCGCAGACCTGCGTAAGGGCTTCACACTGGGTCGGGTTCACCTTGCCCGGCATGATCGAGGAGCCAGGCTCGTTTTCCGGCAACATGAGCTCACCCAATCCAGAGCGGGGTCCCGATCCCAAGAAGCGAATGTCGTTTGCGATCTTGAACAGCGATGCGGCTACCGTGTTGATTGCGCCGTGGCTGAAGACCATAGCGTCATGCGCCGCCAGCGCTTCGAACTTGTTCGGCGCCGAGGTGAACTTCATTTGCGTGATCGCCGCAATCTTCTCGGCAACCTTCTCCGCAAATCCGACGGGCGCATTGAGCCCGGTGCCAACGGCGGTGCCACCTTGAGCTAACTGCATCAGCATAGGCATGCTCTGTTCGATGCGCGCGATGCCGTTTTCGATCTGCGTGGCGTACCCAGAAAATTCTTGGCCCAAAGTGATCGGAGTCGCGTCCTGAGTGTGTGTGCGGCCGATCTTGATAATTTCCTTCCACGCCTGGGCCTTATCGTTCAGCGCGTTGCGCAGCTTCGAGAGGGCAGGGATCAGCCGGTGCTCGATCTCTTCCGCGCAGGCAATGTGCATTGCCGTCGGGAACGTATCGTTTGAGCTTTGGCTCATGTTGACGTGATCGTTCGGGTGCACCGGCTTCTTCGAGCCCATTTCGCCGCCGAGCATCTCGATGGCGCGGTTCGAGATCACCTCGTTGGCGTTCATGTTCGACTGTGTGCCCGAGCCGGTCTGCCACACCGCGAGCGGGAAGTGCGCGTTGAGTTTCCCTTCAATGACCTCCTGTGCGGCCTTCACCACGCTCTCGCCGATTTCCGGCTTCAGGATGCCAAGCTCCATATTGGTCTCGGCTGCGGCTCGCTTCACGATGCCCAGCGCCCGCACGATCGGCGCCGGCATCTTCTCTTCGCCGATTTTGAAGTTCATCAGCGAGCGTTGCGCCTGCGCGCCCCAATACTTGTCGCTTTCGACCTGGATCGGGCCAAACGTGTCAGTTTCGGTGCGGGTTTTCATGGGATGCTCGCTTGAGGAATCTGCTCCCGCAGGGGATATGGGCGCCGATTGTGGCGATCAAGCCCGAAGGGTGTGGCAGATGGCGTCCGACTGGACCGGCCGGGGCAAAGTGCGCGCCCGAGAGATCGCCGGTGGCGCCGAGATCGCTATCGACGGCATCACCACTCAGGCCCGCTACTATAAGCCCCTGGTCTATGAGTTCTTCCGAAAGGAATTTCCGATCCGACCAAAAGGCGGTGACTTCGAAGTCGAGCTTCGAATGGAGTTTGTCGGCGAGACTCCGCGGCTCGATCTCGACAACCTCGCCAAAGCGCTGCTCGACGCTCTCAAAGGCCACATCTTCTTTGACGACAGCCAGATCGCGCGCCTGCTGTGCGAACGTAGCGCGGGGGAGCGCGACCGCATCACCGTGCGCGCAGTGCGGCGCGGCGTGCTAGAACAGCAGTGATGCCATTCCGACTCGTCTTTCTCGGTATGCTGGGCTCTGGCAAGAGCCACGTTGCGCGCGAAGCGGCGCGGCTGACGGGAGGCGTTGTGCTGCCGTTTGCGAGAGATGTGTACCGGCTGAGTGAGGCCGTCCTCGGGCGCCCCGTGGATAAGAAGATTCCAGCCGATCGCGCGCTCCTCAAAACGATCGGCACCGATTGGGGCAGGGAAGGCCGCGCGGAGGTGGACCCAGTGCTGCAGGCGAAGCTCGGGTCGCTCTGGCCGGAGCGCCACGGCTACGCCGACATCTGGGTCGATAGCTTCGTCCGCTACGCCAACGCGCAACTCGACGCGCACATCTTCAACGACGACACGCGCTTCCCAAACGAGCTCTGCCGTACGGTCGGCCTTGGCTTCCTGCCATTCTACGTCGGCGTCTCCGACGTCACGCGCGCCAAGCGCCTGACGCTGCGCGGCGAAGCCGTAATGCCGGAGGCCTATAGCCATCCCTCCGAGATCATGAACACGACACTGAGCACGATCGCGCTCGATCAAAATCTCGCGCCGATCGTTTGGAACGACGACGCGCCAGCGCCAAAACGCGATTGGATTGTCAGTCAGGGGACATTCTATGGCTGGCTCAGCGCTGGAGACATCGACGCTCTAACCGCCTTCGCCCACCAGTCGCCGCCGCAGGCTTTGTGTGATTGGGCGCGCAGCGAGCCGTGGCGCTAGCTCCACTTGAGCGGCGGCGCGAGCGCCTTCAACGCTTCGATCCGCCCTCTTAGTTCGTCGATAAAGCCATGGTGCGAGCCGCTCCATGCTAACGCATCGCCGACAACAGCGGTGGTGTTGAACGGCACGAGCAGCTTCGCGTCCTTGGGCAACGAGCGCCCGGCGCCTTGCAGATAAACTGGCGTCACCGGCGCTTCGGGACAGAACTCCACCAAGCGCGCAACGCCAGTTTTGAAGCGCGTCATTTCTTCCGGTTCGCCGCGCGAGCCTTCCGGAAAGACCACCAAGATCTCGCCGCGCTTCAGAGCTTCCTTCGCGCCGGCGAGCACGTCCTCCGTCCGTGAAGCCTTTCCCCGCTTGATGGGGATGATCCCAATTACGTTGCGCGAAAACCAGGAGCCGAAACCGCCCTTGTCGAAGTGATCCGCCGCCGCCACTGGCCGCACGATCGGCAAGAGCTTCGATGGAAAAAGGCAGAGCAGCACGATCGTGTCGACGTGACTGTTGTGGTTCGCCGCGACGATCGCCGGTCCTTTGGTCGGCAGCTTCTCCTTCCCAATCACGTCGAGGCCAAACAGCAGGCGCGCAACCGGGCGCACCACAAGCATCAACCCGTAACGCCGTATCGTTTGCAGCATCAGAAGCGCTCAATTGCGAAATACGCCAGCAAATGGAAGTAGACGGGCGCGGCAAATGTGAGGCTGTCGAGCCGGTCCAACACGCCGCCGTGGCCTGGAATGAGGTGCGAGGTGTCCTTCACGCCTATGTCGCGCTTCACCGCGCTCATGGTGATATCGCCAAAGAAGCCGGCCATCGGCACCACGAGGCCCATGATCGCGGCGTGAACAGGCTGAAGCGGCGTGAAGTAGGGGGCCAGGAAGTAGAACACGACCGCGCTCGTCACCCAGCCGCCGATCGCGCCTTCCCACGTCTTGTTCGGCGAAACCTTAGGCGTGATCTTAGTGCGCCCGAACGCCTTGCCCCAGCAATACTGCGCGACGTCATTCAGTTGCGTAATGAAGATCAGGAAGAACACCAGCCCCGCGCCGCCGGCAGGCGCCTCCGCATCCGGCACGCGCATGAGAAAGGCGATGTAGCCAATATTATAGACGCAAACGACCGTGCCCCAATGCACGATACCCACGGTCGCGAGATAGCCGTCAGTCCGCCCAATCCATGCCATCGCCGCGGCCGCAATGAGGAAGACATAGACCGGCGTGAAGACCAGGTAGATCTGGTAGCTATCGTCAAACAAACTATCGGCGAAGATCAGTCCGTAATTGAGAAACACCGAAAGATACGCCAACAAGACGATCAGCCGGTCTTCTTTCCGCGTCGGCGCCAGCGTCAGATATTCCTTGAGAGCCAGGAACGAGATGAACGCGAACAGCACCGCTGTCGCTTGCCAGCCGAGCACCAAAGCTCCGCCGACCAGCAGCACGATCACCCACCAGGAGCGCATGCGCGGGCCAAGGTCAGACCACTTGCCGGGTTGCATCGCCGGCAGCACCAAGGCAGCGATCGTACCGAGAATGAGCAGCGCAAGAACCGCCGCGAAGCCGAGCGCCAGCGGCGTCGTAATAATTTCCCAGCCAAACCACTCGAGGGCGATTTCCATACCGTCATCTCGCCTCAGCTGGAGCGCGCGTCAATGAGCGAGGCCAAATCGTTTCGAGAGACGCTCGCGCAGAATACCTTCGTTCACGTCGCCTTCGGCTTCCTTGCCATGGGCGCCTGGGCCGTCTTCGCCAACCGTGCGCACCCGTTGCCTGAGGCGTTGTTGGCGGGGCTGGTGCAAGGCACGATCTCAGGCTTGCTGACGCTTTTCCTCAAGAAATTCCTCGAATGGTTCAACGCCCGCCTGAAAGGTGGGATTGCGCTTGTCCTGCCGCCGTTGGTCACCGCGACGGCTATCGCCACCATCCTCGTGACGGCGCACACGCTCGCCGGCACGCCGGAAGTGCTGGCCACCATCGCCGTCCCATTCACGGTGTCGACGAGCTATGCCATCCTCTACAATCTGCGACTCTGGAGGGCCGCCCATGGTCGTTGAAGAAAACCGCCGCCCCATCGGCCAGCGCAATCGCGGTTACGCGAAGTACCTGACACGGGTGCTGGCAAAATCCGGCGTTACGCCAAACTTTATCTCCTTCACCAGTATCGTGTTCGCCGCGTTCGCCGGCGCGTGCTTCTACGCCAGCGGCGTCAGCGAAGGCGGCGATCGTGTCATGCTGCTGATCGGCGGCGCGCTCTTCTGTCAGCTCCGCCTGCTCGCCAACATGCTCGATGGCATGGTCGCGGTCGAGGCGGGGAAGGGAGGGCCCGACGGGCCTGTTTGGAACGAACTCCCAGATCGCTTCGCCGACATCTTCATCCTCGTGGGCGCAGGCTACGGCGTCGCCGCTACCGGCATGTTCGACGCGACATTAGGATGGGCGGCGGCGGTTGCCGCAGTGATGACAGCTTACGTACGCGAAGTCGTGAAGAGCGCTGGCGCGCCCGCAGACTTCTCCGGCCCGATGGCGAAGCCGCACCGGATGTTCTGGATGACTGTGTTTGCGCTCGTCTCGATCTTTGATCCGCAGATCGGCGCTGGCGCTGCGCGCATCCTCGATTGGGGCGCGGTGAACGACACCGGGAAAGGTGTTTTCATCGCCTTCGCGCTGTGGCTTGTGCTTCTGGGATCGGTCGCCACGACGCTCAATCGCGCTCGGCGGGGCCTAGCGATCCTGCGGCGCAAGTGACGGAGGCAGGCTTGGGCTCTTCTGGTGAGTTGCTGTGCACCTAGAAAATCGCGTGCTTGTCACCGGCGGCGCGGGCTTTATCGGTTCGCACCTCTGCGAACGCCTTATTGCGCGCGGGGACAACGTTATTTGCGCCGATAATCTCTTCACCGGGACGAAGGCGAATATCGAACACCTCATCGGCAATCCGATGTTTGAACTGATGCGCCATGACGTGACAACGCCGCTCCGGGTGGAAGTCGATCAGATCTTCAATCTGGCGTGTCCGGCGAGTCCGGTGCACTACCAGCACGACCCTGTTCAAACCATCAAGACAAGCGTTCACGGCGCCATCAACATGCTAGGTCTCGCCAAACGCGTAGGCGCGAAGATCCTGCAGGCCTCGACCTCGGAAGTGTATGGTGATCCAGCCCAGCATCCGCAGACCGAAGAATATTGGGGCAACGTCAATCCGATCGGTCCGCGAGCCTGTTACGATGAAGGCAAGCGCTGTGCGGAGACGTTGTTCTTTTCCTACCGGAGCCAGCACAACCTTCGCATCAAAGTGGCTCGAATATTCAACACGTATGGTCCGCGTATGCATCCCAATGATGGGCGTGTCGTTTCCAATTTCATCGTCAACGCGCTCAAGAACGAACCGCTGACCATCCACGGCGACGGGGATCAAACGCGTTCGTTCTGCTATGTCGACGACATGGTCGACGCGCTATTGAGGCTCATGGGAACGACCGACGATGTCACCGGGCCCATCAACCTGGGCAATCCTGCGGAATGCACCATCAAGTCGCTGGCAGAGCAGGTGATCGAGTTGACGGGATCGCGTTCAAACATCGTTTCCGTTGCACCCGTCCAGGACGACCCGCGGCAGCGCCGCCCTGACATATCGCGTGCGCAGGGAGCTTTGGCTTGGGCGCCCTCTACGCCGTTGCGCGATGGTTTGATGCGGACGGTGCAATACTTTGATCGCCTGCTTGCGTCGCGGCCCCGCTTGAAGCGTGGGGAGTGAAATTGCGCCTCAATGTTATCAATCTTCCCAGCCGGCAAGACCGACGAACACAGTTCAGCGCTTGGAACGCTCGGCCAGGCATAGAAATCGCATTTGTCGATGCAGTGCGAGGCGCTGACGTGGATCGCGCCGCGCTCGTGCGTGAGCATGTGCTCGATCCAACGTTTGAACTCAGTGACGGCGCGCTTGGCAACGCGCTTTCCAACAGAGGGCTCTGGCTTGAGGCACGGCACGCCGCCGAACCCCTTGTCGTTTGCGAGGATGACGCTTGCCTGCGCGGTGATTTCGTTCAGCGAGCAGAAGCGGCGATCGACCAGGCCGGTGCTGATTGGGACATCATTTTCTTCGGCTACAACACCAACGCTACCGTCGCCGTTGAGGGCAACGATGGCCTGAAGACGCTTCTCCACTTCGACGAGGCCGCCAAACGCGAACCCGGCTACTTCGACGGCTTCACCCGGCTGAGCGCGCCGCCGCCGGCGCTGCTTCGGTGTTATCAGGCCTGGGGCACGTTGTGTTACGCGATATCGCCCAAGGGCGCCGACGTCTTGCTTGAGGCTTGTTTTCCTCTCTCAGCAAATACCAAAATCGTGATGTTCGGCCAGAACCGGCTTCTCGCTCCATATACCCTCGACGGCATGATCAATGTCGCGCTGCAGCGTTCTAGGGTCGCGTCTTTCTGCTGCTTTCCGCCATTGGCCGTGAGTTCCAATGACGTCGCGAGTTCCGACGTCGTCTCGCGCTAGCCCTCCGGGAACCTGACTCGAGTTTAACCGGATAACCAAGCGGCGTCGTTGACCCCGTTCCGGATTGCGCCAGTTCTTGCGGCTGGCGGGGCCGTTTGCACTCAGGAGTTTCGAATGCGCTCATTTTTGAAGGTTACGGCGGCAGTGTGTCTGATTGCCTCAACGCTCGCGCCCGGCGTGGCGTTTGCGAAGGCGGACAATGCCGCTGTCGCTGAACATGGGCAGGGCTGTTTGGTGGCGGACGGAGACGGCAACTACACTGTCGACGCGAACTGCGAGTATCACGTCGTGACCCGCAATGACGCCAGCGGAGCGACCGTGTTGGTGAGCTACCAAGATCACGGGACGCTGCCCGAAGGTGCGCCGCGTCCGCGCGCCGCGGTCCGTCGCGCGGTCACATCGATCGTTGGCGGGCAAACCTGCGAAGGCAACGAAATAACAACGCCGAGCGGCGAGTACCGATCCGACTGCCGCTTCCACGCGGGTCACTAGAATTGCTGTCGGCCCGCTTCAATGAAGCGGGCCGACAAAGGCTGCCGGATCGCTCCCGACGTCTGCGGAGACGCTTGCTAATATTTAGCGCACAAGCTAAATGACAGGAGTCAACTGATAGGAGCATTCCCTGACCAAGAAGACGCCGAAGGCGCTAGCGGACGCGTACGAGGTGGTTTTCGAAGCGCTTTCGCATCCCGCAAGGCGGCTCATTCTCATGACGCTGAACTTTGAGGGCGGCGAAATGAGCGCAGGCGCCATTGCCGGTTTGTTCAAGCACGCATGGCCAACGACGACGCGCCACCTGCAAGTGCTGGAAGTCGCGGGGCTTCTGCGGCATGAGCGCCGTGGCCGTGAGCGCTTCTATCGGATCGACAAAAAGAGACTCGAGCTCGCGAGAGATTGGCTCGCGTGGTTCTTCAAAAGCACGGGGTAAGCGCCATGGCCGATATACCACAATTCTTCCGCTTGAATCTCGAAGTCGGTGATCTTGCCGATGCGCAGGGTTTTTATGAAATGCTCTTCGGCATTCAGGGTAGAGGCCAGGCTGGGCGACGCTTCTACATTAATCCAGGCACAGTTGCGCTTCAGGTCATCGCGCCATCCAATCCCCATCCGGCCGCGAAGGCGCTCTACTCTACCGTGACGGACCTTGATGCGATCCACGCACGCGCATCTTTGCTAGGCGCACTCTCAGATGAAGACGTCCACGGCCAACGCGGCGGCGATATCAGCGTGAAGCCCTGGGGCGAACGTTCGTTCTACGTGGACGACCCGTGGGGCAATCAGCTCTGCTTCGTCGAGGCAGGCACGGTGTATGCGGGATAACTAGGAAGGAGAGAAAGATGGCAAGTCAGTACGTCAATGTTCGGTACATGGTCGATGATGTGCAGCAGTCAGTCGATTGGTACACGAAGCATCTTGGCTTTAGCTTGCTCTCTAACGCTGCGCCGGCTTTTGCTGATGTGGAGCGCGAGGGCTTGCGCTTGTTGCTGAGCGGCGAGCGGAGTTCCGCCGGTCGCCCCATGCCTGATGGTGCAAAGCCCGAACCCGGAGGCTGGAACCGCTTCGAATTGGTGTTCGACGATCTCGAGCGTGAGATTGATCGGCTCCGCTTCGAAGGCGTTAAGTTCCGTAACGACATCGTACGAGGACCGGGTGGCGCGCAGATACTCATCGAAGACCCGTCGGGGAATATCATCGAACTGTTTCAGCCTGCACAGCGCGAATAAATCGAACAATGAAAACGGCGACGCTTGGGGGCGCCGCCGCTGAATTTATTACACTCTAAGAGCGCTCACTTCTTGCGGAACGCGTCCAAGCTTACGACCGAAGTGTCGCTGGACGCCGGCGCGGGCGTTTCCGACGCCGCTTCGCGTGGCGCTGGGTGGCCGGCGTCATCGCCTGAGGCCATCCGCGCCTCGTCTTGCTGATGGTGTTCGAACTGCAGGCCGAACTTCACGCTCGGATCGAAGAAACGCGTGATCGCGTTCAGTGGAATAGTGATCGGTTGCGGCTGGCCCGAGAACTTCAGGATGACGCGGAAGCGATCGGCGTAAACTTCGAGATCCCAAAATTGGTGCTCAAGCACGATCGTCATTTCATCAGGATAACGCGCCTTCAAATGATCCGGGATGATGACACCTGGAGCATGCGTGCGAAACGTGATGTAGAAATGATGCTTGCCGGGCAGACCACGTGGGCTGGCGGCTTCTTGCAATGCTGCGCGAACGACGCTGCGAAGCGCGTCTTGCATCAGCTGTTCGTACCCGATCATGTCGTCGGCCACAGCCGCCCCTCCTTGGCTCCCGGAAAACCCATAAAGGCTCATTTCGGGCAGTCAATTGTTCATCCACAGGGCGCGAAAACACCAACGTTTCCAACGTCGGCAGGCGAAACGTTTGCGACGAACTGTAGTTCGCATCCGCACTGCAAAAGCAAAGCCGTTTGTTCGCAGTGTTCGCGCGGCGCGCGAGCAGTGCTGTGAAGAACTCTCCAAGCGTTTGCAGCACAACGGAAAAACGCCGTGCGGTACGCGCGCCGCGCGCAAATTGCGTCGCGTTCGCGCACGCGGACTCGGCATGCCTTGTGGATAAGTGGGCCGCGGTGCTTGGCTGTCTGTGAATAACTCTCCAACCGTTTGCGTCGTAAAGGAAAATGCCCTCGTAACTCACCGCGTACGCGCAAAGCGCGACACGCGGGCGCGCGTTTTATGAGTCCGTCCGTGCGGTAGCGAAGAGAGTCCCCGGCTTCTGTTGCCGGGCGCCGGGGGGCCCCGCCTAGTGATGCTACTCAGTAGGACTTAGGTTCGGAATTACCCGCACTGCTTACGCAGCGAGAGCGAACTCCTCAGCGTTGTTGTCATTCGCAACTATGCTGTTTGGCCTGTGACGGGACCACCCGAGCAAAAGCAACAGCCTTCAACGTCCGTCGATCCTATTTCGGCCCCAGACAATCCCCGAATGAGGGATGAAACTGGTGGAGCCGCCGGGCATCGCACCCGGGTCCGATCCGCCTATCTCTGCGCGTTTATCGCCATAGTCCGGTTACCCGGACGATTCGGAATATAGGGGCATGCGGGCCTCCATGGAAGTCGCGGCCTATCGGGGCTAAGTAGGTGTCATGGCAAAGGAAACCGACGAAGACCTTCGCGGCGACATCGACGCCACGCTGACCGCCATGGTCCGCGGCGGTTTCGCGCCCCGTCAGGAGATTTGGCTCGTCGTTGATGACATCTGCGAGCAGGGCGAAGACCCAGACATGTTGCGCACCTACGCCTCAGCGGAACTGGAGCTGCTCTGGAAGGAACAACGCACCGAGGAAGCGACCTGGAGCGGCAGCACCGATTGCGACCGGCTAGACAAAGCCTTCGCCGACCTTGAGGACCGCGGGATCATCTGCCGCCAGGATTTCACCTGCTGTGGCAATTGCGGCGTCGCCGAGATCGGTATGGAGCTGAACGAGGCCGAGCAGCGCGGCACGCACGTGCGAGGCTACGCCTTCTACCACCAGCAGGACACCGAAGCCGCAATCGGTGGCCACGGGGTGTTCTTAAACTACGGCGCTGAAAAAGAAGGCGAAGCGGCGGCGCTAGCAATCGCGCGCGAGATCATAACGACGCTCAAGCATCACGGCCTTGACCCTCAATGGAATGGGTCGATAGGCCAGCGCATCCACGTGCCCTTGCTCTGGCGGCGCCGTTTGAACTGCACCTAGTCAATGTGAGCGGACGCCACCCGCGACTCGGCCTAATCGCTGAGCGGAAGCGGAGGGGCGCCCATGACCAAGAAGCTCGCGGCGGAATTCATCGGCACGTTCACGCTGGTTCTGTTTGGATGCGGTGCGGCGGTGCTCGCCGGTTTCGGCGTAATTGGTCAGGAAGGCATCGCTTGGGCCTTTGGGCTTGCCATCGTTGCTATGGCCTATGGCATCGGTCCCGTGAGCGGCTGCCATATCAACCCCGCCGTTAGCTTTGGCGTCTGGACCGCGGGGCGCATGAGCACGGCCGACATGCTGGGTTACTGGGCCGCACAATGTCTCGGCGCCATTGTCGGCGCAGGGGTCCTGTTGCTGATCGCCACCGGGAAAGCGGAGTATTCGCTAGCTGAAAACGGTCTTGGCCAAAACGGCTATGGCATCCGCGACGCCGTCACCAACCAAGGCTCGCCCGGCGATTACAGCCTGGCCGCCGGCGCGATCTTTGAAGTCGTCGCCACCTTCATCTTTGTCGTCGTTATCCTTGGTGTCACCCAGCGCAACGCCGCACCGCAATTTGCCGGCCTTGCGATCGGCCTCACGCTGGTCGCTATCCACATTGTCGGCATCCAGGTCACCGGTGTATCGGTGAATCCGGCGCGCTCGCTTGGGCCTGCTGTTTGGGTGCTCGGCGGCGCGTTGTTGCAGCTTTGGCTGTTCATCGTCGCGCCGATGATAGGGGCGGGGATCGCGGGATGGGCGTTCCGAGTGAGGCTGCTGACGGCGGACGAAGCCTAAGCGCGCTCAGCCGCCGACCAGTTGCAGCAACGCTGACGTTGCTGTTCGTTGCAGTGTTTGCGTATCTTTACTTGCCGCTGCCGGGGCCGACCGTGCCGCCGCCAACGGCTAACGATTGCGTCGAACTCCATCTCTATTCCAATGGTTATCACAGCGACATCGGCGCGCCCGCCAGCATCTTCCCTGAGGAGCATCCGTTGCGGCGCCTCTATCCCGACGCCGAGAGCTTTCTGATCGGCTGGGGCGATCAGGCCTTCTACTTGTCCGATGGCACGGATCTTTGGCTCGGCCTCGACGCGCTCATCCCGCCCAGCCCCAGCGTCTTCCACATCGCCTACAACGCCGGCCCTTCAAGTGCGTATCTCGGCCCCAATGACGATAGCGGCATCGCTATTTCCCGCGAGGGGGCGGCGCGCTTTGTAGCCTTCATAGATCGCTTCCTCGTGCTCGATGCACAGGGCAATCCGGTCCGAACCAGCGACGGCAAGGTCGTCGGCCGCTCGGCGTTCCTCCGCTCGCGCGGCTCGTTTCATCTGCTGCAGGTCTGCAACCAATGGATGGCGCGCGCGCTGCGCGCCGCTGGCGTCAACGTCAACGCCCGCGCCGCCTGGCTGGCGGGGCCGCTGATCCGCCAAGTGCGGAAAGTTCAGCCAACGGCTTGTCACGTCTCCGCAACGGACGCGAGTCGGCCCATATAGGGCGCATGAGCGCTCAACCCGCCCCGCTGCCAGAAGGCAACCCGTCCCAAGCCGACATCGCCTATCTCGGCCTTCTGGACGACATCCTGAAAAACGGCGTCGATCGGGGCGACCGCACCGGCACCGGCACGCGCGGCGTTTTCGGCCGTCAGCTGCGCTTCGATCTCAGCGCCGGCTTTCCGCTGCTGACGACGAAGAAGGTGCACCTCAAGAGCATCATCCTCGAACTGCTCTGGTTCCTGCGCGGCGATAGCAACGTGCGCTGGCTGCAAGAGCAGGGCGTCACGATCTGGGATGAGTGGGCCAACGAAGAGGGCGAACTCGGCCCCGTCTACGGCAAGCAATGGCGTTCGTGGGAAACCAAGGACGGCCGCGTCATCGATCAGATCGCCAACGTCGTCGCCGCGATCAAGACCAACCCGAACTCACGCCGCCATATCGTGTCTGCGTGGAATCCGGCCGAGGTCGATCAAATGGCGCTGCCGCCGTGCCATTGCCTGTTTCAGTTTTTCGTCGCCGACGGAAAACTGAGCTGCCAACTCTACCAACGCAGCGCCGACGTCTCCCCGGCGTCCCTTTCAACATCGCGAGCTACGCGTTGCTCACACGCAAATGATGGCGGCGACGGGCTTCAGCCCGGCGAATTCGTCCACACCTTCGGCGACGCGCACCTCTATCACAACCACGATCAGGCGCGCACGCAACTCGCGCGCGCGCCCTATGCGCCGCCGCAAATGCTGATCAATCCGGACCGCACGGACATCTTCGCGTTCGAGTACAGCGACTTCAAACTCGAAGGCTACACGGCGCACCCAGGCATCAAGGCGCCGATCGCGGTCTGACGCCGAGCAAGGTGGGGGCAAGTCATGTCGAGTAAGCCTCTGAAGCTTTGGCCGCTGGCGAGAATACTGCAGATCGGCGAACTCACCGCCGCTGTCGCGGTAATCATCTCGGTCATCTTCGTGGGTGTCGAGATCAGACAAAACAGCCAGGCACAGGTGCAGGCGACTACGCAGGCTGCCGTCAGCGATTATGTGAGTTCCCTTGAACTGATTGCGGACAATCGCGAGTTCGCTTGCCTCTACACCCAGGGCGCTCATGATTTTGAGGCGCTGGACGCCGCTGACCGCCTGCGATTCAGTGCTTTCTACATGTCGACCTATTATCAACTCCAGGAAATGCATCGCCTATCGGAGAAGGGCGCCATCGACGCTGACACTTGGTCCGGCTTCCACAGCCTTCTCCAGGAAACAACGCGCTACCCCGGCGTTCGACAGTGGTTCGCCGTTCGCCGCTCGTGGTTCTCGGTGCGCTTTCAGACCTACGTTGATGAATTGATGCGGGAAGCCCCAAGCATTGAGGAATCCGCATTCGACGACGCCCGTGGTTGCGTTCGCTAGTCTGCCTTGGCTGCCCGTTCGTCCCAGGATTTTGCTCCCTATCGATATCTGATTGCTTGAAGCAACGTCTGGAGCTTGCTCATCGCGAACTAGGGGAGACGGATCGATGAGCGCAAAGGCAACACGCAGATTTCTGCTAAAACAAGCGGCGGCATTGGGCGCTGCACTCGCCTTCGGCCAAAGCTGCGCCACCACCCCAACCGGCCCGCGCACCGAGCGCCGCGATCTCTATCCGCAAGGCGTCGCCTCCGGCGATCCTCAGCACGATAGCGTCATCCTCTGGACGCGCCGCGAACCTGACGCTGGCGCAACCGCGCATAGGCTAGTTGTGGAGGTCGCCAGCGACGAAGCCTTCTCCCGCATCGTGGCGCGTGGCGATGTGGAGGTCAGTGCGGCCACCGACTGGACGTGTCGCTTCCTGGCGGCTGGCCTCCGGCCCGCGCGCGAATATTGGTACCGCTTCGTCGACGAAGCAGGGAACACAAGCCGCACCGGCCGCACCATCACCGCGCCAGCCGCCAATGATGATCGTCCGGTGCGCTTCGCCTTCGTCAGCTGCCAAGATCCCACCATTGGCGCGCTCAACGCCTACAAGCGTATGATCTACGAAGACATGCGCCGTCCGCGCGCGGAGCAAATGAGCTTCGTGCTGCACCTCGGTGACTTCATCTATGAGATCGTGAAGTATCCCGAAGACGGGCGCGACGGCAGAGATCGCGGCCGGCGCTTGCGCGAGGTCTTCCGCTATCCAACCGGCAAAAAGATCCGCAACTTCCATTTCCCCGTCGATCTCGCCGACTACCGCGCCATATATCAGGGCTACCCCAAAGATCCAGATCTGCAGGACGCACCGCGCGCGTTGGCCGTTTGTGTGCGTGTGGGACAATCACGAGTTCGTGGCGGCATACCAGAGTGTCTCGTTCCTCTTCAACGATCCGCAAGAGCCAGCACAGCAGCTCAGGTCGCGGCGAGCCAAGCTTGGTACGGACCAACCGGCGCGCGTGGTCAAGCGCTGCGGGCGATGCCTTTGAGGCGCCTGTAGTCACCAACCAGCCGATTGGCGAAGTCGACGCGCGCGGCCTCGGTCAAAATCCCGACAACCTGACTGCCATTCACGCGCTCGAGATCCAACGCTCTTTCCGGTTCGGGAAGAACATCGACATGATCTTGACCGACAACCGATCGTATCAATCGGCGCCCATCAGCGGCGAGGGTTTGCCGTCCTTCGACTTTGGCGCCACGCCGGATCTCGCCAACGATATCTTGGAAGAGGGACGTGAGTGGCCAGGCGGCGCACCCGCCACCATTCGCTTTGGCGACACCGAGGTCGCGAATCCGCAAGTCAACGAACCGCCGCAATCCTATCTCGGCGTCGAGCAAATGGCGTGGTTCAAGGAGCGCCTGCGTGCGGCCGAGGCGCCCTGGAAAATCTGGGGCCATTCCTTCGGAACGTTGTCCTGGCGCGCCGATCCACAGAATCTGCCGACGGAGCTGGCGAACATGTGGCCGAGCACGGAGTACGGCTACTTCAGCCGCTCCTACACGTTGGAGCACCGCGAAATATTCTCCATGGCGCGCGATGAGGGCATCACCGGTCTGGCCATCTGTGTCGGCGACAAGCACTCCTTCTGGGCCGGCTATGCGAGCGAGACGTTGCCGCCGCGCCCCTTCGAACCCGCGGGTGTGGAATTCATTACCGGTTCAATCACCGCACAGGGCGCCGCTGAAGTGCAGGCGTTGACTTTCCCGCGCGATAATCCGCTGCGTCCCTTCTACGTTCACGACCGACCCGACGGGACCACACAATGTGCGTTCAATACGATGCTGCTTCATGGCGTACGCTCGGCGCTCGCGCTTCGCGACACTGACGACATCGGCCAGGCCCGCGCCGCCAGCAATCCAGACAATGCCCCGCACCTTAAGTTCGTCGACCTCGGTGGGCACGGCTATTCCACCGTGCGCGCTTCGCCGGACGAACTGGAGACGGAATTTGTCTGCATTCCGATCCCAATGGAGCGCGCGGAAACCGAAGATGGCGGCCCGCTGCGCTACCGCGTCATTCACCGCGTCGCGCGCTGGGCGCCGGGCGAACGACCGGAGCTGCGGCAGGAGATCGTAGAAGGAGACGTTGGCACGGCGATCTGAACAACGCCCCTAATCGTGCACCGCTTTTAAATGTCGGTATGGCGCCCCGCGGCCAGTCGCGCCTTTGACACTGGCGCCACAAGCGACGATTGAAAGGTGAGGCTCGGAGGGGCGCGATGGCGGCTATTCAACTCAAGGCAAGCGACTGGGAGGCGGGCTTCGTCATGCCGGGCTTTCCCATTCCGCCGATTGGCAAGCTGCTTGGCGGCCGCTTCGAGTCCCATGATCCCGTGGTTGGCGTGCTGCGTGTGTCATTTCCAACCAAGGCCGAATACGCGAACCCGGGCGGCGCGGTGATGGGCGGTATCGTCGCCTCATTCTTGGACGATTGCATGGGTCCGTTGGTCGTCGCCGCGACTGGTGGCGAGAAATTTCCCGTGACGCTCGACCTGCACACGACCTACTTCAAACCCGTTCCCATCGGCCCGCGCGCTTTGGTCGAAGCTCGCATAGACCGCATGGGGGGCTCTGCCGTCTTCACCACCGCTTATATCGCCGACGATAAGGGTGAGGTGCTCGTCCGCGCCATCCAAACCGCAATGTTACGCGCCCCCGCGCACAGATAGTTCTCGTGTGATCGATATGAAACCGCGCGACATTCTCTTGGCTCTGGCCGCATCCGCGACCCTCGCAGCTTGTGCCTCCCAATCCGAGGCGATGCGCTTGCCGACAGAGCAGGAGCAGCGTGACTGCGAGGCGCAGGGCGGTTCGATAGAGCCAGCCTTCGCGTTGAACGAATATGTTTGCCTCCTGCCAGAGTCGGCCACATCGTGAAACCGCGCGAACTCATCGCTACCGCGCAAATTCCTGGCGGTGAAGAGTTGCGCCTGTACAAGCGCGACACCGAATACACCATCGCGCTCGGCCCTAACGAATTGATGTCGAGCCGCCTCAGCGGTTCAGAAGAGGGGCTGGCGCTGCTGACCTGCGATCGCCTTCGCACAGAAGCACCGCATCTTTTGATCGGCGGCTACGGCATGGGCTTCACGTTGCGCGCCGCGCAGGAGCGCCTCGGCCCGCAGGCCCGCTTTACAGTGGTCGAGATCGTACCCGAAATTATGGAATGGGCGCGCGGGCCAATGGCCGATCTAACCGCTAACTGCCTCGACGATCCGCGCGTCGAGTTGCTCGAGCGCGATGTCGTACGCATCATCCGGCATGCCAGCCGCGCCTACGACGCGATCCTGCTCGATGTCGATAATGGTCCTGACGGCCTCACGCGCGCTGATAACGACGAACTTTATTCCATTCACGGGCTGAATGCTGCGAAAGTAGCGTTGAAATCAGGTGGCGTGCTGGCGATCTGGTCGGCTGCGCCCGACGAACGCTTCGCTCGTCGCTTGAAGCACGTAGGATTCGACGTAGAGGAAGTCATGGTCCGCGCTGGGCGCGGCGGCAAAGGTGCACGGCATCTGATTTGGTTCGCAAGGGTAGGCTAGATGCTTCGAATGATTGGCTATTGCGCGCTGGTCTTCGCGCCGCTTATCGTCCTGTTTGCAGTCGTTCTTGCCATTGGCGTGGCGCTCTTTGGGGTCGCCGTTGTTCGTACCGACACGTTCGCTCTGTTCGCAATGGCCTTCGTTGCGTTTGCCGTGACGACATCGATCACCGTCGGCTTTGTTCTTGCGCGTGGGGCTAAATCTCCGCCAAGTCAGGAACCACCATCCGCGTGATCTTCTGCAAATCCGCGCGCGCGGCATTTACGCTCATCGGCGTGAATTTTATCGTTGCGCCCACCATTTGCGGCTCAACTTCGCACTTCGCGACGTAAACATCGCCAGCATTGGCGATTAGCTCCGTGCCTTCGCCAGGCGCTGGCGCCTTGTTAGTGCCGGTATAGCCAGCGATCCGGTGCGCGCCAGGCGTCAATAGAATGCGCGTAAAGCGCGGGCTCTTCAGTTGCGCCGCTTCGCGCCCATCGATCACCACGTTGATCCCAACCGCACGGCCGACAAACTGATTGCGAAACACATAGAGCACTGCTTTGCCGGGAACCGAGGTAAAAGTGAGGGCCCCGTCGCGCTGCTGAAAAGTTGCTTCCGCGACCTTGCGGTTAGTCTGCAGGTTGCGTGTGATGATAACGATGCCAACCACCAAGGCGATTAACGAAAGCATCATCACGATGCCGGGCCCCAGCGCCACCCGCAAAACCCAATAGACAACCAACCCCGCGAGCGCGGCGAGACCGTAGACAACAAGATTACGTGGCATCGCGCATCCTTACGGGTGACGGATGCAGGCGCCAAGGCTAGAACGCTCGCGTGACGAATCCGAAACTTACGATTGTCGTCGCCGTTGCCAAGAACGGCGTCATCGGTCGCGGCGGCCAGCTGCCTTGGCGGCTGAGTTCCGATATGAAGCGCTTCAAGGCGGCGACCATGGGCAAGCCAGTGCTTATGGGCCGCAAGACTTGGGACTCGCTGCCACGGAAGCCGCTGCCGGGGCGGCGGAACCTTATTCTCACGCGCGATGCTGACTTCAAGAAAGGTGATGGTAGCCTGGGTCTACACCGATCTCGCCACCATGCTCGGACCGTGCAATGGCGGTGTCCTCTGGCTTCGAGGAAGTCTGCGTCATCGGCGGCGCGCAGCTTTACAACGCTGTCCTGCCGCAAGCGTGTCGACGTGTGAAGAAGTGAATCTGAAACCCGAAGGCGATGCGCGCCTCGATCTCGATCTATCCGACTGGCGCGAGGTGAGTAGGGAAGCCGTTGCGGCAGGCCCGAACGACGATGCCGATTTCGTCGTGCGCACGCTCGAACGCGCCTAGCGCTTGCACGCGAGGCGCGTATGCTCGCGCCATGTCAGATTTCGAAGTCATCGCCACCGGCCTTCAGTTTCCCGAGGGCCCCATCGTCATGCCGGACGGCAGTGTCATCCTGGTCGAGATCCAACGCAAAACCCTGACGCGCGTTTGGAACGGCAGGCAGGAAGTCATCGCCAATATTGGCGGCGGTCCCAACGGCGCGGCCATCGGCCCAGACGGTGCATGTTACATCACTAACAATGGCGGCTTCGAGTATCATGACGTTGGCGGCCTCAACATTCCGGGCAACGCTGCACCGGACTACACGACCGGCCGCATCGAGCGAGTCGATCTCAACACCGGCAAAGTCGAGCGCCTCTACGACAAAGTCGAAAACGGGAAACTCTCTGGGCCGAACGACCTCGTCTTCGATAAGGCCGGCAACATCTGGTTCACCGACCTCGGCAAGAACTATCCGCGATCGCAGGACCGTGGCGGCCTCTACTATTGCAGGCCCGATGGCTCGCTGATCAAGGAGGCATCCTATGGCCACGTCGGGCTCAACGGCGTGGGTCTCTCGCCGGATGAGACGATCGTGTACGCCGCCGAAACCGAGACCGGAAAACTCTGGGCTTTCGACATCACCGGCGAAGGCGAAGTTGCGCGCGCGCCGCTCGGCGGCCCCGCGGGCCGATGCGTCGCCGTTCAGCCAATGCACGTCTTCTTCGATAGCCTCGCCGTGCAGGCCAATGGCGATGTCTGCGTGGCGACCATCTTGAATGGCGGCATCACGACGATCACGCCGGCGGGCGCTTCGACGCACACCGCGTTTCCTGATCCGCTGGTCACCAACATCGCGTTCGGCGGCGCCGACATGCGCGACGCCTACATCACGCTCTCGGGCACAAGCCAACTCATCAAAGCCCGTTGGCCGGAACCCGGCCTTAAACTGAACTTTGCGCCGTACTGAGACGTACCAATACAAAACACTAGGGAGACGCGCGTGAGCATCATCGTCCACCACCTTGAAGAATCTCGCTCGCAGCGCATCCTGTGGCTGATGGAAGAGCTTGGCGTTGCCTATGACGTGAAGCGCTACGACCGCAACCCGCAAACGCGGCTAGCGCCGCCTGAGCTGAAACAGATCCACCCGCTCGGCAAATCGCCAGTGATCGAAGCCAACGGAAAAGTGCTCGCGGAATCCGCGGCCATCATCGAGTATCTTGCCGAGAACGAAGCCTTTGGCGCGCTCGCCATTGCCGCTGGTGATCCGGCGCGCTTCGACTATCTCTATTGGCTGCACTTCGCGGAAGGCTCGGCCATGTTGCCGCTTCTGCTTAAGCTCTATGTCGGTATGCTCGGCGAGAACGGTGCGCCGCTGATGCAGATGCGCATCGATCCCGAGATCGACAACCATTTCAGCTTCATCAACGCGCACCTTGAAGGCAAAGACTATTTCGCCGCCGATCGCTTCACCGCGGCCGATATCCAAATGTCCTTCGTCCTCGACGCTGGTAACAATCGCGGTGGCCTCGATCGCTACCCCAACATGGTCCGCGTCAGGAAACTGCAGCAAGCCCGTCCGGCTTACCAGCGCGCGCTGGAAAAGGGCGGACCATATAAAATGGGCGGCTAGCGCTGGACTTTCCCCGCAACGCACTGAATGTCTGCGTTGACCAACGGAGAAAGCATGCGCGCTCGCGATTGTAAGATCGTCGCAACGATGGGGCCGGCCAGTGATGCGCCGGAGCGGCTGGCCATGCTGATCCAGGCCGGCGTCGATTGCTTTCGTCTGAATTTTAGCCACGGCGCGCGGGAGGATCATGCCCGCCGCATGGCCGCGATCCGCGCTGCGGAGGAAAAGGCCGGCACACCCGTCGCGGTTTTTGCCGATCTCCAAGGTCCCAAGATTCGCGTCGGCATGTTCGAGAGCGGTGAGATTAAGCTCAAGTTCAACGACGTCGTCACCATCGAGGCATCCACTGAACCCGGTGGCCACAATCTCATCCGCTTGCCTCACCCCGAACTCGTCAACGCTCTGGAAGTTGGAGACATCCTGAAGCTGGACGACGGCAAGCTCCAACTCACCATCACCGAGCGTGGCCGCACGCAGCTGAAAGCTCGCGTCGATTTCGGCGGCACGCTGAAGAACCAGAAGGGCGTCAACGTTCCTACCCGCCGCATCCCAATCAGCGCGCTGACCGAGAAGGATAGGGAAGACCTTGCTTACGCCCTCGAACTCGGGGTCGACTACGTCGCTCTCTCGTTCGTACAGCATCCAGAAGATGTCCTTGAGGCGCGCGCACTAATCGGTGATCGCGCTGGCGTCATTGCCAAAATCGAAAAGCCGTCCGCTCTCTGGCAAATCGATGAGATCGTGGAAGCCGCCGACGCCGTTATGGTTGCGCGCGGCGACCTTGGTGTCGAGTTGCCGCCCGAACAAGTCCCAATCGCGCAACGCCGCATCATCCGCAGCGCCCGCGCCGCCGGCAAACCGGTGATCGTCGCCACACACATGCTCGAAAGCATGGTCGAGGCCGCAACCCCCACCCGCGCCGAAGCCTCCGACGTCGCCACCGCCGTCTATCAAGGCGCCGACGCTGTGATGCTCAGCGCCGAGAGCGCGGTCGGCCGCCACCCACAAAGCGCGGTCGCCATCATGGATCGCATCATTCGCGCCGTGGAGGACGACGAAGAGTACTGGGCTTCGCTGCCGCGTGACATGACGCCCCCGCAGGCTACCACCGCAGACGCTATTGCGCTTTCCGCGCGTCACATTGCCGGCGTCATCGGTTGCGCCGCGCTCGTCGCCTACACGGCGACTGGCTCAACCGCGATCCGTGTTGCGCGCGAACGCCCGCGCTGCGGCGTCATCGGTCTCACGCCGCTCATGGAAACCGCACGCAAACTCGCGCTCGTCTGGGGCGTGCGTTCGATGGTGACCGAGGACGTGCAGAACGTCGAAGAAATGGTCGACAAGGCTGACGCCGCCGTACGCAAACTCGGCGTCGCCGAGGTCGGCGACCGTGTCGCGATTATCGCGGGCATCCCGTTCGGCCGGGCTGGGAAGACAAATACGATCCGCGTGCTGAGGCTGGAGTAGACTAAGCGCTCTTCTTCAGCCACTTCGGCAGCAGTGCGTCGTAGTCGACCTTTGCGTCCGCGTTGAACGACACGCCCGCCGTGCGCAGCTTCTCTTGCAGCGCGCCGCTCCGCACCGCGTCGAACATCTCGGTGTTGCCGCCGATCAGTTCGCCGCCGATGAACACTTGAGGAATGGTCGGCCCGCCCACGCGCGCGCCAACCGCACGGCGCACGCGACCGCCCCAATCATCTTTCTGCATCGCGAGTGAATCCAGATCGATTGAGCGATACGGAATGTCGTGTGCCTTAAAGAGCTTTCGCGTCGCCCAGCAGAACTCGCACCATTCCAGCGCGAACAGTAGCACCGGCTCTTCGCGAATGAGCTTGTCCGCAAACGCCGCCGCTCCCGCATCCACCGGCGCGGCAGGCGCGGAGGCTGCTGCCGGAGCAGGGACTGGGCGAATGTCGAACCGGTTCGACGGCGACGACTTCGAGATCGCTTCTTCTTCGGCCGTCATATCGACAGCAACGTCATCGAAGAGCGGCGTCGACAAATAGCGCTCGCCCGTGTCCGGCAGCATCGCGAGAATGGTCGAACCCGCCGGCGCCGTTTCCGCCACCTTGAGCGCGCACGCCACCGCCGCGCCGGCCGAAATGCCAACGAAAATGCCTTCCTTCGTCGCCATCTCGCGCGCCAGCCGCAGCGCATCGCCACCATTCACTGGCACAATCTCATCGATGTAGCCCGACGCTTTCGCATCCGCTGTCAGCTTCGGAATGAAATCCGGCGACGTCCCTTGCACTGGGTGCGGACGAAAGCGATCCGTCAGCCCAGTGCCAAGCACTTGCGAATTGTCTGGTTCAGTCACGATGATCTTCGTGTCAGGCCGCGCCGCCTTTAGCCCACGCGCAACGCCTTTAACGGTGCCGCCCGTGCCGTAGCCGCTGACCCAATAGTCCAGCCGCTCGCCTTCGAAGTCGCGCAGGATCTCTTGCGCAGTCGTCGCTGTGTGAATGTCAGCGTTCGCTTCGTTCTCGAATTGGCGCGTGATGAACCAGCCGTGCGTTTCTGCCAGCTCAATCGCCTTAGCCAGCATGCCGCTGCCTTTGTCCGCCGCCGGCGTTAGCACGACTTTCGCGCCGAGGAAGCGCATCAAGCGCCGCCGCTCAATCGAAAAATTCTCCGCCATCACGATGACCAACGGATAGCCTTTGCGCGCACACACCATCGCGAGGCCGATGCCGGTGTTGCCGCTCGTTGCTTCGATCACGGTTTGGCCGGGCTTCAGCGCGCCGCGCCGTTCCGCGTCTTCGATCACCGCGAGCGCGAGGCGATCCTTCACCGATCCCATCGGATTGAACGCCTCGACCTTCACGTAAATCGACACGTGCGCTGGAGAGAGCGCGTTGAGTTTCACAATCGGCGTGTCGCCGACGGTTTCGAGAATGCTGTCGTACTTCATCAGCTCTATTCCGCGTCCACTTGGGGTTGAGGTGACCATACCACCAAAGTGCAGGCCCTAAGCGGACAATTCTGGCGGCGCTGTTGCGCCGGTCACAGTAACGGGGCTTACTGAAGGCGAGGGGATTTGGATGAGGGCTTTGTTTCTGATGTCGGTCGCCGCTGTGGCGATCGTCGCCTGCGCGACGCTGGGCTCCGGGTCGTCGAGTTACCCCACCGCCGAGCAATGCCCTGTCTTCGCCGAGTACGATCCCGCCGCGCTCGCCGCCGCCGGTGATCCGCTGCAAAATCCGCAAGTCGCTGCGTACGACACCTGGGCGCGTGCGCGTGTCGATGAAGTGCCTGTCCCAGCGGAAGCCGCAAGTGCGGCAACGCGAATTCGCGTGCGCGTTCCAGCAACGGGCATGTGGCGTCTGGATGATTACGTGACGGCCTGGAAGGACAATGATGGCCGGTGGCGCATTGCCCGGCGCCGGGTCGATTATAGTCAGCCGCCGCCACCGCCACCCCCGCCGCCATATCCAACGCCTCCGGATTGGCAGCCGCCGCCGCAGCCGAGCATGGAGGAGCGTTTTCCTCTGTTCGTCGGTCCGGCGGACGCCGCTACAGCGGCGCGCCTCGACGCTTACCTCGCCGATCCATGTATGAACGCTGAGCCTACGAGGTTCGGCCATACGCTGCCGCGCCGTAGCGGCCCGCCATGGGTTTGCGTGCCGGACTCCTCTGCGATGGCAGGTGAGATCGTGGAGCCTGACCGCACGCGCCTCATCACCGTCAGGTGTGAGAACGATATGGTCACATCCGACTTTCTTCGTTTCGTGTACGGCGCCGCCGGCATCGAAGAAGGCCATGTTGAGCGGAGAACAAGTTGGTGAGAACGATCCTCGCGGCGTTGGCGACGCTAACGCTCCTCTCATGCGCAACCACGCCAGCGGCGCCGCCGCTGCCGTCCAACCGAGAGATTGACGCAGAAGTCCGGCGCCTAATGGCGCGGGAGCAGGTCGTCGGCATGGCGGTTGCCGTGATCGACAATGGCCAGGTCGTTCACGTCAATGCCTATGGCTACGCCAACCGTGAAGAGCAGCGTCCATTGCGGACGGACACCGTCATGTATGGAGCTTCGCTCACCAAAACGGCGTTTGCCTATATGATCATGCAGCTCGTCGATGAGGGGCGCATCGAACTTGATCGGCCGATGCACGAGTATCTGCCGCAGCCACTGATCGAGTACGATGACTATCATGATCTTGCCGGTGATAACCGATGGCGTCAGCTCACCGCGCGCATGGTGCTGAATCACTCCACGGGCTTTCACAATTTCCGTTGGATCGATGATGACCGGAGGCTTCGGTTCCATCGCGATCCCGGCACTTGGTACGGGTATTCGGCCGAAGGCTTCTACATCCTGCAGCTCGTGTTGGAGGAGGGGCTGCATCTCAATGTGAAGGACGAGATGCAAAGGCGCGTATTCGATCGTTTCGGCATGACTCGAACGTCGATGCAATGGCGTCCGGATTTCCGGCCGAACCTAGCGGACGGCTACGGCTTGGACGGAGTCTACGAACCTCACGACGAACGCTCCAACATAAGCGCAGCGGGTTCAATGGACACGACGATTGAGGACCAGGCTCGCCTGTGGGCCGGCATCATGCGCGGTGAAGGTCTGAGCGCGGCTTCGCGCGCGGAATTTGTGCGGCCTCAATTCCCGATCATGGGCGGCCATCAGTTTCCGGCATTCGCGTCAGGAAGTGATCCGCGCGGACCGTCCATAAATCTGTCCGCTGGTGTCGGGATGGTGACGTTTGCTGACGCGTCCGGGCCGATGTGGTTCAAGGGTGGCCATAACGACTTCACTGGCAACATGCTGATCTGCCAGGAGACGCGCCGCCGCTGCGTGGTTTTCCTCGGAAATAGCGTTCGGTCGGAGTTGATCTACCCGGAGCTAGCAACGTTCATTCTGGGCGAAACGGCGATGCCGTGGTGGTGGGAATACAATCGCTAGCGCGGGCGGGCCGGCGCCTGTGGCGCCACTGCGCCAGCAGCTTCAGCAGCCTTTAGTTCCTCATAGATCGCACGCACGCGATCGAGCAGGTTCTTCTCGCGTTCATGCAGTTCGCCATCGGCGGCCGCGATCTTGTCCAGCATATCGAGAAGCATCTCGAAGCCCTGCGCAGTCAGGAACTTGGTCGACCATTCCGTCAACTTAGAAAGTGGCGCTAGTTGATCCGTGTTGCGGCAAAATTCGCGGAACTCTCGCGGATCGAAACTGCCACCAAGGTGTGAGGTCGCCTCGCGCTCGGCCACTTCGACTTCGCGCTCGTCCAGCACGCCGTCGGCCGTCACCATATGCGCGAGGAACGCTGACAGGAAAGAGATGAACACTTCATCGGTCGTGCGTTCCGCCTCCGGCACGTTGCGCGGGCCGATGATGATCTGGTGATATATCTGCGTCAGGATTTCCTCGACGTTCTCCATGTTGTCGAGCGCCATTGTTGCGGGCTTCGATGCGAAGAAGCGCTCCATCACCCGTGCCTCCGAGGTGACGTCAACAAGGTTGAGGCCGAGGGCGGTTAGCCGCTCTTTCGTCTCAGGGTGCGAGTCCGTGGGGTGCGGCGTATGATTGCCGAGCGCGAACGACACTAAAGGCGGCAGTTTCTCAGGGTCGACATCGTAGCGGAGCTTATCTTCGAAGCTCGCGGACATATTCCGGCGGAATTTGCCGCGTGAGATGTCTTGCAACGTGTCTTCCATCTCGCGATGCCAGAGCATCGAGAGAATGCCCGTCTTGATCAACGCATAGCCAAGGTCAGCGGGGGTCGAGGCGCCGGAGCCGATCTGGTCAGCCCGCAATTCCCGCGACCGGCTCGACTTCGCCGCGTTGCGTGCGAAGCAATCGAGCATGAAGCGCAGGAATAACCGCGCCGGCATCAGTAACGGATTCTTGTCGTACTTCTTGTGCTCGTCGGCGGCGTGCGCCGCCTCTTCGAGGCCGCGATAAATTGGCGCAAAGTTTTTGCTGTAGATCGTGTCAGCACCGGAAAAGTGAGCCAGTTCGTGACCCACGACCGCCTTCACTTCGTCCAGCGACAGCACGCGCATCAGCGGCAGCGAGAGATAGAGCGTTTGCCCGTGCAACAACCGGCGCGATGTCGGCGTGTGCATCGGCGCCGTGGTCGCAAAGAAGTTCGGATCGAGGCCGAGAACGATGTTGTCAGGCATCCGAGCGTTAGTGGCCTTCGCGATCTGCTGCACCAGCAAAGCGAGCCGCGGCTGTTCAATTGGTGAGAAGGGCACGCCGACGACAGCCCCCACGGCTGGGCGGAACATGCGGATGGTGCGCCATAGGATGCCCAGGCCCAGCAGCGCGCCGATCGCAGCGAAGCCAATCAGGATCGTCACGTGCACTTGGCCCAGCCAATGCGCCTCCGCGAAGTATGCAGTCGCCGCGATGATCCCCACCTGCGTGATCACTAGCAGCGCGACCAGCACCAGACCCAGGAACGAGAGCGCTGGGAATACAAAGCTGAGCAGGACGCGGTTTGAACCTGTGACGAAGCTTGCCAGCGCAAACGCTACAATGAGCGCCAACCCGCTTGCCGCCGCGCCCGCGCAGACGAGAAGTAGCGTGTAGTGGTTCTGGATGTTGGCGCAGACTGGCGCAACGCTCAGGCTGGGGCCGTCCGGCAAGCAAAGCGCTGCAATATCGCTGAGCGCCGCGCCTTCGCCCGCGGCGAGCTGCTGCAGGATGAACAGGATCACCGCCGCGCCGAGCGCTGGAATAAACAAAGCCGCGAAGATCGCGCGAAGTGCCGGCATTCTGCAGTCCCCCCGTCCGAACGGTAACCACGCGGACGACGCTGCGGCAAGTCCGAACGAACCGCAACACAAGTTGCCCGCGCCACGAGGTTCAGCGCAGAGTGCGGCAGAACAAGGAGGAATTGATGCCGGCTGTGCGGATTCCTGACGATGTTGCCCAAACGCTTGTGTCAGCATCGGCCTACGCCACCGATGCAATCCACGAAGCCTATCGTTGGCTCCGCGCCAAAAACCCGCTGGGCGTCGCCGAAGTGGAGGGGTTCGATCCCTTCTGGGTCGTGACCAAGCATGCGGACATCCTGGAGATCAGCCGCAACAACGCGCGCTTTCCCTCCGCCGTGCGCGCTACGACGCTGACCAGCCAAGCCGGCGACGCGCGCGCCCGCGCCATCACGGGCACGCCCCATCTTGTGCGCTCGATCGTCCAGATGGATGAGCCCGATCACATGAAATACCGGCTGCTCATCCAATCCTGGTTGGCGCCGGCGAACGTGCGTAAGCGGGAGGAGGAGGTGCGATCGCTCGCGCGTGACGCCGTCTCGCAATTCGTCGAGACCTCCGGCAAGTGCGATTTCGTGAAGGATGTCGCGCTGCATTATCCGTTGCGCGTTGTAATGAACATCCTCGGCGTCCCGCCGGAGGATCTGCCGCGTATGCTCCGCCTCACGCAGGAACTCTTCGGCGCGAGCGATCCAGACACCGAGAGGTTCAAAGAAGCGATGAGCGCTGAACAGTTCTCAACGTTGCTGATCGCGGTCGTGCAGGACTTCTCCGACTATTTCGAAAAGCTGAGCGCTGACCGGCGCGCCAATCCGCGCGACGATCTCGCCACCGTGCTCGCCAATGCCGAGATCGATGGCCAGCCGCTCCCACCGCTCGAGCGCACCAGCTACTTCACTGTTATTTCGACCGCCGGCCACGATACGACGTCATCCTCCACCGCCGGCGCTATGTGGGCGCTGGCGACGCAGCCGGGCCTATTCGATCGCGTCAAAGCCGATCCCGCGCTCATCCCCGCATTGATCGAAGAAGCCATCCGCTGGACGACGCCGGTCAAAACATTCATGCGCTCCGCCGCCGAGGACACCCAACTCCGAGGCCGCCAATTGAAGCAGAACGACTGGATGATGCTCTGTTACGCCTCCGGAAATCGTGACGAAGAAATTTTCCCGGAGCCCGACCGTTTCAACATCGATCGCACGCCTAACCGTCAGCTTGCTTTCGGCAATGGCGCGCACGTCTGCATCGGCCAGCATTTGGCGCGGATGGAAATGCGCATTCTGTTCGAGGAATTGCTCCCGCGCGTTAAGAGCGTCAGCCTCGATGGCGAGCCGCGCATGAGCGAAAGCTTCTTTGTGAACGGCCTAAAGTCACTGCCGATCAAATTTGAGTTGGCTTAAAGCACGGTCCGATTGTGCACCGTTGCCTTGGTTGCCAGCGAGAAGCGCGGATCGGGCGCCGTGCCGTTCACGACCAGCTCAGCCATCAAGCGCCCCACCTCAGGGCCGTGCTTGAAGCCATGCCCTGAGCCGCCGCCGAGCAGATAGACGCCATCAAACGTCGGGTGCCGGTCTATCAGGAAATCGCCGTTCGACGAATTCTCATACTGGCAAACGCGAAACTCCGTGAATGGTCGTCCGGCCAGGGAAGGGAAGCGCCGGTCGGCGAATGCACGCAACAATGTCGCGCCCTCCTCAGTGATGCGCCGATCGCCGGTGTCAGGGTCGAAATCGACGCCATGAGTGTCGCGGGCAATTTTGAAGCCGCGCCCCTCAAGGTTCGGGAAGCCGTAATAGAGATCGCCGCCATTGAAGTCGGCCCAGCCGGGGAGGTGAGAAGCTTCGAATGAATCATCGCCATCCGGCGGTGCGATAAACGCCACTTCCTGACGCGTCACGAAGATGCGCTGACCCAGAACGTCTGGAAACACTTTCGGCAACCATGGGCCACACGCCCAGACGACGGCTTCCGCATCCATCGGCACGCCATCGACAAGCACCGAGTGCCCGTTCTCGCCGGGTGTTGCATGCGCCAGGATGAGTCCGCCGCCGTCCGAAACGAAACGCGCAACCGTTTCTTCAACCGCACGCCGCGCCATCAGCGCGCCGAACTCGGGCTCGAACAAGCCGAACTCGATGCCGTCAAAGTTCATCTGCGGCCAGCGGCGTCGCAGCTCCGCGTTCGCGATCTGCTCCAAGGGTAAGCCAAGCCGCTCGTGCACCTCGATCGATTGGCGCGCGTAGTCGATCATCTCCTGAAAGCAGAACAGCACGCCCGCTTCATGAAACAGCGGCAGCCCCGAGCGCCGCGACAAACGCTTCCATTCATCCAAGGAAGCCCGCGCCATGCGCGTATAGATTTCATCGCGCCCGTACGTTCCGCGCGTCATCCGGCTTTCGCCGCCGCTGGAGGCGCGCGCATTCGCCGGTCCCATCTGATCGATGAGCCGCGCTTCCTTGCCCAAGCGGCGCAAATGCTCCGCCGTCCAAGCGCCGAACACACCGGCGCCGACAACAACAACAGGAAGCGGCGGCGAACACCCCGCCAACGGCAGCGCCGCCGCGGCGCCTAGAACGGTTCTCCGTGTCGCCCCCATGCGCGTAGCTCCGCTACTTGATGCGTATCCCCGGGGCAGGTTTGTTCATGCGCGCGACGTTGTCCAGCGCAGCTGCCGCGACTTCGCGGAAGCGCTTCGACACCAGATGCTCCGGCTGCGCAACCACAAGCGGCTCGCCCGCATCGCAGCTCTCGCGCAGCGCAACATCGATCGGAATTTCGCCCAAGAAGGGCGCGCCCACATCGGCCGCCACGCGCCGCGCACCGCCTTCGCCGAAGATATGCGTGCGCTTGCCATCGGACGTTTCGAAATAGGCCATGTTCTCAATCACACCGAGCACAGGCGCGTGCGTCTTCTCAAACATCGCCAGCCCGCGCCGCACATCGGCCAACGCCATCTCCTGGGGCGTCGACACAATCACCGCGCCCGCGAGCGGCACACGCTGCACCAGTGTCACCTGCACATCGCCCGTGCCCGGCGGCAGATCCAGCAGCAGCACGTCGAGATCGCCCCAGACGACTTCATCGATCATCTGCCGCACAGCGCTCGTCGCCATCGCGCCGCGCCAGATCATCGGTGAATTCGGATCGACCAAATAGCCGATCGACATCGTCTTCAGCCCATGCGCCTCGAGCGGTTCAAGCATCTTGTCGTCACGCATGCGCGGCTTCTTCGCGCCGGTGCCGAGCAGCGTTGGTGCTGAAGGTCCGTAGACATCGAGATCCAGCAGCCCCGTCTTCATCCCCAACGAGGCGAACGCGCACGCGAGATTGACCGCGACAGTTGATTTTCCAACCCCCCCCTTGGCGCTCGCCACAGCTATGATGTGCTTCACATGCGCGACGCCGCCTGCACTCTTTGCTGGCGTTGCTGCGGTCGCCTCAGCCGTCAACACCGCAATAACGTTCTTCACGCCTTCGACGCCGCGCGTCGCGTCCTCGGCACGATCGCGCACCGGCGCGAACAGCTCCGCTACATCGGCCGGCGCCTCTATCGTAAACGAGACCTTTCCGTCTTCGCGTGCTTCAAGCCCCGTCACGCGTCCGGACGTGAACAAACCCTTGCCGCTGATCGGGTCTTTGATCGCATTTAGGCGCGCTTTGACGCGCTCTGTGAGGTCCGCCAACCGGTTGTTCATGCTTGATCCCTTAGCACAGGGGCCACATATCGGCGCGCAGGGGAGCGCTGCAAGTTCCCATCAGCGGGCCAAGAACGTGGCGTGCGCAGACCACCAGAAGGGGCGGGAAACGATCAATGCCTTGGAATGACCAATCGGGCGGCCCGAAGAGCGGCGGCCAGGGTCCATGGGGCGGCGGTCCACGCCAGCCTTGGGGGCAGCAACGTCCGCCACGGCAGACGCCTCCACCAACAGGGCCAGATCTCGATGAAATTCTCAGCCGGTGGCGCGAACGCATGTTCGGCGGCGGCTCGGGTGGCGGCGCCGGCGGTGGCGCGGGCCGCCGCGGCTTTTCGTGGCCGCTTATCGCAGGACTCTTGGTAGTCGGCTGGGTCGCGACCGGCATTTACACCGTCGACGAAGGCGAACAGGCGGTCATCACCCGTCTCGGTGACTACAATCGGTCGACTGGCCCGGGCATCCACTTCCATCTGCCGGCGCCGATCGAAGCGCGCCAGGTCATCAACGTCACTGGTCAGCGTACCGACGAGATCGGGTTTGAGTCGCCGCGCCCGAACGTCGTCAACGATATCCCCGACGAAAGTCTAATGATCACCGGCGATCGTAACATCGCGGAGATCCACTTCCGCATCGTCTACAATGTGAAGGATGTGAGTGCGTTCGTGTTCAACGTTCGGAACCCGGACGAAGCCGTGGCGCAGATCGCCGAAAGCGCGATGCGGGAAGTCATTGGCCGCCGTCAGCTTGAGCCGATCATCACGACAGAGCGCGCCCAGGTCGAAGAAGAAGTCGAAGCTTTGATGCAATCGACGCTCGATGAGTATCAGTCCGGTGTGCAGGTGCTGCAGGTTCAGCTTCTCCGCGCCGCAGCGCCCAGCGCTGTCATTGAAGCCTTCAACGATGTTGTCAACGCGGGCCAAGACGCTGAGACGCTCATCAACAACGCCAACCGCGATACCGCGCGCATCATCAACGAAGCACAGGGCTATCGCGAACGTGTAGTGCGAGAAGCCACCGGTGAAGCTGAGCGTTTCGTCGCGGTGCACACTGAATATCGCGCCGCCCCTCAGGTGACACGTGATCGGCTCTATCTCGAGACTATGGAGCGTGTGTACCAGCGCGGCAACTTGATCATACTCGATCAGCGTGGCGGAGCGGTTCCGTATCTCCCGCTTGACGGCATGATCCGGCGCAATGGTTCGGCGACCAATGCTCAGCAAGGAGCTGGCCAGTGACGCGCAACATGCCTTTCCTCATTGGCGCGGCACTCGTTGTGCTGGTGCTCATCCTGAACTCAGTCTTCATCGTTCGGCAGGATCACCAGGCCATCGTGCTACGCTTCGGCGAATACACGCGCGTCATCAACGCGCCAGGCACCGACCAACCTGGCCTCTATTTCAAGATGCCGTTCGTTGAGAGCGTCGTTGACTATGACCGCCGCAACATCGGCCTTACTCTTGAGGGGCAACCGATAGTGGCTTCCGACCAGGAGCGCCTGATCGTTGACGCCGTCGTTCGCTGGCAGATCACCGATCCGCGCCGCTTCTATCAAAGCGTGCTCACGGAAGCTGGCGGCTCTTCGCGACTCGAGACTTTCACTGAAGCGGCAATGCGCCGTGCTCTCGGCGGCGCCGGCTCAGACGATATCATTTCTGGTCGGCGCGCTGAGCTTATGCAAGCCATCGAAGATGATCTCAACCGCGCTGCTGCCGCTGAGCTTGGCGTCCGGGTTGTTGATGTCCGCATTCGTCAAGCCGACCTGCCGCCTGAAACCCAGGAGCGCGTCTACGAACGCATGCGGTCAGAGCGACAGCAAGTCGCCGGCCGCATCCGCGCCGAAGGCGAACGCGACGCCGCCATCATCCGCGCCACCGCGCAGGAGGAGGCGGAACGCACCCGTGGACAGGGTGAGGGCGAACGCGCCCGCATCTTTGCCCGCGCCTATGGCCGCGATCCGGAGTTCGCTGCGTTCTACCGTTCGATGCGTGCCTATGATACCGCGCTCGAAGCCGGCACGCCGATCGTCGTTCCGCCGGACAGCGACTTCTTCCGCTACATGCAACGCCGCCGCGGCGGCAACTAAGCTGCAAACACGCCGTGGCGCGTGGCCCACGCACGAAACAGTGCAGGCCACGCGCCCGCCGGCTTGTCGCGGACGAAGCGCAGCCCAAAGCCGTGGCCGCCGTCCTCGAACACATGCAACTCGCTGCGCACGCGTTGCGCCAATAGCGCTTGGTGCATGGCGAGCGTGTTCGTGAGCGGCACCGCGTCGTCGTCAGCCGCATGCACCAGCATCGTCGGCGTCATGTCGGGACGAACGTGACGCTCCATCGAGTATCGGGCGACATCTTCTTCCGTCGGCGTCGCGCCGAGCAAGAATCCACGCGACCCCGGGTGCGTGCCCGCACCCATTGTTATGACTGGATACATCAAGCAACTCACTGACGGCTGGGCCGGACGCGTGTCGCCGTCCGGAGCTAAAGCCGCGTCGAAGCGCGTCGCCAGCATTGCGCCAACATGTCCGCCCGCGGAGAACGCCAGCGATGCAACCCGATTGGGGTCGACGCCAGCCTGAGCGCGAATAATGCGCATCGCGCGCTGCGCATCCTGAAGCGCCACGTCGCGGCCTGCGGCCCAGTTATCTCCCGGCAGTCTGTAGCGCAGGACGTAGGCGGCAGCGCCGCGCGCCGCAAACCAGCGCGCTGCCTCGAAACCCTCCTTGTCCACAACCACGTGGCGATAGCCGCCGCCGGGGATGATCAACACCGCCGAGCCATCCGCTCGCGCTGGCCGGAACAGCGATAGCGTAGGCGTGCGCACGCCCCGCACGATCCGATCTCGCAATCCGAGATCGTTTGGCCGCTCAACAATTTCCTCCACGACCGTAACGCGCTCGTCACCCGGCGCGCCATCCGGCCACAGATTGATGACCTCGTCGGGCGAGGTATCGCGCAGCTCGTTGCTGAACGCCGGTTCTTGTGGAGGCGAGGTGGCGCAAGCCGAAAGGGCGAGTGCTGCGAGCAAAACGCGGCGGTCAGGTGCTATTTTCATGTCCGCACTGTCTCACCCCGATTTGGCTGACGCCAGCGATTGCGCCGCCAGCGCGCTCGGTTAGTGTCGCGCCATGCTTCGTTTGCGCCCGATCATTTCGGCTTTGGTTCTTCTCGCCTTCGCGGTCCCCGCGCTGGCGCAGTCGCGTCTGCCGGTCGAAGGCTTCGCTGATCTGAACGAGCGCCTTGCGCCCGCCGTTGTGAACATCGCTACCAGCCAGCGCGTGCAGGGCGTCGAAAATCTCCCACGCTTCCCGCCCGGCTCGCCAATGGAGCGTTTGAACGAAGGCCTGGGTGAGGGCGGGGCCCAAATCACGTCTCTCGGCTCCGGTTTTATCATTTCGCCGGACGGTGTTGTCGTCACAAACAACCACGTCATCGAATCCGCCGACGCGATCGAAGTCATTCTGCAGAACGGCCAGCGTCTTGAAGCCACGGTCATCGGTCGCGATCCTGCCACCGACATCGCGGTGCTGCGGGTTCACGCACGCGCGCCCATGGCGTACGTCGAGATGGGTGATAGCGACACCGCCCGCGTCGGCGACATCGTGCTCGCCATCGGCAATCCGTTTGGCCTCGGCGGCTCGCTGAGCGTCGGCGTTGTTAGCGCACGCAACCGCAACATCGACGCAGGCCGATACGATGATTTCATCCAGACCGATGCCGCCATCAACCGCGGCAATTCAGGCGGCCCGCTGTTCAACACCGATGGTGAAGTGATTGGCGTCAACACCGCCATCGTCTCGCCGACCGGCGCCAGCGTCGGCGTCGGCTTCGCCACGCCGACCTCGATCGTGCGCCCCGTGGTCGACCAGATTGTCCGCTACGGCGAAACCCGTCGCGGCTGGTTGGGGGTTCGTTTGGCCAACATCACGCGCGCCATCGCCGATCGCGCCGGCTACAACGGCGCCACCGGCGCGGTGATCACACGCATAACGCCGGACGGTCCCGCCGCGCGCGCTGGTTTGCGTACTGGCGACGTCGTCGTTCGCTTCAATGGCCGCGACATTGCCGATAGTCGCGCGCTGACACGCATGGTGGGCGAAGCGCAGGTCGGTTCCGCCGCGACGATCGATATCGTGCGGGAAGGGCGGCGCATGGAGATCACCGCGAATATTGAACGGCTGGAGGAAACCACCGGCGGCGCCCGCGTTGCGCGTGGCGGCGAGGGGGGAAGCGAGTCAGCGCGCCGCGATGGCGGCCCGCGCGGCGGCCGCATCTTCGGTATCGCGCTATCCGAGCTTGACGCCAGCCTCCGCGAAGAATTCCAGATCGAACCGGACGTGCGAGGCCTAGTGGTTCTCGCCGTTGATGTTGGCGCCGAGAACGAAGGCGTGCTGCGCCCTGGCGATGTCATCGAGGCGATCGGCCCCGAGGCGACACACACTATTTCCGCCGCGCGCGCCATTGCCGGCCGCGCCGCGATCGGCGAACATGCGATCGTCGCCCGCATCAACCGCGACGGTGCGGTGACCTATCGCAGGCTGCAAGCGCGGAGCTAGATGAGCGCGCGAACGTCCGAAAGCGACGCGACGATCAATGCCTTCGCGCGTGTCTCTTCGGTGGGCTGCAACAAGTCGGGCACCATAATTGTCATGCAACCCGCTGCGTGCGCGGAGGAAACGCCTGCGTAGGAATCTTCGAGGGCTAACACGTCGCCCGCTGCAAAACCCAACAGCTTCGCAGCGTGCAAGTAGGGCTCAGGATGCGGCTTGCCTTCGCCTACATCCTGCCGCGTGACCACTGCACGAAACCGCTGGCTGAGCGCGTGCGCCGCGAAATGCTTGTCAACCCAAGGCCGGCGCGACGATGTCGCCAGCCCAAAGGGCAGGGCGCGTGCTTCAAGTTCGTCCATCAGTTCCAGCGCACCGGCCTTCAGCGGCGCCACGCGATCGCCAACGTGAGCGCGCGTCAGTCCAATGAAATGCTCCAACGGAAAATCTTCGCCGTAATAGCCCTTGAGCTGCAAGTCGTTCGCTTCGCGATGCATCCCCACCAGTGCAAGAAACTGCGCGTCCGTCATCGTCACGCCGAGTTCGGTGCACGCGGCGAAGTGCGCTTCTTTCACCAGCGCCTCTGAATCGATCAGCGTGCCGTCGAGATCAAACACGACGGCACGCGGTTTGCGCGGAAGACTCAATTAGGGCTCCAGATAGTCCGAGCAGGCCGGCAACGGCTGATCAGGCGCATATAGGCCGTCGTTCCCAAGCGAATAAGTGCGGCGGAATGAGCAGGTGGGATCTTGCGCCCACACTAGGTCAGCTTCCGTCAGCGGTGGCGACTCAAGCGAATCCCCGTTGCGGGTCACGTGCCCTGGATAAGAACCCGCGGCAGTCTCGAGAATAATCCGGGGCGCGCCTTCGGCGACGCTTTCATCCAGGCTGATCCGGGTCACGAACCGGTACTCGTCGGTGCAGGCGCCAGCGCGCTGCGCTTGATCCGCTTCATCGAAGCACGCGCGGATCGTTGAAGAACCGCCGAGCGGCAGGCGGACAGCTTCGTTCGCGGCGCCGCCGCTCACCGAATAGAGCACCAGCTGCGAAACAGACCCGCCGCCGCCGGAATAAGGCTCGTTGTCCGCGTGCGCGACTCCGACGATCGCGCTCTCGTCATTGCGCCCCACGCGCACGATCACTGGCCAACTGTCCCACGCGTCGCCCTCCGCCGCCTCCGCCAGCGGGATCGTAGCCACAGTCGCGTCGCCCTTGACCACCGTGACGCCCGAGCCGTCACTCACGATGCACCAGACGTCATCGCCCGTGCACCAGCGATCGCCGCGCTGTTCCAACGCCTCCATGCGATTGCCAGCTTGATCCGCAACCGGCAGCGTCACGCCCGGCAGCGAAGGTTCAGCGGTGTTAGACGTCGCTTCTTCCGTCGCAGGCGGCGTGCACGCCGACGCCAGCACTGCAACCACCGCAATCATCAAACGCTTCATGCTCTAAACTCCGAGCGCCGATAGCCTTGGAAGAACAAGGCCGCTTCTAGCGTCATGTAGTCGATCCTCGCATCCGCTTCGGCCGCAACCAACGGCTTCGCACGATAGGCGATCCCAAGCCCGGCCGCCTTGATCATATCCAGATCGTTGGCGCCATCGCCGATGGCCAGCACGTCCTTGTCATTGATCTTCGACGCAGCTGCTTCCGCGCGCATCGCTTCCAGTTTGGCTTTCCGCCCGAGGATTGGTTCCTGCACTTCGCCCGTGAGCGCCGCTCCATCATCCATCAAGATGTTCGCCCGGTTCGTATGAAAGCCCGCTGCATCCGCGACACGGGACGTAAAGAAGGTAAATCCACCTGATACCAAAACGCACCGCGCGCCATGCGCCGCCATTGTTTTCACGAACGTCGCCGCGCCAGGATTGAGCCGCACGCGCTCATCATACGTCTTCTGCAGCGCATCCAGCGCCAGGCCGCTCAGCTTACTCACACGCTCGCGCAATGCCGGTTCAAACTCCAACTCGCCTCGCATCGCTCGCTCAGTGATCGCTGCGATTTCCGCTTTGATACCGGCAAAGTCCGCCAGCTCGTCCAGGCATTCTACGTTGATGATTGTCGAATCCATGTCGGCGACGAGGAGTTTCTTGCGGCGCCCTTCGACTGGCACGAGCGCCCAATCTACCGGAAGTTCCGCCACAGCCGCCGCTGCCTCCTGGCGCAATTCGCCGTCGACGCTCTCATAGATCCACTGCGCGCTCTCCCAACCAGAGAGCACCTCCGGCGGCGGCAGCTTCCGGTTCAGCGCCACCCGCCCCAGCATCAGCAGCGCCTCTCGATAGGCGGGCTTGTCCTCCGGGGAGGCGACGAAAACGAGTGCATGAGCCGTCATTGCGCTAACCCTCTAGGGCAGCGACCGCGCTTGCGCTACTGCGTCCAAGATGAAGTCAGCGCTCCTCATCATGGGACCCACCGCGAGCGGTAAGTCCGCCCTCGCGCTGGCGATTGCTGAGCGTATCGGTGGCGAAATTATCAACGCCGATAGCATGCAGGTCTACCGCGACTTCCGCGTCCTCACGGCGCGCCCGTCAGTGGAGGAGGAGGCTCAAGCCCCGCATCATCTCTACGGTCATATCGACGCCGCCGAACGCTATTCCACCGGCCGCTGGCTTACCGACGCACTCGCCTCAATCGCTGAGATCCGCGCACGCAACAGGACGCCAATCCTCGTTGGCGGCACCGGCCTCTACTTCAAAGCGCTGACGCATGGCTTGGCCGAAATGCCAAGCATCGATCCTGACCTCCGCGCCACACTCATCGAACGCGCCGCAACCGAAGGCGCACCCGTGCTTCACTCCGAACTCACGAAACTCGATCCGCAAACCGCCACACGCCTCGAACCTAACGACACGCCGCGCATCATCCGCGCGTTGGAAGTGATCGAAACCACCGGCGAGAGCATCACGTCCTTCCAGGCCAACACTAAGCCTGCGCTCGCTGCCAACGAATGGCGTGGCCTCGCACTCACGCCAGATCGCGAAGCGCTCTATGCCGCCATCAACACGCGCTTCGACAAAATGCTGGAGCAGGGCGCGCTCGACGAAGTCCGCGCCTTCGCCGAACGCAAGCTCGATCCCACGCTGCCTGCCATCAAAGCTCATGGCGCACCCGCGCTCAGCGCCTATCTCCGCGGAGAAATTTCACTCTCCGCCGCGGCCGAAATCGGCCAACGCGACACGCGCCGCTACGCCAAGCGCCAATTCACCTGGATCGCCAATCAAATGCCCGATTGGCCACGCATCACCGCAACGGCGCTTCCCGAGCGTTTGGCGATCGCGCTAGAAATACTTGAGCGCGACGGGGGATAGTCATGACCTGGGGTGTGAATGAATGGGTCGCCGTTGTCTCGGCCGTGATTGCGTTGGTCTCGTTCGGTCTGAACTGGTTGGTGGTGCGCCGCCAAACTGAACTGCAGTACGAGACGCTCCGCGCCGAAATGGACGCGGAAGTCATCTCCTGGGCGCACGAAGCCATCGATGAAGTATCGCAAGCCGCGACGCTCGCGCGCGGCCGTGGCATCACCTATAGCGCCGACGAACTGCGGCGCATGGCGTTTGAGACTTGCCAGAACTTGTCGTCGATCGCCGATCGCGGGCGGCTCTTCTTCCCGAATGAAGCTCCGGAATCGCACGGGCGTGACAAGGAAGTTGCGTTCCAAGGTTATCGCCCGCCCATTCTCGACGCTGTCGTGTTCGCCTCAACCCGCATCGGGCGCATGGACGTTGCTTTGGCGGAACCCGACGCCGACGCTGCCGAATTTCTGACCAAATGCCGCCGTTTGTTGGTCTCTGAAGCGCAGAACTCCATTGACCCGCGCCGGCGTGGGCAGATGTTACGCCGTCTCGCGGTTGGCCGTATGGACGACAAGACATCGGCTTATGCATTGTCGGCTGAACTTGGCGAGGCACTCGAGAGTTTGTACCCTGGCTATCTGCTACAGCGCCGCGACGCTTCGTGGATTGCCAACAGAGAAGCTATCGCGCGCCAGAACAGACCGTAAGGACCAACGATGTTCACTCGCCGATCCCTAATCGCTTTCTTCGGCGCTGCCGCTTTGGTGGCGTGCGCGCCCGTCGATGCGCCAGCGGAGCAACCGACTATGAGCAACGTTGAAATTCGTCTCAATCGCGGCGTCTGCTTTGGATTTTGCCCAGACTACACCGTCACCATCACAGGCGAGGGCCAAGTGCGCTACGAGGGCCGGCGTTTCGTCAATGTTCGCGGTGAGCGCACCGCCACCATTCCGCGTGAAGACGTTGCGCGGCTGCTCGCACGCTTCGATGAAATCGGTTTCACCAATCTGAACGACTCCTATCGCGCGCAAGTCAGCGATCTGCCCACCTACACGGTGACGCTAACGCGCGACGGGCAAACCAAGAGGGTGGTCGACTATGGCGGTACCGGCGCTGGCATGCCCCGGAGCATCCGCGAACTCCAGGAGGAGATCGATCGCGTAGCGGGAACCGCACAGTGGGTGCTGCGCGACGGCCAACCGGTCCGCGACCGGCCTGAGCCCTGAGGCTTCCAGCCCTGCGCCCGGCGCCCTAAGCTCCAGCTAAGGACGAGACACGCGGGGGAAATCATGACGACGTTTCGCGCTCTGGCCGTTTGCGGCTTGGCGCTCCTGCTGGCCGCGCCCGCGCTTGCGCAGAACCTATCGCTGCGCGCGCCGCAATGGGCCCAGGCCATGCTCTCCGCCGATGTGGCGCCCACGACGGGCGGCCGCGCCATGATCGCCGCCGAAGGCATCGATACCGCGGTACGCATCACCATCTCCTCGCCGAACGGCGGCGTCGGCCGTGTCATCCGCTATGATCTGCGCGGCGAGGTGGGCACGCTTTCGCTGCGTCGTTTCACCGGTCATCCCTCTACGGGTTGGTGGCTGTGGGGCGGTGACGCGCCGCGGGTCAGTCAGGTGACGGAGGCTCAACGCGCCGAACTCGCAACGCTTGTGCGCGCAGTCACAAGCGTGTCCGGCTCTGTGGGCGGCGACACCGAGGATGCGTGCTCGAATGGCGAGCGCGTGTACATGGAGGTGGCTTCCGCAGGTCGCGCGACCAGCCTCTCTCGCAACTGTGTCGCCATCACCGATGCCGTCGGACGTCTCGCGTTGCGGCTCTCTGAGATTGCCGGTTCTCGCACCGAGGAAGAACTCGCCGGCGCCGCCGTCGCTGAATTGCTTGAAGCTGATCGGGCCTTCAGCGCGATGGCGCAGGCCGATGGTGTGCCCGCCGCGTTCAATTACTACGCCGCCGACGACTCGCTCATTGTCACCGGCCGCGAGACGCTGACCGGCCGCGCCGGCATCGCCGCGAGCTATCAGAGTTGGCCTGCAACCGCACGCCTCGAATGGGCGCCGCAAACGGGCCGTGTTTCCTCCCGCGGCGACATGGGCTGGACGTGGGGTACATCGACCTACACAGCACCCGATGGCGCGCGTACGCCCGGCCGATACGTCTCGATCTGGACCCGCGATGTTGAGGGCAATTGGCGCTACGCGTTCGATGCGCCTATCAGATAAGCGCGCCCGCTAGCCCGCGAATCCGCCGTCCGCCAGAAACGCCAACTCCTCGGCCGTACTCTTGCGGCCGAGGATCGCGTTTCGATGCGGGAACCGTCCAAACTTCGCGATGATGTCGCGATGAAGGATCGCGAATTTTAGATAGTTTGCGTCGCTGAGGTTGGTGAACAGCGTCACGCACCGCTCCTGTTGCGCCAAGTCTTCCGCATGCTCAAATGGCATGTAGAAGAAAAACCGGAGCGCTGAATCCGTCTCCGCGTCGTATCTGCGATCAAGCGCGCGCCCGGCAATGGCTTGCGCCAAGCCATCCGTCGCAAACGCGTGCGGTGAGCCGCGAAAAATGTTGCGCGGTAATTGATCGAGCAGGATCAGCAGGGCCAGTGCGCCTTCCGCGTCTTGCTCCCAGGATGCGAGTTCGCCGCGCGCCGCGGCGTGGTGCTCGGCCTCGAAGCCGCGGCAGCGACCATCGAACGTCTCGTCCTTTGAGAACCACGCCTTTTGGCCCGCATCGCGCCAAAACCGGACAATCTCAGCCGCACTCGCCATCGCACGTCTCCTCTTTGCCTATGTGTGGCGCAGGGGCTAGAGACGCAAGCGAAACAAAGGAATCTCATGCGCGTCCTCTATGAACGCGACGCAGATGCGTCTCTCATAAAAGCCAAACGCGTGGCCGTGATCGGCTACGGCGCTCAGGGCCACGCCCACGCGTTGAACCTCCGCGCGAGCGGCGTTGAGGTCAAAGTTGCTCTGCATGCAGCGGCGCATCGCGCGGAGCAGGCGAGGGCCGATGGCTTCATCCCGATCACAGTCGCGGAAGCCGCGCAAACCGCCGACGTGCTTGTCATGTGCGCACCCGACGAAGTGATGCCCGATCTCTACGCCGCCGAAATAGCGCCGCATCTCCGCGCGGGCCAAACGCTTATGTTTGTCCACGGCTTTGCGTATCATTTTGGTTTCATCAAACCGCCGGCCCACATCAACGTCGTCATGGTTGCGCCGAAAGGCCCAGGCAAAGCGCTGCGCGAAGCCTTCGACCGTGGCGGCGGCTTGCCCGCCATCGTGGCTATCGCCAACGATACTGGCGGCGCAGAAGCGCTTGCCTACTCATACGGCGCCGCCATCGGCTGCGGTCGCGCCGGCATGATCCCGTCGACTTTCAAGATCGAAACCGAAGGCGATCTCTATTGCGAGCAGGTCGTCCTCTGTGGAGGCCTCACGCATCTCATTCGCGCGGCGTGGGAGGTGCAGGTGGAGGCGGGGACGCCGCCTGAGCTCGCCTACTTCGATTGCTTGCACGAAGTGAAGCTACTCTCCGATCTCATCCACGAGCGTGGCATCGCCGGCATGCACCTCGCCATTTCCAACACGGCCGAGTACGGAGAGTACATGACCGGACCGCGTATCATTGATGAGCATGTCAAAGACGCGATGCGCGCCGTGCTAGCTGATGTGCAGTCCGGCAAGTTCGCGAACCTATGGATGAGCGAACATCGCGGCGGCGCGCCGAACCTGACCAAGCTGCGCGAAGCCGCAGCGCAGCATCCAATCGAACAGGCGGGTCGCACGGTCCGCGCACTGCTTGGGAGTGGCCAATGAGCGAACTTGTCATCACCACCTACGATTGGGTTCCTGAACCGCCCCGCGGCTTCGTGCGCGACCTCCGCATTCGCTGGGCCTGCGAGGAGGCTGGTCTGCCGTACCGCGTTGAGTCGACGCCGTTCAAAGATCGTGGGCCCGAGCACTACGCGCACCAACCCTTCGCCCAGGTGCCATGGCTGACAGACGGTGATCTCAGCATCTTCGAGACCGGCGCCATTCTGCTTCACCTCGGCGAGAAGAGTGAAAAACTGATGCCGCGCGATCCGAAGGGCCGCAGCGAAACGATCGAGTGGATGTTCGCTGCGCTGAACTCAACCGAGATGGCGAGCGTCCCGTGGTCGATCTTCCATTTCATGGGCCAGACCGACAATCAGTTGTTCGGCTTTTTTGACGACTTCGTCCGAAACCTGCGTGTGAAGCGGATGGAGACGGTCCTATCCAATCGCGAATGGCTCGCTGGCCAATTCTCTGTCGCCGACATCCTGATGGTTGATGTGCTCCGCCTTATCGACCGCTTCAAAGGCCTCGATGACGCGCCACTCTGCAAAGCCTATGTCGAACGCGGCGTTTTGCGTCCAGCTTTCAAGAAGGCGCACGCCGACCAACTCACGCACTTTGCCAAGGCGGACTGACTAGCGCGGCGCGAGAAGGGCGCTTAAACAGCGCCCATGAACACCCGCATCGGCACGCCGCTCTCTCCATCCGCTACCCGCGTCATGTTTCTTGGCGGCGGCGAGCTGGGCAAAGAAGTCGTCATTGAGCTTCAGCGGCTTGGCGTCGAAACCATCGTAGTTGACCGCTACGCCAACGCGCCTGCCCAGCAGGTCGCGCACCGTTTCCACGTGATCGACATGACCGACGCCAAAGCGTTGCGTGCGCTAGTCGAGCAAGAGCGTCCGCATCTTGTCGTCCCCGAAATCGAAGCCATCGCCACCGACGAACTGGTCCGCATCGAAGAGGACAAGCTCGCCATCGTTATCCCCACCGCAAAGGCCGCGCACTACACCATGAACCGCGAGCGCATCCGCAAGCTCGCAGCCGAAGAGCTAAAGCTCTCGACTTCGCCCTACGAATTCGCCTCGTCGCTTGAAGAGCTACAAGCCGCTACGCAGCGCATCGGCTTCCCGAATTTCGTAAAGCCGGTGATGTCGTCCTCCGGCAAGGGCCAGAGCCGGCTCAAGTCCGCAGCCGACATCGCGCCCGCTTGGGACTACGCCATGAGCGCCGGTCGTGTGAAGCAACCGCGCGTGATCGTCGAAGGGCAGGTGATGTTCGATTTCGAGATCACTTTGCTTACCGTCCGCTCAGCCAGCGGCACACATTTCTGCGAGCCAATTGGCCACGTGCAGGTCGATGGTGACTACGTCGAAAGCTGGCAGCCGCAAGCTATGAGCGCAAAAGCGCTCGCAAGCGCGCAGGACATCGCCGGTAAAGTCACCAGCGCCCTCGGCGGTTACGGCATTTTTGGCGTCGAACTCTTCGTCAAAGGCGATGACGTCTGGTTCAGCGAAGTTTCTCCGCGCCCGCACGACACCGGACTCGTCACGCTTGTTAGCCAAGTGCAAAGCGAATTCGCACTTCACGCCCGCGCTATCCTCGGGCTGCCCGTGGATACGTCACTCCGCGCCCCAGGGGCCAGCGCCGTCATCTACGGCGACATGGAAGCGCAGGGCATCGCTTTCGACGGTGTCGCCGAAGCGCTCAGCGTTCCCGAAACCGAGATACGTCTCTTCGGCAAACCCGAAAGCTTCAAGAAGCGCCGAATGGGCGTCGCCGTCTCGCGCGGCAAAGACACAGACGAAGCCCGCGCCCGCGCCAAGCAAGCCGCGAGCGCCGTCAAACCGGTGCGCTCATGAACCGCCCGCCGCTGCCTGACGCTCCGTACACCGGTGGCTGCCTCTGCGGTGCGGTGCGCTACGGCTACAGGGCGCGCCCACTCGCGCTGAACGCTTGCCATTGCACGGATTGCAAGAAGCTCTCGGGCTCATCCTATTTCGCCGTCGTGCAAGCGCGTGGCGAGGCGTTCTCTTACACCGGTGAGACCGTGCATCACCGGAAAACTGCGGACTCCGGCCGTAGCGTCGACATCCATCGTTGCGCCAAGTGCGGCACGCGCCTCTGGCATACGCCGGGCGGGTCGACTGAACTCGTCTTCTTCGCTGCCGGTACGCTCGATGATCCTACCTGGTTCGTGCCGACGTCGCACATTTGGGCCTCGCGCGCGCAGCCTGACGTTGTGTTCGCGCCCGATGCGCTCATCGTTGATGGCGCGCCATTGGATCGCAAGCCGCTCTGGGATCGATTCAACGAGATCTATCCGCCGCGCCCATGAAGGCGACTGATGATCAGGTCCGAGCTGCCTTCGCGCAGATCATCAACATGAGTCCGCGCGAAATCGCTGACTGGCACAACACTGACGCCTCTGCTTCCGTCGGTCAGGATTCCGGTGATGGCGTTTCCGTTGGCGTCAAAGCTGGTCAGCGGACGATCCAGCTCTTGCGCATCAAGCGCATGCCCAACAGTGACGACATCAAGCACATGCGCCGTGTGGTGAATTTCATTCGCCGCCAGGTCATGCTTGCACCGCGCGCCAATCGTGAGACCTCGCGTTGGCGCTACGCCCTCATGAACTGGGGCCACGATCCGCTGAAGATCACCGACGCCGACAGCCCCTGGCGCTGAAGCGGATGCGGCGTTAGCGTCTTCCGATAAAGGGAGATGCACATGGCGACAGAGCAAAAGCCGATCAATTCCGGCTACGGCATCCGTACTGAGGCGCGTGACGCCATTGGCGGCCGCGATCTCACTGGAAAAGTTGCCGTCGTCACCGGCGGTTATTCGGGTCTCGGCCTTGAAACGACCAAAGCGCTTGCGGGCGCCGGCGCCATCGTGATCGTTCCGGCGCGCACGCCTGACAAGGCGCAAGCAGCGCTCGCCGGCATCGCCAATGTCGAACAAGCGGCGCTTGATCTCGCCGACCCCAAAAGCATCGACGCCTTCGCCGGCGGCTTCCTCTCGCGCACCAAGAAGCTCGACATTCTGATCAACAACGCTGCGATCATGGCATCACCCTTGATGCGCGACGCGCGCGGCTACGAAGCACAATTCGCAACTAACCATCTCGGCCACTTCCAACTCACCGCTCGCCTCTGGCCTGCGCTCAAGGCCGCCGATGGCGCGCGCGTCGTTTCGTTGAGTTCAATCGGTCACCGTATCTGCCCACCCGATCTCGAAGATCCAAACTTCGAGCGCACTGAATACAACAAGTGGATGTCCTATGGCCGCGCCAAGAGCGCCAACGCGCTTTTCGCCATCGGTCTCGACAAGCGCGGCGAGCCGCACAACGTCCGCGCCTTCGCCGTCCACCCAGGCGGGATCATGACCGACTTGCAGCGTTACATGCCAGAAGAAGAGAAGCGCGCGATGGGATGGATCGACGAGCACGGCAAGGTCGACGAGCGTTTCAAGACCCCGAGCCAAGGCGCAGCCACCAGCGTCTGGTGCGCCGCCAACGCGCAACTCGACGGCAAAGGCGGCGTCTATTGCGAAGATTGCGACATCGCCAAACTCGTTCCGGCGGATCACAAGGAGTTCAGCGGTGTGCGCCCGTGGGCTGTCGATCCGGTACTCGCCGATCGACTCTGGGATCTAAGCGAACGCATGACACGCGTGAAATTTGCCGCCTAACGGCGCGACGGATCGCGCCGGCTTGCGCGTTTATGGCCTGTCATGCCTATGAACCGCCGTGCCTTCCTGGCCGTTAGCGCAGCCGCGTGCCTTGCCACGCCCGCCGCCGCGCAAACCTTCAACTTCGATGCCGCTGCCGCATATTCCGCCGAACGCCGCGGCGTCTCTATGCTCGTGATGCGGCGTGGCGAGGTTATCTTTGCCGATTACCCGAACGAAGGTGGGGCGACCCGCGGCTGGGAATTGGCCAGCGGCACAAAGAGCTTCACCGGCGTCATGTGCGCCGCCGCCATTCAAGATGGACTTATTGCGTCTTGGGACGAACCCGCCGCAGACACACTCACCGAATGGCGTGGTGACGAGCGCCGCCGCATCACCATCCGGCATATACTCTCGCTCACCAGCGGCATTACCGGCGGTCCCATCGCGCGCCCACCGGCATATGCCGACGCCATTGCGCAGCAGCCCGAAGCTGATCCCGGCGAACGCTTTGCCTACGGCCCGACGCCGTTTCAGATCTTCGGCGAAATCATTCGCCGCAAGACCAACGGCGATCCGCTCGACTATCTCACGCGCCGCATCCTCACGCCTCTCGACATTGAGCCGACGCATTGGCGTCGTGGCGCGGACGGCATGCCGCACATGCCCTCGGGCGCTGGCCTCACCGCACGCGATTGGGCGCGCTTCGGTTGGTTCGTGCTGCAAGGCGGCGAGGGCAGGGTGGACGCCAACGCGCTCCGCGAATGCTTCAACGGCACACGCGCCAACCCAGGCTACGGCTTGTCGTTCTGGCTCCTGCGCAACGGCCTCGTGCCACCGGGCCGCAACGCCGGCATTGAAATCGACACGGCCATGTCCGAACGCTTCGGCGGCATCTCGATGGCGGCGGGCGCGGGCAATCAGCGTCTCTACCTTCTTCCGTCGCTCGATCTCGTCATCGCGCGGCAGGCTAGCGGGATCCTGCAGGCGCTCATGCGTCGCCAGCGTGGGCCGCAATGGTCGGACGCGGAGTTTCTCCGCCTCGCACTCGGCTCGCTGCCTGATCAGTAGCCCGCGGCCGCCGCCAGCAGCCGTGAGGTGATGCCGTACGCATAGGAACGGGCGCCGATCGGGCGGCATGTGCCGGAAAAGTCGTGATACTCCACGCACCCCAAGCGTCCGTCCACGATGTAGAGCCGCACCCAACCCGGCGTGCCGCCATTGTAGGTGTAGTCGCTATAGACGATGCGATCGCGTCCGCTGCGATGCTCCACGCGCGTATTGCGCACGCTGCCGCGGTCGTAGCGGTTGAACATCCAGCCCCAGGAGTCGCGCGTCACGATACGATCCATCACCGCGTCGAGTTCCGTCATCGTCGTCACAGCGCGATAGACGATCGGCCCCGTATAGGCCGAGCGCACCCGGGCCAGCGCCGCCGGCTCTAGCCGCACTTGCAGTTCGGAAATCTCCGTCTGGAGTTCGCGCGCAATGCAGGCGAACTGGTCGTCGCAGCGCGCCCGCCGATTGGCGAAGTAATCATAATCTGCGCGCGACTGCCGCGCCGCCTCGCGCCAATATTTCACTTGGTCGTCGAGATCGTCGATCTCGGTCTCCGCGCATAGCTCGCGTTGTTCTTGCGTGAGCTGTTGGCGGCATTGCAGCGATTGCGCCTTCGCGTTGCTGGCAACCGCGAACCCAGTCAAAACTAGCGCCGCCGCGAAAAGTACAACACGCATAGAAACCTCCCCAGGCTCCAATCGCTAACCCGCGCTTACCATAAAAGCTAGCTTTGTTGAGGGTTGATCAACCCTCTTATGATCGGCGACATCAACTCTTCCGCAACACGCTTGGTGTTAACGTTGGCGAAACGCTCGACAAAAGGGTGTGTGGGTCGCCAATGCCGAAGACTGCAAACGCAGCTGCACTCGATGTGCGCCGCGCCTGGCTGGGCGTTGGTGCTCCCATCATTGCGCTCGTTGCGGTGACCATTGCGCTCGCAGTGGCAGTCTTCCTGCAGCTCGCGCAGGATCAAGATCGCGCCTTCGAGCGGAATAGTGCAACGCTCGTGCAGAACGACCTTGAGAGCAGGGGCCAAATGATGGGCGCGGTCGGTCTCGACTACGCCAATTGGGAGGCAGCTTTCGAGAACATCCACGTGCGATGGAATCCCGAATGGATTGAAGACAACTTCTATTCGAGCGTCGCGGACTCTCTCGTGCTCTTCCGGCAGAACGGGACCTTTCGCTACAGCTGGGTCAGCGAGACTTTCGAAGATCAAGAGGAGCGCATTGCCACGCTCGTCGCCGAAGCCGGTGCGCAATTGCCCAATCTGCGCCATCTCTCCCGAGCGGCGACGCCTGGCGGCACCGTCGCGCGCGCCTATGCACGTCTTGACGACAGCCTTCTGATCATCGCGGTGATGCCCGTGACGCACGAGGAC
>JAWKUZ010000021.1:0-48206 GCA_041398305.1 Hyphomonadaceae bacterium
CTTCGCTCTCGGGCAGGTGATCGTTCTTCCAATCGGCGACGGTCGGCAGGCCCATCGTGCGCGGGCGATCGCGAACGAACAGCCACATCATAGCGGCCGCAGCAAAGCCGATCATGGCCGGGACGAAATAGCCCCACCGCCAGCCGAAATACGCGACCACTGCGCCCGTGACGAAGAAAGTGAGACCCTCGCCCACGGAATGCGCAGTGCTCCACAACCCGTAAGCGCGCCCGCGTTCCTTGTTGGAGAACCAATGCGTCATGGCGACGACGCCGCCGGGCGCGCCGAAACCTTGGAAATAGCCGTTGATGCCCCAGATCACGGCGGCGATCAGCACGGTATCGGCAAAGCCCATGCCGATGTTGCAGATCGCGGTCATGACGAAGCCGAACGTCAGGAAGATGCGCATGTTGGCGTGGTCGGCAAAGAAGCCGTTGGTCAGCTTGCCGAGCGCGTAAGTGTAGAAAAGCGCGGAGCCGATGATGCCGAACTCGGCGGGCGTGAAGATGCCCTGGTCGATCATCGACGGCTTCACCATGCCGATGGCGAGGCGGCAGGTGTAGATGAGGCCGTAGCCCAACGTGATGGCGAGCATCACGCGCCAGCGGGTGGACTTGAACAGCCGGTCGATCTCTTTTTGATCGCCGATGAGTGGCGCGTCAGCGGCAGTCGCGAACGCCTTCAGAAATCCTCTCGCCACGCATTTCCCCTCGTGTTGTTATTCTCGTTGTTATTTTTTCTTTGCGATCCAGGCGTGCGCCGGGTCGTTGTTGAAGATCCAGGTGCGCTTCGGCCCGGCCATGATGTTTAGGTAGTAGAGATCGTAGCCGTGCGGCGCGCCGACCGGGTGGTAACCGCGCGGGACGAGCACGACATCGCCGTCCTCCACGCTCACGGTTTCATCGAGTGAGCGGTCATCGGTGTAGACGCGCTGAAAGGCGAAGCCCTGCGGCGGGTTGAGGCGGTGATAGTAGATCTCCTCGAGCGAAGATTCTTCCGGCTCAGCCAAGCGATCGTGCTTGTGCGGCGGATACGATGACCAATTGCCACCTGGCGTGATGACTTCGGCTATGAGCAAGCTATCGGCGTGCTCGGTTTGCGGCAGGATGTTGCGGACGTAGCGCGTGTTCGTGCCCTCGCCGCGCGTTTCCTTGCTGATGGCGCTGGCCTCGATGAGCCGTGCTTCGCCGCCACCCTCGCCCGGCGCTGTGCCAATGGCCAGTTCAAGTTTGGTGCGTGCGGTGATCGCATAGGCCGCACCAGCAGGTGCGTAGATGGCGGCGGGTGAAATATCTTCGAACACGCTCATGCGCTCGCCGATGCTTTCGAAGCGCTGGCCTTCGACTTCGACATCGCATTTCCCGGAGAGGACGACGAGGCACGCTTCGCGCCCCGCTTCGCCGCCAGCGGTGCTCTCGCCTGCTTCAAGCGTGATCACTTTTAAGCCGACATAGGTCCAGCCGGCGCTTTCGGGCGTCACTTCGAGGACGGCGCCGCCTTCGTCACGTTGATTCGGGCGGACGCGGAGATTTGGCATCGCGTGCTCCTAACTCAATCCGGCCGCAGCCGCTTCGCGCTTCAGCGTGGCGAGGCCGAGTTCGCTGTAAGCGCGCGGGTTGGCAATGGCTGGATCTTGCTCGGCTTCGATGATGATCCAGCCGCTGTAATCGATACGCTTCAGCGCTTTCAACACCGCACCAAAATCAATGCTGCCATCGCCCGGCACCGTGAACATGCCGGCGAGCACGCCATCGAGGAAGCTATTGCCACTGCGACGCGCTTCGGCGTGGATCGCGCCGCGCACGTCCTTGCAGTGGACGTGAGCGATGCGGTTCGGATGGCGCTCGATCACGTCGAGCGATTTGACGCCACCGAGCGCGGCGTGGCCCGTGTCGAGCGTGAAGCCAACACTCGGCGATGTGGCGGCGATAAACGCGTCCATGTCGGCCTGGTTTTCGATGACAGTGCCGAGATGGTGGTGGTAGGCGAACTTGATGCCCTGGCCGGCGATGTAATCGGCCACCTTGCTCATGCGATCGCCGAACTGCGCCCATTCGCCGGACTTGAGGCGAGGTGTGGCTTCGAGCGGCACAGCTTTGTTGCTGTGCACGGCGTTTGAGGTTTCGGCGAACACGAAAACGGTCGAGTCCATCGCCTTCAGTAGATTGAGATGTGGCTGCAGCGCGGCGATCTCGGCGTCCGCTTCTTGGATGAGCAAGCTGCCGCTATACCAGCCGCCGACGCACTCAAGATTGTAGGGAGCCAGCGCCACTTTTAGCGCATCGGCTTCGCGAGGAAACTTGCCGCCGAGTTCGATGCCTTCGAAGCCGATCTCTTGGCAATCCTTGAGGATCGCTTCGAGCGGCGTGTCACCGCCGAGTTCAGGCATGTCGTCGTTCGCCCACGCGATCGGGCTGACGCCGAAGCGGACGCTCATCGTTTCGTCTCTTTCGATTTGATCTTGTCTTCGTAAACCGCGCGCGCGTCGCGGACGGCGGCGCGCTCGGAAACCTCCGGCACCGCCACATCCCACCACCAGCCGCCAGCCTCGGTGGTGATCATCGGATCGGTGTCGATGACGATGACGCTGGTGCGACCCGCTTTCTTGGCGCGCGCGAGCGCTTGTTCGAGCGCGGCGATGCCATCCACCTTCTCCGCGATGGCGCCAAGGCTTGCGGCGTGAGCGGCGAAATCGATATCTGGCAGCGTCTCGTGTTCGGTGTCGCTCAGGAGGTTGTTGAAGGATTCCGAACCGGTCGAGCGCTGCAGGCGGTTGATGCACCCATAGCCGCGGTTGTCGAGCACCACGATGGTGAGCTTCTTGCCGAGCATCACGGAGGTCGCGATCTCGGAATTCATCATCAGATACGAACCGTCGCCGACCAGGACGAACACGTCGCGATCGGGCGTGGCGATCTTCACGCCGAGGCCGCCGGCGATCTCGTATCCCATGCACGAATAGCCGTATTCGAGATGGTAGCCGCCGGGCTTCGCGGTGCGCCAGAGTTTGTGCAGTTCGCCTGGCAGACCGCCTGCAGCGCAGACGACGACGGCGTTCGCATCAGCGGCGCGTTGCACAGCGCCGATGACTTGCGCGTCGCTTGGTTTGGCTTGGCCTTTCGGCGCGACGGTGGCGACGTCAACGGCTTTGTTCCATGCGACGACGCGGCCAGCGGTGACGTCCGTCCATGAATCCGGCGCGCGCCAGTCTCTGAGATTGGTGATGAGCGTGGAAATGACGGCGCCAGCATCGCCGATCACAGCGCCGGCGTCGTGCTTGTAGGCGTCATGAGCGGCGACGTTGACTTGCACGAGCGTGCAACCATCGCGCTCAAACAAGGTGCGCGAGCCGCTGGTGAAGTCTTGCAGGCGCGTGCCGATGGCGATGATGAGGTCCGCTTGTGAGGCGGCTTCATTCGCGGCGCTCGAACCGGTGACGCCGATCGAGCCAAGCGCGGACGAGTGATCCCAGGCGAGCGCGCCCTTCCCGGCTTGGGTTTCAGCGACGGGGATGCCGGTTGAATCCGCGAACCGCGAGAGCGCGTCTTCGGCGCCTGCGTATAGAACTCCGCCGCCGGCGATAATCAGCGGCGCTTTGGCCTTCTTGATGAGAGCGACGAGCGCCTCGATATCGCGCGCTTCCGGTTGCGGCTTGCGAATGCGCCAGACGCGGCGGTCGAAGAACGCGCGCGGATAGTCGAACGCTTCGGCTTGCACGTCTTGGCAGAAGCCGAGCGTGACCGGGCCGCAATTGGCGGGATCGAGCAACGTCGCCATCGAGCGCGGCAGAAGAATCCAGCAGCTGCTCCGGGCGCGTGAGGCGATCGAAGAAGCGTGAGACGGGGCGGAAGGCGTCGTTCGCTGAAACAGTAGCGTCGCCGAAGTCTTCAATCTGCTGCAACACGGGATCGGGACGCCGCGAGGCGTAGACATCGCCTGGCATTAGCAGCACCGGCAAGCGGTTCACATGCGCCAACGCTGCGGCGGTCACCATGTTAGTCGCGCCGGGGCCGATCGACGTTGTGCAGATCATCGCGCGGCGGCGGCGCATTTGCTTGGCGTACGCGATCGCCGCCTGCGCCATCGCTTGCTCGTTGTGCGCGCGGTAGGTTGGCAGTACGTCGCACGCTGCATGTAAGGCTTCGCCGAGGCCGGCGACGTTGCCATGACCGAAAATCGCCCAGACGCCGGCGAAGTAAGGAACCTCACCGCCGTCCGCCTCGACGAACTGATTGGCGAGATAGCGAACCGCCGCTTGCGCGGCTGTGAGACGAAGCGTGCTCATCTCTATCTCGTACGCGCTTTCTTGGCGCGCCGCCAAGCGTCGACCAGAACACCGAGATTGGAGGACAGCGCTTCTATCGCCTGCTCGTCGTCGATCTCGCCCTTGAACCAGCGCGCAGCGGCATCATTGAAGATGGTGCGCCCGACGGCGAAGCCTTTGACGATATCGACGCGTGCTGCGGCCGCGAACGATTGCACCAGTTCGTCTTGCGGGCTGGAGAGGCCAAGCAGGACGACGCCGCGGCAATGCGGATCGTTGGCGATGATGGCGCGCTCGATGTTTGCCCAGGTTTCCGCATCCGCAGCGGGTTCGAGTTTCCACCAATCGGGACGGATGCCGAGATCATAGAAGCGTTGAATGGCGCGCGCGACTGTCTTGGAATCTACGGCGCCGTTCTTCGACGCGATGACCTCGACCAGCAATTCGCGGCGCGTGGCGCGGCACGCGTCGAACAGGCGTAGCGCTTGGCGCTCCTGGCGCTCGCGCGGATCGGCGGGATCGTCGGGGTGATAGAGGAAAAGCGCTTTAACCGTGTGGTTGAGCGGCCAGGACGCGATCTCGGCGCCGACATCGTTCAACTCAGCATCGAACTCGATCGGGCACGATTGCGGTAGCTCAATCGGGCGGCCGATCCAGTATGGTAGATCAGCGGCTGCTTCGAGCGCACGCATACCGTGGCGGCCATCGAGCAGCACGCCGAAACGCGGGTCGCCTTTGGCCAGCTTGTGCGTTGCGCGGACCGCAAGTGATTTGAATTGCTCGATGCGCGACTGCCCAGCGCCACACGCGCGCGCGAGGTCTTCGAACTGCGTGCGGTGATCAATGGCGAGCACGGTGAGTTCGGGATAGTCGCCGCGGCGGCAGCCGACCCAGTGCAGGTGTTCGAGTTGCTTTTCTTCGCGCAGACGCTGCGGGCGGTCTTCGAGCGCGAGGAAATATTGCATCTCCTCCCATGTCGGCATCGCCGGGGCGCAGCCGTGGCGAGAGACAACGATGGCGCCGGAGGCGTTTGCGAGCGTGCAGCATTGCGCAACGCTTTCGCCGCGCAGCCAGCCGCGCAGGAAGCCGGCCATGAAGGCATCGCCAGCGCCCAGGACGTTGAAGACTTCAACAGGGAAGCCGCCGACGATCTCGCCCTGCTCCACAGTCTTTGGGATTGCGCCGGCAAACGCGGCGCAGCCCTGCGGGCCCAGCTTCAGGATGATGAGCGCGGCGCTTTGCTCGCGGATGGCGCGGAGCGCTTTGATCGTGTCAGTCGAGCCACCGAGGATGTGAATCTCTTCGGCCGTGCCGATGATGAGATCGCATTTCGGCAGGATGCACTGCAGTTGCTTGGTGACTTGCGCGTTGGCGACGAAGCGGTTCTCGCCCATGTCACGCGCTTCGAGGCCCCAGAGTACGGGACGATAGTCCACGTCGAACACGACTTTGCGGCCGTTGGCCTTGGCGATGTCGATGGCTTTGCTGCTGGCGGCGAAGACGCCAGGCTTCGAAAGATGCGTCCCGTTCACGAGCACGGCGGCGGCGTTCTTTATATAGGCTTCGTCGATGTCGCTTTCGTCGAGCGCCATGTCGGCGCAATTCTCGCGATAGAAGATAAGCGGGAACGTGTCCGGATCGCGGATGCCGAGAATGACGAGTGCAGTGAGCCGCTCGGGATCGGTTTTCACGCCGCGCACATCGACGCCGTCGCGCGCCAACTCCTCACGGATAAAGCGGCCCATGTGATCGCCGCCGACGCGGGTGATGAGACCCGTCTTCAGACCAAGCCGTGAAGCGCCGATGGCGGTGTTTGTGGGGCTGCCGCCAACATATTTGGCGAAGCTGCCCATATCTTCGAGACGGCCGCCGGTTTGGCTCCCGTAGAGATCGATCGACGACCTCCCGATCGTAATCAGATCAAGCGTGGTGCGCTCGCTCTGCGCCATAAAATCCAGCCTTCAACGCTACGCAGCCGGCCGGCGCAGCGGTCATTTGCAATACATATTCCACGAGATTTCATTCTGCAACATTCGTTTCAGCCCGATCTCAGCCTGCCTTGCGCCGCTTAGCTGGGGCAGGCTTGGGACGGCGGGATTGTTGCTGCTGCGAGACCTCGAAGGCGTAGGAAATTACCAGGGCCTGCGCGAGGCACATGGTGGAAGCCAGCGAGCGGAACTTCCGGATTTCGGCTTCCTTCACCTGCAAAGCCAGAGTCGCGGGCTTGGCCGTCGGGCTGACAAGTGAGTCGCTGATCGAAAGCACCTTGGCTTCGTGCGTGAGCGCGGTTTGCACCGCCTGCACTGTTTCCTCCGCATAGGGGTGGAAGCTGATGTCGATGAGCAAGTCTTCTGGGCCGATGGTTTGGACTTGCTGGCGCGTCATGCCGCCGACGCCATCGACGAAAACCGTGCGCTTGTTGAGCTGCTGAAGCGAGTACGCAAGGTAGGACGAAACCGGCAGAGACCGCCGGAAACCAACAACATAAACGGTTTCGGCGTCTGTGATGAGATCGACAGCGCGGCGCAGATCCTCTGCTTTGACGAGCTCGCGCAGATTGTTCATCGCCAGGACGTTGCCCTCGACGAACTCGGAAAGAACGTCGGCCGGCCTGCCACCGCTGCGTGAAGCGCCGCCTTCGCTGAACTGGCGCACGCGCTCGCTGTACCCCAGCACTGTGCTGCCCGCGATTAGGCCATCGCGAATGACCTTCTGCATTTGGCTGGCGCTCTCGAAGCCAATCGCTTTAGCGAAGCGCACGATCGCGGAGGGCTGCACACCTGCCCGTTCGCCGATCACGGCAAGCGTCTCTAGCGCCACCGCGTTGGGCTCATCGAGCACATAGCGGGCGATTTGCTGAAGGCGCTTGGAGAGATCCTCGTAGCTATCGAGGATAGCCGCGCGCAGCTCCTCGCTGGTCTGCGGCGGGCGGACGGCGCTGGACATTATCGCTCCGGTGCGGCGGGAAAGTCGCAGAATATATATTCCGCCAGTAGAACGCAATGATCGCCGCCGACCGGGGCTTGTCAGATTCGAAATTTTCGTTCCATAAGCGACTACACTTAAAACACACGTTTCGCGGGCGCCGATTGACGGCGCGCGGCGGCCGGCGGATGCGGGGCTCATCATGTCTCAGAAAATCGATGTCGCCATTATCGGCGCGGGCCGCATGGGCCAAATCCACGGATCCAACGCGGCCCGGCACCCCGACTTGCGCTTGCGCTATGTGGTCGAGACCGACGCAGCCCTCGGCGCCGCGCTAGCAGCTCAAACCGGTGCGGAGATCGCCACGCTGCACGACGTGCTTGGCGATCCGGCGATCAAGGGCGTGGTGATCGCCAGTTCCACCGATATGCACTTGGAGCACAGCCTGGCGGTGATTGGCGCAGGCAAAGCGGCGCTCTGCGAGAAGCCGATCGATCTCGACCTGGAGAAAGCCAAAGCGGTAGCGGTGGCGTTCGAAGGCGCCCCTTACATTCTCGGCTTCAATCGCCGCTTCGATCCGCATGTGACGGCGTTGCGCGAGAAGATCGCTTCAGGCGCCATCGGCGATCTCGAAACCCTGACGCTGATCAATCACGATCCGGCAGCGCCGCCGCCGGCGTTCATCCCGCGCTCCGGAGGGCTGTTCAAGGATTTCACTATCCATGACCTCGATCTGGCCTATTGCCTTCTCGGTGAACCGCCGGTCGAGATCTTTGCGACCGCGAGTTGCCTGATCGATCCGAAGATTGTCGAACTGGGCGACGTCGATACGGCGCGGGTGATCCTGCGTACGGCCTCCAACAAGCTCTGCGTCATCTCAAACACCCGCCGCAGCGGCTACGGCTACGACCAGCGCGTTGAGGCCTATGGCTCGCGCGGCATGGCAATGACGTGCAATGAGCGCCTGGATCAGGTTAAGGTTTGGAGCCAGGCAGGCGCCCTCGCCTCGCCGATCCGGCCCAACTTCCTCTCACGCTACATGCGCTCCTATGCGCGCGAAATGGATCACTTTGCCGATGTGCTGGCCGGCCGCGCGCAGCCACAAGTTGGCTACGCAGAAGGCTTGGCGGCGCTGGCGTGGGCGGAAGCCTGCGCGGAATCGGCGCGAACGAACAAAGTCGTGAAGGTCTAAGACACATGCATAAGATTGCCCTTATCGGCGCGGGCCGCATCGGCCGCATCCACGCCGCCAACGTCGCCGCGCATCCTGAACTACAGCTCGCCTATGTCGTCGATCCGATGGAAGCGCCAGCGAAGGATGTCGCCGCCAACTACGGCGCGAAGGTCTCCGATCTTGATGGCGCCCTAAGCGATGCGAACGTTGCCGGCGTGATTGTGGCGTCGTCGACCGACACACACCTCGACTTCAGCCTGCGTGCGGCACGGGCAGGCAAGGCGGTCTTCTGCGAGAAGCCCATCGATCTCGACCTTACGCGCGCGGAGGCCAATGCGCCGAAGTTCGAAGCAGCCAATGCACCCATGTTCCTGGCGTTCAACCGCCGCTTCGATCCGAACTTCCGCGCAATAAGGAGGAAGCTGGACGCGGGCGCAGTGGGCAAGCTCGAGACCTTGCACATCACCAGCCACGACCCCTCGCCGCCGCCCCCCGGCTACGTCGCGGTGAGCGGCGGCCTATTCAAAGACATGGCGATCCACGATTTCGACATGGCGCGCTGGATGCTTGGTGAAGAACCGAGCGAGGTGTTCGCCGCCGGCGCCTGCCTCATCGATCCGGAGATCGGCAAGCTGGGCGACATCGATACGGCGAAGACTATTCTGCGCACACCGTCCGGCAAATTGTGCGTGATCTCCAACAGCCGCCGCAGCGGCTATGGCTACGATCAGCGCATCGAGGCATTCGGTTCTGCCGGCGCGCTACGCGCGGGCAATGTCACCGAGAGCACTGTCGAAGCCTGGACCGAAGGCGGCGCGCAAGCTGATCAGTTCCAGAACTTCTTCCTCGATCGCTACGCCGCCGCCTACAGATTCGAAATGGCGCATTTCGCAGACATGATCGCGCGTAATGCAGCACCCGAGATCAGCTATCGCGACGGCGTCGCGGCGCTTGCATTGGCGACGGCTGCCCAAGCCTCAATGCAAGCTGGCGTGCCGGTCCAGATCTAAGCACACAAAGAAGCGGCCCCTATCGGGGCCGCTATAGTGCAGGAAGAATGACCGGGCCGCTTAGAAGACGGCGCGAACCGAGAAGAGCACGGTCGGCGAGGAATTCTCGCGCTCCACCTCGAACTCATCGACATCGCCAGCGATCTGGTTGTCGATGATTTCTTGAGCGGTATCGCCGTCGAAATTGCGTTCGGCTTGGATACTATCAGCATCGAGCAGGTTGTTGCCAACGATGCGCAGCACGACGTTTTCGCTGAGACGGTGTTCGATGAACACCTCGAGGTTGGCGTCGTACCACTGGCGCTCGACCTCGCCCAAGAATAGTGATTCCGACATGCCTTGCTTACGATAGCTGAAGCCGAAGCTTGAGTTCCAGCTTGGCAAGTTCTGCGTCACACCGAAGTTATAGACGTACTCCGGTTGCGCGTTGAAGCGCGCGGTGAGACCGGTCAGCGGTTCGGTACGCTCGGAATCGAGGCTCGTATAGTTGGCGAAGAAGCCGGTTTCATCGAGCCCCATGAACGAGAGCGGCGTCGAGATATCGACTTCCCATCCTGAGACTTCGCCGTCGCCGGTGTTCGCGTACGTGTACTCGAACGCGCCCGGCACGCCGGTCGAAACGCCTGTGTTCACCAGAGAGATCAGATCACTGACATCGCGGTGGAAGTAGTTGAAGCCTACAACGCCGCGCTGGCCGAGGCGGTGCTCGTACCCGATGTCGTAGCCCCAAGAAGTTTCCTGCTTGAGATCGGGATTACCGAACGTCTCGTCATCATCTTCCGGCGAGTCAGAGTCCGCGAACGGCACGACCTGATCGAGCGTCGGGCGGCGCACCGTGCGTGCGTAGCTGAAGCGGAACTGGCCGTTGTCCCAAGGATTCCACTGAACGTGAAGCGATGGGTTGATCTCGTCGCTCGAACCACCACCCGTAGCGCCGCCGACAACGCGGGCTTCGGTATCGGTGCTCTCAGAACGGACACCCAGTTGCACGGTCAGATCTTCGGTCAAGCCGAATTCAGCCATCACCCAGACATCGAAACGATCTTCTTCGTACTCGAAGAGGCCGCTGTCTGGCGTCACATCGTCATCCGGATCGTCGAAGTCGCCATCACCATTGTCGTCTTCGAAGGCGCGCAGGCTGTAATCGCGTGTTTTGTTTTTCCACGCCGCACCGACTTCGAATTCAAAACTCGCCAACCCCAGCGACCGCGCGAAGGCATCCGAATTGAAGGTAAAGGCGCCGTCGATCGAGAGTTCGGTATCGTCGCTGTTTATCACTTCCCGCTCAACAGGCTCCGCCGGATCGTCTTCGAAATCCGTTTGAACATTATCTTCCGTGAAGTTGGCGTACCGCGCTTGGCTCTCGAAGCTCCAGCTTGGCGAGATTTGCCCCTCGTAGAGCGCCGAAATTCCGTAGCTGGTCTGCTCGATGTTCTGGAGCTGTGACTCGATTGCGTCGAGCTCCCACACTTCATCCGAAACATCGTCATTAGCGGTGGCGGCGCCATCTTCTCGCACAAAAACGAAGCCGCTTTCTGTCTCCTCCCGCTCGGTGCTGAGCACGAAAGCGTCGAGGCGAAGCGTGTGGTTCGGCGCGAGCGCAAAGGTGAGATCGCCATTGAACGACAAGTCTTGGCTGTCGCGCGTGTCGATCTGATCCTGGTGCTCGACGGCGAGCGTTGACGGACCCGGGAACGAGAAATTGTCGGGCTGGAACAGGTCAGAACCGTCATCGCTCGCACCGAAGCCCGGCGAAGTGTCGTCGAACAGCTGCTGATCGAGAACCTTAACGTTGTAACGGGTCTGATAGTCGAACGTGGCTGACCACGCGACGCTGCGGTTTTCCGTGCGGCCCGAGATCGACAGCGCGCCGAGCCCGTTCAGCTCCTCATTGTCGACGTCATAGACGCCGCCAATGCGAGCGATCGCGCCGGGCGGCAGGCTCATGCCATCTTTCAGAATGATGTTGATGGTGCCGCCGATGCCTTGGCTATCGATATTGGCGCTCGGCGAGCGCACGATTTCGATGCGGTCAATAATTTCCGCGGGAATCCGGTCAACAAACACGGTGCGGTCATTGCCTGCGCCCGGGATCGGACGGCCGTTGACCAGCACCTGAGTAAAGCCTTCGCCGAGACCGCGCATCTGCGGCGCATCGCGCTCGCCGATATCACTGGTGAAGGCGACGCCCGGCACCCGCGAGAGTTGATCGCCGACAGAGAGCGGCTCGAACTGCTCGAAGAATTGTTGATCGTACACCAGTTCCGGCGCGACCGTGTCGGTACGGTTGCGATACTGGATCTCACCTGTGATGACGATGTCTTCCAGCTCTTCTACGGCTTGATCCTGCGCCAGCGCGGCGCTCGGAAAAGCAATACAGCACGACATCAGCAGCGTCCGCAGCGCCGCTCTTGCGCATCGATTTCATCCAATCCTCCCCTCGAGGTCCCCTCGCTCCGCAACGGGCAAGCGCCCGCCAACTACGAGGTTGTCATGACAGATCGATGATACGAACGAATATTCCATTCCGCAACCCTTTTGGAATTTCCCTTGCAGAAGGGTTTGTAGGGTGGCAGCAAGGACACGCGAAATCGTTGCAAAGTGCGGGTAAACCGCCATCCAGAGGCAAAACGAGGGGACGGAAATATGCGGAAGGCTTGGATTGCTTGGCTGTTCGCGAGTGCAGCATTGGTGGCGTGCAACGCGGGAGGCGCCCAGGTCCGCGCCGTTACGCCTGTTGCTGAGACCACGGCGACAGAGCAGTCCGACGCCAATACGGCGCTTGTCGTTCCAAACGGTCAGGGCGGCCTCATTGTGGGGTCAAGCGAAAGCGCCGGCATTGAGCTTTATGGGCTCGACGGCGCGCGCCGCGGGCAGATCGCTGCGGGCGCCACCGTTGGGCTCGACGCCCGTCCTGTTGGCGGTGATCAATCCGGCTGGATCGTCGCCACACTTGATGGCGCCACCAATCGTATTCGCTTGTTCGAACTCAATGCCGACGCGGCGACCGCAACAGAGCGCACAACGCGTGACGTTCCAATCGGCTTTTCAGGCGAAAGCATTTGCCTCTATCGCGACGCACGCGATCAGACGCTTTATGCATTCGCGCTCGGCGGCTCCGGCCAAGTCGCGCAGTACATGATTTCCCGGAGCGTCGATGGCGCGATGGATGCGCGCCATGTGCGCGATCTGCGCGTCGCTTCGGAAGCCAGTTATTGCGCGGCGGATGATGCAACAGGCGATCTCTACGTCGCCGAGCAAGGCGTCGGATTCTGGCGCTTCGACGCCGATCCGGAAGCTGAAGTCGTGCCGGAACTGATCGACGCGGTGCGTCTGGGCGACATCTCCGAAGAAGCCGGCGGTGTTGCCGTCTACAATGCGGGCGATGCGAGTTACCTGGTCGCCTCGGACGCTTCCGCCAATCGCTTCCACATCTACGACCGCAATGACGATCACAGATTGGTCGGCAGCTTCACCGTGGATGGCGTGGAAGCCGCTGGCGGCCTCAGCGCATCGAGCTTCGGGTACGGTGAAGGCTTCCCGCAAGGCATGCTCGTCGCCATGGATGATGAGAACGAGGCTGGCGCCAACTACAAGCTCGTCTCCTGGGCCGCGATTGCGCAGGCTCTGCGCCTCAACGCAGGAACCCCACAAGATCCACGCACGGCGCCGGAATTATCGGTCAGAATCGTCCACGCGATTACTGAGACAACACCGGTCGAAACCGATGGCGACAGCGCAGACGATCCCGCGATCTGGGTAGATCGCAACAATCCAGCGCGCTCCATCATCATCGGCACGCAGAAACAATCGGGACTCTATGTCTACGATCTGCAAGGCAACGTTCTGCAGTTCCTGCCCGACGGGCGCATGAACAACGTCGACGTGCGCGATGGCTTCCGCCTGGGCGCGCAGACAGTTTCGCTCGTTGCCGCAAGCAACCGCACGACCGATGGCATTTCGATCTATCGCGTCGACCCGTCGACGCGCCGGCTCATCGATGTCGCTGACGGCGTGCAAGCCACCGGCTTTGTCGATCCATACGGCCTCTGCATGTATCGCAGCCGCACGGGCGACACCTACGTCTTCGTCAACGGCGACAGCGGCAACATGCACCAGTACCGGATCACCGACGCAGGCAACGGTCGCGTGCGCGCAACACAAGTCCGCGAAATTCCCTTCGGTTCGCAAACCGAAGGCTGTGTCGCGGACGACGAAACCGGCGTGCTTTATGTTGGTGAAGAAGACGTCGGCCTCTGGCGCATCAGCGCCGAACCGGACGGCGGTACGACGCCAACGTCGTTCGCGACAGTGGAAGCCAACGCCGCACTCCATGACGACCTGGAAGGCATTGGCCTCTATGATCTCGGTGGCGGACGCGGCTATCTCGTGGTCTCCAGCCAAGGCGACAACACATTCGCGGTATTCCGCCGCGAGGGTAACAACGAGTATGTCGGTTCGTTCTCCGTCCTGGCCGACCCTGCTCTCGGCATCGACGGCATTTCGGAAACAGACGGCCTCGAAGTTTTGAGCGCCAACCTCGGTGGGCCCTACGCCGGCGGGATCTTCGTTGCCCAGGATGGCCGCAACATCGCACCGCAAGAGTACCAGAACTTCAAATTGGTGCCGTGGTCAGCGATCGCGGGCGCGCTTGAACTGGAGCCGAGGCGCTAGAAGTTGCCGCTCGCGGAGAGGCCAAACGTCAGGCCCTCTCCGCGAGCGCGCTGGTCCGAACCATCGAAGGTACCGAGCCGGGTGGGATCGAAGATACGGCGTTCGCGCGTTTCGTTGCTGTCGCTCAGATTGGACGCCCAGGCGCGCAGCTTGAGATTTCCGAACGCGGTGGTTTCGATCCAGAGCGTGAGATCGTCAGCGTCCTGTTCGTCCTCGATGCGATCGAGCCGGTATTCGGACGTCTCGCGTTCGCGCTCGAAATCGATGCCCCAGGCGCTGTCGATCGTTTCGATGTCCTGGCGAAATCGCAGCGTGATCGCGCTTTCGTCGATGGCGGAGATTTCGCGCCGCTCGCCGGTGAGCGGATCGGTGACCTCCGAGCGTTGCGTCATGCCTTCAATGCGGAGTCCTGAATCCAACGGCAGCGGCAAGGCGAGTGAGATACGCGCGCCAAAGAGGTCAGCTTCGCCGATATTGCCGCGCGCATCGAACTGATCGCCCGGCGGGCCGACTGGGATGATGTCGAGGGTGTCCTCTATCCACCAGCGATAGAACGTGAGGCCGAAGGCGCCGTCTTCGCCGAAGCGCCAATCCCCGCCGAATTCGAGGCGCCACGAGGTTTCGGGACGCAAATCCGGATTGCCGCCGTCGATGATTGAGCTGGTGATGTCGGCGGCGGAGACGAAATCTTCGAAATCAAGCTGACCGACGTCACGGTAGAGTCGCAGGCGCAGCTGATCGCGTTCGCCGATGGCGCGGCTGAGACGGAATGACGGCTTCCAGTAGGTGAGGTCGATTTCCTGATTCACGTCGCCGCTTTGGCTGAGGCGCGATGTCTCCGCTGCGACGCCTGTTTCCAGCGTCCAGCGCGACGTGGGCGCGCCGGCCAACATGAAAGACGCTTCGGCGCGTTCCTCCTCTACACGCACATTGGCGGAGGGAAGCACGACTGGTCTGGGGCCGGAGCCATCATCCTCCGTGAGCGTGAGACGTTGCTCCAACGTGGTGAGCGCCGCTTCGGCCGCAAGCTCGATGCGCCAAGACACAGACAGATCGCGGCGGCCGACGGCGCGCAGGATGGTTTCATCGCTTTCGATGCGTTGCGTTTGGCGGGCGGCTTCATCAAGGACGCCTAGCTCATCCAATTCGATTGTGGTTTCGTCGCCATCGAAGCGGCGGCGGGTGAGGACGCTGGTCAGTTCGCCGCGCCATGCGCCGAAATCGCGCCGGAAAGAGAGGCCAAGTTCGCCGGTGTCCTCCTGCTCGGCCAGGTCGGTGTCGATCGTGCCGTCGAAGACACCGAGCGCATCCGTGAGCCGCGCCAATTCCAGTTCGTCATATTCACCACGGCTGAGCTGGGCGTTGAGCGCGAGCGCGCCACCGGCCCACGGGAAGCTCGCTTCGCCGGCGAGACGGGATTCGCGTTCGTCGCTCGGCACGCGCTCGGTGCGCGCGTCATCGAGCGCGCCGCCTGCATCGAAATCCGAGCGAACGCCGCGAACGGGCAAGTGTTCTTGGGCGAGCGCGGTGGAGACACCGTATTCGAAGTCGCCGCGGCGGCCAGTCCATGCCGCTTCCGCTGATGGCGTCACGCGGCCATCGCGCGCGTGCGCGAATTCGACCTCCCAGACGCCCTCGCCGCTGCCCGGACGACGCACGATGTTGACGCGCGTCGGCTGGCCACTGCCGGCGTTGGAGCCGGCGCCGCGCAGCAATTCGATGCGGGCGACATCGCTCGCGGGGATGCGAGAGAGGATGTCGTCCAGTTCTTGTGCCTTGGAGGCGGGCGGCTCGCCGTCGATCAGCACGTTGCCTTGAGCGCCGGAGAAGCCGCGCCGGTCCTCGCCATCGTCGATGACGAAACCCGGCACCCGCTCGACCATGTCGAGCGCGGTGCGAGGAGAGATGCCCGCAAAGAACTCCGCTTCATAGACAATCACGCCAGATTGGACCGTCTGGCCCATGGCAGGCGCGGCCAACGCTACGCTCAAGCCCACAAAGGATCCTATCCACCGCATGCGCGCATGGTATCATTCTTCCACAAAGTCACCTGCCGAAATTTTCGTTCCAACGCTAACTGTTCGGCGGCCGCTAGCCGCGTACGCCCCAACCTGCCCCACCAGGGAAGTCGCATCGCGGTGAAGCAATGTCCGACCTGTGTCGCCAAGCGGACATTCAGAGATAAAGGCCCAGCGACCGGAAAGGGCCAATCTCCGTCGTCGTGACAAAACTTTACCAACGTCGCGTTTGGGGACCGTTCCGGTCGTTGGCGCTTTCGCGAGTAGCCACCGACGGCGTCTTTCCCCTTCCCTGTACCAACGGCGCGATGGGGCGAACTAACGGGTGCGACCCGCTCCGGCAGAAGAGTGGAGGTAACCTCCTTCGAACTGAACGCCCTAACCTCTTGGTTTTCGTAGGCGATCCCGCACCGGACGCGCTCGCGCATCCATTATACCCACCGGCCTACCCACAAACCGCTGCACCCCTGCGGCTGCGTCCTTGATTGCGAGACGCCGATCGCATCTGCTGCAATTGCAGCAACATCGAAAGCGCTTTTTCGAACTGCCGGTCGAGGCGCGCATCGATCGCCATCAATCGCTCAGCGCGGTCCGGATCAAAGCTCTCCCCGAACGCCTGCAGGCGAATGGCGGGGCGCGCATCGGCGCTGGCTGCGATAGCGTCGTCAGCGGGCAGCACAAGATCGCGTAGAAATGCGCCAAGGCAATCGGCCGTCGCTTCCCAAGCGCGATCGTCACCATACTCCCCTGCGATCCCATCCTCCCACCAGCTGCGAGTGTCGGCGTGCAAAGCAGCCACAGCGCGAACGTACGCGTCCGCGCCTTCCCGCTCGAGGATTGCCAACGCCCGCGCAGTCGCCTTTCGATCGGCAGATTGCCGTTCGGCCTCGACCGCATCATCATCGGCGTTCGAGTTCAGGGTGTCATTGAGATCGAGGCGATCTCGCACCGCGCTGGCGCGCACACCGGCACGCTCAAGTCGTCCGTGTCGGCGAGCTGATGCGGTCTGCCAGCGCCGCCATGTGCACCGCGCGCTCGGCGAGTACCAACCGTCGCCGTCGCCACTCGATCCAGACCAACCGCGCCACCAATGTCTGTTCTGTCGCGCCTTCGGGAGCGTGATCGCTCGCAAATGCAGCGTAGAGGACGCGATACTCGGCCTCGGATTCCCAGGGCAGCAGCGCTGCCGGTCCTGCTGTCCCCCCAGCCTCGTGAGTCCGTGCGATTTCTGTCGACGTCTTCATTTCCAGAACTCCGTCGCTTGCTGTTTGCGAGTTCCATCAAGCTTCATCATCCAGCTCGCCAATTCTTCGAACGCTTGGCCCTCACGCTCCCCAATATCGGCAATGAGACGCTCGTAAGTTCGCATCCACATGCCCTTGGGTCGCGCTGCAATCGGATTGAACGCGCCCACTTCCCCACCCAGACGCTGCCGCAGCTTGTTGGCAGCACGAAGGTTGCGATCGCGGCTGCGCTCGCGGCGCGACGCATAAGTCAACCGGGCGCACGAACGGCAAGCAAAGCGAACGCCAGCGAGATGGAGGTTGAGCACCGAACGAGCGCATGTAGGGCAACGAAAAAGCGGCCTCTGCCCGCCAAACCGACAAGCACGCCATTTTATCGATATTGGGTCATCGACGCAGCGCAGCGCCTGTCCTTTCTCGCCCACAGAGTACTTCAGCCGAACCGCGCCGTCCGCGGCGTGAATGGTGATGCTCGCGCAAGTGCGATCTCCCCTGCTCCACCGCCACACGCGAGCTGCGCCGTTGCGCAGGGCACCACTCTTTAGCAACGCAGAAATCGCAAGTTTCGGACACTCTTCGACGGTTGATTGCCCCGAGCTGTTCCAGCCCCCACTACCGAAACCGCCCATTTTTCTCCCCGATCTTTTGTCGAAATCACTTGCGAACTCTAACATGATCGCGCGGAAGGTGGGTTAAACATAAGAACCCAAGCTGTTGGAAATGCATGGGAAGCAGAAGCCGTCTTTGATCTCTTCTACTGGCCTTTCCTCTGCCCCCTAGAACCAAGAACGCGCGCGACGTGAGCGTGGCTTCCCTCTTGCGCATCGCGTGCACTTTCAAATGATTAGCCGTCACTGCGGCCACTGCGGCGAAGGTTGAGGCCGCAAAAGTGTGCGCCCCTCTTGTCGCGCTTGTACAACACCGCGCCGGCGCTGGCGGTCTGGATGCGTTGCGTGAACGCGCCGTGCGGCGGGATCTGCACGTATCCTTCGGTCTCAGCCCATGCGCGGAAGGCAACGTATGCCGCTTTCGTGCGTGTGCACGCGCAGTCAACAAGTTCGGTTTCTTCAGGATCGTTGAGCCAGGCGGCCACCGGATCGGCGGCGTTCGCCCAGGCGCGCAGCGCTTCCTCACATTCTTGCGAGTCCGAGTACCGCCCCTGCGCAAGCACGCGGCGAGCTCCGTCAATTGCCCACGCGAGCAGCACGTCCACTTCCTCGGCGCCAATACGTCTCCCGATGTCGGGTATGCGATCCACTCTGGCGATTTCCACGTTCATAGGAATTGGCAGAAGACGCCGCCGCAGCCCACGGTCGAGGCCATGCCTAAAGTGCGGCAGCTCGTTGCAGGCGAACACGTGCAGTGCCTGCGGTCTAAAACAGACTGCGCGTTTGTAAACATCGCGCGCCGTTACCAGCTCGCCCGTTACCACTTGTTTGAACACGTCCGAAGCTATGGCTTCACCGCCGAGTTCGTCAGCGGCGTTGAGCACCTTGCCTAGCAGTTGAATGAGATGGCGATCATCCCCAAGCCTGCGCGGGCTAATGCTGGCGCAGGCGTCGGGGGAGACGAGCGCACGCAGCATATCGAGCAAGGCGCTCTTGCCATTGGCGGCCGTTGGCCCGAACAACACAATCGCCTTCGGTTGCGTCAAGCGCGTGCCAGCTCCAAGCGCGGCCACACCTGCCACCTCTGCCAGTAAGGCAGATCGAGCACTTCCCTCCAAGCCCCCGCCACACGTCCGCTCAAGGTAGAGATTGAGCAAGGACCCCGCAGGCGGCTTTGACGAGGCTTCGGCCGACCAACGTCCAGGTAACAAGTAGCGCTGGCGCTGCTCCGGATGATGTTGAACCTGCTCGACAGCGCCATCTTCGCCGAGCAGCAAGAATCCCGATGCGCAATTCACACCGAAGGCGCGCGCATCGAAGAAGTTGTCGCGCTCCAACATTGCCGCCATCTCTGAAATGACACTGTCGATGATCGAGCGAGTCATCCGGATACGACCGACACCGCCGCCCCGCGTCGGGAAGGCCGAACCGTCGAGCTTGTGAACTTCGCGGCGCATTTGCGCACCGTCCAAGCGCCGCCAATGCGTGTTCGACCATGTCCAAAACTCACCCTCGCAATGGACCACCGCGCCATCGCGCGACTCCAGTGCGCAGATGACGGCCCTCGCAAGCTCAACATGTGAGCCAAGCGCAAGGCCGCTCACGCTCGCTTTGGTTTGTGTGGCAGGCTCCCCCACTTCAGGGGCGCCGAGCCACGCGGAAACCGCGCGCGCGACTTTCTCTCCGAAAGTCTCGGCGAGCTTTGGAAGGCCGCGTACGGCGCGGCCATCGGCAAGCCGACGCGCGGCGTCGAGCGCCGTGGCGCGGCGCTTGGCCGGATCCGCCTCACCACCTCCGGCGCCGATCACCTGCGCGGCAAACCACCCGATGCGGTCAGCACTCCAACCACAACGTGTCAGGAATCCAATCAGCGTCAGCTGAGCATCGTGGCGCCCTCCGTCTCCGGGCCAATGCCGTGCCAACAGCGCGGCCGTCGCGAGCACGCTAACGCCCCTAGACAACTGTTCGTCTTGGATTTCTGCAGGCTCGCCGACCTCGGCCCATTCGATGGCGTCGCCAGAGGCGTGCGTGCTTCCGGGAAAAACCGTCTGTGCGCCGGTGCTGCGTATCTCCACCAGCATCACGCCGTCGACAGGATCCACGAACTGGCGCGTGGCGAGGTCTCGCGCGCAATAGAGCCAATGCGACTTGGGCTTGCCTTCGCGGCCGAAAATCGAGTTCGTTTCAGGTAGACACGCTCCCGCTAGTGCAATCGCCTCGTTGGCATCCAGATCGATATCGACCAACCCTCCCGAAGGTGCGCCGAGCAACACGCCGACGTTGAGAGCACGTCCTCCGAACCACCGCTGCAAATCATCCTCGGTCGCTCGCAAATGCTGCCAACCGACGCCGCCAGGCTTGTCGGCGTTGAACGGTTTTTTTCCGCCCCGTTCGACAGGAACAACACGCCACCCGCGACGCGCATAGCCAAGAGCAATGTCCAATGTGGCGTTCGTCACGTCCGCACCGTCAGGCGGCATGGCGGTCGAGCCAGCTTTCGAGATCGGCAATTTTGATGAGGCGTCGCGCGCCGAGCTTAAGGCTGGGCAAGTCGCCGCTGGCGATGGCTGCGTAGAGGCGTGTCCGCCCTATGCCAGCCAAGCGCGCGGCCTCGGCGGGCGCGACGGCAAGCGGACGCGTTTGCAGGCGTTCACTTTGCATGGATTTGGTATCCGGTAACACCGGACGAACCCCGGCGAACCGACTTCGCCGAACTGCCGCCCGGACAAAATGCCGGACAAAACCGTGGTCAGTTCGATTTTGTCCGCCGCCGCGAAATGAACCGGCGCAGTGCTTCGCGTTCAGGCAAATCCCGACCCACCTGGCGCCACGACAAATGCGCGAGCAGCCAGTCGGCCTCGTCAGCCGATCGCTGACACCCCTCGCCCGTTCGCGCCCGCTCCTCGATCAAAGCGACCAAACCCGGATGATCGTGTGGCGCGCCGTGCTCCCCGCGTTTGCGACGGTTGAGGCCGAGCGCAATCGCCATGGCGTTGCGATCGACGACGATTTCGCAGCGCTCGTGGAGCGCGATCACATCATCGAAGACGACAGTCTTGAAGCGGCGCGGGAATAGACCAAGATCGACGACGGGAGTCGCGCCGCAAAGGATGAGACCTGGACCGGCTTTCACCCGCCGCTTAAGTGCGGCGGCAACTTCCACAAATCGACGCGGATCATTCATCTCGCGCGCGACAATGATGACGTGCTCCGCATCGTCCGCGGACGCCGTCCCCAGACGCCAACAGGCGCCCTCGACGAGCGGCTCGGGTGCGCGTTTGATGTTCAGCGATTGAGCGAGCGCCACCAGAAATTGGATGTGATCAAACGCCAGCCGACGCAAAGAGTCTGTTGAGGTTTCGGTCCAGCCGCCCCCGTCGGCGCAAAACTGTCCCCAAGCGCCCCGCTCTTCGCTCCACCTCACATCAAGTCGGTGCGGCGTGCCGCACGACGTGCACAATGCGTCGCTAGCTCGCGACGTCTCGCGCAATAACCCTGCGGCCGACAGTATCGCAATGTCGGCGCGATACCGTTCGATGAGCAGATCGCGCCCCAATATCGCTCCGGGCGCACTCTCGAACAAAATCGAGAGAGCGCCCATGCTCATCGCGCGGGCGCCAGTTGAGGCACCAACAACCCCCAGCGCTTGAGGTAATGCGAACGCACCAAGGCCTCTTCAGCGCAATCGAGTTGCACCCGGCACGAACTCGGGCCGCTGAACAACAACCGCACCGCTCGAGACCTCGCCCGGCCACTGCCCGGAGAAAACACGACGCGAAGCTCTGCGGCCTTGACCGTAGCCAGCGCGCGATCGGTCGGGCCAAGCTTTTCCAACATGAGTTGACGAACGTCGCTCGGATTGGCGCCCGACGTTGAGACTTCGATGAGCTTGTCCGCTAGGCCCGGCGCTGAAACCTTGAGCGACGTCACTGTCACCGCGCCGATAGAATGCGCTGGATCCGTCGAAAACGGCGCCAAATCCAAGAAGCGCTGCAGGTTGTAAGTTAGCGGCGGCAACCGCGCGAGATCGCCCGAAAGGCCTAGCCCGAGTTCCGCAACCGCTTTACATAATTCCGCGCGTCGCGCGGCACCGCCACGTTCGGCGGCGACGGTCAAAACGCCGCTCTCGATCTTGATAGCTGCATGGTGGACGATGCGCCACGCACGTGCATCGAGGTCGCCCTCCTCGGTGAACTCCGAAGCGGTCGTCCACAATTCTTCGTGCGTGATCGGCAACAACACGGTGCCGTCGTCCATATCGTGACGTTCGATCTTGACCCGAGGTCGTTCGCCCAAGCTAAGCGCGATGATTTCACCGATTCTCTGCTCGAGCGGCTCGATGTCTGACGTCAGCGCGAAGGTGGCGGGGGCCTCGAATGCATCGGCCAACCGAGTGGAGGTGGAGTGCCTCTGGAAGAACATCATCGCGCGCGCATGCTCGAAGATGTCAGGGTGCTCTAGCCAAACCCAGGCGGCGCGGTCGTGAGACGAGCGCAGGCTGGCAAAGTGAGCGGTCACCTCTGCGCGGCGCGGCCCCGCCGCTTCCCGAAGGCACGCCTCCCCCAAATCGTTCGCGAGCGCGCCGATATCGAAGAAGGCGGCTTGGAGCCGCGAACGAACGTGAGGCGCCTGCCTCTCGAACGCAGCCTGTGCCAAATTAGCCTTGGCTTTTGGCGCTGTGTCCGACGCGAAATGAACGTCGGCCGCGTCCGCATCATCGAAGAGCGCCTGCAGGGTCGCCGGCTCACAATGCCGGTAGAGCTGCCGCGGTCCTTGCGCCAACCTAAATTCCCCAGCCACGCGAGGAGCACAAGCGCTAGCGGTGACCGGGAGTCTGCCTACCATATCTGCCCGGTGGAGTCGATGATCCCCCGCAACAAAATGCATTCGCCAGCGTCCAGTCGCGCCCGTCGGCGGTCGCCAGCGATAAGGCTCAGGCGGAGCCACGCTCTAGTCGCACGCGCCCGAGCGCGCACCTAACCGCGTGCCGGCTCACACCCAACTCAGTCGCAATGCGCCGCTCCGACCAACCAGAGTCCGCCAATACCCTCGCGCGGTTGTCGGGACCTTGGCCGACCTCACTCCCGGTTCGGGCAACCTCGCCCAACCATGGTCGCGCAGCTGGTTGGGCGGCCGCGTCACCCGATCCGCCCAATGCCAACGCCGCCGCTGTGACCACGCCCACCGCGCTTCCCTCGACCAAACGTGGCGACCAGCCGCTCGCCTTCCTTCGGCGAGCGCCGACCGGTTGTTCTGGCACGGTCGACTGGGCTTGGTCGCCAACACTGCGCACGGCTTCGACAATCCAGAACGATACCGGCTCGCCGAATGCGATGAAGGCAAAAAGCGTCGTCATCAACCAGTCGGGCGGTGGGGTGACACCAACCGTCGGCGCAACCGCCTTTGCGATTTGCCATCCGTGATGCAGCCCCATGGCCGATACCGCGCCGAAGCCCAGCGCCACGACCATCGCACCACAGAACGACCACTTGAGCCCTCGGGCCCGCGCCCGGCGCGCTTCTACCGCCATGTTATTGCATACGCCTTGGGCGACCAAGCAAACGCCGGCCATCAAAACGCCGCCCGCAACCAGCGCCAACTCGCGCGGCAGCAATCCGTAGTGCGTGAGCCAACCCCAGGTGCCGAACAACGCAATCATCGCGCTGAGCAAAACCGTAAACCGCGTGGTCCAACGATGCGACGTCACGGAGGGAGAAGAGGCGGTGTCGTGATTCATAAGTTCATCTCGCGTTTGCTTCATGCGCGAGTTCGAGCCATGACCTTTAACGAGAACTTACTGCGTAGCGCACGCTGGCGGGAGCGTTCAAACGCGACGAACTTCACCGCACCCAGGCGGACAACAGCGAACCCAAAAAATCTTTTCGGGAAATAGCATGCGCAAAAATAGCAAAATTCTTGCGCGAGAGCGCTCTGCGCGCCGTGGGTAGAAACGTGGGTACAAGTAACGCCCAGCTACTCTCCAAAGCGAAAAAGCGTTGAACGGCAAGCTCGTACAAAAACCCTCTGGTGGACCCGAGGAGGATCGAACTCCTGACCTCTGCATTGCGAACGCAGCGCTCTCCCAGCTGAGCTACGGGCCCGTTCCAGTGGGAGGCGCGATATAGAGCGCGACCCGCCAAAGCGTCAACCGGGCGCGCTCAGGTACCCCTTCACCGCCCAACGGTTGCCGAATCTGCCCGGCGCGGGCTATTCCCGGCGCCCATGATCCACATTTTCTTCGAGCTGGTGCGCGCGATCCTTGGACTGATCTCGATCGTCCTGATCGTCTATGTCGTCATTTCCTGGCTTTACGCGTTCGACATTGTCGACCGCCGCAATCAATTGATCCGCTCGGTCTGGGAATTCTGCTCCCGCGTGACCGACCCGATGTTGCGCCCGCTGCGCCGTTTGATCCCGCCGATCGCCGGCGTCGATCTCTCGGTCATGGTGCTGCTGCTGGTCATCTGGCTGGTGCAGAACGAGGTGACCTATTGGATTGAGGGCATGCTGCTCGGCACGCGCGGCATTCTCTGAGCCGGCTGCGCGTCCGCCTGACGCCCTCCGGCGGCGCCGACCGCATCGACGGCCGCGCCGAGGACGAGACTGGTCCCTACCTCAAAGCCCGCGTGCGCGCTGCGCCCGAGGACAACAAAGCCAACCGCGCGCTCGAAGCGCTGATCGCCAAAGCCTTCGGCGTGGCGAAGAGCAAAGTCAGCGTGTCACGTGGTCAAACCGCGCGACTCAAAGTGTTAGAAATCGAAACCGCGAGCGATGCTGAAGTCGCCGCCTTCATCGGCCGTTACGAGGAAAAGCCATGACCGGACGCAGCATCGACGGCAAAGCCATTGCGGCCAACGTCCGCGCCAGCGTCGCGGACGCGGTGAAGCAGCTGCCGGGCCAGCCCGCGCTGGCGGTTGTGCTCGTCGGCGACGATCCGGCCAGCCACGTCTATGTGACGAGCAAGGGCAAGGCGACGGTCGAAGCCGGCATGCGCAGCGTCGAGATCAAACTCCCCGCCGACACAACCCAAGCCGATCTCATCGCCCGCGTCGAAACGCTTTCGCGCGATCCCGAAATCGACGGCATCTTAGTTCAGCTGCCGCTGCCCAAGCACATCAGCGAACCGGCCGTGCTCGCCGCGCTCGATCCGCTGAAGGATGTCGACGGCCTCACCGAAGCCAGCGCCGGCAAACTCGTTCTCGGAAAGCCGGGCCTTCGCCCGTGCACGCCTGTCGGCTGCGTCATCCTCGCGAAGACCGAACGCCCGGACCTTACCGGCACCAACGTCGTCGTCATCGGCCGCTCGATTCTCGTCGGTAAACCGGCGGCGCTGCTCTTTCTCGAACAAAACGCCAGCGTCACCATCGCCCACTCGAAAACGCGCGATCTGAAAATGGTTTGCCGCGGCGCTGACATTCTCGTTGCCGCGGTCGGCCGCCCAGAAATGGTGCGCGGCGACTGGATCCGCCCCGGCGCCATCGTCATCGACGTCGGCACCAATCGCGTGCCCGCGCCGGAAAAAGGCGAAGGTAAAACCAAGCTCGTTGGCGATGTGAACTTTGCTGAAGCGATCAAAGTCGCGTCCGCCGTTAGCCCCTCACCGGGCGGCGTCGGCCCCATGACCATCGCCTGCCTCCTCCGCAACACCGTGCTCGCAGCCTGCGCGCGGCGAGGCTGGGCGGTTCCGGAGGTGTTGGCTTAAGGTTCAGCGCCCATCTGACACGTTCAGCGGCTAGCGCGTCGTCTGCCGTTGCGTTGCGGCGAACTGCGACGCGCGAACTCGGGGAAAGTTTCCGCTAACGACGCTTCGTCCGGCAACACATAGAAAACGCCGCCCCTTGCGAACGTGGGTGCGACGATGCCATCGAAAAACTCGGCAGAGACATTGATACAGCCGTGGCTCTCGCGATTGTCGTCCGGCGACGGCGATGCGAGTCGTTCTAGACGCCGCTCCGACGGGACATCGGTCGTAACGGTGTGGATCGAAACTGCTGAATCATAATCGACCCACAGCGTTCGCCCGCCGCCGATAGAGGGGCCGAAACCGCCGACAAATCGGCCGGCAGGCGTGGTGCGGTCCGCAGCCGGGATGTCACGCAGCGCAAGACCAGCGACGCCTTCGACCGAATGATCTCCGACCGCCGACCCAAACAGCGCGGGCGCGGCGCCACGAAGACGGCCGTCGGGACCGAACACAAGAACCTGAGCGGCGGCTTTGTCGACGATCGCGAACGGATAGCCCTGGTTGTCATTGGTCGCGACGACTCAACCCGCGAGTTCGACCACCGTGTCGGAGACATCTTGGTCGGACGGCAGATAGTCCACTGCCGCGGCCGGCTGCGCGATGTCGTCCTCAGCATGGGCAATGCCGAGGGGCGCGATCGCAAACGCCAGCGAGCCAAGGACAGTGCGGATTATTGTTTGTTTGGACATATGAGTAAGGCGGTTCCTCACTAGGAAAGCCTGGTGGCCGAGCGAGCCACCAGGTTCCAGATTTCAAACCGTTCCCCGCAGTTGCGCAAGCGCGACTAGCCGCGTGCTCTGCGAGCCGGTCCCGATTCGAGCTGTTGGATGCGGCCTTCCATTTGATCCAGCCGCTGATTGGCGCGCTGCGCGTTTTGATCGGCGGATTCCGCGCTTTGGGCCGCGCTCGACACACGCGCATCGAGTTGATCGAGACGTGAGTTGATCGTGGCGAATTCGTCATCATACGAGGCGCAGGCCCCGAGGCTCAACGCCGCGACGATGGCGACGCCAAGTACGCGCGCCCTCGTGAGATGTTGCTTGATCATGCTAGTCCTCCTCCTTCTGAGCGACTTCGTGATTGGGATCACAGCCCCGTTCGGCCCGACAGCGATCGCTGCCCCAACCGCACTCAACTCGGATGGCGCGGATTAGTTCCGGTATCAGGGTCCGCTCGGACTTTTTCGTCCACGCCCTCCGCGCAGATCCCTACGTCGCTCGGGGTTCGGCCCGGCGCGCCCCAAGCTTCGACGCGAACAGCAGCATCACCAAAGGCGGAAGCAGCAGCGGCAAGTAATTGACCGCAAGCGGATTGAGACTGAAATCGTCGCGCAACTCGAAGAGCGGCGCCCTAATGGCGATCGCCAGCGCCCAGCTCATGCGCCAAACATGGCGGCGCAACCTGATCGCGCCGCGCTCATCGTAGTTACGAAAATAGAGCACATCGCCGACCAGCAGAATAATGGGCACGAGAGCGACGCTTAGCGCGTCGGCCAAGGGCGCGATGCCAACCAGGATCGCGCGCGTGGCGGCCAGCGAAAATAGTAAGGTGGCGATGGCGATAATACCTGTGAGCGCCTGCTCCGTCCGCTTCACCGACGGCTCAGCGCGGCGCAACGCGAGCCATGACGTGGCTACTGCGTAGAGAGCCACCAGGGAGCTGAGGACGGCGGGGGGCGCAAAGCGCGTGAAACTGAAGCTGATCGCGGTCGCGCCCGCCACCAGAACGCACACCGCGAAAGTGAAACCCGCGGCGCGATGCACCGGTCTGCCCTTTGCGCTCATGAGTGCAGTCAGCGCCGCCAAAATGCCGAGCGTTCCAATGAGCAAGTGGGCCCAGTAGCTCATCGGTTCGAGTCCGCCCGGATCGAACAATCCGGCCTCGGTCGGCGTAAAGAAAGGCATGCGCAGTCCCCCGTTCGACAAGGCTAGGTGGACGCTTCCAGCAGATCAAGTTCAGGCGCAGGTAGGCGGTTGGTGATCATCAACCGCCGCAAAACAAAAGAGGCGCGGACTCTCGTCCGCGCCTCTCTCATTCGTCTCACACGCAGCTTAGCCGGTGTGCGTGCCGGTTGGCGTCATCGGATCGCCAGGCGGTTCAGCCGGTGGCGTGGTCGGCGGACCTTCGCCACGGCCAAGCCGTGAGTTGCGATAGCCGTAGAGCATGTAGATCAGCGCTCCGATGATGAAATAGACCACCAGAATGCCGAGCGCGACCGGATCGGTGCGGAAGTTCGGATCAGGCGATCCGATCAGGCTACCGAGGATGTCGACGCCAATGCCCTTCGACACGATGTCGATGATGATCGGGCCCATCATGAAGATCACGCACATGATAATGCCGAGGATCGGCGTCAGCGGATAGAACGGCACGCGGAACGGCCGCGCCAGCGTCGGCTCGTGCTTACGCAGATACATGACGCTGATGCAGACGATCGCGAACGCCATCGCCGTGCCCAAGCTCACAAGATCGCCCAACACGCCGAGCGGCAGCACCGCAGCGGCGACGGCAATGATAGAGCCGAGCAACAGCGTGCCCGTCGCCGGCGTTTGGAAGCGCGGGTTCACTGCGCTGAACACTTTCCAGATCAGCCCGTCACGCGCCATTTGGTAGAACACGCGCGTTTGGCCGAACATCAACACCAGCATCACCGACGAGAGGCCGGTGAAAGCGCCAATCTTGATCGCGAGTGAGAAAATGTTGAGCGAGCCGCTTTCGTTGAACGGCCACGAGATCAACGCCCACGGCGGGTTCATACGGTCGACCGCGACGGCGATCGGTTCCGGCACCGCCAGTTCGCGGAACGGCACGATGCCGGTCATCACGGCCGAAGTCGCCATGTAGAGAATGGTCACGATGACAAGCGAACCAAGAATGCCGATCGGCAAGTCGCGCTGAGGATTCTTCGCTTCACCTGCGGCGGTCGAAACCGCCTCGAAGCCAACGTACGCGAAGAAGACAAGCGAAGCGGCGCGGAATACGCCCGCCCAGCCGTAATTAAAGCCCCCCTCATTCTCAGGCACAAAGGGCTTCCAATTCTCCGGGTTCACATAAGCGGCGCCGATGATGATGAAGGCCAGCAGCACGCTCATCTTGATGAAGACGATGATGTTGTTGACCGACGCCGATTCCGAAACGCCGAGCACGAGCAGCATCGTCACCGCCATGATGCCGATCGCGCCGACTAAGTTGACGCTTCCGGTCATTTGCAGCACCCCGTCCTGGAACTGCATGGTCGATTGCGAGAGCGCTTCGGGGATGAATATTCCGAAATCGCGCAACAGGCTGACCACGTAACCGGTCCAGCCTGCAGCCACGGTTGAAGCTGCGACGCCGTATTCAAGCAGTAGCAGCCAGCCCATGGTCCAAGCGAAGACTTCGCCCAAGGTCACATAGCTATAGGTGTAAGCCGAGCCTGGCACCGGCATGGTCGAAGCCAACTCCGCGTAGCAGAGCGCAGCGAACACGCAGGCCAAACCGGAGATGATGAAAGAGATGATGACGGCCGGGCCGGCGAAGCTTGCCGCGGCCGTGCCGGTAATGACGAAAATCCCGGCGCCGATAATACAGCCGACGCCAAGGCTGATGAGGCCGAGCGGACCCAATGTCCGCTTCAGTTCCCCCGTCTGAAATTCCTGCTGAACATGCGCGACTGGTTTGCGCGCAAACAAGCGGCCCGCCATGCGAAACCCTCCCCTGGCGCAAGGCGCGCCCAAATCGGCGCGGACCTTAGACGTGCGCCGCCGAAACGGGCAAGGCCGCTGCGGCGGCTGGCGCACGCTGCGCTGCAACATGCCCGTTTTTGGGGAGCGGCGCCCGGCTACGCGCCTCCCCGAGGCCCTCTCATAGGAACAATCGGGGAATGGGCAGAGGAATCTATCCCACACCTTTCCGTGCAATTTCCCTTCGGCATCAACACCCGTATCAAAATCAATCCAACACCTCCGAACTCATGAGACACTTCTCTTCATCTCCAGCCCGGGAGGTTGCTTGTGTCGACCAACACCAAACAGCGCCGGAGATGCGGATTGAACGTGATGCGATGGAGATCCGTGAGGAACGAGATCGCTGCTCGGTGAGAAGAAAGGAAGCCGAGGAAACCGGATGGCGTTGGTCGCCTTCCGCACGTCAGCCGGGAACGAACGTCAGGCGCTAAGACTTGCCGGACACCCAGCGTCGTGGGCGGTCGGAACGTGCGGGAGAAGGCCGCGCCGATCGAACGAACCAAGCCCACCTGTCAGCAAACGCATGGCCACCCGGCAGCCCCTGAACGCCTCAGATGTCCGCCGGCTCGAACAACAGTCCGCGCAGGGCGCGCTTCGGCACACCCCTACGAAACACCTTCTTTGAAGCTTCAGCACGAAGCGCGCTCTGCTCTCCCTTCGTTCAACCGCCAGCGTTTCGCCGGCGGGAGCGAAGCCATGTTCCGGCGCCGTCGCCCGAATTGGCGTCACGCTGAGCCTGTCGAAGCGCGACGCCCCGCTCTATCTTTCTCCCAAAGGAGCAGACCCGATGCCCACCGAAAGAATTGACCCCAGCGCCGCCGTCGCCCGCCTCGAAGGCTGGCGCTCAGCAACCGGCGATCGCGAGGCGATCGAGAAGGAATATCGCTTCAAGGACTTCAACGCCGCCTTCGGCTTCATGAGCCGCGTCGCGCTCTACGCCGAACGCAACGATCACCATCCCGAATGGTTCAACGTCTACAACCGCGTCGACGTCACCCTCACCACGCACGACGCCGGCGGCGTATCCGACAAAGACGTTGCCCTCGCGCACTTCATGGACGAAGTCTTCCGCGAGATCACCGCGATTAAGTGAAGGTCCCCGCCACTACCAAGATGGCGATGACAAGCTCCGGTTCAAGAATTGCGCGAGCCCTCATTTTGCAGATGGTCGCGCCTCGCAACGGAGGCAGCCATGAATTCAGCTGGGCCATTCTATCACGGCGGTAAAGCCGATCTCGTCATCGGCGATCTCATCACGCCGGGCTATGCATCGAACTACGGCAAGCGAAAGAAGGCGACCTTCGTGTACTTCGCCGCCACGCTTGAAGCCGCCATCTGGGGCGCTGAACTCGCGCGCGGCGACGGCCGCGAACGCATCTACATCGTGGAGCCAACTGGCCCGTTCGAGGACGATCCGAATCTCACCGACAAGAAATTTCCCGGCAATCCGACGAAGTCCTATCGCACCCGCGACGGCCTTCGCATCATCGGTGAAGTCCCACAATGGACCGGCCACTCACCTGAGCGGCTGAAGCACATGAGAGACTCCATCGCCGAACTAGAGCGTAAGGGCATCGAGGCGATCGAAGACTAGAGGATCAACGCCCGTAGCCCATAAGCCAACGCCGCCACCGAGATCAGACCGACAAACCACAGCGCCACGAACCAGAGCAGCTTCTTGCCCAGCGGTCGGCGAGCGTCGCCCTCTTCGGGCGGGCCCTCAATGATACGTGGCATGGTCATCCACCTTGGCGCGGAAGGTCCAGTAGACGAACGCCGTGTACGCGAGAATGATCGGCAACATCACCAACGCGCCGACCAGCATCAGCTGCAGCGCATTGTCCGCCGCCGCCGCATCCGCCGGCGTCATCGCGAACGGAATGATGTACGGCCACAACGAAACCGCGAGGCCAACATAGCCGATCAAGAACAAGCACACCGCGTAGAGATACGGCCGCAGGAACTTCCGCTCCTCGATCCCGCGCCACATCAGGAAGAGAATGACGCCAGCAAGCAGAGGCAATGGCGCCAGATTGATGAACACCGGCCAATCGACCCTCGTCATCGTCAAACCCCAGCGCTCGGTGACACGCGCATCGACACCCAACGTCGCCAAGCTCACCGCACCCATCGCCAACGCCGTCAGCAAAGCCAACTGCTTGACCCAACGCCGCGCTCGCTCAGCCAACTCACCTTGCGCTTTGAACACGATCCAAGTCGCTCCGAGCAGCGCGTACCCAGCCACCAACGACGCCGCGACCAGCACCGAGAACGGCGTCAGCCAATCAAGCGGTTCGCCGACGAACACTTCGCCCTCAATCGCGACGCCCTGGATGAAGCCGCCGAGCACGAACCCCTGCGCAATCGTCGCCACGAGAGATCCCGCGGAGAATGCAAAGGTCCACCAGCGCTTGCCGGCGCCGCGCCCGTGATGACGAAACTCAAACGCCACGCCGCGAAAGATCAGCGCCAGCAGCATCAAGAAGATTGGCAGATACAAAGCCGGCATCAGAGCTGCGTACGCCTTCGGGAACGCTGCAAACAAACCGCCGCCGCCGAGCACCAGCCACGTCTCGTTGCCGTCCCACACAGGCGCTATCGCCGCCTGCATCTGATCGCGCTCGCGCGCATCCTTGGCAAACGGGAAGAGAATGCCGACGCCGAGATCGAAGCCATCCAGCGCCACGTAGAGAAACACCGCGACGGCGATCAGCACCGCCCAGATCATCGAGAGCTCAAGCCCAAACATCGCTCACGCCTCCTCGATCGCTGCGCCAAGCGGCGTGCCAGGCGGTTGATTAGATTGCGGCGGCGTCTCGTCGCTCTCAGGACCCTTCGCTATCAGGCGCAGGATGTAGAGCGCGCCTGCCGTGAACACGATTCCGTACACAATGATGAAGAACAGCAGCGACGTCGCAACCGATCCCGCAGGCACCGGCGACACCGCGTCCGCCGTGCGAAGCACGCCATACACCACATACGGCTGGCGCCCGACCTCCGCTGTGATCCATCCGGTCAACACAGCGATGAACCCGCTCGGCGCCGCAAGCACCAACGCGCGATGATACCAAGTCGAGCCATCAAGCCGCTTCAACACCCATGCCGCCGCGCCCCAAATGCCGAGCACAAGCATCACGAGCCCCATGCCCACCATCACGCGAAACGCCCAGAACGTGAGCCACACTGGCGGCCGATCCTCCGCCGCGAACTGATCCAAGCCGGGCAGCACATCATCCGGCCCGGCATTGTTCACGGTCGAACCAAAGCCCGGAATGGCGACCTCGAAGTGATTGGTCTCTGTCGCTTCATCCGGCCAGCCAACAAGCACAGTTGGCTGCTGCGTCCGAGTGGTCCACCACCCCTCAAGCGCCGCGACCTTCGCCGGTTGATGCTCGCCAGCAACGAGACCGCTCTCGTGTCCGGCCATGATCTGCACCGGCGTCACCAGCGCCATCATCAGCACTGCCATGCGCAGCGCGACGCGGCTCTCGGCCAAGGCACGCTTGCTCAGCAATGCGAACGCAGACGCGCCCGCGACCACCATCGCCGTCGTCAGATAAGCCGCCAGCACCATATGGACGAAGCGCGATGGCAGCGACGGATTGAAGATCACGTCCATGAAATTGGTCGCGACCATGGTGCCGTCCTCGGCCCAGGCCCACCCTTGCGGGGTCTGCATCCACGAATTGGCGGAGAGAATCCAAAACGCCGAGAACAACGTGCCGATCGCGACCATGCAGGTCGCGAAGAAGTGCAAGCCCGGCCCCACGCGCTTCCAGCCGAACAGCATGATGCCGAGGAACGAAGCTTCGAGGAAAAACGCCGTCAGCACTTCGTACGCAAGCAACGGCCCGATCACACTGCCGGTGATGGCGGAAAACACGCTCCAGTTCGTCCCGAACTGGTAGGACATGACGACGCCCGACACGACGCCCATGCCAAACGACAGCGCGAAGATCTTCACCCAGAACAAGTAGAGATTCTTGAACACCGGCCGCTTGGTGAAGAGCCAAAGGCCCTCCAACACAGCAAGGAAGGACGCCAATCCGATCGTGAAGGCCGGAAAGATGATGTGAAAGCCGACCGTGAAGGCGAATTGCAGTCGCGACAGCAGCAGCGCGTCCCATTCCATCTCACACCTCGCTCAACGGTGATTACGCTCGGTGCGCCCTCACGCCAAGCTTGCAGTTTGCCGCGCCGCGCCACAGAGTCGCGCCAAACAGGAGGAACGACATGAGCGGCCGTCTCGCGGGCAAGAAGATCTTCATCACCGGCGGCGCCCAGGGCTTAGGCGCGGCAATGGCCAAGGGCGCCGCGAGCGAAGGCGCGAAGGTCACCGTCACCGACATCAACAAGGCAGGCGCAGAAAGCGTCGCTGCGGAAATCAACGCCGCGCACGGCGCAGGCACGGCGTTCGCATTCGGTCACGACGTTACCAACGAAGAGCAATGGCTCGCCGCACTTGAAGGCGCGAACGGCGCGATGGGCGGCATCTCCGGCCTTGTAAACAATGCCGGGATCTCGGCGCGTGAAGGCAGCGTTGAAGAACTCTCGCTCGAAGGCTTCCGCCGCTTGATGAGCGTCAATGTCGACAGCGTTTTCCTCGGCGCCAAGCACGGCATCAAGTATCTGGCGAAGAACCAGCCCGGCTCGATCGTCAACATCAGCTCGATCGCGGGGCTGATCGCAAACCACACATCGCCCGGCTACAACGCCAGCAAAGCTGCGGTCTGGCTACTCTCCAAAAACATCGCGCTCTATTGCGCCAAGAAAGGTCTCGACATCCGCTCGAATTCGATTCACCCCACGTTCATCGACACGCCAATCCTCGATCCGATCCGAAATATGTTCGGCAAAGACGAGGCCGAGGCGAAACTGGGGCGCCAAGTGCCGCTTGGTCGCATTGGCAAACCAGAAGAGATCGCAGCTGCGGCAATCTATCTCCTCTCGGACGAAAGCCGGTTCATCACTGGCTCGGAACTGAAAGTAGATGGCGGAATCTCAGCTATGTGATTTGCCTGGGCGCCCAGCGCGCCCAACATCGAAGGTATGAACTTCCTCATGCGCAAGCTCGCCGCAGTCATTTGCCTGTTCACACTCGCCGCTTGCGGCCAGCCTGTCGCGCCTAGTGATCAAGCGCCGGCGACCACGCAAGGCGATGGGTCCGTCCTACTGTCGACACCGCAAGGCCTGCCGGATTGGCTATTGGTGCTTCGCACCAACGACGGCGGCACCATCCACTTCAATCAGAGCGCCATCACGCGCGAGAACGGCTTCGCAGATATCTGGCTGCAAGTGCGCTATGGGCGCCCGCAGGCATGGGACGCAAGCGACGAAAGCACCGAGCGCACGATCCGCTACGACGTCGAACGCATGCACTATCGTTACAATTGCTCAGACGAGACCTTCGTCGTGGTGGAACGCCAGATCATGGGTTCGGGCGATCAGGTGCTCGCGCGCAGCGAACCGGCGCAAGTCTATCGCGCGACGCCTGCGACCGGCGCGGCGCGCCACATGCTGCCGATCGCCTGCAGAGGCGCCTGACGCTTATTGCTGCTGCGGACGCTGGTAGACGATGTTGGCCAGTAACACGCGCGCGCCAGGCGCGCCGAGAACACGGTCCACGGCTGTTTGCATCTGCCGCGTGAGATCGTCCGGGCTCGGCGCCGTGCGCACGCGATAATAGACCGACGAATACGTCGCCAACGCCGTCCGCAGAGCGTCACGTATGCGCGGTGCGTTGAGTTGCGCGCGCCGGCGCAGCGCCGCATCAGGAATATCGAGTCCCATGTCGACGACGATCGTGCCCTGATTGGCATTGCGTTGCAGCACACCCGCTGAAAGCGTCGGCATCGGCAGGTAGGTCTCAGCCGAGGTCAGCCGTTCCTGGCGCGTCGCCGGCGCCTGCTGCTGACCACTACCCGAACCGGAGGCCGTCGCCGGCGCGGCAAGCGCGGCGAACAAGGCGACGGCAAAAAGGGGCGCGGCAAGACGCATGGGGCCAACCGTGCGCTGCTGTGGTTAGGGAAAAGTTAGCGCTTCACGCGGCCGTCCAGCCGCCATCGATATTGAGCGCCGCGCCATTGATCTCATCGGCCGCCGGCGTAGTGAGAAACAGCGCAAGCCCCGCCACCTGCTCGACCTTCACGAACTCCTTGGTCGGCTGCGCGGCGAGCAGCACGTCATTGATGACCTGCTCGCGCGTCAAATTGCGCGCCTTCATCGTGTCCGGGATCTGGCTCTCGACCAGGCCGGTCAGCACATATCCCGGCGAGATGGCGTTGCAGCGCACGTTGAAGGTCGCGCCTTCGAGGGCGACTGTTTTGGTGAGGCCGATAATGCCGTGCTTGGCCGCGACGTAGGCGGACTTGAATGGCGAAGCCACGTGCCCGTGGGCGGACGCAATGTTGATGATACGCCCATAGCGCGCCGCCTTCATCGCGCGCATCGCGCCGCGGATGGTGTGAAAGGCGGAAGAAAGATTGAGCGCAATGATGGCGTTGTACTTATCGACCGGAAAATCCTCGATCGGTGAGACGTGCTGGATGCCCGCATTGTTGACGAGCACGTCGAGGCGGCCAAACGCGCCCATCGCGCCCTCCACCAGCCCAACGCACGCGTCCGGCTGCATCAGGTTCGCGCCATCGTAACGAACAGTGACACCAGTCTCGGCCTGCAGCCCCGAACGGACCTTCTCGATCTCCGCCGCGTCCCCCAAACCGTTGAGCGTCACGTCCATACCGGCCTTCGCGAAGGCCGTGGCAATCCCCAGGCCAATGCCGCTGGTGGAGCCCGTCACCACTGCCGCTCTACGTTCGCTCATGTGCTCGTCTGCTCCTCATTGCTTGCGTGTCAGCGCCGGAACCGCTAGCGCAGCGTCTTGACTGGCGGTCTGGCGAGGGACCCATGGATTTGAGCGCGCCTCTTAACGCATTTGTGGCCGGGTTTCCGGATTTCATCATCCAACTTGGCGTCGCGCTCGGACTCTTCGTCGCATCGCTGATCATCTACACGGTGATGACGCCGCACAAAGAGCTGGCGTTGATCCGCGCCGGCAACCCTTCGGCTTCTCTGGCTTATGGCGGCGTGATCGTCGGCCTCGCCATTCCGTTAGGTTCATGCCTGGCGCACGCCTTCGGCCTGTTTGATCTGCTGATCTGGGGCGTTGTCACGCTGTTGATTCAGCTGCTCGCCTTCCGCTTCGCCGACATTTTCCTGCGCGGCCTGCCGCGCCGCATCGCTGAAGGCGATGTCGCCGCCGCGGTTTTCCTGATGTCGATCAAGATCGGCCTGGCGCTGATCATGGCCGGCGCCGTTGCCGATCCGAACGTGCAGTTGTTCCGGGCCGGCTAATAGCATGATGCGGCTCATCCCGGATTGGCTGCTCTACATCGTGGTCATCACGGTGATCGTGTTCGTCCTGTTCCGGGTCGATCAACGCGAAGACGCGCCGGAAGCTTATAGAAACGAGTCGTCCGACACCGGCGCGTTCCTGCCACCGCCGTCGCAGTACGATCCTGCCGTGCTGGTGGAAGTCGGTCCTGTCGCCTCCGGCATGGGCACTGCGTTTTCGATCACGCCGGACGGCTGGTGGCTGACGGCGCGCCATGTCGTCGATGGCTGCCAGGCCGTGGGTTTGATCGTGTCGCGCGGCGCGGCTGTGCGCGTGGCCGACGTCAAGCGCGCGGAGTTCGCTGACATTGCGTTGCTGCGCACCGAAAACCCGGAGGGTGAGGGAGACGAAGAAGGGCCGCCGCGCCGTGCGCTATCGCTCGACACGTCCGAGCGTCAGTTCCAGATCGGCCAGCGCGCCTTCCATGTCGGCTTCCCGCAAGGGAGGCCGGGCGAAGCCTATTCGCGGCTTATTGGCCGTGAAACGCTGATCGCGCGCGGACGCTACAATCTCGAAGAGCCGGTGTTGGCATGGGCCGAACTTGGCCGCACGTCGGGCCTGCGCGGTTCGCTCGCCGGCATTAGCGGCGGGCCAGCGATCGCCGCCAACGGCCAAGTGATCGGCATAACGGTAGCGGAATCATCACGGCGCGGGCGCATCTATACAGCCTCGCCGACCTCGATCCTGCGCCTGCTGCGTGTCGAACAAGTGGAGCCGCAAGGTGCACCCGGCGAACGACTCACTCCAGATAACTACGGGCAAGCGTCCGACGATCTGCGCCGGACGCTGGCAGTGGCGCAGGTGGTCTGCGTCGCACCGGAGGATATGCCAGGGACATGACAGCGCCGTTCGCAGATCGACTAATCGAAGGCGTCCGCGCCAAGAACACCCCGCTCTGCGTTGGCCTTGATCCCTTCCCCGACAAGATCCCGGCGCTGTTCGGCAACGCGTCGGAAGATACCTCCACCGTCCTCAAGTTCGGCACCGCCATCATCGACATCGCGCGCGAACATGCATGCGTGCTGAAGCCGCAGCTTGGACTGTTCGAGCAATTCGGTGAGATGGGCTACGCGGTCGCGCGGATGCTCTGCAGCTACGCCAAGCAAGAAGGCATGCTGGTGCTGCTCGACGCCAAGCGCGGCGACATCGGCACTACGGCTGAGGGCTATTCACGCGCCACCTTGGGCGCGACGCCCGGCTTCAACGCTGACGCTGTGACCGTCAATCCATACATGGGCAAAGACACGCTCGAGCCGTTCATCACCCGCGCGCAGGCCGAAGGCAAAGGCGTTGCGGTGCTGGTGCGGACATCAAACCCCGGCGCTGGCGACTTTCAGGATCTGCAGGTCGGCGGCGCGCCAGTCTGGCAACGCGTCGCCGAGATGCTGGCGCCGGAATGCGTCCGCCTGCGGGGCGCAAGCGGCTGGTCTGGGCTGATGGCTGTCGCTGGGGCGACCTACCCGGAAGAGGCGCGCAAGCTACGCGAGGCGATGCCCGAGGCGCTGTTCCTCGTCCCCGGCTATGGCGCGCAGGGCGCGAGCGCGGCGGACGCTGTGGCGGGCTTCGTCCAGGCTAGCGGGCGCATGCGCGAGGGCGGCGTCGTTAGCTCATCGCGAGCGGTGCTCTATCCACAAGCCGCACAGGCGGCCAAGACGATGACGGAGTGGCGCACCGCAATCAGCGACGCCATGGCCGCCGCCGCGGGCGAACTTCGCGCCGCCTGTACGCCCTGACACGCGACAAACCTCATTTGATTGGTTAAACCCGCGACTCGGGGATGCGGGCCGAAGCGGCCGAGCGAGGGAGAAACCCATGCGCAATAACCTCATGCGCGCCACTTTGGCGGCGCTCGCGCTGTTCATGACGGCGCCGGCTTATGCGGACGGGCCAGGCGATGGCGGACCGAACGAAGCGGCGCCGCCCGTGCGGGCCGCGCCCACGACACCACCGCCAACGTCACAACCGGATGCCGCACCAGAGGGGCGCACCGGCATTGTGCCGCTCGGCGACAGCGGCCTCACGCTCAACGTCCCGGCGGGCTATCGCTTCTACAACGCCGCTGAAGCGCGCGCTTATGTTCAGCGCGCCAACCAACAATTGCCGAGTGGAGAAATCTTCGGGCTACTCGCGCGCAACGGCGAAGACATCCGCGCGCCGGGCACCTGGGCGACGGTGGTGAGCTATGAGCCGATTGGCTATGTGCAACCGGAAACTGCTTCGGGCCTGAGCGACGCGAACTTCGAAACGCAGGTTCGCGACGCGCGCCAAACGCAGAACCGCCGCTTTGAAGGCTTCGCCACCATACCGTCGTTCAATGCGGAAGCGCCCTACGTCGTGTGGGCCGAGCGTGTTGCCGCGCCGGGCGGCGCCAGCGGCAAAGATTTGCGCTACGAGCAAAAGATCCTGGGTCGCGAAGGCGTAGCCTGCATGACTTCGATCGGCAGCGCCGACCAGCAAACTGCGATCGCTGCCGCTGCCGCTGAGCTGCGCGGCATGCTGTCGTTCCCGGAAGGCAAGCGTCACGGCGACTTTGATGCGGCGTCTGACACCGTGTCACAATATTCGGTGCCGGGCTTGGTGACGGGCGTGCCGGTCTCGCAACCGCAATTGGTCAACGTTGCTCAGACGACGGGCCAAACCTCATTTGGCGGGCTTTCGGGCTACTTCCCGTGGATCGCACTTGGCGTCGTGGTCCTTGCGGGCGGGGCTTATCTGCTGATGCGCCGCCGTGATGACGATGAGGAATTCGACGAAGCCTAAGCGACGCGTACAGTTCCATCACGAACTTCAATGGCGATGCGCTCCAGCGCGTCGCCATTGTCACATGGTCCGCCAGCGCAAGCGCCACTGCTGAGTTCGAAGCTCGCACCGTGCGCGGCGCAAACCATGTAGCGCCCCTCCTGCACGATCACGCGACCGCTTGAGTGCTGCAGCGGATAGCCCGCGTGCGGGCACTTATTGCGGAAGGCGGAGATTTGATCGCCCTTGCGCGTGACGAGAATGGAGACAAACGGTTCGTCGCGATGCGGCACGACCACGACGGCGCCGGGATTAGGCAGCGCATCAACTTGTGCCAACACAATGCCGCGCTCGAAACTCACTCGTTCTCCGCCCTGAACGGACGCGAGAGCAAAGCCTCGATCGCCTCATCGATGCTGATGCGCTCGGCGACGATGGCTTCGACCGCTTCGCAGATTGGCATCTCGACGTCGTGCTTGGCGGCCAGCGCCATCACGGCAGGCGCGCTCTCCATGCCTTCGGCGACGGTGCGGCGCTCGGCCAGAATATCCTTGAGCTTGCGGCCCTCACCCAGCGCCGCGCCAAGCGACGTGTTGCGTGATGTAAGCGACGCGCAGGTGAGTACGAGATCGCCCAGGCCGCACAGTCCGGAGAGCGTCTCCGCCTTAGCGCCCATGGCAAGGCCGAGGCGCGTGAGTTCGGCGAAGCCGCGGGTGATCAATGCCGCGCGCGCGCCGTCACCCAGCTTGCGGCCTTCGGCGACACCGCAAGCAATGGCGATGACGTTTTTTACTGCGCCGCCAATCTCGGCGCCGATGAGATCGTCGGCGACGTACGGCCGGAATGTCGGGAGACCAATGGTGGCGACGATGCGTTGCGCCAGATCGGCGTCGGGGCTGGCAATGGTGGTGGCCGTGGGCAAGCCGCGCGCGACATCCTTGGCGAAGCCTGGGCCGGAGAGCACGGCGGGGACAACGTCTGGGATCTCCTCGGCCAAGACGTCGGTCATTAGCGCCAGCGACCCGCGCTCTACGCCCTTGGCGCACAGCACCAGGGGCTGGCCTGGATTGAGGTTTGGGCGGACGGCGCGGAGCACCGCGCGCATGTGCTGGGCCGGCGGCGCAGCTAGGACGAGGTCAGACTTGGCGGCATCGGCGAGATCGGCAGTCGCGCGCAACGCAGGGTCGAGCTTGATTCCAGGCAGAAAAAGCGCGTTCTCCGCGTCGCGGTTGATGCTCTGGACGACCTCGGGCTCGCGCGCCCATATCAGAACCTTGCGGCCAGCCGCGGCCGCGACCTGGGCGAGCGCCGTGCCCCATGCGCCCGCGCCCAGGACGGAAACGGTCTCAAATGGGGCTGGCAATTCTGAATCCTTCATTGAACGTTCAGTAGAAACCCGGTAACCTGTAGGGATGGATGACAAAAATGCCACCCGCGACCGCATTCTCCAGGCCGCGATGACCCGCATCAAGCACTATGGCTATGGCAAGACAACCATGGCCGAGATTGCCGCCGATTGCGACATGTCGCCGGGCAACATTTATCGCTTCTTCGAAGCGAAAATCGATATCGCCGAAGCCATGGCCCGCAAGCACTACGCGGAAGAGCAAGCGGAACTCGCCGCCATTGCGCGCAAGAAGGAATGGCCGGCGGATCGGCGTTTGCGCGAGATTTTCTTCAAGCGCATGCGGGATTCCTACTGCATGTTCGAAGAGAACGCGAAGATTCTTGAGGTTGCCGAAGTCCTCACCCGCGAGCGGCCGATGTTTGCAAATGAGCAGCTGGCGCTAGAGCGGGTGTTCTTGGGCGCAGTGCTCGAAGACGGCGAGAAGGCCGGCTTGTTCGCCCCTGCCGATCACATGTTCAATGCCGAAATGCTGCAAGCCGCGGTGATGAAATTCGGTATCCCACAATTGTTCTCCAAGCTCACGCTGCCGAGACTTGAGCGCGAGCTCGACGGCGTGCTGTCGCTTCTGCTGAACGGGCTCTATGCGCCGGGGACAAAACGGGCTCAGCCGAAGGCTCGGGAGATAGAAGAGGTCACAGCGTAACGGCTGCTACGCAATTATTGAACGAAATCTATTTTATTCATTGATCACTCCAGGGGGCGATGGTACACATAGTCCATCGAAGCCCGAGCACCTGGAGAACCTCAAATGACCACGACCCGCCCCTCGATCCTGCTGTCCGCAACGTTCGTTCTGGCCGCCTTCGCGCTGTTTGCCCTGGCAGCCTCACCCATCGTCCAAATCGCGGCCTCTGTGGTCGCGTAAGTCCCACCCAGAACGGCGCCTCCCAGCGCATCTCGGGTTTTTTGCAGGCGCGAAGGCAAGTCCTTCGCGCCTTTTCTTTGTCTGCATTTACGGAAGTGTCATTAACCTTTGCCCTGCATTTCTGCATGACTGAGCTGGTTATTCCTACCTTCTAACCGGTAGCGAAAGGGTCCATTTGACCCTCACTGGTGTTCGCATGTGCAACATCAGACCAACTCGGGGAATACTACAATGTCCGCTCAAGACCTTCCGGCGACCGCCCGCGCGATCTCTGTGGTCATCGCAATCGCCCTGGTCGCGACCGCCTTCGCGCCGCTGCTGTTCACGGCTGCTCGCGTCGTCGCCTAAGCCTTAGCTCCCTTGCGCCCCGCCACGTGGCTGGGGCGCAAGCGGGCCGCTTCCTCGTCTAACGGCCAACGGGGACGCGCTGGAAATGACAGGTCGTCACTGAATCCAAGCCGCAACCTTTCAGCGCCCGCGAGCGCGATCATTGCGGCGTTGTCCGTACACCAGCGAAGCGGCGGGGCTATGAAATCGTAGCCGCGCTCCTCCCCCAGAGCCTCCAAACGGCTACGGATCGCCTGGTTCGCTGCAACACCTCCCGCAGCCACCAGCCGGCCCTTCGCGCCCCACACCGTATCGAACATCCGCATCGCGTTGAGCGTGCGATCGACGACGATGTCGAGAACCGCCGCTTGGAAGCTGGCGCAGAGATCGGCTTTGTCCTGATCGGTGAGCGTGCCGAGGCGTTCGACTTCGCGGGCGCAGGCGGTTTTCAAACCCGCGAAGGAGAAGTCGCAGCCGTCGCGGCCGAGTAGCGGACGCGGTAGCGCGAAGCGCTTGGAGTCGCCATTTTGAGCGGCTTTTTCGACTAGAGGCCCGCCTGGGAAACCCAGATCGAGCAGCTTGGCGAGCTTGTCGAAGGCTTCGCCGAGCGCGTCGTCCATGGTCGAGCCGTAGCGGCGATAAACGCCGACATCGAGTACAGCGATGAACTGGCAGTGGCCGCCGCTCACCAGCAGCAAGAGATACGGAAACGTTGCGCCGCCAGGGGCTAGGCGCGGCGAGAGCGCGTGACCTTCGAGGTGGTTCACGCCGATCAGCGGCTTGTCGTGCGCCAGCGCGATGGCTTTGCCGGCAAGCAAGCCGACCATGACGCCGCCGATAAGGCCGGGACCAGCGGTGGCGGCGACGCCGTCGAGGTCGGCGAAACCGAGCTTCGCGTCGGTCATGGCGGCGGCGATCGTGCCGTCGAGGCCTTCGACGTGGGCGCGGGCTGCGATCTCGGGAACGACACCCTTATAGGGCGCGTGATGCGCTGCCTGGCCGAGCACGATGTCCGAAATCACGCGGGGGCCGTTCTCATCCAGGCGCAGGACCGCGGCTGCGGTTTCATCGCAGCTGGTCTCAATGCCGAGGACGGTGAGCGGCTTCATCTCGCGCACATTTGGCGCGTTCCCCTCACCCGCGCCAGCGTTTAAGTGCAGGAGCATGAGTGCTCCGCTTTTCCGCATCGGCGCGCGCGGTTCGAAACTGTCGCTTGCGCAGACGGGGCAGACGCGCGCGCGCTTGGCGGCAAAGCTTGGCTTAAGCGAAGACGCGTTCGAGATCGTGCCGATCGTCACCAGTGGCGACCGCATTCAGGATCGCACGCTGATCGAAGCCGGCGGCAAGGGGCTGTTCACGAAAGAGCTCGATGAAGCGCTGTTCGACGGGCGCATCGATCTTGCGGTGCATTCGCTGAAGGATCTGCCGACGCGGTTGCCGGATGGGATCGTGCTCGCGTGCGTGCCGGAGCGGGAAGATCCGCGCGATGCGTTTGTGAGCTTGAAGGCGAAGAATTTGGCGGAGCTGCCAGCTGGCGCGACGGTCGGCACGGCAAGCTTGCGGCGGCAGGCGCAGGTGCTGTTCGCGCGGCCCGATCTCAAAGTCTCGGTGCTACGCGGCAATGTCGATACGAGGCTGGCGAAGCTAGAAGCCGGTGACGCGGACGCAACGTTCCTGGCGTTTGCGGGCTTGAAGCGCATGGGTTTGGAAAGCCGCGCGGCAAGCTTGGTCGATCCGCAGGAAACGCCACCGGCCGCATGCCAGGGAGCAATCGCAATCACGGCGCGCGCTGATGATGCGAGTGTGCTGGAAGCGTTGGCGCAGTGCGAGAATGCGGCGGCACGGATTGAAATTGAAGCCGAGCGCGCGTTCCTGGATGCGCTCGACGGTTCGTGCCGAACACCAATTGGGGCGCTGGCGCGGGCGAGCGGATCGCACGTGTCGTTTATCGGCGAAACACTGAAGCCGGATGGAACGCAGCGCTGGCGTCGCGAGGCGACGATTGAGCTTGGCGACGATGCGATTGCGTTGGCGCGGGCGCTTGGTCATCGCCTGGGTCATGAGATTCGTGACGAGGCAGGCGACGCGATTGAGCTGGATACGTGATGCTGCGCGTTGCGATCACGCGGGCGCAGCCGGAGGCGGATCGCACTGCAGAGCGCGTGCGGGCGCGTGGAGTGGAGGCGATTGTCGCGCCGCTGATCACCATCGTGCCGTGCGGGTACGACACCAGCACCGAGGGTGCACAGGCGATTATCTTCACCAGCTCGAACGGCGTGCGCGCGTTTCCAGATGCGCGCGGCGCGCGGGACCGCATCGTGCTCACGGTTGGCAATGTTACCGCGGCGGCGGCGCGCGAGGCCGGCTTTACCGACGTACGCTCGGCCGATGGCGACGTACGCTCACTGGCGGCGCTGGCGAAGCGCGAGCTCGATCCGACGCGCGGCAAGCTCCTCCATATTGCCGGCGATCACGTCGCTGGCGATCTTGGCGGCGAGTTGCGGGCGGCTGGGTTCAGCGTGGAGCGGCGACTGGCTTATGCGTCTGTCGCGGCAGCGCCGTTGCCGGAGGCTTTCAACGGACCGCTCGACATCGTGCTTTTCCACAGCTCACGTGCGGCCGAGCGGTTCATCGAGCTTGGCGCGCCGAACGCGGCGAAGCTCACAGCGGGCTGCATGAGCGCGGCAATTGCCGAGGCGGCAGGAAAAACCGCCTGGAAGCGCATCATTACCGCGCCCCATCCGCGCGAGGACGATCTCCTGACGGCCACACTCGGGGGGTAAATCTCCCCTGCTGGCGCAAGCGCTTGAGCGGCTTCTCGCGCAAGCCTAAGTTTCGCATGGTGAACCGACTCATTTCCGATACGAAATAGCGGAAAAGTCTCGGAAAAAAGCCGGGCAGCTCTTGGGGAATAGCATGAGCAGAGACGACGACGACGACGACCGCAGACGCGGCGAGCCGATCGACGTTGAATATGAGCCTGCGTACCGCGAGGACGGCGGGCGCGGGATCGGCACGGGCTCAGCGCTCGTGCTGGCGCTTGTCGCCGCCGGCGTTGGCGCCGCGGGCGGCGCTGTCGCACCGCGGATTCCAGCTGTGCAGGAAGCCCTGAACACGGTCGCGCCAGTTCCAGGCGAAGCAAGCACGACCTCGCCCTCCAGCGAAGAAGGCTCGCTCGAGCAGCGTCTGGCCGCGATCGAGTCCGTCATGAATACGCCGCTTGCTGTGGCGGCCTCCGGCGAGGCTGGCGACGGCGGCACGGCGGCGCGTGTGTTTGCGCTGCAAGCTGGCTTGCGTGATGTCGATCAGCGGCTGAGCGCGATGCCGTCAACGGCGGAAGTGCAGGCTTTGGTCGCGGAAGTACGCCGCTTACAGGAAGAATTGCCGGCGGTCGCCGCCGAAGCACGCACAGCCGTAACCGCGGCGCGAGCTTCATATGCGGTCGTGGCTGCCTCGGAAGCGGCGCGCTCGTCTGGGCCGTTCGAGCAGGCGCATGCGTCGCTGGCGGCCTTGTTGCCCGACGATCCGAACGTAGCGGCGCTTGAGCCTCTCTCACGTGTCGGCGCGCCGACACGGATCGAGTTGCGCGATCAGTTCGCGCGCTTGGACAACGAGATCATCCGCGCGGCACGGCAAAGCCAAGCAGGCGCGGGATTCTGGGGCCGCATTCAAGCTGCCTTGGCGCAATGGATCGTCGTCCGCCAAGCCGGAGCCGGCGATACGCCGGAAGGCATCGTCGATCGCGCCGAGCAATATCTGGCCGCCGACCGGTTGGCCGACGCCATCCAGGAACTCAACCGTTTGCCAGCAGCGCCGAAGCGCGCCGCACAGACGTGGATCAACGATGCGCAGCGCCGGTTGGAAATCGACACGCGCATCGCCGCCATCCGACAAGAATTGTCGCGGAGCTAAACACCCATGTTGCGTGTCGCCTTCCTGCTCATCATCGCGGTGCTCGCGGCCTTAGTGTCGTGGCAGGTCATTACGACAGACCAAGGCACGGTCGAGATCACGTGGTTCGGCACGGAGATCACGACGAGCGCGCTGTTCGGTTTGCTGGTTCTCGTGTTGGCGGTTGCGGTGACATTGCCGCTGTTGCGCTTGCTGATGTTCTTGATGGACGCGCCGGGACGGGTTGGCAAAGCGAGCCAGCGCGCGAAGGTGCGGCGCGGGCAAGAGGCTTTGGCGCTTGGCTTGATCGCGGCGGAAGCTGGCGAGTTCGAGGAAGCACGCCGGCATGCCGATAAAGCGGAAGATCTGATCGATGAACCGCGTCTGGCGTTGCTGCTGCAGGCCCGCGCAGCGGAAGTGAGCGGCGATACGGCGGCGGCTGAGCGTGCGTACGCCGGCATGCTGCAGAACGAAGACACTGAAGTGCTTGGCCGCAAAGGTCTGATGGCGGCGGCGTTGAAGCGCGGCGATCGCGTTGCGGCGCGCGCGCACGCAGAGGCGGCGCTGAAGGCGTCGAAGACGGCGACGTGGCCATTCCAGTACGCATTCGACCTGGCTGTTCAGCAAGGCGATTGGGAAAGCGCGATTGAGACGCTCGACACCGGCGATAAGCGCAAGCAGATCGAGGACAAGGTCGCCAAGCGCCGCCGCGCAGTGCTGATGACGGCGCAGGCGCAGAAGCTTGAGCGTGAGCGGCGCGGCGACAAAGCCGCCGAGATGGCGCAGAAGGCGTTCCGCATGGCGCCTGCGTTCGCGCCGGCTGGAGCGATGGCGGCGCGGTTGCTGGTCGGCGAAGGTAAGGCCGAGCGCGCGGCGGCGATCCTGGAAGAAGCCTGGGAGAACGGTCCGCACCCGGCGCTCGCGCATGCGTATCGCGACTTGATACCGGACGAGAGCCAGGAAGCGCGCTCCGAGCGCATGCGCGCGTTCGCCGAACGCCGCCGTGATTCACGCGAGACGAAAATCGTGCTGGCTGAGCTCTTCATGGAGCGCGGCGATTGGGGCGGCGCACAAGCCGCGCTCGAAGACGCGTATCGCGAGAACCCTTCTTCGCGCATTTGCATTCTGTTTGCGCAAGTCGCGCGTGGACGCGGCGATGAGAACGGCGCGCGCACTTGGCTCGCACAGGCAGCGGCCGCGCCACGCGAGGCCGATTGGTCGGACCTCGATCCCGAAGGGCCGGCGTTTCTCTATGACGACAGCGACTGGGCGCGGCTTGTGTACGCGTTCGGCGATGGCGGCCAACTGATCCACCCACGCATGGAGCGTGGCGGCACGGATGTGCTCGGCCCGGTGATGGCGATGCCAACCGCGGTGCTGACGCCGCCGAAAGCCGAACTCCGCGCCGAACGCGCGCCGGACGACGTGGACGCGGAAGAAGTCGAAGAAATCCGCTAGCCGAAAATGGTGCCGCTTGCGTGACTCAGGCGATAGCGAAAATGCGTTGATTTACTGGCGGTTACGAGCGCGGCGCTGTTGGCAAGCTAGTCGATTTGCCTTCGATTCAAATTTGTTCGGGCATTCGAGTCGTATTTCGCGCCATTGGTGCGCGATAGTCACACTCTTTCTATCGCACACCGTCTCAAACAACAGCAACGCTGGAATTGCGCGCGAGAACGATGGCGTCTGCGACGTTTCAGAAATCGCCAGGTGACAGTGGCATTCCCTTGGCCGCGCCGCGCGCTGGGCCGGCCATCGCGCGCGCCGCCTCTTGGGCGCGCGTCCGCATCAGCGCCTTACGTACGTCGAGGTGCAGCTCCATCGCATTGAGCTTGTCGCGCCAGCCTGGCTCGAACCGGAGCACGTTGCGATGAACCTCAGTGGCGAGCCCCATGCGCTGTAATTCCCGGGCGCGTTGCTTGAGCGCGCGGGTCGTGGACGGGTCGCCGTTTGGTGCCTCTATTGAAGCCAGGCGGACCGTTTGATCCTCTGGGAGTTGCTGAGCGATCATCCGATCGAGCCGCGTCGGTCCATGCCGGATGACTTCGCGATCGAGCGCGCGGCGTTCGTCGGCGGGTGAGCGCCGGCCTAGCGCCTCGGTCGCCACGTCGCGGGCGATGCCGCTGAAGCCGTATTTGATGAAGTCCTTGGGGATGACGAGATCCTGGCCGTTGGCGCGCCGGCCGCGAATGATGAG
>JAWKUZ010000022.1:0-46960 GCA_041398305.1 Hyphomonadaceae bacterium
ATGGTGTGAAGGTATCGCATCAGGCAGTCACCTTGCGGCCGGCGATGGCCGCGACCTTGTAGTGGTTGAAGAGCCAATAGAGCTTACGCATCGAGCGCTTCCACTGGCGCCAGCCGAAGAACGGAAACCAGAAGCGCAGGAAGTGCCGGAAGAAGAGCGTCACCGGGCGCTTCTTGATGTGCACCCAATAGGTCTCGCCGACGAGCTCCTGTTTATCGACGATCTCTTGGCCTTGAAACATCGAGGCGAGTTCATCCGGCGAGGGCCGAAACATCGTGTCGATCGGGTCATTGTGCTGGTGGTAGCTCGACGGCACGGTGATGAAGAACATCCCGCCTTCGGGGATCATCTTCAGAATACGGCGCGTCAACTCATCACGATCGACAACATGTTCGTACATGTGCGTGCAGATGACGGATTTCGGTTTCGTGGCCAAAAGCTTCGCGAGGTCTTCGTCGTTGAAAATATCGCCGGCGATGTCGACGCCTTCGGCGGCTTTCAGATCCGAGTGAATGACCTTCACGCCGCGCGCCTCAAGCGGACCGAACACCAATTCGTTGACGTAAGGCTGTTCCTTCTCGCGATATGCCTTGGTCGAAGAGCCAAGGTTGAGCGCAGGTGAAATGTCCTGCGGGTCGAGACGCGCCAGAGTCGCGCCGAGCCATGCCGCATCACATTTCATCATCGCGAAGAGCGCCCTCGATAAGTGCGGCGGCAACATAGGCGCCGGGCCATAGCCGGGCAAGCGCAGCTACCAAACGGCGCTCACAGGCGCGCCGCCGAACACCTCGGCGAGGCGCCGGCGCGTGGCGGGCGTGGTTCCTTCGGGCGGATCGGCCGGATCGAAAAAGCCGCGCTCTGCGATCTCTTGACCCATGCGCGGTTCGCACGCCTTCCAGGCGCCAAGGCGGTAGAGGCCGATGTGATCGCCCGCGTAATTGGCGTGGTTGGAGTAGAGCGCGAAAATCAGCGGCGTCTCGACGGCCTCAATACCGGCTTCCTCCGCCATCTCACGGGCGATGGCGTATGGCGCGGTTTCGCCGCGCTCAACGCCGCCGCCGGGCAGGTGCCAGCCACGCAGATAGGTGTGTTTTATCAGCATAACGTGGCCAGCCTCGTTACAGGCGACGCCGCGTACGCCCAGCGTCGCCCCACGGCTGAAACGCCAATAAGTGCGGAACACCGGCGTGATCACCCGCTCGTACTTTAGACGCCAGTTGTCCATTTTCGCTTAGCCGCTCTGCAAATCGCCAAGTCCGCCATTGCGCGCGACGACCATCCAAGTCTTTGATCTCGGCCATCTCGTGCATTTGTGAGCGCGACAAGTGCGCGCGCCCGCAACTGCGCGTCAAGCTTGCGTGGAGAACGCCGCTTTGCCATCCGCGCCCGTCATGAACTCTTTCACCATGCCGCCACCGAGAATCGCGGGCGGGCCTTACGTCATGGGCGTGCTGAACGTCACGCCTGACTCGTTCTCTGATGGCGGCGCGCACGAGCGCGCGGCCGCGCCGCACGCGTTGGCGATGCTGGAGGCGGGCGCCGACATTATCGACATCGGCGGCGAGTCGACGCGCCCAGGCGCTGCGCCGGTGGAGGCGGGCGAAGAGATCGCGCGTGTAGTGCCGGTCATCGCAGCACTCCGCGCCGCCACCAAAGCGCCGATCTCAATCGACACGATGAAGCCCGCTGTGGCGATGGCGGCGCTGCAGGCGGGGGCTTCGATCTGGAACGATGTCGCGGCGCTGCAGGCGCCTGGCGCGTTGGAGACAGCGGCGGCGCTGCACCGGCCCGTCATCCTGATGCACATGCAGGGTGAACCGGGCACCATGCAGAGCGATCCGCGTTACGACGATGTCGTCGCGGAGGTGATTGCATTCCTGAACGCGCGTGTCGCCGCGGCACAGGCGAAGGGCGTTGAAGAGATTTGGGTCGATCCCGGCATAGGATTTGGCAAGACGCTCGCGCACAATCTGGCGCTGCTCGGCAATGTCGCGCGCATTCGCGACGAGACGGGACGGCCTGTTCTCATTGGCGCCTCGCGCAAGCGCTTCATCGCCGCCATCGACGAGCGCGCCAAGGATGCAGGGCGCGATCGCCTCGGCGGCTCAGTCGCGGCAGCTCTGATCGCGGCGCAGAATGGCGCAGCGATGGTGCGCGTGCACGATGTGGCCGAGACCGTGCAGGCGCTGAAAGTGTGGCGGGCGACGCAGCTCTAGAGACGGTGCAGGAATTGTGGCGGCACGGCCTCCGTCAACCAGACCTTATTCTCCGTGACATGGAAGACGTGGCCGCCTGCATGCATCTCGGCGGCGTTGATCTCCAGAATGATCGCATGCCCACGCCGCGCGCCAACGCGGCGGGCGGTTTCCAAGTCTGGCGAGAGGTGCACATGATGGCGGCGCATCTTGCTGAGGCCCTCCGTCATGATCGCTTCGATAAAGCGCTCAACGGTGCCGTGATAGAGCACGGCCGGAGGCGTCGCCGGCGGTAGAGCAAGATCGACGCTGATCGAGTGTCCTTGGCGTGCGCGAACGCGCGCGAGATCGGGGCTAAGTTCGAAGCGCTGTTTGTCGCTTTGCTCCACCACGGCCAGCAGTGCGTCGATGTCGCCCGGCAGCCGCGCCGCCGTGAGCGCTGCTAACACCGCGTCCACATCCGCCCAGCCCTGCGTGTCCAACGTTAGCCCAGCTTCGTCCGGGCGATGGCGCAGCCAGTACGAAAGTGTCTTGGAAATGCGGACCTGGTCGGCCATGTGAACGCTCATGGCACAAGCTGAAGCGAAACCCAAAGGCCGCGTTCTGATCATCGCTGGCTCGGATTCCGGCGGCGGCGCCGGTATTCAGGCCGACATCAAGACCGTTAGCGCGCTCGGCGGCTACGCCATGACGGCGGTGACCGCGATCACGGTGCAGAACACGCTGGGCGTGAGCGGCGTGCATGCAATCCCGCCCGAGACAGTGCGCGCGCAGATCGAGGCGGTGATGAGCGATCTTGGCGCCGATACGTGGAAGATCGGCATGATGGGCTCCGCCGATCACGTGCGCGCGGTGGTGGAGGCTTTCTACGCAGTGGGCGGTGGCGCGCCGGTGATCCTCGATCCGGTGATGATCGCAAAGGGCGGTGCGTCGCTCTTGAGCGATGATGCAATCGAAATCATCGCCAACGAATTGATGCCGATCGCGGCAATGATCACGCCGAATGCGCCCGAAGCCGAAGCGCTTACGGGCGTCGCCGTGAACGATCTCGATGGCCAGATGGATGCGGCTGATGTGCTGGTGAACCGGCTCGGCGCCTGGTCGGCGCTGGTGAAGGGCGGACACATCCAGGGCCCAACCATCCGCGACGTGTTGCTGACGCAGGACGGCTACCGCGTCTTCGAAAGTCCACGCATCGAGACGAAGGCGACGCACGGCACCGGTTGCACGCTGGCGTCCGCGATTGCGGCGTACAATTCGCTCGGCGAGCCGCTTGAGCCTTCGGTCGAGAAGGCGCGTGCTTATCTCATCGAAGCGATCAACAGCGCGCCCGGCTTCGGCCAGGGCCACCAACCACTCGGCCACAACTGGCCGTGCAAGCTCGCCTGAAAGGCGAACGCGTTCACCCTTAACCGCGCAGATGCTGGCGCGTCTGCTTTCGAGCAGCCATAGCTGATGCGATGAAAATCTGGATCGTGCACGCCTTCACGGACCGCCTGTTCACCGGCAACCCGGCCGCCGTGGTGCCGCTTGAACGCTGGCTGCCGGACGCTGTGCTGCAAGCGATCGCCACTGAGAACAAGCTCTCCGAGACCGCCTTCGTCGTGCCGACGGGCCTGAAGGGGAATTATCAGCTGCGCTGGTTCACGCCCGCGACGGAGGTGCCGCTCTGTGGGCACGCAACGCTCGCGGCAGGCGCGATGTTGCTGAGCGAAGTCGAGCCGGGCCTGGGCGTCGTCGTTTTTGATACCCACGCTGGCGCGTTGGTCGTGCGCTCCACGCCGGAAGGCTACACACTCGATCTGCCGCGCAAGCAGCGCACGCCCTGGGACCCGGATGACAGCGTGATCGCGGCCTTGGGTGGTGTGGAGATTTTCGACGCGTTCATCGGCGAATACGCCAACGTCGTGCTCGAAGATGAAGCTACGCTACGCAATTTGAAGCCGGACCTCGCGGCGCTGAACCTCGCTGTGCGCGGCCCGCGTCAAGGCATGATCGGCGTCACGGCGCCGGCGGATGAAGGCCAGCCTTACGACTTCGTTTCGCGCTTCTTCTGCCCCGGCGTCGGCATCGATGAAGATCCGGTCACGGGGTCGTCATTCGCCGATCTCGCGCCGTATTGGTGCGACCGCTTCGATCTTGAGAGCGTGGTTGGTTTCCAGGCGTCGAAGCGTGGCGGCTATATGCGTGCGATCCAGACTCTTTCGAGCGTGCGTTTGCTCGGCCAAGTTTCGGTCTATCTCCGCGGCGAGCTCGATCCGTCGCTGGCGCGCCTGCACAACCGCATGGACGAGCACCCGGAGGCGCCGAAGCGCAAAAAGCGCCGCGCGCGCGCGCCGAAGCAATTGCCGGCTATCTTCGAGGAACCCGTGCTGCCGGGCATCGTAACCGACGCCCCGGCCGTCCCATCGCCGCCAACCTCACACCCTGCGCCGCCAGAGAATGACGAGGCCGCGCCGCCCGCGCCACGGATCATCGTAACCGAGTAATTGGCCGTCACTGCGGTCAAACAATGCGCCGCAGTGGACATGGGCCCCGAAGCGGCCCACTTACGTCAGCGGGCCATCCGCTCCCAACGGCGGACGCCCATCTGTAAGGATGGGAGATTAGTTGATGACAGGTACCGCGAAGCCGGCAGTGCGCCCGGCTGATCCCCGCTTTTCGTCGGGTCCCACCAAAAAACGTCCGGGCTGGTCGACAGACGCGTTGAAAGACGCGGCTTTGGGCCGTTCGCATCGCGCCAAACCCGGTAAAGCCAAGCTCAAGGAAGCGATCGATCGGACCCGCGCCATTCTGGGCGTGCCGGATACGCACAAGATTGCGATCGTTCCGGCTTCGGACACAGGCGCTGTCGAGATGGCGATGTGGTCGATGCTCGGCGCGCGGCCGGTCGATATTTTCGCCTGGGAGAGCTTTGGCGAAGAATGGGCCACGGACGCCAAGCAGCTGAAGCTTGATGCGAAGGTGCATGGCGCGGGCTATGGCGCGCTGCCGAAGCTGGAGCTGGCGCGCAAGGACGCGGACATCATCTTCACGCAGAACGGCACAACCTCTGGCGTGCGCGTGCCGAACTTCGATTGGATCGCCGCGGATCGCGAAGGCATCACCATCAATGATGCGACCAGCGCCGTGTTTGCGCAGGCGATCGATTGGTCGAAGTGCGATGTGACGACGTTCTCGTGGCAGAAGGTGCTGGGCGGCGAAGCTGCGCACGGCATGCTGATTTTGAGCCCACGCGCAATTCAGCGGCTTGAGAGCTACACGCCGGATCGGCCGATCCCGAAGATTTTCCGGCTGACGAAGAAGGGCAAAGTCGATCTCGAGATTTTCGAGGGCTCGACCATCAACACGCCTTCGCTGCTGGCGACGGAAGATTATATCGACGCGCTGAAGTGGGCGGAATCTCTTGGCGGTCTGAGTGCGCTGCAGGCGCGGGCGGATGCGAACACCAAGGTGCTGGCCGATTGGGCCGCGCAGACGACGTGGATCGACTTCCTGGCGCTTGATCCGGCGACGCGCTCGAACACGAGCGTGTGTCTGAAGGTTGTCGATCCGCGTGTGACGGCGCTCAGCGGTGAGGCGCAGGCTGAGTTTGCAAAGAAGCTTGCGTCGCTGTTGGAGAAAGAGGGCGTGGCGTTTGATGCAGCCTCCTATCGCGCCGCGCCTCCGGGTTTGCGGATTTGGTGCGGTGGGACGGTGGATGCGTCCGACGTTGCAGCGCTGACACCGTGGATCGAATGGGCGTTTGCGACGCTCGTTGCCGAACTCGAATCTAAAGCCGCCTAAACATTCGCGGGGAGCGCGTAGCGCGCTCACGCCAGGAATCTCATGTGCCAAAAGTCCTCATCAGCGACGAACTCAGTGAAGCTGCCGTCAATATTTTCAAGACGCGCGGCATTGAAGTCGATTTCCAACCCAAGCTTGGCCCGGACGCAGCCAAGCTGAAGGAGATCATCGGCAACTACGATGGTCTCGCTATCCGTTCGGCCACCAAAGTGAAGCCGGATATCATCGCCGCGGCGAAGAATCTCAAAGTGATCGGGCGCGCCGGGATTGGCGTTGACAACGTCGACATTCCGGCGGCGACGGCGAAGGGCATCGTGGTGATGAACACGCCGTTCGGCAATTCGATAACGACGGCGGAGCACGCGATTGCATTGATGTTTGCGGCGGCGCGTCAGCTCGCGGCGGCGGATATGTCGACGCAAGCGGGCAAGTGGGAGAAGAATCGCTTCATGGGGCGCGAGCTCTACGCGAAGACGCTCGGCCTCATTGGTTGCGGGAATATTGGTGGCATTGTTGCCGATCGCGCGCTCGGGCTGCGGATGAAGGTGGTGGCGTACGATCCGTTCCTCTCGCCGGAGCGGGCTGTGCAGATCGGGGTTGAGAAGGTCGAACTCGATGAGCTGCTGGCGCGCGCGGATGTGATTTCGCTGCACGTGCCGATGACGGACAAGACCAAAAATATTCTGTCGCGCGAGAATTTGGCGAAGACCAAGCCGGGCGTGATTATCGTCAATGCGGCGCGCGGCGGGCTGGTTGATGAAGCGGCGTTGCGCGAGGCGCTGGAAAGCGAGCATGTCGCGGCGGCGGCGTTTGATGTGTTCACGGTGGAGCCGGCGAAGGAGAATGTCCTGTTCGGGGCGCCGAACTTCATCGCGACGCCGCACTTGGGCGCATCGACCAATGAGGCGCAGGAGAATGTGGCGCTGCAGGTTGCCGAGCAGATGGCGGACTATCTGCTTTCGGGCGCTGTGACGAACGCGCTCAACATGCCTTCGATCACGGCGGAAGAGGCGCCGCGATTGAAGCCGTTTGCGGCTTTGGCCGAAAAACTTGGCGCGTTTGCGGGGCAGATCGTCGATGACGGCCTCGATGCGGTTGAGATCGAGTATGAGGGGCAGGTTGCCGCTCTGAACACGAAGCCGCTGACGGCGGCGCTGCTCTCGGGTTTGCTGCGGCCGCTGCTGCAGGACGTGAACATGGTCTCGGCGCCGGCGATCCTGAAGGAGCGCGGCACGCCGTTCACCGAGAGCAAGCGCGATCTTTCGCCGATCTATGACAGCTTGATCCGGGTGAAGGTGCAGACAGGCGGCAAGTGGCGGACGTTGGCGGGCACGGTGGTAGCCGGTGCGCCGAAGATCGCTGAAGTGAAGATGATGCAGCTCGAGGCGCACTTCCATCCAGTGATGTTGTTCGTGAACAATTCGGACAAGCCGGGTTTCATCGGCGCGCTTGGCACGATGCTGGCAGAGGCGGGCGTCAACATCGCGACATTCCACCTTGGCCGCGAAGATGCGGGCGCTGATGCGATTGCGCTGGTGGGTGTGGACCAAGTGGTTTCGGACGAATTGCTTGGCCAGATCAAAAAGCTGCCTCAGGTTCGATACGCGAAGGTGTTGCGCTTCTAGGCGCGCGTCTGCGCGGCCGCTGGCGAGATGCTGGCGGTGAGACGGGAGAGCAAGGCGCGCTTCGTGCTGAAGCTTCAAAGAAAGTGTTTCGTGTGGGGTGTGCCGAAGCGCGCCCTGCGCGGTCTGTTGTGCAGCCGGCGAACAGTTGAAGCGTTCATGGGCTCCAAGGCGGCCATGCGTTCTCTGACAGGTGGGCTTGGTTCGTCCGATCGTCGCGGCCTTCTCCCGCACGTTACGATCGCCCACGACGCTGGGTATCCTTGCTGAGCCTTAGCGCTTGCTGTTCGTTCCCGGCTGACGTGCGACGAAGGCCAATTCCTCCGTGCGGACCTCGGCTTCCTTGTCTCACCGAGCAGCGATTTTTGTCCTCGCGGACGTTCATCGCATCACGTTCAAACCGCATCTCCTAAACTAGACGGCTATTGGATCCGGTAGCCTCCCGATAGGAGGTGGGAGAAGTCTATGCGCGTTTTGGCGCTGTAGGATTGATCGGCTTCTATCCCCGGATTTGGACCAGCTCCGAGTTGGCGCGCTGTGTGCGCTGGAGGCAGCGCATGAGTCACGGCCAGATCCTCGATAGTGGCCGGAATCAAGGGCTTGATTATGTGGGACTGCGCTTCCTTTACCGTTTCGATCCCGATCCTGCCGATTAAGCCGCTTTCCTAGTGTGCCGCTGCCGCGCTAGTTTCATGTCGAATTGGGGAGACGGCTCATGCGGGGAACAACGGCAGGCATAGCGGCCTTCGGCGCACTGGTGGCGCTTGCGCCGCAGGCTCAGGCTGGCGTTGATGAAGTCCATTTCGGGGTAATGGCTCACAACATTTGCGTCCTCGACTGCAAGAACGCTGACAAGGAAGACGGGCCGAACGTCGAGTTTCAGGTGTCGTTCGACTCGCCCGGCTTCTTGCACTGGGCAGGCTCGCCGCAGCCTTACATCATGGCGTCGGTGAATACGGCGGGCGATACGAGCTTCGGCGGTTTTGGCCTCGAGTGGCGTTGGGACTTCGCGGAAGGCTGGGCGTTGGAGCCTGGCGTTGGCTACGTGATCCACGACGGCGCGACCGAGAACCCGTATCCGGGCGGCTCGCCGGAGAACGTTGCGTTTGCCGAGGACCACCTTTTGCTTGGTTCGGAAGATCTATTCCGCACGTCCATCGGTCTTACGCGCGACTTCGCAGGGCCGTGGGAGGGACAGCTGTTCTTTGAACATCTGAGCCACGGTCAGATCATCGGCAGCGGCCACAATCAGGGCGTCGATCAAATCGGTATTCGCTTCGGCTATCAGTTCGGCCGCGATTGAGCGGCCGCGGCGCGCGCGCCGAACAATTGCCAGTGCTCCAGAAGGGGGGACGCATATGGGCGCTCATTTGCGCGAAAGATTCCAACGGCCAGGGCCGAAGCGCATCCTGGCTTTGGACGGCGGCGGCTCACGCGGCCTCCTGAGTCTCGGTGTTCTGGCGCAACTGGAGCGCCATCTCGCGGAGCGTAGCGGGCAGGGCGACAGCTTCCGCCTCGCGCACTATTTCGATCTGATCGGCGGCACGTCGACGGGCGCCATCATCGCAACGACGCTCGCGCTTGAGTGGCGCGTGCGCGATGTGGTCGATCTCTATTTCAAGCTATTGCCGGCGATTTTTGAGCGTCCGCAGGTGCCGGGGCCGCTCCGGGTGCTCATCCCGGCGTTCAAGAACAAGGCGCTGACGCAGGCGCTGAACGAATATCTGGGCGACCGCCAACTCGACTCCCAAGACCTGAAGACTGGCCTCGCCATTCACGCCAAACGCATCGATAGCGGCTCGTCCTGGATCCTCGTCAACAACCCGGACTGGACGTACTTCAACGCGCGCTCGGGCCGCGAAGGCATCGCCAATTCGGAATTCTACCTGCGCGATCTTGTGCAATCATCGGCGGCGGCGCCGACGTATTTCTCGGATGTGCGGGTGCCGCTGGTGCACAACAAGAGAGGCAAGGTCACCGGCTACGCGCACTTCTTCGATGGCGGCGTCAGCCCCAACAATAATCCGGCGCTGCAGCTCTTGCTCACGGTGACTGAGCCGGCGTTCGGGTTCAATTGGAAGACGGGCGAAGGCGATCTTCTGATCTGGTCGGTTGGGACCGGCTATGTGCGTAAGCGCTTCGAGAAGCGAAATCGCAAGCGCCGCTCCAGCGCCAAGTCGATCAACGATTTCGGCAGGCTTCTATATTCGAGCAAGGTGATGGCCGCGCTTGAAGGCTACAATCACGATATTTGCCAGCAGCAGATCACGACGCTGCAAATGCTCTCGCGGCCGCGCTTTCCTTGGTACGTGAACTCGGAAGTGAAGATGCAGACGGCGACGCCGCTCCTGTCGCGAGAGCCGGTGCTGACCTTCCAGCGCTACGATGCGCGTCTCGAGATTGATGAGGCTGAATTCCGCCGGCCCGAGCACATCGAGAGCCTGCTTGGCCGCGAGATGAAGGGCAGCGAAGTCGACAAGCTGCGCAAGCTCGACATCAAGGACCCGGAGCTGCTCGACATCCTCTATCGAACTGGGGAGGCGCTTGGCGCCGCGCAGCTGCTCCATCGCGACTCAACCGACAACAATCGCGTGACCAGCGCCGCGATTGGTCCAGATTGGCCGCCAGCGCAGTTCGATCCTTGGCGCCCGCCGGCGCCGACGGCGGAAACACCGCTTCCGCCGCCCGCGCAGGCCTGATCTGACAGCGCTGCGGCGCTGTTGATCTTGCCCGAACCGGCGGATTGCGCGACACCCCGGCCGAGGTGAGTCATGGCAGGTGTAGTCGTCGTCGGCGCCCAGTGGGGTGACGAGGGCAAAGGCAAGATCGTTGATTGGTTGTGCAACCGCGCGGATGTCGTGGTGCGCTTTCAGGGCGGTCACAACGCAGGCCACACGCTGGTTGTCGGCAACACCACTTATAAGCTCGCGCTGCTGCCCTCGGGCGTGGTGCAGGGCAAGCTCTCGATCATCGGTAACGGCGTCGTTGTTGATCCTTGGGCGTTGGCGAGCGAGATCGCGAAGATCGAAGCGCAGGGTGTGAAGATCAATCCGGAGACGCTGGTGCTCTCCGATCAGGCAGCGCTCATTCTGCCGTTCCATCGTGATCTGGATGCGGCGCGCGAAGCGCAGGCGGGCGCGGCCTCGATTGGCACGACGAAGCGCGGCATCGGGCCGGCTTACGAGGATAAGGTTGGCCGCCGCGCCATCCGCGTCGCTGATCTCGCCGATCCGGAAGCAATCGATTGGAAGATCGAGCGGCTCACCGCGCACCACAATGCGCTTCGCAAAGGCCTCGATCTGCCAGAGATCGATGTGGCGGCGTTGAAGACCGAATTGGCCGAGATCGCGCCGAGTGTCTTGAAGTATGCACAACCGGCGTGGCGTGTGCTCAACGCGGCGTTCGAGGATTCCAAGCGCGTGTTGTTCGAGGGCGCACAAGGGATGTTGCTCGACGTCGATCACGGAACCTATCCGTTCGTGACGTCATCGAACGTGGCGGCCGGGCAGGCGTCGGCAGGTTCCGGCGTTGGCCCGCGCAAGATCAGTTATGTGCTGGGGCTGGTGAAGGCTTACACCACGCGCGTCGGCGCGGGGCCATTTCCGACTGAGCTTGATGACGACAATGGCAGGCGCTTGGGCGAAGTCGGCCACGAGTTCGGCACTAACACTGGGCGCGCGCGCCGGTGCGGCTGGTTTGATTCAGTGCTGGTACGCCAGTCGATCGCGCTCTCAGGTATCGATGGCATCGCACTCACCAAGCTCGACGTGCTCGACGGCTTCGATGAAATCAAAATCTGCACAGGCTACAAGATCGGCGGCAAGGTGATCGATTATCTGCCCGCGAGCCTCAGGGATCAGGCAGCGGTGACGCCGGTCTACGAAACGCTTGAAGGCTGGAAGGCGACGACGCGCGGCGTGCGTACGTCGAAAGATTTGCCGGCCAACGCGATCAAGTACATCCGCCGCATTGAGGAATTGATCGGTTGCCCGGCAGCGATCGTTTCGACAAGCCCAGAACGCGATGACGTCATCCTGATGCGCGACCCGTTCAAGGCGTAAGCACGTAAGACGCGAAAGCGTGGCGCCTCCGGCGAAGCGGCGATAGGATGCCCGAGGAGAAATCGATGTCGGCCGACAACGAAAATACACCGCCCAAGGGACCGCGCTTCAATCTCAACGTTGAGGACGCAAAGGCGCGCGCGCAGGACGCGATGCGCAAGTCTGAGTTCATTCTGTCGCGCGCGTGGGGGTTGCTGCGCGAACCGCAGAAGGAATGGGAGCAGATCAAAGCGGAAGACACGACGGTCCCGAACATCTTGATCGGGTATGTGGCGCCGCTCGCGGCCATTCCGCCGGTGTGCGACCTTATCGGCTCGGCGTTGTTCAATCGGCTCTTGGTGATCGAGCCGGGCGAGGCATTGGTGCGCGCCGTGATCACTTGGGTGGTCAGCATCGGTTTGGTCTATTTCCTCGGCGTGTTGGTCAATGTGCTAGCCGATACTTTCGATGCCGATCGCAACGAACTCAATGCGCAGAAGATTGCGGCGTACTCGCTGACGCCCTCGTTCCTCTCGGGCGTGTTTTCGCTGTGGCCGCCGCTCTGGTGGATATCGCTCTTTGCGCTTGGGGCGATGGTTTACATCATGCATCGCGGGCTACCGATCCTGATGAAAGCGCCAGAGGATCGCGCGCTGAGTTACGCGGCTTCGGTGACGATCGCTGCGGCGGTGGCGGGCATTGTACTCTTCTCGCTGGCGAGCTGCGTGACTTAAGGCTTGCCTCAGCGCGCTCGCCGCTTAGCATGAAGCGGGGAGAAGCGCTGATGACAACAGATGCGCTGTATACGGGCGAGCGCCCTGGGATGATCGCGCGTGTGCGCGATATTTTGATCCGGCCGCAATCGGAATGGCGCCGCGTGGCGTCTGAAGACCCCGCGCCGCTCATCGGCTCTTATGTGTTGCCGCTTGCGCTGCTTGGCGGCGCTGTTGGCTTCGCGGCGAGCGTGCTTTACGCGGGCGCGTTCTCAATCAATGCGGCACTGATCTCGAAAGCGGTTTCGGCTCTGCTCTACGTCGTGTTCGCCGTGCTGGGTGTGGGAGCCGCGGCGTGGGTGATCGCGTGGCTCGCGCCACGCTTTGGCGCGGAGACGAACGGGCGAGCGATGCAGCTGGCGGCGTACTCAGCGACGCCGATCCTCGTTGCGGCCCTCGCGGCGATCGTGCCGCCTGTCGCCGGGATGATTATGGGTGTTGGGGTCATCTACGCGCTTGTGCTGGTTGCGATGGGCATGCCGACACTGATGCCGCCGCGAGATCCGGGCAATGACGTGCCGCGTTTCACGCTCGCCTTCGTCGGCGTTATGGCGATCATTGCGGTGCTCGCCGCGGCTTTCGCCGGGCCGTTGATCCACAGCGGTCGCGAAGCGCTAGTGGGCGTGGTGACGACCGTCGCGCCGCAGCCCGCGGCGGCGCCTGTCGAGCGGCGCTCGGCGGCGGAACTTGCGATCACCCGCCTCTCACAAGCCGAGGCGGCCTCGTTGCTGAGCGACCCTTCACGACTTGAGGGGCAGTTTCCGGACTCGCTGCCCGGCGGGTTCGCCCGTCAATCCGTGGCGAAGGCGCAGGGTGGCGGTGTTTCGCGCGCAGATGGCGTTTATCGCGTCGGTGACACGACGCTTTCGGTGTCGATCATCCAATTCAGCGCTGACGTTGAGCCCGCAGCGCTCGCTGCGTTGCTTGATGTGAAAAGAAATGGCCCCGTGGAGGGCGGTTACAATCGCACGCAGACGATCGATGGCCGTTTCTTCGCCGAGGAAGTGCGATCGGGATCGTCGCGTTATGTCATTATCGGGCGCGGCGTCGTTATGATCGCCGAAGGCGAAGTGACGATGGATCAAGCGCGTGCAGCAGTCGAAACGATCGGCCTGCAGCGGCTCGAAACGATATTCGGACGCTGAGGTTCCGTACTGAAGGTTCCGAAGCCGAACCTTCCCGAACCTTCCTCGGGCCGAAATTGTGTTTCCGGCGCCCGCTATCCCTTCTAGCATCGCGCTCGACTCGCATGGGAGGAGACGATGACTATCGATCCGACAGGCGCGGCCACATCTGGCTTGGTTGACCGCGTGAAGAACATCTTGCTCACGCCAAAGGCGGAATGGGCCAAGATCGCCACTGAGACGCCCGATCAGAATAAGCTCTTCATTGGTTACGCGCTGCCTCTGCTCGCGGTGGCGGCGATCTGCGGCTTTATCGGCATGACGATGATCGGCCTGCCGTTCATTGGCCGCGTGTCGATGGTGTGGGGCGTGACTGACGCGATCCTGAAAGTCGCAATCGGGCTCGTCTCGCTGTTCATCACGGCTGTGATCGCCAATGCTCTCGCACCGAGTTTCGGCTCGCGGCAAGACATGGGGCGCGCGCAACAGCTTGTCGTTTATGGTTCGACGGCTGGCCTTGTGGCGGGCGTGCTGGCGATTGTGCCGCCGCTCGCCGTGCTTTCGATTATCGGCAGCATCTACTCGATCGTGCTGATCTACTTCGGTCTGCCAGCGGTGATGAACACGCCAGCGGATAAGCAAGCGATCTATCTGATCGTGCTGATCCTGGCGTGCATCGTGGTGTTCTGGGTGCTGTTCTGGGTCATGGGGATTATCATGGCCTCGATCGGCTTCAGCGCACTAGGCGCGGCGGCTTCGATGGGCCGATATTAGATTTCAGATAGTGCAAACGATCGCCCGCCCTGTGCTCAGCACAGGGCGGGCGGCCAGCGCACCTCAGCCTTCCGTTGGCTGTTCGCCACGGCCTGCGAGAAGCGCTGATGAGACGCAACGCTTCGAATTTCGCCGCGTTCCGTTCATGCTTCCCAGGCGCGCTGCTTAACGCATCGAAACTATTGCGGAATTCGCGCTGAGCGCGCATCGCCGGAAAGAGTTCGCCGCGACGTTCCGGAGAACGCCGCGGCGATAGCCCAGGGCAGGGCTGTTTCTGTTAGGCGTCGGCGTCAACCAGCAAGCCGCGGGAAGCCGCTTGCTTCTTCATCGCCTTCTGCAGCTTCTCGAACGCGCGCACTTCGATCTGGCGCACCCGTTCGCGGCTGACGCCGTACTGCACGGAGAGCTCTTCGAGCGTGGCCGGCTCATCCTTCAAGCGGCGCTCTTGGATGATGTGGCGCTCGCGTTCGTTCAGTTCGCCCATGGCTTCTTGGAGAAGCGTCATGCGCGCGCCGAATTCTTCGGACTCGGCCAAGCGCGTTTCCTGGGTGCCGTCGACTTGGTCGTCCGCCAGCCAATCCATCCATTCGCTATCGCCTTCGCCGCCAGCGCCGCCGATCGGGGCGTTGAGCGAAGCATCGCCGCCGCCACTCATGCGGCGGTTCATGGAGATCACTTCTTCTTCAGTGACCGCGAGCTTGTGGGCGATGGTCGCCACCTGATCCGGTTTCAGGTCGCCTTCTTCGAGGGCGGCCATTTCGCCCTTCATCCGGCGCAGATTGAAGAAGAGCTTCTTCTGCGCAGCCGTGGTGCCCATCTTCACGAGCGACCAAGAGCGTAGGATGTATTCTTGGATCGACGCACGGATCCACCACATCGCGTACGTCGCAAGGCGGAAGCCCTTGTCCGGATCGAATTTCTTGACGGCCTGCATAAGGCCGACATTGCCCTCGGAAATCACTTCTCCGATCGGCAGGCCGTAGCCGCGATAGCCCATGGCGATCTTCGCCACGAGACGAAGGTGGGACGTCACGAGTTTATGCGCGGCTTGCGTGTCCCCGTGTTCTTGCCAGCTCTTCGCCAGCATGAACTCGTCTTCCTTCGTCAACATCGGGAACTTGCGGATCTCCGAGAGATACCGTTGCAGCCCCTGTTCGGGGCTCAGAGCAAGCGTGAGCGCAGTAGAAGCCATTGAGTTGTTGGACCCCTCCTAAGGCGGGTTGTTCGGTCTGCCTCTAAGTACGTTTGAGAGGCCCGGCCGGTTGCCGCCATGGCTCCTAATATAGGGAGCCATTCAAGCCCCTGCCGTGACCGGCATTAGGCTTTTGTTTGCGAATAGAACATAACCGGAACGCATCGATTCGGCAAGCGAAACGAAATCAATTTCTAGAATCAGCGTCCGGAACGTTTGGAGATGGCCACTAGACCTGGTGGTTCAAGGGTCATTCCGCTGTCTGGGGATGTTTCTCGAATGTTTCGGCGAGCGCCCAGATGCAGAGCGCCACGACCAGCGCCGCGAGGCCCCAGCGGACGACCAAATCAACCAAACTTAAATAAACGGGAGCCGCCGCATCCATGATCTGGATCGAGGCCGCGTGGGTCTGGCCGTTGCCCGGATCGGGCATGCGCGGCAGCGAATGGAACATCCGCACTTCGTTCAGCGCAAACAGCGCCAAGCCGCCGACAGACGCGAGCACACGCTCGGCGTTGGGAAAGTTCAGCATAGATATCCGCCCGGATTTTTTCTTGCAGCGGAGACACGATATCGCGCTTCGCGGCCGAGCGGCAGATGCTCGATGCATGTTCCGCGCGGGAACTCAGAGCAGCTTTAGAATTTCGAGCAGCGCTGCCATGTCATTAGGCAGCGCACTCTCGAAGCGGAGCTCGGCGCCGGTGATCGGGTGCGTGAAGCCGAGCACCGCCGCATGCAGCGCCTGGCGAGGGAACGCGGCAACCGCGGCGGCGGCTTCCTCGGCGTGCGGGCCCTCGGCCTTGAATGCGCGCTGTTTGCCGTAAAGCGGATCGCCGATTAGCGGGCAGCCGAGGTGGGTGAGGTGGGCGCGGATTTGATGGGTGCGGCCGGTGTGGAGACGGCACTCTAGCAGTGCTGCGGCTGCGTGCCCCACTGAAGCGCCGCTTTGCTGGCCGTAGCTTTCGACGGTCCAATAATCGGTGATTGCGAGCTTACCGGCTTCGGTCTCGGGATTGCGCGCAACGACGTATTTCCGGCGATCCTCGCTTGAGCGCACGAGCTTGTTTTCGATGCGCGCGCTGCGATCCTTCGGCGCCCCGCGGGTGACGGCGTAATAGACGCGCTCCAGGTCGTGCTTGGCGAAGAGCTTGGCCAGGCCGGTGTGCGCAGCGTCGTGTTTGGCGACGACGACGAGGCCGGTGGTGTCTTTGTCGATGCGGTGGACGATGCCGGGACGGGCAACGCCGCCAATGCCCGAGAGCGAGGCGCCGCAATGATGGAGCAGGGCGTTGACCATGGTGCCGCGCATCGAGCCGGGCGCGGGGTGCATGGCCATGCCGCTGGCTTTGTCGACGACGACCAGGTGCTCATCCTCGAACGCGATGTTGAGCGGTATGTTCTCGGGCTGCGGCGCCGCGGGTTCGGGCGGAGGCAGGGCGAGCGCGTAGGTGGCGCCTTGGAGCGGCTTGTTCTTGGCGTGCGTCACCAGCGCGCCGTCGGCCGTCAGCTTGCCAGCGCCGATCAGCCCTTGCACACGTGAGCGCGAGAGATCGGGCCAGAGCTTGGCCAGCCACGCGTCGACTCGTTCGCCGGCGTCAGCTGGCGCTACCGCAGTACGGGTCTCGCCCTCGGCCTCATATTCGCTCTCGTCTTCCACAGGGTTCCACTAGCGGTTTGATCTCGTCGCGTCAGCGCAGGGCGCGTGGCGGGCGTGGTGCGTGTGCCTCCAGCGTCCACAAGGCGCAAGCGCGCAGCTGAATGGCGGTTGTCGGCACGCCCGGGAAACGCCAAAAATGGTCTCCGGAGAGGGACGCTATGGTCAAACGGGGATGGACACGGCGCGGCGCGATCGCTGCGGCAACAGGCGCGGTCGCGTCATGCACGCAGAGCGTGGAGACGCCCGCCTACGAGGGCGCGGTCGCGTTCAATCACGGCGTCGCGTCAGGCGACCCGCAGTTGCATCGCGTGATCATCTGGACGCGCGTTTCGCCGGAGAACCCAGGGCCAGTGCCGGTCCGCTGGATTGTCGCGCGCAATCGCGAGCTATCGGACGTGGTGAAGACGGGCGTCGTCGAGAGCACCGAGGCGCGCGACTATACCGTGAAGGTCGATGTGAGCGGCCTGCGGCCCGGCGCTCCATATTTCTATGGCTTCCGCGCTGGCGCGGCGCAAAGCGCGGTCGGCAAGACGCGCACGCTGCCGCAGGGCGATCTCAATGAGGTGAAGTTCGGCGTCGTTTCGTGCGCCTCTTATCCGCACGGTTTCTTCAACGCCTACGAGGCGATGGCGCAGCGCGATGACATCGACGCCGTGATCCATCTCGGCGACTACATCTACGAGTATGGACTGGCCGGCTATGGCGGCGATGTCGCGACGCAGCTCGGGCGGATCCCGTCGCCGGAAGTGGAATGCATTCGGCTCGGCGATTACCGTGCTCGACACGCGCAATACAAAACACAACCCGAACTGCAAGCCGCGCACGCGATCGCGCCGTGGATTGTGGTGTGGGACGATCACGAGACGGCAAACAATTCCTTCGCCACCGGTGCGGAAAATCACAATCAAGGCGAGGGGCAGTGGGCTAACCGCAAGCAGGCGGCGCTGCAGGCCTATTACGAGTGGATGCCCATCCGCGATCCCGAACCGGGCGCTGCGTTTGAGGCGATCAATCGTTCGTTCCAGTGGGGCACACTTGCTTCGCTGATCATGGTGGAGACGCGTTTGCTCGCGCGCACCGAGCCGTTCGACTACAACTCGCAGCTGCCGATCGAAATGCAGCGCTGGAATTTTGCCAACCCGGCCGCGCCGGTTGCGCTTCGCGATGGTGAGCCCGACGCGCCGGCGATGCAGCGCTTACCGCGCATTTATGAATCCGTCGGTGGCCAAATGCGTCCGGTGCTCGATTGGCGGCGCGCCGGCGGCATGGTGGCTGATCCGAAGAACTTGCCGGCCGGCTTCTTCGTCGCGCCTGACGTGCCGGCGCTCACGGAATTGCTGAATGCGCCGGATCGTCAGCTGATGGGCGCGGCGCAAGAGCAATGGTTGGCGGATGAGCTGCATCGCTCCGTGCGCGGAGGTGCGACGTGGCAGGTTCTGGGTAATCAGATTTTGATGGCGCCGACGAACGCGCCAGATCTCTCCAATACGCCCGCGGCGCTCGCTGATGCACTTGAGCGGTTGCTGCCGGGCGTCAAGCAACAGCTTAAGCTCACGCGCTTTCCGTTCCCGCTCAACACCGATTCCTGGGACGGCTATCCGGGCGCGCGCAGCCGTGTGCTCGCATCCATGCGCGCGGCGCAAGGCAACGCCATCGTTCTCACCGGCGACACGCACACGGCGTGGGCTAACGAACTCAACGATTCGAACGGGCGTGTCGGCGTTGAGTTCGGCACGACGTCGATCACCTCGCCTGGAGATGGCGAATACTTCGCGCCGTTTGGCATCGATTTCGGCGCTGGCGTGCGCGCGCGCAATCCGCACGTGAAGTACACGGACGCGCTTCATCGAGGCTTCCTGCTGCTGACGCTGACCCGCGAGCAGGCGACGGCGGAGTTCTTCGTCGTTTCGAATATTCTTTCGAAGGAGTACGAGACGACGCGTGCTGCGGCTTACACCGTGGCGCCGGAGCCTGGTCCAGGCGTTGGCGCGGTCACCGAGGCGTAATCAGCTGAGCTTTTTGTGCGCGCGCTCAATTTCGTCTGCGAGCGCTTCTGGCGTTAGCTTCTCAAACGAATGCTCGCGAAGCGCGCGCAGAAGTGCGGCGTGAACGAGATAGTTCGACGCGTTCAGGTCAACGCCTGAGTTCAACGCGCGCGAGCGCAATGAATCCGCCTTCGATATGAATTGCTCTGCGTTCATGGCGCATATGCCTATTGGCCTATGGCGACTACAATGTGGCGCGTCAGGTTTTTGCAGCGCCTAATCGATTTAAATTTGATCCAGGTTTCATCAGCGCTTCGAGTTCGCGTGATGGCGCGCCAACGAGCCATTCTTGCGCCAATTCCCCAAAAACGGGCGCATATTTGAAACCGTGGCCCGAGCACGCAGAGAACATCAAGATGCGCTCGTGCAAGGAACTTTGCGCGATGAGGAAGTTTTCATCCGGCGTCACGGTGTAAAGACATCGCTGCATGCGCACCGGGTTTGGATTGTGTTTCGGTAGCAGAGGAGCCGCATGTTCACGCAGTAGCGCGGCGTCGGTCTCGTCGGGTTCGCGCACAGTGTCGGGATCGGTTGCGCCGCCGACAGCGTGTAGGCCGACCTTGTAGAGACCGCGTAGCGCCGGCATGCCGAAGACGCCGACGTCGAAGTCGACGCAGATGACCGGCAGCAGTTTCGGCGCTTCGGTTTCAAACCACGCGACGACGCGGCGCTTGACCGCGAGTTTGCCGGCAAATTCCGGCAGCAGCCGAGCACCCCATGCGCCGGATGACACGATGATTGCGTCGAACGCGCGCGGTTCGCCGTTCACGCGGAGCGTGAGACCTTCGATTGGCGCGTCGACCTTTGCCTTGTGATAGAGCCGCGCCCCCCATTTCGGCGCCTGGCGCAGCAGAAATGCGCGCGTCGCGTCGGCGCCGATGACGCCGGCGTCTTCCTGGCGAAACACATCCCACTCGTACGGCATCGCGATGTATCCGCGCGTGAGCGCATGGATTGCGTCGCCGCGCAGCAACGCGGCGGGCTTGCGGCTTAGGCGTTGGCAGGCCGCTACGAACGGCGATCCGCGTGGACCGGCCATCAACCCGCTCGTCCACTCGATCAGAGGCTGGCCAGCCAGGCCCTCCCATGTGCGCCATGCCGGCGCCGCGCGCCGCGCCAGGTCGACATAAACTTCGCCTTCGCCAGGCGTCAGCCGCATGATCCGCGTGTCGCCGTGCGACGAGCCTAACTCGTGCATTGGCTCGAACTGCTCGAAACCCGAGACGTCGTGACCAGCCACCGCCAGCCGAGCACATATGCTCAGCCCGGCAACGCCAAGTCCGACGACCGCGATCTTCATTCCGCCCCCTCTACGCGGGATGAAGGGGGCTTGGAAAGCGGATAGCGTCACGCCCATGAGTCTCAAGGATAAGATCAAAGCCCGGGTGGAGGCGTTTGACGCGTTTGCGCGGCCGTGGGCGGAAAAATCCAGGTGGCACGGCTGGGCTTATGAGTTCCTGCTGTTCGGGCTGAAGCAGGCTTGGGCCTGCCTGTTCGGCGGGGCGATGATCGCGCTGCTGGTGGGCACGCACTTGCTATGGCCCGATGGAGCGCCGATCGCGCGCTACGACTTCCTCGTTATTGCGGCTGTCGCCATTCAGGGCTTGCTGTTGGCGACGAAGCTTGAGCGCTGGGAAGAGGCGATCGTCATTCTGATCTTCCACGTCGTCGGTACGATCATGGAGATATTCAAGACGGCGCAGGGATCGTGGATTTATCCGGAAGACAATCTGCTGCGCATTGGCGGCGTGCCGCTGTTCTCGGGGTTCATGTATGCGTGTGTGGGTTCCTACATCGCGCGGGCGACGCGGCTGTTTGAGTTGCGCTACATCAATTATCCGCCGCTATGGACGACGTGGCTGTTGGCGCTGCTCGCCTACATCAATTTCTTCTCACATCACTACACGATCGACATCCGGCTGGGGCTGTTTGCGTTTTCGGCGCTGATCTTTGGGCGTGCGTGGTTTGTGTTCACGCCAGACAAGACGCCGCGGCGGATGCCGATGCTGATCGGGCTGTTGCTGGTGGCGCTGTTCATTTGGTTTGCGGAAAACGCGGGCACGTTCGCGGCGGCTTGGGTCTATCCAAGTCAACGCGATGGTTGGCACATCGTGCCGATCGAGAAGATGGGCGCCTGGTATCTCCTGATGCTGCTGAGCTTTGTGCTGACCACGTTGGTGCACAGACCAGAGCGAATGACCGAGGCGGACTATCGCACTGCCCAGCCTTCACAAAAGCGAGAGGCGCCGGCGCAAGCCATCACGACGGAGTGAGGCGGCCGCTGCGCGCATTGTTATGCGTGAGAACGCGTGCACCCTTCGAGCGTCACTCGGGAGGGACGCATGTTTCGAAAATTGTTCGCGGTCGCCGCATTGGCGATGTGCCTTGTTGCGCCGGCGACTGCGCAAGATGCCGAAGAGGCGATCGTCGTTACCGGGTCGCGACTCGCGCACCGTGACTTTGAGGCGATGGCCGAGATGGCCATGCCACACGTCACCTTGCGCAAGCGTGCGGATTCTGTGGTGGTTGATTTATACGTCCGGAACGACACGCGTGACGCCGCTGCGCGGGCAGCCGAAATGCGCCAAGCACTGCGGGGGCTGGAGTCGCGCGCCCGCGCTGGCGGCGTGACACTCGCGCTGATCGATGCGACGTCGGGCATCGTGCGGCCGTTTTCACTGGATGTCGCCGAGCGGTCGATTAGCGGCGGCGGCGCGCCAGACACGAGTATGCTTGCCATTCACCTGCGAACGAGTGTTCAGGCTGGCGACACGCTCGACACCATAAACGAACGCATTCGCGCGTTCGTCAGCGCTGCGCCACGCCCCGGGCGTACCGATCTGACGCCGGGCACGGTGAATCTGGTTCTGAATAATCCGGAGCAATATCATGCGCCGCTGGTCGCTGCGATCTCCGCTGAAGGGCGATCAGTCACCGAACAGCTTGGTCCGGGCTACGGCGTCAACGTCACTGGCCTGGAGCGTCAAGTCTCCTGGCGGCGCACGGGTGAGTTAGAACTCACGCTGTTTCTTCCATACACGCTTATGGTGTTGCCGCGCACATGAGGCGCCAGCCTAAAAAAACGGCGGGCCTTAGAGCCCGCCGCTTCAACTTATCGAACCACACCGATCAGCCGTAGCCTGCCAATTTCAGGAAGCGGTTGCGGAGTTCGGCGTTGTCTTTGAACTCACCGGTGAATTGGGTGGTCACCGTCGTCACGTCCTTGTGGTGGACGCCGCGTGTCGACATGCACTGGTGCTCGGCGTCAATCAGGACCGCGACGCCTCGCGGCTTCAGCGTTTCTTCGATGGCTTGCGCGATCTGCGCGGTCATCGTTTCTTGCGTCTGTAGGCGCTTGGCGAAGATCTCGACCACGCGGGCGATCTTGGAAATGCCGACAACCGCGTCCGTCGGCAGGTAGGCGACGTAGGCCTTGCCCAAGAACGGCGCGATGTGGTGCTCGCAATGGCTCTCCACGTCGATCTTCTTCAGCATGACCATGTCGTCATAGCCGCTGACATCTTCGAAGACGCGGTTGAGTTCGTCGGCCGGGTTCTCGTCGTAGCCACGGAACCACTCGCGGTAGGCCTCGATCACGCGCTTGGGGGTGTCCTTCAGGCCTTCACGCTCCGGATCATCTCCGGCCCAGGCGATAAGGGTCTTCACCGCTTCCAGAGCTGCTTCGCGCGACGGACGCTTCGCGGCCGCCTCGGCGGGCGAGCGCCACTTCAAAATCTCACTCAAGGGACGTTTCCTTAGTCTGAGGGACGGAGGTCGAGCCCGGAGGGTCCTCAAAGGAGGCACCGGGACTTAACGCCCGCCCGAAATACACCTCAGGCGACGGGGCCTAATGTCCGGCCCCAGTTGGATATGGAGTGTAGCACAGGCTCCCGCTAGAACCCACCCCGCATGAACATCGAGCTAACCAACACGTTGACGCGGCGAAAAGAGCCGTTTGCGCCCACCGATCCGGCCCGGGTGACGATGTATGTGTGCGGTCCGACCGTTTACAACACCGCCCACATCGGCAATGCGCGCCCGCCGGTCGTGTTCGACGCGCTCTTCCGCCTGCTGCGGCACGTCTATGGCGAGAAGGCGGTGATCTACGCCCGCAACTACACCGACATCGACGACAAGATCATCAATGCCGCCATCAATCGCGGCGTGCCGATCTCGGAAATCACGCAGCCGGTCGAACAGCAATACGAAGCGGACATGAGCGCGCTCAACGTGCTGACGCCGACGCTTCGGCCGCGCGCGACAGAGAGCGTGGATGCGATGATTGCGGTCATCGAGAAACTGATCGCGAAAGGCGCGGCGTACGTGGTCCCGAGCGGGGTCTATTTTTCGGTCGCGGCCGATGAAGATTACGGCAAGCTATCGGGCCGGTCGCAAGACGACCTAAAGGCCGGCGCGCGCGTTGAGGGCGAAGACGATAAACGCTCGCCTTCGGACTTCGCGCTTTGGAAGACGACGACGAAGGAAGGCGAGCCTGCTTGGGACGCGCCGTTTGGAGCAGGAAGGCCGGGTTGGCACATCGAGTGCTCGGCGATGATCGAGGAAGAGCTGGGCTCGCCGATCGACATTCATGGCGGCGGCATCGATCTGATCTTCCCACACCATGAGAACGAAATCGCGCAGAGTGAGTCCGCGCACGGGCATACGTTGGCGCGGGTGTGGATGCACAACGGCTTTCTGACGATGGACAAGGAGAAGATGTCCAAGTCGATCGGCAACATCATCACGCCGCGCGAGCTGCTGGATGATGGCTGGCAGGGCGAGACGATCCGCTGGGCGCTGCTCAGCGCGCACTACAAGGCGCCGCTGGATTGGAGCGAAGATCTCTTGAAGCAGGCGCAGGCAAGCTTGGATCGGCTCTATGGTGCGGTGCTGCGTCTCAAGGATGTGGCGGCGACCGAGGTAGAGCCGCCGCGCGCTATTGTTGAGGCAATCGCCGATGATCTGAACACGCCGGCGGCGATCGCTGAACTTTCAGCGCTGGCGACAGCCGCCAACATCGCCAAGAAGCCCGCCGAAATGGCGAAGGCGAAGGGCGAGTTGCTGGCGGCGGCAAAGTTGTTCGGCGTGCTGCAGGATGATCCGGAGCACTGGTTCCGTGCGAGCTTTGGTGACGAGGCCGTCGAGATTGATCGTCTCGTCGCCGAACGCGTCGCGGCGCGCACCGCCAAGGACTATGCGCTATCCGATAAACTCCGCGATGATCTCGCCGCGCGCGGCGTTGAAGTGATGGATAGCGCCAGCGGCTCCACATGGCGGCGGAAGGGCTAGTGGCGCATCGGCTTCAACCGCTGCGCATTCCGATTGGCTGGAGCGTCGATTACAACGACTTCCACGAGATTGATCAGGACGATCCAGAAGCCTGGCATTGGCGGAAGGAGAGTCTGCTGCAGCTCAGTCATGCGCGGCGTGACCGCATGATCGATTTGGGTTGGTATCCGCCGGACGAGGACAGCGGAAGATACGTGCTCGTGCTCCATGCCACAGACTACTCAGGTCCGGAGCTGGAGCGATTTGAGAGCCGCGACCGCGCCGCGGTTGTCGCTGAGATCGAAAGACTTGCCGCCGAAGTGAACAGGCGATCCTAGATCTGCCCTGACTTCGCCCCAACTGGACGGCCCTATGCGCCCGAGAGGGCAGGAGAAATGGCATGCACCGTCGCGCGTTACTTTGGTCGGCTGCCGCGGCGGCGGCGTTGGCGGGTTGTAGCAATTCCGGCGAGGCTCAGCCTGATCCTCTGCCCATGCCGCATCCCACCCCTGCGCCCGTCTTGACCTCCGGCGATCATCCTTTCGACGTCGCGCTTTATCGCGCCGTCGCTGCCGCGCCCGGCAACCAGTTTGTTTCGCCCTACAGCGTCACCAGCGCATTCGCGCTGCTTTATCCTGGTGCGCGCGGCGACACGCTGGCGGAGCTCGCGAGCGCGTTGCGGTTTGATCCGGACGTTGCGCGTCATACCGCTCACACGCGCGCCGTAGCAGATGCGATCGCGGCGCAGGCGGGCGGTAGCGACTACACGTCCGCGAACGCCGCGTGGGTGGAGCAGACGATGGCGCTGCGCGATGCCTATGCGCGCACCATTCGAGAGGAGCTTGGCGCGTCAATCGAGGAAGTGCCATTCGTGGCCAACCAGGCGGCGGCGCTGCGGACGATCAATGCCTGGGCAGCGCGGGAGACGCGCAATCGCATTCCGGAGATTCTTACGCAACCAGACCCAAGCCGTCGCCTGGTCCTGACCAATGCGGTTTACTTCAAAGGCAAGTGGCAGCAGCAGTTCTCGGCCAACTCAACCTCTGACGGCGATTTCTATGCGGCGAACGGCGCAACGCAGACCGCGCGTCTCATGCATAAGACGATGCGGACGCCGTATTATGAGGGCGAAGGCTTTCAGGCAGCTGAGTTCCTCTATGACGAGGGCGCGTTCTCACTGGCTGTGTTCCTGCCGCGCGCCCGCGATGGCTTGGTGGCGTTCGAGACCCAGCTTGCGGGGAATAGGCTCGATCGCTGGTTGACCGATCTCGATGGCGCTGAGCGTCCGCGTTTGGATGTGACGCTGCCCAAGGTCGAGATGAACATGGACTACGATCTGGTGCCGCAATTGCAGGCGCTCGGCATGCGCCTGGCGTTCACGGACAGCGCCGATTTCACAGGCGTCACCGAGCAAGAGCGGCTGGCGATCAGCGCTGTGATCCACAAGACGTTCCTGGCCATCGACGAAGAAGGCACGGAAGCCGCAGCCGTCACGGCCATCGACATGCGTGCGACGGCAGCGCGGCCGCAGCCGGAAGAGCCGCCGATCGAGTTCAAGGCCGACCACCCGTTCTTCATCGTGCTGCGTCACAAGCCGAGCGCGACGAAGCTGTTCATGGGCCGCGTGGCTGAGATTTAGCCATTGTCTGCTTCTGGCCCCAAATGGACATGCGCTTCCAGCGGTAGTCGAGTCTGATATCATGCCTCGAAAAGGGGAGCGGGAGCGACAGTGCGTATGAAGATGACGGTGCGGTTCATCCTGGCGCTAGCTGCGCTCGGTGCGTGTGCTGAGCGAGACGCAAAGCACTCAGCGCGTGAGCCAGCAGGGACGACCGAGATTACAATGACCCCAGATGCGCTTCGCTCAATGATCGCCGCTGAGGGCAGTACAGCAACTGTCAACCAGCTCGACGCAAATACTGCGGAAGCGAATCTGTGGTGGCAAGTTTTGGACCACATAGCAGCCGGCGAGGATCAGTGGTTAGAACTCGTCGCGGACTTGAAGGCCGGAGTGGACGCAGGCGCGGCAGAGAGCTTGGTGATTTCAGTATCGCGGGCCCTTACGTCGAATCCCGCGGGCGTTCTCGCGTTGATGCCCAACGTCTACCTGCCAACCGAAATCTGCTCAATGAACGAAGTTGAGCCGACCGAAGAAGAAGTCGCGACGTACTATGCCGATGCAATCCGCGCCGTGGAATCCGTCACTAATCCTGCATTTCAAGGCGTAAAAACCGATTGCCTCCGGTCCTTGCGATCTAACAGTTTTGGTTGAAGCACGATTTCGAATGATCGCTTCCGGGAAAGCGGACTCAAGCCCGCTTCTTCTTCGCGCCGGTCCACACCACGCCCGGGTAGCCTTTCAACGGACCGAGTTTTCGCCGAGATAGGTCCATTCCTGCATCTCATCGATGGCGATGTGATAGCGCGGCTCGCGGCCGACGCCGCTGGTGAAGAGCGCGCGCGGCACGTTCACGTGCTGCTTGTTGCGTTGGAAGCTGATGGGTGAGCCGCAGGTCGAGCAAAAGCTGCGCACACCACCGCGTTCCTTGTCGTCGTAGTGGGTGAGATTGTCTTCGCCCTTCACGATGCGAAACTTGCTCGCCCACGAGCCGACATAAGTCGCGTACGCTGCCCCGTGCGCGCGTCGCGTCGTTGGCGAGTGATCGTGCCAAGCCCACTGCGCCGGCAGCCCGATCTCCACCACGACCGCGCCGCAGAGGCATGCGCCCTCAGCGCGGGCGGGTCCGCGTGGCTTTTCTGAACTCTTGGTCTTCATGTTTGCGTCATATCACGTGCGCGGGCAGCCGCCGCGCCTTGAAGATGCCCAGCCGTCCCTCTAAGCAACCCGCTGGGGGAACAAGGAAAAACGCATGCGGGTGATGGTGATTGCTTTGGTTGCGCTGATGGGCGCGTGCGCCAGTGGTGGCGGCGGCGCCGATGAGCCAGCCAGCGGGCCTTCGCCGTTCCCAGTCCAGCGTGGCCAAGCGCTGCCCCCGCCTGAGGAAACCAGCCGCTCAGCCCCGCCCGAGGGTGCGGCGCGTGGCGGCGTAGATTTCGGCCAATGGCGCCAGGCTGATCCTGCGATCTACGCGCCCGCTTTCCAGGACCAAATCCGCCAACGTTTCGCCGGCCAGACTGCGGCCGAGTTACAGGCGAGTCTCGAAGACAACGGCTTTGCCTGCGAAAATAGCCGCCGGCTCGATTGCCGGATTGAAATCATGGAGCGCCAGTGCGCGTTTGACTGGTATGTTGTGTTGGAGCGCGGCGAAAGAGAGCCGGTCGCGGGGTTCGAGCAAATGTGCCTCGGCGCGAATAGGTGAGGACGATGAAGTACGCACGCACACTCGTGGTCAGCTTGGCGCTGTTGTTGGGCGCTTGCGAAACCCTGCCAACCGGCGCGGTGACGCCGACTGGTTCGGCGACCATTCCTTCGACGCCGATTGGTCTGGGTGATTGGCGCAATAGCTCTGAAGCTGCGACGCTGGAGGCGTTCCAGCGCGGGGTCGCCAGCCGCTATGGCGCGGGCATGCAACTGGCGAGTGTTTCGGCCGATCTTCGCCGCAACGAGTTCAATTGCGGGGCAGCGCCCGGTCGTGCGGAAGGCAATCGCGGCGATCCGCCCGCGCAAGTCTGCCGCAAGACGACGACCGCCAACGGCTGCACGCATACATGGCAAGTCCATTTGTTCGGCGATGATGGCGCGCTCTCGCGCACGCGCGGCCTTTACGATCGCCGCTGCGGCAGCGACGGCCTACTGGGTGGGCCCGGCTGAGGTTTCGCCTGGCGTCAGCAAATAGGCGGCGACATCCGGCGGCTCGAGCGTCAGCATCGGCACAAGGCCCGGATTGATCGCGATATTCTTGCCGACAAGCCGAGTGAACGCGGCGCGCCCATTGATGATGATGAACGGCGCGTCTTCGCCGAGCACTGACTTCAAGCGCTGTTCGCTGGTGAAAATTGCGCCGGCCCTGAAGTCGTCGCGAATCTCCAACTCGCGCGGGGGCGCGTCTTGTCCTTCTTCCTCGAGCGCGAGCGCGACGTGGGTTTCCATGAGATAGCGCCGAAAGATCGGACGCATGTTCTGATTGGTCAGCGCCGAGACAAACGCATATTCGAGCGCGTTCTGGGGCGTGATCGTCGCTGGCGGCGTGCGCTGCGCGCTGGGCTGAGCGGCTGGCTCTTGCTGTGCGAAGGCCAGGGCGGGCCACGCGCCGATCGCGCTCGCGAGCAGGGTTCGTCTCAACATGGCGCTTCTCCAGCCCGGATTTTGCCCGTTGCTTGCCCGCGAAGGAAGGCCACATAAGGGCGGATGGACGACCTCTATCACCCGCGGATTATGGAATTGGCCGCCGATATCCCCAATGTCGGGCGCCTTGATGCGCCGGATGGGGCGGCGACCAAGGTCAGCCGCGTCTGCGGCTCAGTCGTGACGGTGGAGTTGGCGCTTGAAGATGGCGTGGTGAGCAAGGTGGCCGTCCATCCCAAGGCCTGCGCGCTTGGCCAAGCCGCCACGGGCGTGCTGGCAATGCACGCGATCGGCGCAACGCCGAAGGAAATTCGAGACGCACGCGACGCGCTGCGCGCCATGCTCAAGGGCGAAGGCCCGCCGCCAACGGGGCGCTTCTGGGAGTTGAGGCACCTCGAGGGCGTGCGCGACTATCCAGCGCGTCATGCGTCCACGATGCTGGCGTTCGATGCGGCTGTTGAGGCGCTCGATCAAGCACAGAAGAAAGCCGCGTAATGAGCGCGGCGGCTAAGCTGAAGAACGCGAACGCCAACGCACTTCGCAAAGCCGCTCTCCTTTATCCTGACACCCTCGAAGACTTTCCGTGGGGCCATAGCGCCTTCAAGGTCGCGGGCAAGAAGGTGTTCCTGTTCTTGGGCGAGGACGAGGCCGGCGGCTGGTCGTGCTCGATGAAGCTGCCGTTCCGAAATGAGGAGGCGCTCAAGATCAAAGGCGCTGCTCCAACCGAATACGGCTTGGGACGATCCGGCTGGGTGTCCATCCGTTTTACCGCCAAGGCCAAGCCGCCAATGGTCAAGCTCATCGATTATCTCGACGAAAGCTGGCGCGCCGTGGCGCCTAAGAAGCTCTCGGCCGCTTTTGCCCCGCCATCGGTTCCCAAGCGCCGCAAAGCGTCCTGATCGGCTTCCGGGCAGCGGTGATTGCGGCTAGGCTCCATGGCTTGGGGAATCCTGGGAGGACGTTTCTATGAAATGGATTGTGCTGCTGCTGATTATCGCCGGTGTGGCTGGTTACTTCACCAAGCCGGAAGAGGCGGTGATGCGCGAGGCGGCTGACGCCGTGCTGAGCGACCCACAGAGCGTCTCCGAGGGCTTTGAAAGCCTAGGCGCCACGATCGCCGGCGATCGCTCCTACAGCAATTACTATGTCGCCGCGAAATACAACGTGACGCTCGACGGCCAGCCGGTCGTGACCTGCTGGGGCGCGTTCACGCAAACGCAGTGCAACCGCGCTGCCGACACGCGCACGGGCGGCTAACCGCGATGCGTTTTCTGCTGTTGCTCATTCTGCTCGGCGCGGCTGCCTACTTCACCGTGCCGACGCGCGAGACGCATGAAGCAGCGGCAGCTGCGTTTCTCGAAGCGCAGGCGCAAGAGCAAACGAGCGAGGTGCAGCAACAAGCTGGCATCTCGCTCGACAGCGTTGTCGACTTCGTCACCGGCTTTGTCGCTGGGCAGGGGCGCTACGAGAGCTTCTACGTCGCCTCAAAATTCACCGTCGACATGCCGGGCGCTGCCTACCTCGAATGCTGGGGCGCCTTCACCCAAGTCCAGTGCCGCCGCGTCGATCGCGGGTCCGGACAGAATTAGGCTGCTTCGTCAGCGACGCTCGCGGCCGACGCCGCGCGCTTCTTTTCCGCTTCGAGCTTACGCACATGCTGCGCGCGGCGTTCGTCGGCGCGGGTAGAAGCTGCGGTTACCAGCGCTTTGAAGAGGCGCCGAAACGGCTTCCGATAGATCAGAAACTCTGGGTGAAATTGAACGCCCATCCAGAACGATTGGGCTTGATCCTCAATCGCCTGAATGACCCCGTTCGGCTCACGCGCGCTGACGGTCAGTCCAGCGCCAAGCCGATCGATGGCTTGAGAGTGGATCGCGTTCACAGTCATCTGCTTTTGACACTGCGTCAGCTTTGCGAGCTTCGACCTGACGCGAATGCGGACGGGGTAGCGTTCGAAGAAGCGCACGATCGGATTTCCGTGGCGCGCCGTTTTGAACTCAGAGAGGTCAAGGTGCAGCGTTCCACCCGCCAGCACGTTGAGCATCTGCGCGCCGCGGCAAACGCCCAACACTGGTAGGCCGTGGCGACGAGCGGCGAGCGCCCATGAAGCTTCCATGTCGCCGCGCGCGAGGTCGTAGCGGTAGCCCTCTTTCGGTTTACCTTGGTAGCGCTTCGGATAGACATCCGAGCCGCCGCCGAAGATCAAACCATCGATTGTCCGCGGATCTCGCGGCGCGCGCGCCGTTACCTTCACGGGATCGCCACCTGCCATCCAAACCGCGAACTTCATCGCCAGGAAGGCCAGCGTGTCGCCATCTTCAGGCTTCGTAATCCCGATGATTGGGCGCGTCCGGCGCGGAGGCGGCTCCAACTCACCGTCGCTCTCGTCAGGCTTGTAGACGACCTCCGCCGGCAGCTTTCCATGCCGGACTAGGGATGAAAGCACAAACAACGCGCCTAGCGCGACCATAGGGTCTTTCGCTTCGCTCAGTTCGCTCGGCGCCTCCTTCAGCGCGCGGAGCGTGTCGCGTAGTTCCTTTGTCGCGCTTTTGAGGGAGAAGGTTTCCTTGACCGCCTTGCCGGCGTTCTCAAGTGCGCCAAGGAGTTCGCCGGACTTGATGTTGGTCTTGGCGTCTTTCCATGCCTCCGATGCAGCGTTGAAGTGCGGATCGGAGGCCGCGATGTCTTCGATGGCGGCCAGTAGCCACGCGCCGGACGTCTTTGTGGTTGCGCCGATGTCGGCTTCGTCTTCGATGCCGACATCCTCGCCGATCGTCTGGCGATAAAGCAGCCATGGAAAATCCACGCCTGTTTCCACCGAGTGGAAAATGCCCGCCCAGAACCGCGCATTGACCTCAATGAGCTTGGGGAAGGTGTCCGGCTCACCGTTCCATCGGAAATCCAGTTGAGCGACACCGTCCCATTCCGTCGTGGCGACGAGCTTTTCCGCTTCCTCGCGGAAGGGCGTTGCGTCGACAGTTTCGCGAACAGCGCCAGCGCCCGCTTCACGCGGAAACGTTGTCACGTTTCGATAGGCCATAATGGCCTTGAGTTCGCCCGCCCGCGCGAGCACCGCGACGCAGTAATCTTCTCCCTCAACGCATTCTTGAATCAGTGGCGGAGGCTCGAAGCCGAGCTCGGTGGCGCAGGCCTCAAGCTCCTCGGCCGTGTCGGCACGGCAGACGCCGCGGCCACCCGCTCCATCCGGCGGTTTGATGATTACCGGATACGACAATGAGGGCTGGAGCTCGGCAAGCGCTTCGAGCGACGGCGCTTGCCAGGTTTGGGGAATGTCTAGGTCGTGCTCCGTCCCTAGCGCAGCCAACCGATCCTTCGGGGTTACAAGGCCAATGCTGCTGATCAACGGCGCGGCGACCTTGATGGTCGGTTCGAAGCGTTTGCGATTGCGCGAAATCAGATCGATTTCGCGGAATATCGGCATCAGCACGTAGGGCCGCTTGTCGCTTGGTGCATATTCCAGAACGGCCGCTTCGAGATCTTGTAGGAATTGCTCAGGCTCGGTGTCCCAAGGGGCGAGCGTGAAGGTTTCCTGCACGTGGCGCGAGAAGGAGCACACCGTCATGCCAACGTCGTCGCAGGCGATGACCTCGACGCCCCGTTCCGCGAGCGATCTGGCGATGACGAGCGCCATCAGGCTGCGGCCGTAGGTTATGATGACCCGGCCCGGGGTTCGAATGGCGCTCATTGCGGGCATCAATTCTCGGCGGGGGCTGCCGGTTCCACTCGCTGGAACGGGTGGCAAATGCTGAGAACAGTGCTATCTACGGGCCCATGGACCGGCGCTTCGTCACGACTACGACCTTCTAAAGCCGGCGGCGCGAGATCGGGCGCGCCGCAGCGGCTGCGCTTGGGCCCGATCCTGAACCAATCAAATCGCTGTAGTTTGTGATGTCGCCGAGCCTTCCAGCCCGGGGCCTTTTGGGCCTTATCCAGCTCTATAAGTGGACGCTCTCGCCAATTATTGGCCGGGGCTGCCGCTATTTGCCGACCTGCTCAACCTATGCGGCGGACTCAATCCGTATGCATGGCGCGTGGGCGGGCAGCTGGATGGCCGGAGCGCGACTCTGCCGCTGCGCGCCGTGGGGCGGACATGGCTGGGATCCCGCGCCGCATGACATCAAAACGAACTCCTGGTGGCGCCCGTGGCGCTATGGCGATTGGAAAGGCGGCTACCGCGCGCCGCCCGAGGAAGAGCGAACTAGCACCGGCATGCCGCTCGCTTCTCCCAACAACGCAAATCAGCACGAGTCCAAGTCATGAGCATTTCTCTCAAATTTCCCGACGGCGCTGAGCGATCGTACGATGATGGCGTGACGCCGCTCGCGGTCGCGGAAGGCATTTCCAAATCACTCGCGAAGAAGATCGTCGCCGCCAAGATCGATGGCGCGTGGTGGGATCTGACGCGTCCGCTGGAAGGCAGCGGCAAGATCGAACTGGTTATGCGCGATAGTCCAGATGGGCTTGAAGTTCTGCGCCATGATGCGGCGCACGTGCTGGCGCAAGCGGTTCAGGAGCTTTTCCCCGGCACGCAAGTCACGTTCGGCCCGGTGACGGAAGATGGCTTCTACTACGACTTTGCGCGCGACGAGCCGTTCTCGATCGATGATTTCGAAAAGATCGAAAAGCGCATGCGCGAGATCGTCGATGCCGATCTGCCGATCATACGCAAGGTCTGGGACAAGGAAGCGGCTATCGCGCACTTCAAATCGATCGGCGAAATCTACAAGGCCGAGACGATCGATGAAGTGATCAAACCGGGCGATCCGATCACGGTCTACAGCCATGGCGATAAGTGGGGCGATCTCTGCCGTGGGCCGCATTTGCCGTCGACGGGCAAGCTCGGCAAAGCCTTCAAGCTGATGAAGCTCGCCGGCGCCTATTGGCGTGGTGATCAAAATAATCAGCAGCTGCAGCGCATTTACGGCACGGCTTGGGCCGATGAGAAGCAGCTGGAGGACTACCTCCATCGCCTCGACGAAGCCGAGAAGCGCGATCACCGAAAAATTGGTCGCCAGACGGATCTCTTCCACATGCAGGAAGAGGGGCGCGGCATGGTGTTCTGGCACGAGAAGGGCCTGACGCTGTGGCGCACGATCGAGGCGTATCTGCGCCGCCGCTTAACGGCTGCCGGCTATGTCGAAGTGCGCACGCCGCAGGTGTTGGATCGCGTGTTCTGGGAAAAGTCGGGTCACTGGCAGAACTACCGCGCCAACATGTTTGTCTGCGAGACGGTTGAGGGCGAGGAGCTCGCGCTGAAACCGATGAACTGCCCGGGTCACATCCAGATCTTCCGGTTCGGGCAAAAGTCGTATCGCGATCTGCCTCTGCGCATGGCGGAGATGGGCGCGTGCCACCGCTACGAGCCGTCAGGTTCGCTGCATGGCTTGATGCGGGTGCGCGCGTTCACGCAGGACGATGCGCACATCTTCTGCCGCGAAGATCAGATCGTGGACGAGGTGGCGGCGTTCATCGAACTCGCATCATCGATCCACGCGGACTTCGATCTCGAGCGCGATCACATCACGCTTGGTACGCGCCCAGAGAAACGCGCCGGCTCAGAAGAGTTCTGGGACAAGACGGAAGCGCAATTGCTGGATGCCGCGCGCAAAGCAGGCGTCGAGCCGGTCATCGCGCAGGGCGACGGCGCGTTCTATGCGCCGAAGCTCGACTTCCAGCTGAAGGACGCAATCGGTCGCACATGGACGTGCGGCACGATTCAAAACGACTACGTTCTGCCCGAGCGGCTTGGGGCGGAGTACGTCGCGGAGGATGGCTCGAAGCAGAAGCCTGTGATGCTCCACCGTGCGATTTTCGGATCGTTCGAGCGCTTCCTCGGCATTCTGATCGAGAACTATGCGGGCGCGTTCCCGATGTGGCTCGCTCCGGTGCAGGTGGTTGTCGCAACCATTACCTCCGACGCCAACGCCTACGCCGAGGATGTGGCCAAGACGCTACGCGCGGCTGGGCTGCGGGTGGAGCTCGATCTCCGAAACGAGAAGGTTGGCTACAAAATCCGCGAACACTCGCTGGCAAAAGTCCCAGCAATAGCGGTGGTTGGCAAAAAAGAGGCGGAAGACGGCAGTGCTGCAATCCGGCGCTTCGGCAGCCAGGAGCAGAGCGTGCTTTCTCTCGCAGCTGCACAAGAAACTCTTGTCGCTGAGGCAACGCCACCCGACCTGAAGCGTCAGTAATGGCCACGGCTCTGGATTGCGGCGGCTGAGAGCTTTACAGCCGGGGCTGCTGCAATCCAGGATGGCCGAGGGTTTGGGGGCGGAGAAGGCGTTGGATAGGCATCCGTCACGCGAACGGTCGGCGTCCGCTACGCTGCAGCCCCGCGTGTCCGCCATTGTCGTCGCGCACAAGGTTCGCGCCAACACCTCGGGGCGTGCGCCGCTCGACCTGTGCTTGCGCAGCGCCCTTGCAGAAGATTGGATCGACGAACTCGTCGTCGTTGATCACGACAATCCGGAAGAGATTGCTTCAACATTGCGCGCGTTCGAGGCGGACCGCCGCGATGTGCGCGTGGTGCGCGCAGAGCCGACTTTGAGCTTAGCTGCTGCCGCAAACATAGGTGCGGGTGTCGCGCTTGGCCGTTGGTTGTTGTTCTTGAACGCGGACGTGGTTTTGCAGCGCGGCGCAGTGGCGCGTTTGGCGGCGGCTGGCGGCAATGCGCAACAGCCTTGGATCGTCGGCGGTCGCCTGCTGGATTTGGAGGGCCGCGAACGCCAAGCGGCGCGTGCAGGTGCTCTCAACGCGTTCTCAGCGATCGCTGTTGCGGTGGAGTGGCCGGCGCGGCCGATGACGCCGCGCCGTAGTGAAGATCGTGCGACAAAAGTAGGTGCGGTCTCCGGCGCACTCATGCTCATACCTCAGGGCGACTTTGAGCAATTGGACGGCTTCGACGAGCAGTTCGATACCGACTATGCCGATCTCGATCTTTGCCGCCGCGCCGCGCAGGCCGGCGGCAGCGTCTTGTTTCAGCCCGACGCCTCTGGCGTTCAGTTCGAGTATGCGCAGGCGCGCAAGAGCCGGAAGGTTCAGGGTCTGACGCGATTTGCAGTGAAGAGTGCTCAGACGCCGATAGAGAAAGCGTTCGCGCGCGTTGCGCGTCCCGCGTTGGCCACGCTCGTCGCGCTCAAGGATTTGGTTGCGGGCCGTCCGCCGGCGCGTCGCTAGCGCTCTCTCGGACGTGGCCAATATTCAAGATCATGTATTCGCCACGGCCAATCGCCATGCCGCGGGCTGGTTGATCCGCGGCCTCGAATGCCATGCCGCGCGCCGCGAGCGCTGCTTGCGCCTGATCGAAGACGCGTCCTTCGATCATGATGCCGTCACCCGGTTCAACCGGCGTCTCAGGCAAGTCTTCGATCTCCACTAGGCGCACCCATGTGCGCGTCAGAAAGATGATGCTCGGCTGTTCGTAGCCGACGATCCAAAAATTCTGGTCTGATGTGGGCATCAGACGCGCGCGCGTCATCGTCGCCGCCGCTTCGTTGCTCACGAAGAGCTGACGCGCTTCCGGCAGTAGCCGTTCACGCAAGCTGAACGAGAGTACGAGCGCACACGCCACCAACACGGCCGCGCGGGCGGTCGGGCGGCGCAGCATGATCAAACCAGCCAAAGCGCCGCCAAGCGTAAGCGCACCGATCAGCGCTGTGGCGATGGCGCGGCGCAAACCTGCGTCGGCGAGGTAGCCAGGCATGAAGGTCGAGACCACCGCCATGAGCGCCACAATCAGCGCGCCGAATACGCCGAATAGAACGAGCCCTGCCGGATGTGCGGTGCGCCAACGCTTACCGCGCATTGCAAAGAGGCCGGCGGCGCACATCAGCGCAATGGCTGGATAAGCCGGCAGCGTGTAGTGGATGAGCTTGGCCGGCATCAGTTCGAAGAAGAAGAAGATCGGCGCGGCCCAGGCGATCAAGAATCGGAACGATGAGCTGGCGTCATGGTCACGTGGGGCGCGGAGCGCGGTCCAACTCAGTCGTGCCGCTGCCGGTAGCGCATAGGTCGCAGGAAAAATGAGCAACGGCAGCCAAAGCAAGTAATATCCGGGGATGCCGCCGTGCCGATGATCGCCGCCGGACACGAGCTTGGGACCAATCTCGCGGAGCAGCAGGTCTGCGTAGAAACGCCCCTCAGTTGCGATGCCGATGGCGATGAGCCACGGCAAGGTGATCGCAAGCGCGAGCAGTGGGCCGGGCCAGAACGCTAGCGGCTTCATCCAAGCCGCGCGGCGCTCCCAGAACCATAGGACCGCGAGCGTGAGCCCAGCCGCGAGTGGCGTCAGCGGCCCTTTGATCATCACGCCGCAGCCGATCGCCGTCCAGAACGCGAGCGCGATTAGGCGCGGACGATTCGTTCCAGCGCGGAGTTGAGCGAGCGCGGCGAACGCGAGCGTGGTGAACCCGACGAGAGCAGCGTCGGTTTTTGCCAGCATGCCCTCGGCGCCCGCGAGAAATCCGACAGAGAAGATTGCGGCGCCGACAAAGCCGGTGCGCGAGCCAAAAAGGACAGAGCCCGCCCACAACGTCGCGAGCCCGGCAAGCATAAGTCCGAGCGCCGATGGCAAGCGATACGGCCAGATCGTATTCAAGCGCTCTGTGAATGGGCGCATCGCGTTCACTGAGGCGGCCTGCAGCAAATAGATGCCGACGGGCTTCCGATTGCGTTCGGCGTCCTGCACGCGGATGCGGACGTAATCGTCGCTCTCGATCATCTGGCGCGTCGCTTGCGCAAAGCGGGCTTCGTCGATGTCGGTGACGGGCACGCGCGTGGCGCCCATCAGCGCCGATGTGAGCGCGATCAAGGCGATGAGCAGGTAGCCGCGCCAGCCGCGGGCGAACTGGTCAAACAGGGCGGGCGAAGCGGGCGAAGCCATTGAGCGCTATTTTGCCGGGTCCCTGTGACGGTTTGCAGCCCTGGCGGGTGCGCCTACTCGCCTCATGGCCCAGCCTCGGCTAAGAGACCCCGCTTTTCACGCGCCGGGGAACGCCGTTTGGCCGAGAGTATCGAATTCAGCGTGGTTGTCCCGGTGATGAACGAGGAGGGCAATGCCGCCAATCTGGCGCGCGAGATCGCTGCCGTGCTGGATGGGCGCAGCTACGAAATGATTTTCGTCGATGACGCGAGCCGTGACGATACGCGGGCGGAACTGGCGGCGCTGAAGGCAGAATTGCCGGCGCTGCGTTTGCTGGGGCACCGGAAGAACTCCGGCCAAAGCCGTGCTGTCCGCAGTGGCGTGCTGGCCGCGCGAGCGCCGATTATCGGCACGCTCGACGGGGACGGGCAGAACGACCCGGCCGATTTGCCCAAGCTTTTGGCCAAGATGACCAGCCCGGAAGCCGCGCCCAATTTGGGTATGGTAGCCGGAAACCGCACCAAGCGGCAGGACAATTGGAGCAAGCGAGCGGCATCGCAGATCGCCAATTCCATCCGCCGCGCGGCCCTCAAGGACAACGCCATCGACAGCGGTTCCGGCGTCAAAGTGTTCAAACGCGAAGCTTTTTTGCGGCTCCCGTACTTTGATCACATGCACCGTTTCATGGCCGCACTGATGCTGCGCGAAGGCTATGCAGTCGAGTTTTTGCCGGTTAATCATCGACAGCGGAGCGCGGGTCGCTCGAAGTACACGAATCTCGGCAGGCTGGCTGCGAACATGACGGACCTCGGGGGCGTTATGTGGCTCAGAAGCCGGGCTCGGTTGCCGGGGGGAACGGACGAGCTATGAATGATCGTGTCGATCCAGGCGAACGGATTGCTTTACAAACAGCGGCGACGCGGGGGCGTCGGTCACGCACGCAACAGCAGGGGAGTCCCATGGGGGCCATTTTCAACGTATTTCCGCTGATCCTGATCCCGGTGTTGACCTACAACATCTGGGCTTTCGGCGCGACGGCGGCGAACAACGGCGACGGCGCCGCAGTTCGCCAACACTTGGCGGACGCTTGGATTCGCATGCCGATGGCGTCGGGCGCGCAATGGATCATCACCTTTGGCGATGTGATGGTGTTGCTGGCGCTGTTGCTGCTGTTCGTTGAGTTGCTGAAATCAACGTCGACCGGCACGGCTGCAATTTTTAATCACGCGCTCTCGATGCTGGTGTTCATCATCTGCCTCGTCGAATTCCTGCTGCACCCCGCATTCGCGACGAGCGTGTTCTTCGTCATCCTGGTGATGGCGCTGTTGGACGTGCTTGCTGGCGTGGTGGTGACGATCATCTCGGCTCGCCGTGACGTCGAGTTCGCCGGCGGCGGACACTGATCAGCGAAACGTCTTCGGGATTAATGATTGGGGCGCAGCCGCAAGGCTTGCGCCCCTTTTTGTTTGCCCAAACACGAGTTCCCGTTCTCTGAACGCTTTTTCACATGCACCACATTCCGAGCGCGAGTGCGATCGTGAAGTCGAGCCAGCGGCCGAATCGGGGGATGATAAACGAAGCCATGGTTCGACGCCCACCTGCAGGTTCGGCGCCGGGCTATGCTTCGCTTGAGTGTGGGTGAGTGAATGGCGCTCTTCTTTGATGCCGCATGGTTCGACCAACGCTTGGCCGCGCGCGGCACGGACCGCATTGGGCTTGCGGTGGCGGCAGGTATCGAACGTGGTGAACTGCACAGCATTTTTACCAACGAACGATCCCCGACTGCGGAAGAGATCGCTGAGTTCGCGCGCATCCTCGAAATCGATTTGCTGGAAGCAACGATCCGCAGCGGCGTCGCGGTGCGTGAATCCGCGCCGGGCGCGGATACTGGTGATCGTATCGAGAGCATCGAAGCACGCTTGGACGCGATCGATACGTGGCTGGCAGAGTTCGAAGCTTCGAAGCGAAAAGCCGCAGGCTAGGCGTTAAGCGCTTACGTTCACCACGATGCCGGGACGTGGGCCGCGCCAGGGGCGGGCGTAAGCATTTGTGTGCGCGTTTTCAGCGCGCGCGATCTGGTTCACCAGGGTGGCGGCGAACATAGGATCAAGCTTCATGCGGAGTGCGCGGCGGTCGCTTTGGCGGCGGTCCGTCCGGCGCTGATCGCCGACTTCTTCGAAGTCGGCGTCAATTTCAGGCGCGGGGCGGGTGGCGCTCATGCCCTCAAATTCTGCATTTCACGTGCCAAACGGAAATTAACCGCTAGCCTTGGCGACGACGGAGGCGCGCATGCGGGACTATGCAAACTATGACGGGCTCGGTTTGGCGGAGCTTGTCCGCAAGCGGGACGTGACGCCTGGCGAGCTTTTGGAAGCCGCGATCGAGCGTACGGAGCGCAGTAACCCTAAGCTCAACGCCATTGTTTACAAAGCTTACGATGAGGCGCGCGCTGTTGCCGTCGGCGCATTGCCAGACGGCCCGTTCAAGGGCGTGCCATTTCTGATCAAAGACTTGGGCGTGCGCGTGAAGGGCTGGCCGCGCACCAGCGCCAGCCGTTTCGCCCAGGTCGATGCGGACGCTGACGATAGTGAATTGATGAAGCGCTATCGCGCGTCCGGCGTGGTGGCGTTCGGGAAGACCAACACGCCTGAGTTCGGTATTCCGGGCGTGACATCTTCAGCTCTGCTCGGGCCGTGCCGCAATCCTTGGAATACTGACCACATCTCAGGCGGCTCGTCGGGTGGCGCGGCGAGCGCCGTGGCAGCGGGGATCGTGCCGTTAGCCCACGCAAGCGACGGCTTGGGTTCAATCCGCATCCCGGCTGCGTGCTGCGGCCTGGTGGGTTTGAAGACGACGCGCGACCGCAACCCGAATGGTCAACACGATACAGATCGCGCCATCGGGCTGAGTGTGGATCATGTCGTCTCGCGTACGGTGCGCGACAGCGCCGCGATGTTGGATGCCACGGGGTATCCCGAGGCCAACAGCCCGTTCGCCTATCCCGCAAAAGAGCGCCCCTATCTCGAGGAGATCACGCGCGCGCCCGGAAAGATGCGTATTGCGTTCTCGAGTGAGACGCCGAGCGGCAAGCCGATCGATCCGGAAATCCGCGCTGCGCTAGAACGCACCGCCGAGACGCTGAAGCAGCTCGGCCACGATGTGCGCGAAGAAGGGTTGGGGATTGATTATCGCTTGCTCTACCGCGCGCAGGGCATGGTGTCGGCAGCGAACTTCTCCGCCAGCATCCGGCGCTGGATAGAGATTAAGGGGCGCGAGCCGGGCGATGATGAACTCGAAGGCTTGGCGCGTCGCGGCTACGAGGCTGGCAAGAAAATGACGGCGCAGGATGCCGGCTGGGGCTGGCAGCAATTGCGCATCATGAACCGGCAGATCCTCTCAAAGTTTGTTGAATGGGATGTGTGGCTGACGCCTGTGCTCGGGACGAATGTACCGCGTGTCGATTACCTCGATCCGCTGATGGATGATCTGAAGGAGTTCGATCGCCGCCAAGCGACGACGTTCGGCTTCACGCCGCCGTTCAATCTAACCGGCCAGCCATCGCTCTCGCTGCCGCTGCATCAGAGCGAAGGCAATCTGCCGATCGCGATGATGTTCACTGCGCGCTACGGCGACGAGGCGACGCTTTTTAGGCTGGCAGGACAGCTCGAAAAAGAGATGCCGTGGATTGGGCGTAAGCCGCCGGTATGGAATTAGCTCGACGTCGAGAGTTCAGTTCGACTTCCCAACCACTGCGACCGCGGTCACTAGCCTCAAACGCAGATGAGCGTTCATTGGGGGCATCCATGCGCGGACGCAGAAGCAAGGAAGTACCGAGATGAACCCGAATAAGGCGCTGTGGGAAAAGGGTGATTTCACTCAGATTGCCGCCACGATGCGGGAAAGCGGCGATGCGTTGATCGAGAGCCTGGGCGTGAAGCCCGGCATGAAGGTGCTCGATCTTGGCTGTGGCGATGGAACGACAGCGATCCCGTCTGCGCGTCGCGGCGCTGACGTGCTTGGCGTCGATATCGCCGCCAATCTCGTGGCTGCTGGAAACCGGCGTGCGAAGGAAGCCGGCCTCGCTAATGTCCGCTTCCAAGAGGGTGACGCGAGCAATTTGGCCGGCATCGCTGACAAGTCGTTCGATCTCGTCGCCTCGATCTTCGGCGCGATGTTTGCGCCGAAACCTTTCGATGTGGCGAAGGAGATGGTGCGTGTGGCGAAGCCCGGCGGGCGCATCGTCATGGGAAACTGGATCCCCGGCGATCCAACCCTGGTCGCGCAAATCCTGAAGATCAGCGCCGCTTATACGCCGCCGCCGCCGGAGGGCTTTATCAGTCCTGTGACGTGGGGTGTTGAGTCCAATGTGAAGGAGCGCTTCGGCGAGGCTGGCATTTCACCCGAGGATATCGTTTGCGAACGCCAAACCTACACCTTCAACTTTGCCGGCCCTCCAAAGGCGCTGCTCGATGCGTTTCGCACCTATTACGGGCCGACGATGAACGCTTTTGATGCAGCGGAGAAAGCCGGCAAGGCTGAAGCGCTTTATACCGAACTCGCAGCGCTGTTTGAGGCGCAAAACAAGAGCGGAAAAGCGGACGTGACGAGCATACCCGCGACTTTCCTGCAGGTGACTGTCAATCGCCGCTAGGCTTCGAAATCGACAACGACACGTGTGCCAGTGTTGTTGCTCTCGGTGGTCAGTGTCCCGTTGGCTTGGCGTACGAACGCCTCAACGAGACGCTGACCCAAGCCGATCTTTGAAACCGTCGCGGGATCGAAGCCGACGCCATCGTCGGCCACAATGAGTCGCCAGCCATCTTCATTGCGGCGGAACTGAACATCGACGGCGCCGCGGTCGCGGCCGCGGAACGCATGCTTGGCGGCGTTGGTGACAAGTTCGTTGATCAGAAGACCGATCGTCACGGCGCGGTCGCGATCGATCGTGAGATCGTCGGCGTCCGAAGATAGCTCGATGGCGCCTTGCTGCGCGAGCGCCTGCGCCAGCGCCTCGCCGAGTTCGCGAACGTAGGCCCGCATTTCGACAGCTCCAACATCGTCGGCGCTGCGATAGAGGTGGTTGTGTGCGCGGGCAAAACTCTCAACGCGCGCGGCAACCGCCGACAGCGCCCGTTTCACTTCATCGCTATCCGCATTTCGCCGTTGCATCTCCACGAGACTGTTGACCATCGCGAAATTGTTTTTGATGCGGTGCTCGATCTCGCGCAAAAGCAGGTCTCGCTCCTCAACTTGCGCTGTGCGAACGCTGGCCGCGTTGCGTGCCGCAGTACGAAAGGCGTTGGCCAAGAAAACCACGATGATCCCGGCCAAGAAAATGACGATGAGACGTGAACTGTCCTCGGGGTTTGGGAAGGCGAAACTGCCGACAACGGGTATCACGAAGTACCAAGCGAGTACCTCAGAGATCGTGAGAGTGAGGAAGCCGCATTGCCAGCCTGCGAACAACGTTGCGGCCAGCGTGGCGGGAAAAATAAGCGCGAACGGCGCCGCGCCAGGGAAAAACTGGTTGATCAACACTCGAACGACGATTTCGCAGCTCACGCAAAACGCTGCGAAGGCAAATTGAACCGCCCACGCAGGAGCACGCGGCGCGAAGCGCTCGCGTATGTCTAGCTCCCCCAATCGCGCAGCAAGTCGTTGCGGCATGCGCATAAGCCATCGCACACGGAGCGATGACGTCAAACGCTTTCGTCTTGATCAGATTACTAACTATTAGCGCTCAGCGCTTCGTCATCTGGTCGAGCTGCTTCTGCATCGCTTCCATTTGGCGGCGCAGTTCAGCCAATTGCTCGTCCTTGTCTTCTTCCTCGACGCCGCCTTTGGAGACGCCGGGCATACCGGGGACATTCGGCATTGAACCGGCGGCGAATGGCGCCCAAACTTTCATTGCTTGCTGGAAGAGCGCGATGTTGCGCTGGGCCTGTTCCTCGAACGCCGCCATTGGCGTCGCTGCGCCAAACGTACGCGACATGTTTTCGCGCATCTGCTCTTGCGCCTTGGAGAAGCTCTCCATGCTCATTTCGAGATAAGGCGGCAGAAAGCCCTGCATCTGATCGCCATAGAAGCGGATGAGGCGGCGCAGGAACTGCACCGGCAACATGCTCTGGCCCTTGCTCTCTTGCTCGAAGATGATCTGGGTCAGAACCGAACGCGTGATGTCGTCGCCGGTCTTGGCGTCGAGGACGATGAAGTCGACGCCTTCGCGAACCATTTCCGAGAGATCGTCGAGGGTGACGTACTTGCTCTCACCGGTGTTGTAGAGGCGCCGGTTGGCGTACTTCTTGATGACGATCGGATCGCCTTGCTGAGCGTCCGCGCCGCCGGCTTCCCCCGCTGCCGGGCCACTTGAATCCGCCACGTTCGTGTCCCTATCGTTTTTTGCGCCCGCGAACGCAGGCTTTGCCGCAAACTCCCGCTTCCTTCGCCGCAATGCAAGAGAGAGCCGCCGTTTAGGGGTGAGAGGGGCGGAGAGGGCGCGTGGATTTCGCTCCCCGCTTGTGCGATAGCAGGCGCTTCAAGTCTTCCTTTCAGCCCAAGGCCTTCGCCCGTTCAGGAGCCCAGCCACCATGACAGACATCGTCATCGTTTCCGCCGCCCGTACGCCCGTCGGCTCGTTCAACGGCTCTTTTGCTGCGGTGCCCGCGCATGAGCTGGGTAGAACCGCGATTACCGCCGCGCTGCAGCGCGCAAAAGTAGATCCGAAGGACGTGTCCGAGGTGGTGCTGGGCCAAGTGCTTACCGCCAACCAGGGCATGAACCCGGCGCGGCAGGCGAGCCGCGCAGCGGGCGTGCCTGATGACGCCCCGGCCTGGTCACTCAACCAGGTATGCGGCTCCGGCCTCCGCGCCGTCGTTGTCGGCTACCAGCAGCTGATGGCGGGCGACGCCAAGATCGTGGTCGCGGGCGGGCAGGAGAACATGAGCCTCTCGCCGCATGCCGCGCATCTGCGCGCCGGTCAGAAGATGGGCGATCTTTCGTTCAGCGACACGATGATCAAGGACGGCCTCACCGACGTCTTCAATCAATATCACATGGGCATCACCGCCGAGAACGTCGCCGAGAAGTGGCAGATCTCACGCGACCAACAAGATCAGTTCGCGACGCTCAGCCAACAGAAGGCGAGTGCGGCGCAGAAGGCTGGCAAGTTCAAGGATGAGATCGTCGCGGTAACTGTGTCGGGCCGTAAGGGCGACACGATCGTTGAGAACGACGAGTACATCAAACACGACGCCACGGTGGACGGCGCCGCGAAGCTGCGCGCCGCGTTCAAGAAGGACGGCACCGTCACCGCCGCCAACGCCTCTGGCATCAACGATGGCGCTGCGGCGCTGGTGCTGATGACGGCGGATGAAGCCAAAGCGCGCGGGTTGACGCCGCTGGCGCGGATTGCGTCGTGGGCTTCGCGCGGCGTCGATCCGAGCGTGATGGGTACGGGACCGATCCCGTCTTCGCGCGCCGCGCTTGAGCGCGCGGGCTGGAAAGTCGGCGACCTCGACCTTGTCGAGTCGAACGAAGCGTTCGCCGCGCAAGCCTGTGCGGTGAACAAGGACATGGGTTGGGACACCGACATCGTGAACGTCAATGGCGGCGCCATCGCCATCGGCCACCCGATCGGCGCCTCCGGCGCACGCGTGCTCACGACGCTGCTCTATGAACTGCAACGCCGCGGCAAGAGCAAAGGCCTCGCCACGCTCTGCATCGGCGGCGGCATGGGCATCGCTGTGTGCGTGGAGCGGTGATTGACGCCAGCGCTACAGGTTGAGGATTACGCAGGCGGGAAGCGTCTGCGCACGGATGCTTCGCGCCAAGAGGTTCTGCGGCTGCTGCAAACCGATGAGCCTTTCGTGGATGCATTCTCCGCGACACTTGCCGCCGCCCCGTACGCAGGTATCTTCTGGGAGACGCCGCCACTAACAGCCGATCGGCTGGCATCGTCGTTCGAGTGCATGGTCATCCCGAGTGACGCGGTTGGCCGACTCGTTGCAGACGCGCGTCCGTTCTCGGAGATGATTGATGCGGGTCGTGGCACGCACGAAGTCGTTGCCCGGACAAATCTTGGCGGGGACGCCGAGTTGATTGTGCCGTGCGACAGTGGCGAAGGCGCCTACGCGCATCTCGTCAGTTTCTTGCGAACTGCTCCGCGTGGGCAAATCCGAACGCTATGGCGAAAGACCGGCGAGGTTGCCGAGCGCTGGATGCAGGCGTCGCCTCAGCGTCCCCTTTGGATCAGTACATCTGGTTTGGGTGTTTCTTGGCTGCACGTGCGGATCGACGCTCGTCCTAAGTATTACTCGCACGGGCCGTATCGAAGCTTGAGTTAGGCCCATGGTGGGCTGTCGCCACCCCAGGAGGCAGCTAGCGATGCTGATCGATTAGAATCTGATTGCCGTCCGGATCGACCACCACGATGTGAGCGGGACCCTGTGTTGACTCGTCAGCCTCCGCGACGGGCGTCACGTCGCTTGCCTTCAGTTGTTTCTGTATCTCGCGCACGTCATCGAAGGTCTCAATGTTCTTCGCGTCGCTGTCCCAGCCGGGATTGAAGGTGAGCATGTTCTTGTCGAACATGCCCTGAAACAGGCCGATCAACGTCGTTTCGTTCTTCATGATCAACCAGCGCTGATCCTGATTGCCGCCGAACGCTGTGAAGCCGAGCTTTTCGTAGAAAGCGCGCGAGGCGGCGATGTCCTTGACCGCCAGGCTAACTGAGAATGCGCCGAGTTTCATGTGCGTGGCTCCTTAGGCTCGCGCGGGGAAGGCTTTGGGATTGCGGAGGATCGCGGCCGAGATGAGCGCGATCAGGAAGCCGACCGGGAAGATCTCAATGAAGGTCATAGGCATGCGGAAGAGCGGATTAGCGTATTGCTCTTTCGCCTGGTTCATCTCCGCGATGAATGCATCGAGTTCGGCCGCGGAAGCGCCAGCGGCGCGCTTCGACTCGATCATGGCGGCGGTATAGTTCTCCATGAACGGATAGTGCGTCACGGCCAAGAATGTCTCCCATGCTGCCACGTAAACGACGCCCGCGATCGCTGCGACTAGAAGGCCGACGCCGAAGGCCGGTAGGAATTTGATCACGCCGCCGAGGTTCTTGTTCCGGTACTCGCGGATAGCCAGGAAGATCGTGGACAGCGCCAGGATCATGATGAGGTAGCCGAACCACAACGAGGAGGTGGCGTGCCCACCGCCGACGCCGTCGGCGTAGACCATCCCCGCAATGATGACGGCGATGACGACCGCGCCGGAGATGGCGCCGTACCTTAGTGCGATTGCGAACATGAACGCGCTCCCTCGGCTTGCGTTTAGGGGGCGAGCTAGTCCGCGTCACGGCCAGAA
>JAWKUZ010000023.1:0-39655 GCA_041398305.1 Hyphomonadaceae bacterium
CGTACGGCGCTTCGTTCACCACCAACTTTAAGAACGTGGCAACACAGACATTGGATTGCACAAGTTGACTTCACCAATCATTTCACCAATCGCAGCGATACCGGCCGCAGCGATTGCGACGCTTCTTTGCGTTGTCTCTTTGAATAGCTTGACCGCGTCAGCCTATTTTCCTGCATTCTGGGTGGGTTTCACGCTCGTCGCGGAGTTCATGCGCGGACACAGCGCCGGAGGACTACCGATGGAGAAAATCTCGTTCTGGATACTCTTCCCGGCGGGAATAGCCTTGCTCGTTCTGTCCTACTTTTCAGACCAGGCCGGTGCCGGCCCGTGAAGACTTTAAGGTCTATCATCCCGCTTATTGCACCCATCTATGCCTTCGCCGGGTGGGCCTTCAGCGCCGTCGCCGGTCCTTACGACAACGTGCTCCTAGCATTCAGTCTTGCGATGATCATGGCGGGCACGGCTTCGGGCGTTGCCTATTGTGCGCGCGTAAGCGCGCGCCAGCGGTTTCCTCTCGAGATATTCTACTATGCCTGCCTAGGGCTCAGCACGCTCACCTTCATCGGGGGGCTTGTGGCGCGCGCTCTTCGCGTCATTTGAACTAACAGCGCAACTCCTTGCAGACCCTGATTGAAGCATCGTTGCGCCTGGCAGACCATGATGAAGCGCCGTCGATCAAGTGCGGGTGGAGGCTGCGGGCACGGCTGATTTTTTTGTTGGGTCTGCAACCACCCCAGAAGTCTCCATTCTCGCCGCCAGAAAGGTACCAACACGCCACCAAACGATCACCGATTGGCGTGATCGCAAGGCCTACAACTTGAGGCCAACGCGGTTTTTCAGACATCGCAAGGCGTTGGTGCGCCTTTACGAGTGAGAGCACTGGCTTCTCCGTCACCAAGAGAAGAACGCGGAGCAAATAAGGGTGCGTTGAAGAGAAGTCTGCACGTGACACGGTGCAGCGCCATCGTCGCTCACGACCAACCCAAAAAAGTTTCACAGGTTCTACGGGCGTTCACGGCATTTTTTGCGGAGAGTTTTACAGGCTAAGTGCTTGCAAAGATGGTGGGCGCGACAGGGATCGAACCTGTGACCCCCACGATGTCAACGTGGTGCTCTCCCGCTGAGCTACGCGCCCTTTGTCCCGGCCGAACCAGGACCCAATGCGTTGGGTGGAGCGCCTATACAGGCCCTCCGGGGATTCCTCAAGCCGCCGCGATCACCCGTTCGATCTCGACAACCAAATCCTTCAAATGGAAGGGCTTAGACAGCACCTTCGCATCCTTCGGCGCTTGGCTTTGGGCCGATAGAGCCACCGCCGCGAAGCCCGTGATGAAGACAATCTTCATGGCCGGATCGGCTTCCGCGCCGCGGCGCGCCAGCTCGATGCCATCGAGACCGGGCATCACGATGTCGGTCAGCAGCAGGTCAAAAGAACCATGCTCCAGCGCCTCCCAGGCGGCATCGCCGTCGCCAAAGCCGGTAACGTCATGCCCCGCACGCGAGAGGCTCGACACCAGGAACCCGCGGAGCGAGTCATCGTCTTCGGCTAATAGAATACGCGCCATTCGCCAGCAGCTCCGGAACTTCCGGCCCCCATTGATCGGTAACGCCTAGCATAAATCGGGTAAAGGGCGGCTAAAGCTTCACACACAGCTCGTAAACAGGCGTAAAGATTGACGGCTCCGTAAGCGGCGCGAACAATACCAGAGCATGGACCCGACAGATCTCGGCTCAAACGCGGCGCAGGCCGCGGCGGACGGCGAAAGCCAGGCCGTTGCTCACAACGAGCCGCCGTTCGTGCTGATCGAGCCTCTGCGCCGCACATCGCCGCTGATTTTTGCCTCCCCGCATAGCGGACGCCGCTATCCACCGGAGCTTCTGGCCGACGCGCGCGTCAGCCTCATCAGCCTTCGCCGCTCGGAGGACGCCTACGTCGATGAACTCTTCGCCGGCGCCGCCGCCCATGGCGCGTGCGTGCTCTCCGGCACAGTCGCCCGCGCCTATGTCGATCTAAACCGCGACCCCGCCGAACTCGACCCGGAGATGTTTGACGAACGGCCGCCGCCTTCGCCCCAATCAAACTCCGCGCGCGTGCAAGCGGGGCTCGGCGCCATTCCTCGGATTAGCGGCGATGGCCAAAGCATCTATCGCCGCAAGCTATCGCTTGGCGAAGCGGAGCGGCGCATCAACGCCGTCCACCGCCCCTATCATGCGTTGCTGCAGAACCTCGTCACTGAGACGAAGGAGCAATTCGGCTGCACCGTGCTGATCGATTGTCACTCTATGCCGAACAATGCGCGCGGCTCGCATGCGCCTGATGTCGTGCTCGGCGATCGTTTTGGCGCCTCGTGCCATCCCTCGGTAACGGGGCTCGCGGAAGCGACGCTTCGCCGCTTGGGCTATCGCGTCGCCCGCAACACGCCGTTCGCCGGCGGCCATACAACCCAGAGCTATGGCCGCCCCGCGGCGCATGTTCACGCGCTGCAAATCGAGATCAATCGCGCGCTTTACATCGACGAGCGTACGCTCGAACGCACCAACGGCTACGCCCGCGTTCGGTCAGACATGACGCGCCTCGCAGAAGCATTGAGCGCCGCGGCGTTTCACAAGAGTCTCGCCTAGCGGTTCTGCAACCGCATGACCGCGTAGGCGATGCAAGCGAGTGAGAGCACTATGCCCGCGAGGAACACCAGCAGCATCAGCACAATGGTGTAGATCAGCGACTTGCCGAAGGCGCCGCCAAAACTATCGGCGATGACGCCGGGCGCGCCCCTGAAGATGGTTACGAAATAAGCCAGGGCAACGCCGAGAATGCCAATCCACATCGCTTCCATAAAGGCGTCGGACGCCATAAGCGGCATGCTCAACATGCCGATGACTGTGCCGACGCACAGCACACCCATCGCGATGTTCATGCGGCTGAGCCACGATAGCTGCGGCCGAAACCACCCCAGCACAAAGACGCTCAGTGAAGTAAACAGCGCCACAAGGATGGGTTGGCCGAAATTTGCGGCCTCGGCGTAGTGGTTGATGAATCCCGGAAGGTCGCCGCCGGAGAGCTGTTCATATGTTGCTCGAACCTCCGGCGGGCCCGCCTCGATTTGGCGCGTGAACACGCCTTCCCAACCACCCCAGATCACTGAAACCAAAACCTGCAAGCCGATCAGCCCGAAGAAGATCCGGATCGCCGGTGTGTACCTCACGCGGTCGCGCGCCGCGTATGCCTCGAACACACGCCTCGGCCGCACGAACAAATCGAACAATGTTCGGAGCGAACGGAAATTGAAGCCGAGCGCGTCCTCAACAGCGTCGTTCAGCTCATTGCGCTTACTTGGTTCACTCATACTCGCCCTCGCCCTCGGCCAATCTATCCCACAGTTTCTCCAGCATTTCCGCAGCAAAACCAACGCAAGCGTGAAAATCTATCCCACACCGTTCGATCCGTGAGAAACTGCACATGTCGTTTCGATCGGAGAGCAGTTGGATCCCTGTTCGCACCAACGTTGGAACGATGCGGTTGAGCGTGATGGCGCCCGGTGTTCGCGCAAAGTGCGAATACATAGCGTCTGAAGCCCGAGGGGTCACAACCGAGGGAGCACACCGGGGAACGTTGGGAACACAACGTCCCGCACGCCGCCGGCGCCCGAGCCAAGGGAGTGAAAGACCTCCACGTGCCGAGCCGGCGCTCGCCAACCGCAACGGAGCGCGTGTGAAGCGCGGCGGTGTTGAGTGATCAGCGCCGCATTATTGAGACCACACTCTGCGCCTCACCCGCGCTCCGTGCTCTCCTTCTTCGCCGCTGTCGCAAGCGGTTATTTCGGCTGCGCGCGATGTCGGCTCGCGCAGCACTCGTTCGTCCTATGCTAAGAAGCAGCAAAGGAGCTCACCATGCGTGTCATCGTCTTCGTGAAAGCCACCGCCGATAGCGAAGCTGGCCTCATGCCCACGCCGGAGGCGTTGGCGGAAATGGGCAAGTTCAACGAAGCCCTCGCCGATGCAGGCATCCTCGTCGGCGGCGACGGCTTAAAGCCGACGAAGCACGCCAAACGTGTCTCCTTCAACGGCCCCGATCGCACAGTGATCGACGGCCCCTTCACCGAGACCAAGGAAGTCGTCGCCGGATATTGGCTTTGGGAAGTGAAGGACATGGCTGAGGCGGTCGAATGGGTGAAACGCTGCCCCAATCCGATGCCCGGCCCGAGCGACATCGACATCCGCCCGCTTTATGAGATCAGCGACTTCGGCGATGCCGTGACGCCTGACGTGACGGAGATCTTCGATCGCGTCCGCCAGAAGTCGACCTGAACGCCCGCGCGACCCAAGAAAAAACCGCCGGGGGTGAGCCCGGCGGTTGAAGGTATAATAGGGAGGAAACGCCCGATAGGGCGGGAGCGGGATCGCGAAACCCCGCAACGCAAAGAACTTATTTCGCACTGCAGCAATTTGCAAGGTGAACGAGGCGTCACGTATTTGTAAAATCCGTTACTAATCAGATTTTGCTTGTCTTTTTCTGACCCCATGCCGTATTGCACATGCACACATGCACCCCCGGATGGGTCGTGCCTAAGGATTCTCCAGGCTTGCCGTTGAAGCAGGCAGATAGAGCGGGCAGAAGCGCGCCGCATCTCACCGAAAGCCCGATTTCATGGCCGAGCGCCTCCGTAACCTCGCGATCATCGCCCACGTCGACCACGGCAAGACCACCCTCGTCGATCAACTCCTCGCCCAGGGCGGCGCCTTCCGCGCCAATGAGGCCCGCCAAGAGCGCGCCATGGACTCCAACGATCAGGAGCGCGAGCGCGGCATCACCATTCTCGCAAAATGCACCTCGATCCTCTGGGACAAGGGCGGCGAGCACTATCGCCTCAACATCGTCGACACGCCCGGCCACGCCGACTTCGGCGGCGAAGTCGAACGCATCCTCGGCATGGTTGATGGCTGCGTGATCCTCGTCGACGCCAGTGAAGGCGTCATGCCACAAACCAAGTTCGTGCTCTCGAAAGCGCTCGCGCGCGGTTTGAAGCCGATGGTCGTGCTCAACAAAGTCGATCGCCCGAGCGCGAACCCGGACCAGGCGCTGAACGAAATCTTCGAACTCTTCCTCGCACTCGGCGCCAGCGACGAGCAAGCCGACTTCCCGATCCTCTACGCAAGCGGCAAAGAGGGCTGGGCCAAAGTGAACATGAGCGATGAGCAAAAAGATCTCACGCCGCTGTTCGAACTCATCGTCCGCCACGTCCCCGATCCCGAGCCGATCGCGCGCAAGGATGAGCCGTTTGCGTTCCTTGTGACCATGCTCGACTCCGACCACTTCCTCGGCCGCGTGCTGACGGGCCGCGTTGAAGCCGGTCGCGTGAAAGTCGGCGACAGCGTGAAGTCGCTGACGCGCGACGGCAAAGAAATCGAGCGCGGCCGTCTTACGAAGTTGCTTTCGTTCCGCGGCTTGAAGCGCGTTCCAGTCGAAACTGCGGAAGCCGGCGACATCATCGCCATCGCCGGCCTCACTGACACAACCGTCGCCGACACCATCGGCTCTATCGAACTCAGCGCGCCGTTGCCGTCGACGCCGATCGACCCGCCGACGCTCGCAATCACCGTTTCGATCAACGACTCTCCGCTCGCTGGCCGCGCCGGCGATAAAGTGCAAAGCCGCGTCATCCGCGCCCGCCTGTTGGCGGAAGCCGAATCCAACGTCGCCATCCGAGTCACCGAAACCACAAACAAAGACGCCTACGAAGTCGCCGGCCGCGGCGAACTTCAGCTTGGCGTGCTCGTCGAAACCATGCGCCGCGAAGGCTTCGAACTCTCGCTCTCGCGTCCCAAGGTGCTGACGCGCAGCGAGAACGGTCAAACGCTCGAGCCGGTCGAAGAAGTCGTCATCGACGTGGACGACGAATACACCGGCGTCGTCATCGAGAAGATGAGCATCCGCAAAGCCGAGCTGCAGGACATGCGTCCGTCAGGCGGCGGCAAGACGCGCCTTGTCATGCTTGCGCCGTCGCGCGGCATGGTCGGTTATCACGGCGAATTCCTGACCGACACGCGCGGCTCCGGCGTCATGAACCGCCTCTTCCACTCGTGGGCGCCATGGAAAGGCGAAATCCCAGGCCGCCGCAACGGCGCGCTGATCTCGAACGACAAAGGCCAATCCACCGCCTACGCGCTGTGGAATCTCGAAGAGCGCGGTCAGATGTTCATCGCCGACGGCGAAGACGTCTATGAAGGCATGATCATCGGCGAAAACAGCCGCGGCGAAGATCTCGACGTGAATCCACTGAAGGGCAAGAAGCTCACCAACGTGCGCGCGTCAGGCAAGGACGAGTCGATCCGCCTCACGCCGCCGCGCCGCCTCACGCTCGAACAAGCCATGGCCTGGATCGAAGACGACGAACTCGTCGAAGTCACCCCCGCCGCCATTCGCATCCGCAAAGCCTACCTCGATCCAAACGAGCGCAAGCGCGCCGCAAAGGCCAAGGAAGCGAGCTAAGTCTGCGCGGCTGCCTTTGGTCCGCTATTGGCCCGAAGCGGACATTGGCGCTGCAGCGCGAACGTGTGATGAAATGTCCGCCCCGGCGTCTTGAAGCGCTGGCAAAAATGCGACTAGCCCTGGGAAGGTGAAGCATGACTGAGCGGCCACAAGTGCACACGAAGCTTTCGCACGACGCCGCGATCGTAATCGCGGGGATACTGGCGGACTATTTTTATGCGGGGGCCGGGCCGCTCGCTGAACGTATCACCCGTGTTCAAGAGGTGGCGCTCTCAGAACTTCTGTGCCGCCTTGAAGATTGCAGATCGGTTTCGCCCATCGCCTTGGAGTCTGATTTCGTTGCTGAGCTGAGCGCGGCTTCCAGACGAATCGAAGAGGCAAATTGGCCATCTGACGTCCAATAGCCGTGATCGACGAAAGGCTGCGGTCGGCCAAACGCCCGGCGGGCCGCGCCCGGCGAAAAGCAGCCGTTACCTAGCAATCGTATCCTACAGCTGCGAACGGGATTTATAGTTCGCGCGCAATGCTTGATCGACGCCGCAGCCTCCCGGGCAGAGCCCACCCACTCCCCTCAGCCGCGATCGGCACGACACTGAAAGCAACCGAACTTCGAGCGGATGTGCACGTAACCGATGCTCGAGTCCGCCAGGATCGACGCCGAGACATCCGTCAGCTCGCTCCCGCCCACGACACGACCTGTATCGTAGCGAATCCAATTGTCCGCACCGTAGCCGCGGATCGCCGCCGGATCGAGGAACGCGAACCAACGCGGCAGTTCATCGCTCTCATATCGCGCACACGCGCTTTGATGCAGAAAGATCGGCCCGGTCTCCGCGTAAGGCTGCGGCGCGTCGAACGGCCGATAGGAGAGCACGAGCTTGGGTTCGCCAACCGCGATCAGCCCCAAGCAATGCCGGCACGGATTGGCGCCCCCCTCCGCCGTCATCACAATCGGCGCCTGCCCATTTGCATCCGCGCCGCCATCGCGAAAATGCTCGTAGTGCTCAGTCGGGATTCCAGTGACGCGCATGTCTGCCTCCGAAGCAGAGTTGAGCACACCACCGCGCCGCGCGCTGGCCAGTTTCGGACGCGCCGCTACCGCTCCCCTCGCGGGGAGCGGTGCGTACACTCCTCAGCCGCCGCTCGACAGATTGAGAACGAGAGCGGGGTCGATCGCCACGCCGTCGCGCCATACTTCAAGGTGCAAGTGCGGACCTGTCGCACGGCCCGAGCGGCCGACACGCGCGATCAGCTGTCCTGCATTCACCTGTTCGCCCTCGCGAACCTCAAACGCGCTCAGCTGCGCGTAGCGAACCACGTAGCCGCCGCCATGATCGATCTCCAACATATTGCCGTAGCCATTGTTGTTCGCGACCACACGCGCGACACGTCCCGCCGCTGGCGCAACGATCGCATCGCCTTCGTTCCCGATAATGTCGATGCCAGCATGCCAACGCGTTTGGCTGGTGAAAGGATCGGGGCGTTCCCCAAAGCCACTCGAAACGCGGCCAACCAAGGGCGTCACCGAAAAGGCCGGAGCGACATTGGCGATTGGCGTCGCTCCGCCCGTCGATTGCGCCAACGCCAGTTGCGCAAAGCCAACGGGAACGGCGAGCGCCAGAGCGGCAACGTATGCGAGCCAAGGCTTAGCCTTGTGCGCCTGCGCTTCCCGCTTCATGATGTTCAGTATTCTCATGCGGTGGTCTCCAATAGCCCGGTGTGAGAAGACCGCCGGAGCGCACGGCAATGCGTCTCCGGCGGTATGCTTTAGAACCAACAGCAAAGTTTGCGCGTAGGCTCTGCGTGTTTCGGGCGCGGCGGCGGTCACCGCCGCGTCGCAATCAAGTTCGGCCGCAAGCCGGCAGCGGCGCGCCTGCTCGCGCACCGTGGGATTGAACCAAAGCAGTGCTTCAATCCAAGCAAGCGCCGCATAGAACAGAACATCGCCGCGCGCGTGATGTTTGCGCTCGTGCTCAACAATCAACGCGAGCTGCTCTGATGAGAGTTCCTCAACCAGACGCCGTGGAATGAGAATTCGGCCATGAGCGATCGCTACCGGCGTTCCCGTCAACTCGGAGACGTAAACGCCAGAAATCGAGGGATGCGCGCGCGAAGCTGCTTCCCAGTGCCTGAGTCTTGCATGCGCACCAATCAATGGCGGCACAAACCGCACCAAGCCGATGAGATAGAATCCAAGCAGCGTGGCCGCGACCGCCGCGAACCAGTCGATCGCCGGCTGCGCGTCGGCCTCGATCACGCCCACGACGTTGCCGCCTCGACCAAGATCGACGAACTCCAACAGCGGCGGCGCAACCGCGGATACCGCTTCACGAGGCGCCAACAGCAATGCGGCGCCAAGCGCGATTGGCGCCACCATGACGGCCAGCAGCGTTTTCTCATGGGCATCGCTGAGCAGCGCTTTGCCAATCGTGTGGCGGCGCGCCAGCGCAATCAGCGCAGACCAAACCAAAGGCGCAAGCCCGAGCACGCCGATCCAAACCGCCAGCGCGCTCATCGCTTGTCCTCTTCGCTCAGCGAATCGAGCAGCGCCTGCAGTTCTTCGATCTCATCCGCATCCAGCAGCTTGCTGTCGGCAAACGCCGCCGCCGGAAGCGGCGTGTCGGAGTCGAGCACGTTTCGCGCAAAATCCTGCACCAGCAGCGCCATCGTGGTGAGCTTCGATTGCGCCGCAGAGTAGGTCTTCAGCCCATGAACAGCGCTGACCTTAACCAAGCCCTTTTCTTCCATGCGATCGAGCGTCGTGCGCGTCGCCGAGTAGGACCAATTGGTGCTGGCCTCGGTCGCATCGTGGATCTCGCGGGCGCTAAGCCGCTCAGCGCTCCAAAGCGCGCGCAAAAGCTTGAGTTCAAATCCCGAAGGGCGCGGCGCCTGGACCATAAGCGGCTCCTGTCATTAGCATGCTACACGTGTAGCACATTCACGACAGGAGTAAAATATCAATGCGGTAATGTCGGCTCAGCCCGGAGCAGGCGGCGGCACGCGCACGCCCTGCCGCCATTCTTCCCGCCGTTGCGCCACCTGGGCGTTAACGTCGACCGGCTCGCGGCAGGTGTATTGGATCTCGCGCATCTGATCGGCGCCCGTCACTTCGGTGCCGTAGCAACCAAACTGTGTCAGCACCGCGTTCGCCGCCGCGCCCCACCACAGAATGCCGAGCGTCCGGTCGTTAGCGTAAAGCGTCATGTTCTCCGCCATCAGCAGCCCGAGAGATCGCGGCTCGCCCCGGACGACCAGCACCGTCTGATCGCGACCATGAAACCAAACCTGGAAACGCTGTTCGCCAACGTAAACGTCGGCGTCCGGCATGCCGCCCTGATAACTCAGGGGCCGCCGCGTCGAGGCGCACGCGCTCAACGCGAGCAGAGCAACCAAAAGAAGAGCCCGCACTTTCATCTTCGACTCCGTCAGAGACGAACAAATCTCGCGCGAAGATGCGCCACTAAGGGCGGCGCCATGACGAAACCGTGGCTCGACAGTGTTTACCAAATCGCGTGGCGCCGAAACGGCTCAGAATTCGCCCCAAGAGCGCTTGGTATGCTCAACAAACGCTAACCACGGAACAATTCGCGCCCAAAGCACGTGGCACGCGTCCTGCTCTCCAACTGCGCATAAGGCGGGCCCATGGGGGACACCGCCATGAACAAGGGCGCACACACCATGGCTAACGCCATTGACCTCCATGTCGGCAAGCGGCTCCGCCGCCGTCGCCGTCTCTTGGGCCTCACCCAGCAACAACTGGCTGAGTCCATCGGCATTCGCTTCCAACAAATCCAGAAGTACGAATGCGGTGCGAACCGCGTGACCGCGAGCCGTCTTTACGAACTCGCCGTCGCTCTGAACGTGCCGGTGAACTACTTCTTCGAAGGCCTGCAACAAGTCGCGGCTCCCGCGACCCCTGGCGCGCCGGCCAACGACCGCGATCTGATCGCGGCTGACGTGCTCTCGCAGAAAGAAACGCTGGAACTGATCCGCGCTTACTACAAGCTCGGTGAACGTCCGCGCCGCCGCCTCCTCGATCTCGCGAAGGCGCTGCAAGACGAATCCACCGACGCGGCCTAATACGCCGCTCAGGTTGGGGGAAACGGGGATGGGCTCGCTGCAAAGCGAGCCTATTTTCGTTTGCGCCGAGGTCACAAGCGCGCTTTCGGCGCCACGCCTTACCGGCAACTCACAGGATGTCCACAATCGCGCTAGTAATTCGCCAGCTCGGCGTTAACTTTCGCTTCGGGGGCGTATCAAACGGTTGTGACACGCGAGCCTGGTGTGTTTTCGAACCCCAGAGTTTTCGCGGGCCACGGGAGTGCTGGGCTCAAGCCGTCGAAGCTTGCATCGCTCTAGGGGGGCGATGGGTGGGGACAACGCCATGGACGACATTGATATTCACGTTGGGAAAAAACTGCGCCGCCGCCGGCGTTTGCTCGGGCTGACGCAGCAGAATTTAGGGGACGCGATCGGAACGGGCTTCCAACAGGTCCAGAAATACGAGTGCGGCGCCAATCGCGTCACGGCATCAAGGCTTTATCGGATCGCTGCTGCGCTCCGGGTGCCAGCGACCTATTTCTTCGAAGGCCTGCCCGATCCCGTCACCCCCGAAGCGGTGGGTGGCGACGACATCCCAAACGAGGTGCTGAGCCAGTCGGAAACGATCGAGCTCATCCGCGCCTACTACACCCTCGGCAAGCGTCCTCGCCAAAAGCTGTTGGATCTGGCCAAGGCTCTCCGTAGGGACGCACTGAGCGCCGCATAGGTTCGAAGTACGAGCGGGTCGCGCTAAGGTAAGCTCATGCCTATGCACGATCCGTCTCGATTGCTCGCTTTTGCCGACACGCTGGCCGACGCCGCACGAGCGGCGATCCTTCCGTATTTCCGCGCGGCGCATAACGTCGAAAGCAAGGGCGCGGTGTTCGATCCGGTCACTGATGCAGATCGCGCGGCGGAGCGCGCAATGCGCACGCTCATTGAGACGAACTTTCCAGAGCACGGCGTGCTCGGAGAAGAGTACGGCGAACGTGAAAGCCGAGACGGCTATCAATGGATTCTCGATCCCATCGATGGCACCCGCGCCTTCATATCGGGCCTGCCCACGTGGGGTGTCCTTATCGGCCTCTATCATGAAGGGCGACCACTCATCGGCGTGATGGATCAACCATTTACGCAAGAGCGCTATCGCGGTTGGATGGACGGCGCTAACGCAACGACCCGCAGCGGTACCCATGCACTAAAGACGCGCGCTTGCGCCACCCTGAGCGAAGCCACGATTTCAACGACAAGCCCGGACCTTTTCGCGGGCGACGAAGCGCGCGGGTGGGCCAGTATTCGCGACCAAGCGAAGCTCGCCCGCTATGGCTATGACTGCTACGCCTATTGCATGGTCGCCGCAGGCCACATCGATGCCGTTATCGAGAGCGGCCTCAAAGCTTTCGACATCGCAGCCCTGATCCCCATTCTCACCGGCGCTGGTGGCGGCGTATGCGCTTGGGATGGCGGCGACGCCAGCTCAGGCGGCCGCGTGCTGGCGTTCGGCGATGCAAGGGTGCGCGACGAAGTGCTGCGCGATTTCAATCGTTAAGCAACCGGGCCGCCCGGCGCGATAGCGATTAGGCTGAGGTATTCGGTTTGAGGCACCGCGCCATGAGCGTCCAGCCAAAGGTTGGCGCCAATGCGCGCTCCACAACGCGCCCCGGAACATGTCGAATGAATTTTCTCGCGGTGTTTCCTATGAGCAAGCGCGCAGCGCCGCGATCAGCGCGCGGCGTGATGGGGAAGAGTTCCTGGACTTCAAAGCAATCGGAAAGCACCGACCGCAGCTCTTCGCGGTCAAACCAACGGCGCAACTGCCCCTCCGCCGGGGGCGGCACGTTGTTGTGGCGCTCAAGCACCGGCCGATTCTGCGTCGCTAGCATTAATACGCCGCCAGGGCGCAGCATGCGGTGAAGCTTCGCAATGAATGCCGCGTGGTCGGCAACGTGCGAAAGTACTTCCAACGAGACGATGACATCGTATCCAGCGTCAGGGAAATCCAGTCCCATGAAATCGCCGGCGACGAACTTGATCTCCGGCATCCGCTCCTGAGCCCGATTCACCACCTCATCGGAAAGATCAGTGCCCGTCACACGACCGAATGCGGCGAGCGAAGGACATAGCCATCCCGTCCCACAACCAACTTCGATGATGTCTAGGTCAGTCCGGCCAAGCTGACGGAGCCAGTTAAGCACAACGTCACGCTGATCAAGACCAGTATCGGAGACGTGCGTCTCCCGGTTGGTCTTGTTCCAACCATTCCAGTAGGCTTGCTGCGCCTGGATCGTGCTTGCCATCGAGTGTTCCCTCGCCGGTCGTTCTTTCGCGCTTGGGCCTCAGGGATTCAACCCAAAAGTAGTGTTCTCTCGGTCCGAGCGAGGAATTCAGTTCGCCTTTCGCCTTATGGGCGATCACAAGGTTTAGCGGAAACCAATCGCGCACCACAGTCACGCAAGTCACGGGCCAAGCCGGTCCGCGGCGCCGATCCGCCTCAGGCCTTTACCAAGTCACCCAGCGCTTCAAGCAGCGGCCCCAGGTGCGCCTCATACCGACGCCACCGCGCGACGGATGTTATGTATATGGGTTGTCGAACCTGGTTCGCGCTGGCTGTGCTCACAGCGCGCGCGCTCTTATGAAACGCCAGCACGCCCTCATCCCAGTCCAGACCGCAATACGCCAGCAAGCGCCGCGACTCTCCCTCGGTGTCCCCAACGACATCCTCGTATCGCACTTCGAGCATGCGCCCCGCCGGCAGCACGCGGCGCCAGTGCTGCATAAGGCTGTCGTACGCACGATAGTAGCGGCCGAGCTCCGCGAGATCGTAGGAATAGTTCTGTCCGCGCGTGAACAACTTGGAATAACACGAGAGACAAGCGTCAACGGGGTCCCTCGTGACATGCACGATCTTCGCTTGCGGCAGAGCCATGTGGATCAAGCCGATAAGATAGAAGTTGGACGGCGTCTTATCCGTCACGTGCGTCGCGTTCGGTGCGTAAGTCCGCAGTTTGCGAACATAGGCCTCGCCAACGCGCGCCAGATTCGCGTCCTCCGCGCCAGACACTGCCTCCGGAAACGCGCCTAACACACGCGTCGCGTCATTCAGCGCCGTGATTTCCCCGGCCGCGCCGACGAGCGGGTGACTAGAGATGATCTGCTCGACCAGCGTCGTCCCAGAGCGCGGCATGCCAATGACAAAAATCGGAGTCGCGTCGGCGTAACCTGCTCGCGCCCTGGCGATGAACTCCACATCGAACGTGGCCTTGATCCGCTCGAAGAACTCCAGCGACCGCACCTCGTCATAACCGGCGGCCTGCCGTTTCAGCGCATTGCCCGCCTGCATATGGACGAAGGCTTCGTGCGGGCGGCCGAGATCGTCGTATGCTTTGGCCAAACCAAAGTGCAGCGGGATACGCTGCTGCTCGGCCAACTCAGACTTGCGTTCGAGCGCTTCAAGCGCGGCGAGGTGTGGGTCGTCGTCGTTTCTGAATACCTTCACTTGCGTGATTGCGAGCAACGGCGCGGCGGACTGCGGCGCAAGTTCGCGCGCGCGATCGAGCGCCGCCAGCGCCTCATCCATCCGCCCCAAATTCTTCAGACTGTTTCCGAGGTTTATCCAAGGATCGACGTAGCCTGTCCTTGCCGCCGCGCGTTTGAATGCCTCAACCGCCTCGTCATGCCGCCCCAACGCGACGCACGCTAGCCCCAGGACATTTGCAGCCTCGGCGTTCTCAGGCTGCACCTCCAAAACACGCCGCGCCGCTGCCTCCGCCCGCTGAATTACTTGATCGGCTTCCTCGAGCTTGCCCTGCTCTTCGAGGACAGTGATCAAATTGAACAGCGGGCCAACCTCTTCAGGTTGCAGAGCCAGCGACCGCCGGTAGCTCGCTTCCGCCGCAGCCAGTTGTCCTGCGTCGCGCTGCACATTGCCGAGATTGCTGTGTGCTTCCCCGTAGTTCGGACGCAGCGCAATAGCGCGCGCAAACGCTTCCCGCGCTTCGTCCGCGCGTCCTAGCGCGCGCAGCGCGTTGCCGCGATTGTTGTGCGCCTCTGCAAAATCCGCCCTGTGCACGAGCGCCGCGTCGTAGCTTTGGAGCGCGCCCGCGACGTCACCCGCTTCGGCCTGCGCGGCGCCCAGATTGTTGTGTCCAACGGCAAAGCTCGGACGCAGCGCAACTGCCTTCTTGCCATGCTCAACAGCCGCCGCGAGATTGCCCGCGCGCCGATACATCTCGCCAAGATTGGACAAGTAGAGCGGCGCGTTTGGCCGCGCGGCGATCGCTCGCTTCTGCAGCGCGATGGCCACATCGAGTTGCCCGACTCCAGACGCCAATGCCGCCAACGCATTGAGCGCATCGGGTTGGTTCGCATCGGCCTTGAGAATCTGGCGCAGCACCGCCTCGGCTTCCGCAAGCCTGCCAGCATTCACGTGCGCTTCCGCGAGCTTCAGTTCTTGCAGCCAAGGCTGGCCTGCCGTCATGACGCCTCGCGCGCCTTGCCGCTGACAACGTCGCGGATCACTTGTGCGAACACTTCCGGCGGCTGCCCGCCTTGGATCAGCCAGCGTTGATTGAAGATCGCCGACGGCACCGCTTGAATGCCATGTCCCCGCCAGAACTCTTCGGCGTGGCGCACTTCCGCCGCGAACTCGTCCGTCGCTAGAATCTCTCCCGCCCGCGCAACATTGAGCCCAGCGTCGCGCACCGCATCCAGCAACGCCGCTTGATCGCTGGTCGGACGCTGGTCGGTGAAGGTCAGTTTGAACAACGCCTGTTTCAGCGCCAGGCCCTTGCCCTCAAGCTCGGCCCAATGCAGCAACCGGTGCGCGTCGAACGTATTCCAGATGCGGCTGTCCGGCCCGTAATTGAACGTAAATCCAAGCGCCGCGCCATGCTCCCGAATTACTTCGCGCACTGCGTTCGAACGCTCCTGCGTCGAGCCGTACTTCTTCGCCACGTGCTCCGCCGTGTTCTCGCCCTCCGGCGCCATATCCGGATTGAGCTCGAATGGCTGCAGATGAATCTCCGCTTTAACGCCCGTTTCGTCCAACGCCTTGAGCAACGACCCAAGCCCGATCACACACCACGGACACGCAACATCCGAAACAAAATCGATGCGGATCGGCTCAGCCATCAGCGATAATACTCCGTCCGCCGGTCACGGAAAAAGCCCCACGCAGCGCGGTGACGATCGAGGAAGTCGAGATCGAACTCGTGCACTAGCACGCCCTCTTCCGTGCGCTCGAACCTTTGCACCAGATCGCCACGATGATCGGCGATGAAACTGGAGCCATAAAATTTCTGGTCGCTCGCTTCCGTGCCAATGCGATTGCTCGCCACCACCGGGATCACGTTGGAAACCGCATGCCCCTGCATCGCGCGCTGCCACGGATCGCGCGTATCGTGATGAATCGCTGCGGCTCGCTGCCGATCGCCGTTGGATAGAACAGCGCGAAGTAGCCCTGGATCGCCATCGCGCACGCGCGGCCTCGGGAAATGATGGTCCCAGCAAATGCCCACACCGATGCGCCCGAACGCCGTGTTAAACTTTGAAGCCGAGCGCCGGGACGAGTAGTACTTCTCCTGATAGCCCGGCCCGTCGGTATGTGGCTCTTGCGATAGACGCCAAGCTGCTTGCCGTCCGCATCCACGATGACGACCGAGTTGTAGTAAAGCGGCCCGTCGCGCTCGTAGATCGAGACCAGGATCACAACACCAGCTCTTTGTGGCAATATCGCAACAACGCACGGATGCGTCTTCGCTTCGTATGCTGTGTGAGAACCACTTCTCTTTCCTGCGTCGTGCAAATCGGCCCCTGAAACAGCTCAGACGGAAGAATGACCTGCGCGCCCCTGCCCGCCGCTTCGCGCACGAAGCGTTCGGTCTTAGCTATGTTGGCATTCATGTCTTCGCCGTACGATGTCTGGATCGCGGCGACCTTGATCGTCTTCGCCATCACGCCGGCTCCTGCTGAGTGATGCAATGGAATGAGCCACCACCCGTCAAAATGGCGTTTGACGACAGGCCAACAACTTTTCGTCCCGGGAATAGCGGCGCGAGCGCGTTCACGGCATCGTCGCCGCTGCCAGAATAGATCGGCACGACCACCGTCGAATTGCCGATCAAGAAGTTCATGTGGCTCGCCGGCACCGGATCGCCGTCCTCATCTTCGAGCAACCCCACGGACGGAATCCGGATCACTTCGAGCTTGCGCCCCTTGGCATCTCGCATCGCGCCAAGCGAAAGCGCGATCTCTTCGAGCACATCGTGGTTTGGGTCGTCGCGGTTTGCCGGCGTTTGGCAAACGACTTTGCCCGGTGCGACGAAGCGCGCGAGGTTATCAATGTGGCCGTCGGTGTGATCGTTGAGCAGGCCCTCATCGAGCCACAATATTTTCTCGACACCAAGCGCGCGCTTTAACGCCACTTCCGCGCCTTCTTCGGTCCAGTGCGCATTGCGGTTCGGATTGAGCAAGCACTGGCGCGTGGTCAGCAGCGTGCCTTCGCCGTCCATCTCGATGGCGCCGCCTTCAAGAATGAACTCGTGCCGGCGGTAATCAGCCTTCGCCAGCAACGCGATGCGCGCGCCGACTTCATCGTCATGCGGCAGCTGGTACTTCCCGCCCCAGCCGTTGAAGTCAAAACCGTGCGCGACGCCGGCGCTGTCGAAGATTGGCCCCGTGTCGCGAAACCAGATGTCGCCGAACGCGCCGGGGATGACCTCCGCCGCCCGGCCGAGCGCCAGCTTTGCCGATGCTTCCGCCTCACGCCCATGCGCCAGCACGCGCACCGTGTCGCCTTTACCGCCGTCCCACAGCGCACGGATCATCGCTGAGACCTCAGCGCGCGCAGGATCAAGATCCTCGCCCCAGAGGTCGGCCGCCGAGGGCCAGCCCGTCCAGATCGCCTTATGGGGGCGCCATTCAGCAGGAATCGTCGTCATCTCCGGTCCTTAGCCCATACAAGCGACGCCAGATAGGCACGTTCAACCCCCATACAAGTGCGCTCGCGTCCTGGCGCCGCCGGAAGGCATCCGCTAAGACCGCCAGGGGACAATCTGAGACGCCGATGACTGCAAACCGGGCCGCCTTCGACCGCGCGACGCTCGCCTTTCTGTTCGTGCTAATCGCGGTGACGGCTGCGCGCATCATTGCGCTCTTCCACATCCCCCTGGGCCTCTACTTCGACGAGGCGCAATACTGGATGTGGTCGCGCTCGTTCGACTGGGGCTATTTCACAAAACCGCCGCTGATCGCCTGGGTGATTGGCGCGACAACCTTCCTTGCTGGAACTGACGCCGAATGGGCCGTCCGCCTCGGCGCGCCGATCGCGCACATGATTGCCGCCAGCGCGCTCTTTGTCCTTGGCCGGTCCATGTACGGCGCCTGGGCCGGCTTCTGGACTGGCTTCGGCTGGCTGATGTTGCCCGGTGTCTGGTTCTCTTCGAGCCTCATCTCTACTGACGCGCTGCTGCTGCCGCTCTGGACGATTGCACTGCTCGCAATGTGGCGGCTCGTGAACACGCGTGCGTGGACGTGGGCGGTCGTGCTCGGCCTCGCCATTGGCCTTGGCGTGCAGGCCAAGTACGCGATGTTTTACTTTTTCCTCTGCACGGCGCTGGCTGCGTGGTGGCTGGAGCCTGTCCGCGCAGCGCTTGCCAAGGGCCGCGGCCTGTTGGCGACGTTGATCTCAATCGTTGTCATCGCTCCAAACTTTATCTGGAACGTCCAGAACGGCTGGGCCACCGCGCGGCACACCGCGGCGAACGCGCACTTCGACAATGCCAAGATCTTCAATCTCGATGAGCTCTTCGAGTTCATTGGTGGTCAAGCAGGCGTCATCGGCCCGGTGATCTTCTTCGTGCTGATCTGGGTGCTCTGGCGCGCTTGGCGGCGTAGCGCCGGGCTTTCAAACGAGGAAAAATTCCTCATTGCCTACATCATCCCGCCTTTCATCATTATCAGCGTCATCGCCTTCATCTCGCGCGCCAACGCCAATTGGGCCGCCGTCGCATACCCAGCTCTGCTATTGCTTGTTACCGGTACGCTTTTCTCGTCGGCCGCGGGCCGCCGCACCCTGGTTGTGGCAACGCTGACGAACATCGCCCTCGGCGCGGTCTTTATTGGCGTGATTGCCTATTATCCTGCGCTAGCGAACCAAGCTAAAGGCGTGCGCACGGCGCGCAATTGGGAAGAGACGGCAAACGAGATCGCGCGGCGCGCCGCCGTGCAGCCGGGCGAGCTGCCGTTCTCGGCGGTCATGGTCGATGACCGGATGACGTATTTCGAACTCGCCTATTATTGGCGCCAAGCCCGGCGCGAAGGCGCACCGTTACCGCCTGTACGCATGTGGCTGCTGCATGGCACAGCCAACAACTCCGCCGAGTCGAGCGATCCGATGCGTACCGAAGAAGGCGGCCGCGTCCTTGTCGTGCATCTCTCGCCGCAATACTTGCCGCTGGTCGCGACGGATTTCACGACCTTCCGAACCGTCGAGCATCTCACTGTGCCGCTTGGCGGCGGCATAAACCGCGAGCTGGAAATTTCCATCGGCGAGGGTTTCGCGCCATTACCGCGCGACGAAGCGTTCGAAGCACGCTTCCGCCAGACAATGGGCATGAACGACTAGATCGGATCGTAATCCGGGAACGCCGAGCCGCCGCGCTCGGCAGAACACGCGTTTGCCCGAAACATCGAGAACAACTCGCGCCCCAATCCGCGCGCGTTGCCGGCTAGATCAAGCTGTGACGGCGGCCGTTCTCGCCAATCCGCCGGTGAAATCACATCAAGTGCGCCGCTCTCCGCATCGACGCGAAGCACATCGCCATCGCGTACTTTCGCCAGTGGTCCGCCTTCCGCTGCTTCCGGCGTGATGTGAATGGCCGCTAGCACCTTCCCGCTCGCGCCCGACATTCTTCCGTCTGTGGCCAACGCTACATGAAAGCCGCGATCCTGCAGTGCGCCCATGAGCGGCATCAGCTTGTGCAATTCCGGCATGCCGTTGGCGCGCGGCCCCTGCCCACGCACGACGATGACGCAATCGCGATCCAAATCACCACGCTTGAACGCCGCCTGCACATCCGCCTGCGAGTCAAACACAAGCGCCGCCGCTTCAACGATGCGCTTGTCAGAGGCAACGGCAGAAACCTTAACGCACGCACGCCCGAGCCCGCCGCTCAACAACCGCAGCCCGCCATCGGCGGAGAAAGGCGCGCCCGCACTCCTCAGCACGCTTTCATCACCACTAGTCGCCGGGGCATCGCGCCAGGTCAGCGCTTCGCCGGTGAGCGCTGGTTCTTGCGCATACGCAGCGAGGCTATCGCCGCCGACGGTCGCTACATCTCCATGCAATAATCCTGCATCGAGCAGCTCTCGCGTGAGAAAACCCATACCGCCCGCCGCATGGAAATGGTTCACGTCCGCCGAGCCATTCGGATAAATCCGCGCCAACAGCGGCGTAACGTGCGAGAGCTCCGCGAAATCATCCCAATTGATCTCAATGCCCGCCGCCAGCGCGATCGCCGGCAAATGGATGAAGTGGTTGGTCGAGCCGCCGGTCGCCATCAAACCAATCATTGCATTGACGATTGCCTTCTCATCCACGACGCGACCGATCGGCCGATACGAGTCACCGAGCCCAGTGATCTTCGCCGCACGCTGCGCTGCCGCCACCGTCAGCGCATCGCGCAACGGCGTGTTCGGATTGACGAACGCCGCACCGGGAAGATGCAGCCCCATCACCTCCATCATCATCTGATTGGAGTTGGCGGTGCCGTAGAACGTGCACGTACCCGGCGCGTGATAGCTCTCCGCTTCCGCCTGCAGCAACTCCTCGCGCCCGATCTTGCCTTCCGCGAACAATTGCCGCCGCGCCGCCTTCTCTTTGTTCGGCAAGCCCGACGGCATCGGCCCGCCTGGAACAAGAATGCACGGCAACCATGGGAAGCGCAGTGCGCCGATCAGCAGCCCAGGCACGATCTTGTCGCAAATACCCAGCAGCAACGCTGCATCGAACGTCGCGTGCGAGAGTGAAACAGCGGTGCTGAGCGCAATCACATCGCGCGAGAACAACGAAAGCTCCATGCCCTCGAAGCCCTGCGTGACGCCGTCGCACATCGCGGGCACTCCGCCGGCAACCTGCGCCACAGCACCAACTTCTCGCGCCGCGCGGCGAATGATATCCGGATAGTGCTCGTACGGCGCGTGCGCCGAGAGCATGTCGTTATAGGCCGTCACGATCCCAATCGAAGGCCAGTGACCGCCGAGCAGCTCAATCTTATCCTGCACCGCGCAACCCGCCGCGCCATGCGCGCGATTGGCCTCCGCAATCTTCACGCGCGCCGGTTTCGTCGCGTCGTAGGCATCGATCAGATCGAGGTAGCGCCCACGTCGCGATGCGCTGCGTTCCACAATGCGCGACGTAACGGCTTCGACGGTTTGGTTGAGTGCAGTCATTGAAGTGTTGCCCCTGACGGCTTGTAGAGCCAGAGCATAGCGGCCAGCAGCGCCCACCAGAGGACGAACGCAGCCGCTGCTATCAACATCGGCGTAGGACCGCCGGCGATGCAAACGCCAGCTACGGCCGTTACACCACCCAACAGCGCAAGCCAGTTTGGCTCCTTTGATTCCGTGAAGGAGCGAGGGGCGATGCACAGCGCGCCGAGGCCGCCGAGTATAAAGATCGGAAACAATACAAGGAATGATGGCAAGAACGCCCATGTGGTCGTGTCCTGCCGCCGGATCACATCCAACGCGACCAGCGCGCCGAGGCACATGAACACCGCCGCGATCACGAGAAGAACGGCGCCCAAGCCCGCCATCGTCCGCATATTCGACGTCGCCGGATGCATTGCGAGCCCCCATGCGGCAATCGTGATCGCCAACGGGAGCGGTCCGGCGAGAATCACGAACGCCGCCGTGTGTCCGCTCCAAACCGGGCCCATCGGCAGGAACGCGAAGACAGCCACCACGCTCAGCAACAGCGCGGCGTTTGCAAGCGCCGCGTATGCGGTGATGTTCTTCACCACTCGGGATCCCACCAGACACGGCCTTCCAGGGTTGAATTGAGTGCCGTCATGATATGACCTGAGGTTCTTGATGCTCGCTCAACACCACTCCGAGGCGCACCCACCAAACGATCAATGCGAGCCAGGCCAAATAGATGGCGTACCAAATCACGTAAGCGACGACCCCGAACACTGCAGCGAATCCCAGAGTGACGAGCCAATTCGGTGTATCAGCTGACTTCGGAAACTTGGCGCCCAGAATAATTGCGCCGGCGCCGCCAGTCGCAATCGCCAACGGCGCGAGCAAGAGGGCCATGAGCCCTTCCGGACGCGCTCCCTCAAGAATTGAGGTCCCGATTGAAGCTACGAGCCACAGAATCCAAGCCGAAATTGCGAGGAGCAAACTCCCGCCCCAGGCCGCGATGGGTGCATGCTTTATCGCCGGGTGAACAACAAGTCCGATCAACGCCAGTGCTGTCAGCAAGGGTATGGGCCAAGACTGCAGCAGAAGCGTTGGCCGCCAACGGTCCGTCAGTTCCAGCCCTCCCGCAGTCGCGAGCACAAGTATTAGGAGTGCGATCCCTTGTAGGGCGGCGTTCGCAAACGCTGCGATCGCGGGCAGACGCTGCATCATTCAGGGTCCCACCAGGCGCGACCGTCGCGATCGAGCAGCAGCGCCGATTGTGTCGGGCCGTTCGAACCAGCTGCATATGAATACGGCTCCGCGCCGCTTTCATCCCACGCGGCGAGCAACGCATCCGCCCATGTCCACGCCGCGTCCACCTCATCGCGCCGCATAAACAAAGAGAGATTGCCGCGCACGACATCCATCAGCAGCCGCTCGTAAGCATCCGGATAGCGCACGCCGCCGAACTCTTCCGCGAACGAGAGATCGAGCGGCGCCGTCTTCACACGCAAACCACCCGGCCCTGGCTCTTTCATATTGAGCCACAAGCGCACGCCTTCGTCTGGCTGCAACCGCAAGACAAGCTTGTTCGGCGCGCCAGCGCCTGCGCCGAAGATAGGCACGGGTGTATCCTTGAATTGCACGACGATCTCGGAGCGGCGCGCGCCCATGCGTTTGCCGGTGCGCAGATAAAACGGCACGCCCGCCCAGCGCCAATTATCGACTTCCGCTTTGATCGCAACGAACGTTTCCGTCCGCGTCGGCTTGCCGACTTCCTCCGCATACGCAGCGGCCTTCACGCCGTTTACGAGCCCAGCCTTATACTGCCCGCGCACCGTCTTCGCGCCGACATCCGCCGGCCCAATCCGCCGCAGCGCCGAAAGCACCTTCAGCTTTTCCGTGCGGATCGCATCCGCATCCATCGAGTTCGGCGATTCCAGCGCCACTAGACACAGAAGCTGTAGAATGTGGTTCTGCACCATGTCCCGCAACGCGCCGGACTTGTCGTAGTAATCGCCGCGGCCTTCAACGCCGATTTCTTCCGCCACGGTGATCTGCACATTATCGATCGTGGCGCGCGACCACACCGGCTCCACCAGCATATTGGCAAAGCGCAGCACCAGCAGATTCTGCACCGTCTCCTTGCCGAGATAGTGATCGATACGGAAGGTGCGCTGTTCGTCGAACACGGCGCCGACGCCATCATTGATGGCGCGCGACGACGCGAGATCGCGTCCGATGGGCTTCTCCAGCACGATACGCGATGTCGGCGTCGCGAGCTCAGTCTCCGCGAGACGCTGCGCAATGGTCACGAACAACGAAGGCGCGGTCGAGAGGTAGAAAATCCGGACATTGCCGTTGCCGTTCGCGAGCGCCTCTTTGAGCGCCCCCCACTCGGTCGCCGGCGTTGTCGCATCGATGCGCGCGTATTCGACATGCTTCAGAAACGCATCGCATTTAGCTTCATCGATGTCCGCCTTGGGATCGAACTTGAGATGCGCCTCGTGCACCATCTTGCGAAACGCGGCGGTGTCCATCTCCGTCCGCGCCGCGCCGATGATCCGTGACTGCGGCGGGATCTGCCCATCCAGAAACCGGTGCAGCAGCGACGGAAAGAGCTTGCGGAGCGAAAGATCGCCGGTCGCGCCAAACACAACGAGATCGAACGGCGGGACAGGAATGAACTCGGCCATGCACGCACCAAACTAGTGTTCGCGCCCGCGCGCAAAAGTCCCGCGCGCCTTTATCTCGCACCTGCGAGAGTAACCCACGGGCGACACATATCGCATTTGAGGCGGCTTTCGCTTGTCAAACGGGTCTACTTCGGTATCCTCCACTGACACCGGTATCATACAGGGAAATGACACCGGTGTCAGAAGAATTCCAGGCGCCGTCGACAAACCGGCTGCACTCGGGGTCAATCGGGGAGGAATGCAAATGAGTCGTAAGGGACAAATGCGTCCGAAGCTGTCGCTGGCGCTGGGCGCGTCGATCGCCGCCTTCGCCGCTGGCGTGACCGGCCAGGCCGCGGCGCAAGACGTTGTAGAAGAAGAGATTGTCGTGACCGGTTTCCGGGCCAGCTTGGAGCAGGCTCTGGACATTAAGCGCGATGAAGTGGGCGCAGTTGACGCCATCGTCGCCGAAGACATCGCCGACTTCCCGGACCTCAACCTCTCAGAATCAATCCAGCGCATCCCGGGCGTGGCCATCACGCGCGACGCGGGCGAAGGCCGTCAGATCACCGTACGTGGCCTTGGCGCACAGTTCACGCGCGTCCGCATCAACGGCATGGAAGCGCTGACCACCACGGGCAGCACCGACGCGACCGGCGGCAACAACCGCGATCGCTCCTTCGATTTCAACATTTTCGCGTCCGAACTCTTCAATTCGATCGTCGTCCGCAAGACTGCGTCGGCAGGAATTGAAGAAGGCTCACTCGGCGCCACCGTCGATCTGCGCACCTCGCTGCCGTTCGACTATGATGGCTTCAATCTCGTTGCCTCATCCCAGCTCCAATACAACGATCTCTCGGGGACGACGGACCCACGCGTCGCGTTCCTCGTCAGCAACCGCTGGGATGTTGGGGCCGCAGGACGCTTCGGGGCGCTTTTCTCGGTCGCTTATTCGAGCCGCGAGTCTGCGGAAGAAGGCGCAAGCACGGTGCGTTGGCAAGCCGGCGGGTTCGCCGACGCGAACAACTTCTCCGGCGTGCCGACTGCGACGTTGAATGCGGCGTTCCGCCCGCGTCTCCCGCGCTTCGATGTCTACGAGCACGAACAAGAGCGCCTTGGCATCACCGGCGCGCTGCAATGGGCGCCTTCGCCCTCCACCGATTTCACTCTTAGCGTCCTGTACTCAAACTTCGAGGGTTCACGCCAGGAAACGTTCCTCCAATCGAATCTCACGGTCGGCGTTGGCGGCATCGACATTCAGGATGCGGTCGTTGAGAACAATTCTATCGTTTATGCCGAACTCGACGACGTCGTTATCCGCAGCGAGTTGCGCCACGACGAACTGGAAACCGAGTTCAGCCAAATTACCTTCGAGGCCGAGCACCAGTTCAGCGACCGCCTGAGCGGCCGTCTGATGATTGGCCGCTCGGAGTCGGATCACAACAACCCGGTCCAAACGACTCTCCTGTTCCGCGCCGGTGGCGCCGCGGGGTTTGTCGACGGCTACAGCTATGACTTCCGCGACAGCCCGACGTCGCCAACGTTTGGCTTCGGTTTCGATCTTACAGACCCACTGAGCTGGGGCCTGGAAGAGATCCGCTTGCGTCCGCAGACGACCAACAATGCTTACAGCAGCTTCAGTGGCGATCTGACGTTCGACATCAACGACGTCTTCACGCTGAGTGGCGGCGTCAACTGGCGGGACTACGAGTTCGAGACCACCGAACGCCGCCGTTGGAACGGTGTCGCCAACAGCACCTCCAACATCGAGGCCACAATCCCAGGTTTCGCGGCCGGCACACCGATCGCGAATTACAGCAACCTGATCACGTATAACGGCGTGACTTGGCTCATTCCGGACATCGACGCGGCTGCACAGGCATGGGGTCTTTACGACGAGACGATCTTCTTGCTCTCGCCGCTGGGCGCGCTCGCCAACAACCGCTCAGTCGAAGAGCAAGCAACCGGCGCCTTCCTGCAGTTGGATTGGGATTCCGTCGTCTCCGGGGTGCCGTTCCGAGGCAATGTCGGTGTTCGCTACGTCGAAACCGAGCAATCGTCGACGGGTCGGTCGATCATCGGCGGCGTCGACACGCCGACAACGGTTGATCACTCCTATGAGGATTGGCTGCCGTCGTTGAACATGGTGATTGAGCCGGTTGATGATCTCCTCTTCCGCTTCGGCGCGTCACGCGTGATGTCGCGTGCCGGCCTCGGCTCTCTCAACCCCAACCCTGCAGTTTCGGTGTCCGGTTCGAACCGCACCATCACTGCGGGCAACCCGTTCCTCGAACCAATCCGCGCCGATGCGTACGATTTCTCGGTGGAGTGGTATTTCTCTGAGGGTGGCATCCTCTCGCTGGCGCTATTCCATCGCGAGATCGACAGCTTCGTCCAAACGGTTCGCGAGACGGGACCATTTACCGGCAACCCGTTCGGATTGGACGATAGCGTCGGTATCGCTGCCTGCGGCGCTCAGTACCCAGCGACCTGCGACATCATTGATGACCCCAACTTCTATTGGGGCTTCAACGTGCCGCAGAATACGCCTGGCGGCCCAGTGTCGGGTTTCGAAATCTCGCTGCAACTGCCGATGACGTTCCTGCCTGGCATCCTCTCGAACACAGGGCTGCTGGCGAACTACACGAGCGTTGAGTCGGACATCGATTATCTCGACTCGTCTGGCAACGTAACTTACACAGGCCCGCTGACGAACCAGTCGGACAAGTCGTACAACCTCACGCTCTACTACGAAGACGACCGGTTCAGCGCACGCGTCTCCGGAGCATATCGCAGCGCGTTCCCGACCAACTTGCCGGGCCGCAACGGTAACGACACGGAAGAGACCGCCGACAGCTTCAACGTCGACGCCTCGGCACGCTGGAACATCAACGAAAACTTCGCGCTCACACTCGAAGGTATCAATCTCACCGACGAAGCGCGCCACGACTATCTGACGCCGGATAACCGCCTGTCGTTCTATCACCAATACGGCCGGTCGTACTTCCTCGGCTTGCGGTACACTTACTAGGGCAGCAACTCCCCCTAGTGACAATGAACTCTGGGGCGGCTCCTGCGGGCCGCCCCTTTTTCTTTTGCCGCTTCCGCTGAAGCATCGCGCCGCTGTATGATGAGACATTAGCGAGACAATCAGCGAGCCGATCGAGCGTGAGTTCTTCTTCCTCCAGCCGGAAAGCCAGCAGCGAAGGCGCGCGCGGCGATAGCAAACGCCGGACCACAATCAACGACATCGCTCGCCTTGCCGGCGTTTCGAAAAAGACCGTTTCGCGCGTCCTCAATAATTCGCCGTTCGTGCGCGAAGAGACGCGGCTCAAGGTCAACAGCCTGATGCAGGAGATGGGCTACACGCCCGACCCTCAGGCCCGCGGTCTTGCCTTCCGTCGCTCCTTTCTCATCGGAATGGTGTTCGACAACCCGAACGCACAGATGGTCGTCACCATGCAAGAAGGCGTGCTCGATGGCTTGAAGGGCAGCGGCTTCGAACTTGTTGTCCATGCCTGCGACCGCAACGATCCAAATTTCCTTTCCGAGGTCGGTGCGTTCGTTGAGCGCCAGAAACTCTTCGGCGTCATTGTGCTGCCGCCGATTTCCGAGAACGACACGTTGGTCGAGATGTTGAAGGAGCGCGGCTGCCATTATGTACGCATGGCGTCCGCCGTCATTGATGAGCCCGGCAATCTTGTCGCCTCGACCGACAGCCTCGCCACTGCCGAAGCCGCAAAACACCTCGCAAAGCTTGGCCACACGCGCATCGGCTTCATTGCCGGTCCGCCCGGCTTCCGCTCGCGCGAAGAACGCCGGAAGGGATTTCTCGCCGGCCTGAAAGACAGCGGCATCGAATTGCCGGCAAAAAACATCGTCGATGGCGCCTACACCTACGAGTCAGGCATCGCCGCCGCAGAACGCTTGCTAAAACTCTCGCCTCGCCCCACGGCGATCTTCGCCAGCAACGATGAAATGGCGGCGGGCGTCTATCACGCTGCGCGCCAACTCGGCCTCTCAATCCCCGGCGATCTCTCGGTCGTCGGTTTCGATGACACGCCCGTCTCAAGCCGCTTGTGGCCGCCGCTCACCACAGTGCGCTGGCCGATCCACGATATGGGCCGCGCCGCAGCCCAACACCTGCTGCGCGCCGCAACCGATCAGGCGCCCGATGACGACAACGCCGTGTTTCCCGCATTTCTCGTCGAGCGTGAGTCCACGGCCGCTGCACCCAAGTAGCGCGCGCCGTTGCGTGCGCTTATGACACCGGTTACCATGCTAGCCTGACGATACCTCCAGAGAGGACGACCCCATGAAAATCGCGCTCATCATCGAGAACAGTCAGGCAGCTAAAAGCAGCATCGTGCATGACGCGCTGAAAGCCGTCGCCGAGCCACTCGGCCACCAAGTGCACCACTACGGAATGTACACCGCGGAAGACAAAGCCTCCCTGACCTACGTGATGAACGGGCTGCTCGCCGGCACGCTGGTCAATTCAAAAGCAGCAGACTTCGTCGTCACTGGCTGCGGAACCGGCATGGGCTCGATGCTTGCCTGCAATGCGATGCCGGGCGTGTTCTGCGGTTTGATTATCGACCCAACCGACGCTTTCCTGTTCGGCCAGATCAATGACGGCAACGCCATCGCAATGCCCTACGCCAAGGGCTTTGGTTGGGCCGCCGAGCTCAATCTGCAAGATTGCTATCGCAAGCTCTTCGACGGCGAACGCGGCCTCGGCTATCCGAAAGAGCGCGCTCAGATCATGGCCAAGAACCGCGGTATCCTGAAAGAACTGAAGGCCGCCTCGTGCAAGGATATGCTGACGGTGCTGAAGTCAGTCGACCAAGACTTGCTGAAGGCGGCAATCGCTGGCGAACGCTTCGAGGAATTGTTCTTCGCCAACGCGCAGGATACAGCCATCGCCGACTACGTCCGCCGCGTGCGCGCGTCGTAAGAGAGAACCATGAGCGCCAATCCATTTAGCCTTGAGGGAAAAAACGCGCTCGTCACCGGCGGCAATGTCGGCCTCGGCCAAGCCATCGCTGTGGCGTTGGCACAAGCCGGCGCCAACATCGCCAGCACCAGCCGCCGCCCCGCCGACGAGACCGGCGTGCAGGTCAAAACGCTTGGCCGCAAATTCCTTTCCATCGAAGCGGATCTGAGTTCAACCAAACCAATCGCCGGCGTCGTCGAACAAACCATCAGCGAGCTCGGCAGCCTCGACATTCTCGTCAACAACGCCGGCATTATCCGCCGCGCCGATTCCGTCGATTTCACCGAAGCCGATTGGGACGCGGTGATTGATACGAATCTGAAGTCGGTCTTCTTCCTGGCACAAGCGGCAGGCCGCCACATGATCGCGCAGGGTCACGGCAAGATCATCAACGTCGCCTCGATGCTCTCCTTCCAAGGCGGCATCCGCGTGCCCTCATACACAGCTTCGAAAAGCGGGATCGCGGGCCTGACGCGCCTGCTCGCAAACGAATGGGCCGCCAAGAGCGTGAACGTGAACGCTATCGCGCCCGGCTACATGGCGACTGATAACACGACGTTGCTGCGCGAAGACCCAAAGCGCAACGCCGAGATTCTTGGCCGCATTCCCGCTGGCCGCTGGGGTGAAGCTAGCGACATTGGCGGCGCGGCGGTCTTCCTCGCGTCACGCGCCTCCGACTATGTGCATGGCGCCATCCTTCCTGTCGATGGCGGCTGGCTCGCGCGATGAGTGCATTCAGTACCGACGGCGGCATTGTCTGTTTCGGCGAAGTGCTGCTTCGCCTCTCATCTCCCGGCGCCGAACTGCTGCTGCAAGCACCGCAACTCAATGTCTGCGTCGGCGGCGCGGAGGCCAATGTCGCCGTTTCGCTTGCCACACTTGGACACGATGCAGACGTCTTGACGACGCTCCCCGACAATGCGCTCGGTATTGCGGCTCGAAACGAACTCCGCCGCTACGGCGTCGGCACATCGCGCGTCACCTTCGCGCCTGGCCGCATGGGCCTCTACTTCCTTAGCCCCGGCGGCGGCGGCCGCGCTGCCGAAGTCATCTACGATCGCGCCACCTCTTCGTTCGCCGTAGCCAATCACGCCAAGACAAACTGGAGTGAAGCACTCAACGGCGCCGGCTGGCTCCACGTCTCCGGCGTCACCGCGGCGCTCGGTCCACAAGTCGCAGAAGCCGCCGTCCGCGCCGTCACCGAAGCGCGACAGCTCGGCCTCACTGTCTCCTTTGACTGCAACTATCGCGAAAAGCTCTGGAAAGCCTGGAATGGCGACGCGCCCGCCATCCTCCGCCAAATACTCGCGCAAGCCGACATCGCCTTCGGGAACGAACGCGACATCGCCCTCATCTTCGGCGGCTCACCCACCAACGCTCGCGAAGCCGCCGACGCGGCCCTCAGAGCATTCCCAAATCTGAAGCTAATGGCCGCCACGCATCGCGTGCAGCACAGCGTCAATCACCACGCCCTCGCCGCCGCGCTTCACACACGCGACGGCTCCGCCGAGGCGCCGGCCATCGAAGTCACGCACATCGTCGATCGCATCGGCGCGGGCGACGCCTTCGCCGCGGGTCTCATCCACGCGCTCCGCACCGGCGCCGGCAATTCCGAAGCAATCCGCTTCGCGCTCGGCGCCGCGTGCATCAAGCACACGATCCCCGGCGACTTTAACCTCGCCTCCGCCGCCGAAATCGAAGCCTTCCTCGCTGCCGACCTAAGCGTACGCCGCTAGCTACCAAATAGCAGGTAGCGTCAGAGAGAGCGCAGGGATGAACGTGACGGCCAGCAATACGGCGATCGCGGCGAGGTAGAATGGCCAAATCGATTTCATCGCTTCGGCGATACTGATCTTCCCGATCGCGCTGCCAACAAACAGCACCGACCCGACCGGCGGCGTGACCAAGCCGATGCCTGCCGCCAATACAAGCACGACCCCGAAGTGCAACGGATCAATCCCGTACGAGCGCGCGACCGGCAGCAGGATTGGCGTGCAGATGATGATCATCGGCGCCAAATCCATGAACGTGCCGAGGATCAGCAACAGCAGCAGCATGAGCAGAAGAGCGACGTTCCGGTCGCTCGTCACCGACTGTAGGAACTCCGCCGCCGTCGCCGGTATCTGCAGGTATGCCATCAACCAGCCAAACGCACCGGCCGCGCCAATCACGAACAGCACAGTGCCGGATGAACGCGCGGCATGCGCGAGAGCGCCAGCGAAGCGCTTCCAGCTCAGGCCGCGATACACAAGCACCGTGACGAGGATCGCGTAGATCACCGCGACCGCCGCGCTCTCGACCGCCGTAAAAATTCCGGCGCGGATGCCGCCGAAAATGACCAGCACAAGCAGCAAGCCTGGGATCGCCGCAATCAAACGCACGCCGACCTTGCCGAAACCCGGAAACGGCTCCGTTGGATAACCGCGCACCCGGGCCAAGAAATAGGCTGCCGTCATTATGCCCAACGCCAGCAGCAGCGCCGGAACAATGCCCGCGGCAAACAGATCAGCGATCGAGACGCCGCCGCCGGCAATCGCCGAGAACAGAATTAGATTGTGCGAAGGCGGGAGCAGCAACGCCACCAGCGCCGCCGATACAGTCACGTCGACCGCATAGTCCTTGCTGAAGCCACGCTTTTCCATTTGCGGGATCATCGTCGAGCCGATGGCGGAAACATCAGCTAGCGCCGAGCCCGAGACGCCGCCGAACAACGTCGACGCAACAACACTGACCTGCCCCAAGCCACCGCGCAAATGACCAACCAGCGATGACGCGAGTGAGATCAGTCGCTCGGATATGCCGCCGCGAAGCATCAGTTCGCCAGCGAAGATGAAGAGCGGAATCGCCAGCAGCGAGATCTTGCTGAAGCCGGCTGCGACCTGCTGAATCACCACCACCGGCGGCACGCCGACGTACACCACCGTCGCCAATGTCGCCGCCGCGATGGAGAACGCGACCGGTACACCCAGGACAAGGAGGAGAGCGAATACGCCGAAGAGAAGAGCGATTTCCATCACGCTTCTCCTGCTTCGGCTTCAGGCGGGCTGCCGCTAATTAGGCGCTCGAGTGCGAACACCGCGATGAGCGCCCCACCGAACGCAATGCCCGCGTAGCTCAAACCCTCCGGCGCCGGCGCACCCGCCATCGGCGTCGACCAGCCATCGGCCATCAGCACAAAACCGAAGGCAGCAAGCGCAAGACCAAACGCCAACGCAATCAACCGCGCCAGGCCACGCAACAACGCGCGCACAAGCGCCGGCGCCGTCTCAACCAGAGTTGGGAAACTAAAGTGCGATTCGGCCCGCACCGCGATCGCAGCGCCAAACAGTGCCGAAATGCTCATCAATGTGAGCGCCACCGGTTCGGTCCATGCCGGCGAAGAATTGAGCACGTAACGGCCGATGACTTGCCACGCGAGCACGGCCACCATGCTCGCAAGCGCCGCCGACGCGATCAGAACAGTCGCCGCGGCCAAGACATCGAATGCGCCGGTCAACCCGGATCGCTTCGCGCTCATTCGTCCTCCCCCGCCTGTAGGATCAGGCTTCGTTTTCAATTCGGCGCAACAGGGCGCCGATCGTTTCATCTTGCAGATAGCGGCGGCGCATTGGCTCAACGGCGGCCAGGAACGCGGAGCGTTCCACAGTGTTCGCGTGCACACCGGCCTCAAGCACGATTTCGCGCGCACGGGACTGCTTCGTATCCCATAGCCCACGCATCACAGCGACCGATTCACGCGCCTTCGCACGCAGCAGATCGCGATCGCTGGGCGACATCGTGTCGTAACGCATCTTCGAGAAAAGCAGCACATCCGGCGAATGACAGTGCTCGGTCTGTGACCAGTAGCGCGCCACCTCGTACTGCCGAGTCGATTGGAATGTCGACCAGTTGTTTTCAGCCGCATCAATCAGATGCGTCTGTAGACCGGTGAAGACTTCGCCGAATGGAATCGGCGTTGGGTTCGCGCCCATTGTCGCCAGGGTCTGCAGGAAAATATCCGAGCGCGGCACCCGTACTTTCAGCCCGCGCATATCACCGGGCTCATGCACCGCTCTCCGCGCGCTATACATCGAACGCGCGCCACCGTCGTAGAGCGCGAGCCCAATCAAACCCTTGCTTTCAAAGCTCGCGAGAATCTCTTGACCAACGGCGCCATCGACCGAATGGCGCATGTGCTCTTCGCTGTGAAACGTGTACGGTACCACCAACGCTTGGGTCAGCGGGAACGAGTTGTTCAGCGCCGCCGCCGTGACCCGGCAAAAGCTCAGCACGTTGAAACGCGCCAGCGCAACGGTGTCGGTCTCCGACCCGAGTTGCCCACCGGGATATGAGCGTATCGACAAACGCCCGCCGGTTTCGCGCTCCAACTCCGCGCCGATCCAGCGGACTGCTTCGACAGTCGGATAATCGGTCGGGTGAACGTCGACGGCGGTGAGCGCGTCGCCTTCGACGCGAGACGCGCACGCGCCAAGCCCGAGTATTGCGCCCCCCGCGAGCAAAGACCGGCGCGTTGTCATCGGCCACTCCCTCCCGCGCACCGCATTAGACCGCCGCACTGGCGGCTTTGGGAGCCTCTTCACCACGCGCAGGCACTGCCCTGCAACGAAGCACACCATAACCGGCAAACGAAAGTTCGGCTGATTGTCCAGCTTCGATCTGGTGAACGCCGGTGACCGCGCCGCTTGAAATCCATTGCCCCTCCTTCAGGGGCCGGCCGCGCGCCGCGCTGTGATTGAGCAAAAACGCCAGCGCCGCTAACGGGCCGCCCGGCAACATTGCCGCGTTACCCTCACCCACCAGCTTCGCGTCGATTGAAGTTTGTGCAGTGGCGCGCTCCCACTTGATCTCGCGCCAATTCTCGATTTCGTCGCCGACAATCAATCCAGCATTGTTGCCAAAATCAGAAACGGTCACGGCAGGTCCGTGATCATTGATTTGCGCGAACGGGCTGCCTGCGAGCTCAACGCCAATGTGGACGGCGCCGATCATCTCCGCAGCGTCGGTCGCACTCCACGTGCGCTCCGCACGATCTTGATCGCGCCCGAGGCGCAACACGAACTCTGCCTCAACCGCAGCAAAGCCGCCGCGCACCACAGGCAAGTCCACTGTCTGATCGGGCGTCGCGATCGCAACGTGGCGCGCGAAGATAGGTCCGGCGATGCGATCAACGCCAAGCTTGGGCCGCAGGTCAGCCGGCACTAGGCCGATTTTCCAGCCCGCGACCTCGTCACCCCAAAGCTCAATCGCGGCGTCCTGGATCGTGTACGCCGAGGGCAAATCCGTGGGCATTTGGCCCGGATACTCGCGCACAGGCGCGGCTCGGCGGCGAGCGTCGACGAAGGCGCGGGCGATAGAGGCCGCTGAAGCGGCGGAAAGCGACACGTTAGGTTCCTCGCCCTATCGAATATGCCAGTGTTTTCCGTTAGTTAGGAACACGACCAAGCCAGCCGCAGGTCCCCATCGGCCCGCTATTTAGGCAAAGATTGCACCCTTAGGAAACCGGTGTCAATTTGCTTTCCATCATCGACACGGCCCTCTGCCAACGACTTGAATCCACCCGCCAAGCAGGCCCACACAAAGCTGATGAAATCCGCCCCTGACGCCACCACCGTGCTCACGCTCACCCCCGTGATCCCCGTCGTCACCATCGATGACGCAGCGCAGGCCGTACCGCTGGCGCGGGTGCTGCTCGCGAGCGGCCTCAACACAATCGAGATCACACTTCGTACGCCTGCTGCGCTCGACGCCATCCGCGCGGTCGTCAGCGAAGCGCCGGAGATGATCGTCGGAGCGGGCACCGTGCTCGGTGAAAAAGATCTAAGCGCCGCGATTGAAGCGGGAGCTAAGTATGCGCTCTCACCTGGCGCGACGTCGAAGCTGATGAAAGCCGCGCGCAAAGCTTCGATCCCGTTCGTGCCTGGCGTCGCGACCGCGAGCGAAATTCAACGCGGCCTTGAGCTCGGCTACACCTGCTTCAAGCTCTTCCCGGCCGAGCAGCTGGGCGGCGTCTCCGCGTTGAAGGCGCTCGCTGGCCCATTCCCGAATGTGCGGTTCTGTCCAACAGGCTCGATAACACCTGACAAGGCGCCGGCGTATCTCGCACTGAAGAATGTGCTTTGCGTCGGCGGCTCATGGATCGCGCCGAGCGAGTACGTCAGGGCCGGAGACTGGGCGAGCATTGAGGCCGCCGCCAAACGCGCGGTCGCGCTAAAGCCTGTCGCGTAGCGCGTACCAGAGCATTCCGAGCACATGAAGTGGCGCGCGCAACGCAGCGCCGCCAGGAAACTCAGGCGGCGCCAGGCCGGCGAGCACATTGAATAGATCAGTCTCGCCTTGCATCGCTTCGCTGATCGCAGCCCCCGCGATCGCCGGCAACAACGTGCCCTGCCCTGAATAGCCATGCGCGAAGAAGAGATCGCCAAACCTGCCGATGTGCGGCATGCGGGTCATTGAGATCGAAACCAACCCGCCCCACGCGTACTCGATCGGCGTGTCGGCCAATTGCGGAAACACTTTCAGCATGAAGGGGCGCACGAATGCGGCGATGTCGGCGGGTGGCGCCGGCGTATAACGCTCGCCACCGCCGAAGATCAGCCTGCCATCGGCACTGAGCCGGAAATAATTCACCACGAAGCGTGTGTCGCTCACCGCCAGATTTTCCGCGATCAGCGCATCGGGATCCTCCAGTGGCGCCGTGGCGATCAAGTAGTTCGCCACCGGCATGATCCGGCCCGCGATCCGCGGCTCCAGGCCTTCCAACAAGGCATCACAGGCCAGCACGCCATAACGCGCGCGAACGGCGCCCGCTTCTGTACGCACGCCAACACCGCGTGATGTGTCTACGGCAAGGGCTCGCGAATTTTCAAACAGCTGCACACCGTGCGCACGCGCCACGTCCGCGAGCCCCAATGCGTAGTTCAGCGGATGAAAATGCCCGCCCCGCGCGTCAAACAATCCAGCGTGCAAAGTCGGCGACGCTACCTTCGCTGAAACTTCCGCCGGATCGAGCACGCGCGCGTCTTGATAGTCCATCACCCGCTGCAGTGTTTCGACTTCCTTCCGCATCCAGCTCACGTCGTCAGGCTTTGCCGCAGCGAGCAAGTGGCCTGACTGCGCCAGATCGCACGCAATATTGTTCTGACTGATCGTGTCGAACGCGTCCGCCCGCGCTCGCAGAGATAGATCGAACAGAACACGCGCATGTTGCTCGCCATAGAGCTTCACGAGGTCGGCCGCGCCCTTTCGCCAGCCTGGGATCAACTGGCCGCCATTGCGGCCCGATGCGCCCCAGCCGATCCGCCCTGCTTCGAGGACGATGACGGAAAGACCGCGCCGCGCCGCGTTCAACGCGGCGCTTAAGCCTGTGTAGCCGCCGCCAATGACGACGACGTCTGCCTCGTGCTCGCCGTCTAAGCATGGTGGCCGCGTGAACGCATTTGCGGTCGCGACGTAGTACGACCGCTCCATATTCAGTCCGGAATTGAAGCCCACGTCAGACCTTGAGCAGCAGGTGGTCGCGCTCCCACGACGAAATCACGCCCTCAAAATTGCCGAGCTCGTGATCTTTGACCCGTTGGAAGGCCGTGCAGAAGTGTTCGCCCAGCAACTCGCGCACCGGCGCACACTTCGAGAAGCGGTCCAACCCTTCGCGCAATGTCCGAGGCAAAGTCCGCGCCCACTTGTAGGCGCTGCCCTGCACCATTTCCGCCGGCGAGATCTTGTCGCGAATGCCGATATAACCGCACACCAAGACCGCCGCGATCGCGAGATATGGATTGGCGTCGGCGCCGGGCAATCGGTTCTCGATGCGCCGGTTGACCACTTGCGAAATCGGCACACGCAACCCGCATGAGCGATTGTCGTATCCCCATTGCAGATTGATTGGCGCGGAGAAGTCAGGCCGCATGCGGCGGAACGAATTGACGTTCGGCGCAAACAAGGGAGTCACGTCGCCCATATATTTTTGAAGACCACCGACGAAATGACGGAATATCTCGGTGTTGCCGTCGCCCTCGTCCGTGCCGAAGAGGTTGCCGCCCTTCTTCGCATCCACCAACGACACGTGCAGGTGCATCGCTGAACCAGGCTGGTTCTCCATCGGCTTGGCCATGAACGTCGCATAGACGCCATGCTTCAGCGCGACCTGGCGCACGATGCGCTTGAACACCAGCACCTGATCGGAAACGTGCACTGGATCGCCGTGGTTGAAGTTGATCTCCAACTGCGCGGTGCCGCTCTCGTGGATCATCGTATCGAGATGGAGAGACGCCGCTTCCGCGTGCTCGTAGATCGTCTCGATCAGATCCTCGTACTCGGTTATGGCCTCCAAGCCGTAGGGTTGCGGCGATGTTTCCGAACGTCCCGAACGGCCAGCCGGCGGCGCTAGCGGCAAGTCCGGGTCGGTGTTGACCTGCGTAAGATAAAACTCGAGTTCCGGCGCAACCACCGGCCGCAACCCTGCTTCGTCATAGAGCTTCATCACCCGCCGCAGCACATAGCGCGGCGCGATGTCGTACGGCTCGCCATTGGTGTTGTAGGCGTCAGCGAAAACGAAGGCGGTCGGCGTCTTGTAGCCCGGCGCGACGCAAATCGTATCGATGTCTGGCCGCAACACGACATCGGGGTCCTGCATAGAAATCGCCTCATCGGCCTCGTCGGCGTATTCGCCGGTAACCGTGAGCAGATAGATGCTTGAGGGAATTCGCAGCGATCCGTCGCGCTCGCTCTGCAGGAATTTCTGCGCCGGAAACACCTTCCCGCGAATGACCCCGTTCAGATCCGGGATCAGACACTCAATTTCGCCAATTCCGCGTTCTTTTATCCAGTTCGAGAAGCTCATGACACACACATGCTTTCGCGCACGCAGAAACACGTTGCGCCGAGACGGCGCGCGAGAACCGCAACTGAAGTTCTTTCAAACGAACGCGGCGCGGCTGAAAACTCATTGCAACCGCGAAGGGCCGCCCGCACACCGCGCCCATCCGCCTTCTTGGGAAGGCCGCGGGAGCGCATAAGTCACCTGATAGCTCACTATCCTGGCTGGCGTTAGGGCAAGTCAAGGCGCCACACCTTGGGCCCGGGCTCCCTATTCTCTGTACTTTTGGGTTCCAAGCGCGCAACCTTAGCGTTAGAGCGCGGGTCATGATTCTTAGTTTCAAGGGCTCCGATGAGGGCCTCAATGCAAGCGTCTACGCAGAACTGCGGAAGCGCATCGTTACTGGGCATATTTCGCCTACTCACGAGCTGTCGACGCGCGGCCTCGCCGGCGAACTAGGCGTTAGCCAAACACCCGTGCGCGACGCGCTATCTCGCCTCTCAGCCGAAGGCGCAGTTTCTATTCGCTCCAAACGCCGCGTTCGCGTCCCGGAGATGACCCGCGAACGGTTCGACGACTTGCTGCGTTGCCGGTTGTTGCTTGAGCCGGAAGCCGCCGCACTCGCGGTTCCCTATCTCACACCGGACGACATCGCGAAGCTGCGCGAGATCAACGCCGAGTTGGAGACCGCTATCAAGAACGGCGACGCCGCAACCTACATGCAGGCGAACTACGATTTTCACTTCACGCTCTATCGCGCGCAGCCGCAAAAAACGCTGGCGCAGCTGATCGAAACGCTGTGGCTGCAGTTCGGCCCCTACATGCGCGTACTTTACGATCGCGTCCCTAGCGGCGAACTAAACGACCGCCACAAGACTGCGATCGGCGCCATCGAAGCTCAGGACGCCGCCGCGCTCCGCGAGGCTATTTCGCGAGATATCTCAGACGGCATGGGCATGCTCGGGCGCACCAATCTTCCGGAAAGCCCGCGCTAGTCGTCCGCTTTTAGCGCACGCAACGCCGGCTCCGCCTCGCGAAGCGAACGGCCGATTATATCGATCATGCGATCAACTTCCTCTCGCGTGATGATCAGCGGCGGACACATCACAATCGAGTCGCGAATGCCGCGCACCATCAAGCCGTTCTTGATGCAGGCGTCGCGCACAACCGGCCCGGCCTTGCCTTCCTTGCCAGTAAATCGCTCGTTCGTGCCTTTGCGCGACACGATCTCGACCGCGCCGATCAGACCAAGCGAACGCACCTCGCCTACGAGCGGATCACCTTCAAGCCGCTTCAGCGCTTCCGCATAGTACGGCCCGATATCATTCTTCACGCGCGGCACGAGACCTTCGCGTTCGATGATCTCGAGGTTCTTCAACGCCACCGCCGCCGCGACCGGGTGGCCCGAATAGGTGTAGCCATGCACGAAGTCGCCCCCCTTCTCGCGCAGCACTTCAACAATGCGATGCGAGACGCCCACGGCGGAGATCGGCAGATAGCCCGAAGACAACCCCTTCGCCATCGGTACGAGGTCCGGCGTCACGCCGAAATGCTGGAAGCCGAACCATTCGCCCAAGCGCCCGAAGCCGCAGATGACTTCATCGACGACGAGCAGGATGCCGTACTTTTTGCAGATCGCATCGACGCGTTCCCAGTATCCCTTCGACGGGATTATCACGCCACCCGCGCCCTGCACCGGCTCGCCGATGAACGCGGCTACGTTCTCCGGCCCAATCGCGTTGATCCGATCTTCGATCTCCTGCGCGCAACGCGCATAGAAGCTCTCTTCGTCTTCGCCGAAGCCTTCGCCGAACTTGTAAGGCTGTGCGACGTGCTCAACACCAGGAATAGGCAAGCCGCCGATCGGATGCATCGCCTTCATGCCACCCAGAGAAGCGCCGGCCATAGTCGAGCCGTGATAGGCGTTGCGGCGGCTGATAAACACCGTGCGCTTTGGCTGGCCCGACACATTCCAATAGTGACGCACCATGCGCATCACGGTGTCGTTCGCTTCCGATCCAGACGAGTTGAAGAACACGTGTTGCAGGTCGCCGCCCAGTAGCTCGGCCAGCTTCGCGGCGAGCTTCACGGCCGGCGGCGTCGCCGTCTTGAAGAACGTGTTGTAGAACGGCAGTTCCTGCATTTGCTCTGCCGCTGTGCGCACAAGTTCGTCGCGACCGTAGCCGACATTCACGCACCACAATCCCGCCATGCCGTCGAGGATGGCATTGCCCTCC
>JAWKUZ010000024.1:0-33749 GCA_041398305.1 Hyphomonadaceae bacterium
CGCTATCTCGATGAGACGCGGGCCGAGAAGCTGCCTGCGCTGCCTGCGTGAGTGATGATGTCTTCATGCGGCGGGCATTATCGCTCGCGGCGGCCGGTGTAGGACAGACTGGCGACAATCCTTCTGTTGGCTGTGTGATCGTGCGTGACGGGACGCTGATTGCGGAAGCGCGCACTGGCGATGGCGGACGCCCGCATGCGGAGGAGCAGGCGGTCGCGTTGGCGGATTCGCGGGGCGCTACGGCTTATGTGACGCTGGAGCCGTGTGCGAAGCGTTCGAACGGTACGGCGTCGTGCGCGGATCGTTTGATCGACGCGGGCGTGGCGCGCGTGGTGATCGCGGCTAGCGACCCGCATCCGTTCGCGGCGGGTGTTGGTGTTGAGCGGCTGAAGGCTGCCGGCGTCAGCGTCGAAATTGGGCCGCTCGCTTCTGAAGCTCAGCAACTGAATGCGGATTTCCACCGGCGGTGGACGCAATCTTAGCTTTGTCGATGCCCCAGATCAGCGGATCGCCTTCGCGCATCAGGCCGTCGAAATAGGCGATCGTGCGTGTGAGGCCGTCTTTCAACTGAATCTTCGGTTCCCAGCCGAGATGTTGGCGCGCCTTCTCGATGTTCGGTTGGCGTTGCTTGGGATCGTCACTCGGCAGTGGTTTGAAGATGAGCTGCGAGCTTGAGCCGGTGAGATCGATGACGGTTTCCGCGAGCTGGCGAATCGTGAACTCGTTCGGATTGCCGATATTGATCGGACCGGTGAGGTCGGCGGGCGTGTCCATGAAGGCGAGGAACGCGTCGATGAGATCGTCGACATAGCAGAAGCTGCGCGTCTGTTCGCCGTCGCCGTAGAGCGTGATGTCCTCGCCCTTGAGCGCTTGCACGATGAAGTTCGAGACGACGCGGCCGTCGTTCGGATGCATGCGCGGGCCGTAGGTGTTGAAGATGCGCGCGACTTTGATCTCGAGTTTGTGCTGGCGGTGATAATCGAAAAATAGCGTCTCAGCGCAGCGTTTGCCTTCATCATAGCACGAGCGGATGCCGATAGGATTGACGCGGCCCCAATATTCTTCGGGCTGCGGATGAATGTCGGGATCGCCGTACACTTCCGATGTCGAAGCTTGGAAGATGCGCGCCTTCAAGCGCTTGGCGAGGCCAAGCATGTTGATGGCGCCGTGCACGCTCGTCTTCGTCGTCTGCACCGGATCGTGCTGGTAGTGCACGGGCGAAGCGGGGCAGGCGAGATTGTAGATCTGATCGACCTCGACATAGAGCGGGAACGTCACGTCGTGGCGCAGGAATTCGAAGTTCGGCTGATTGATGAGGTGGGCGATGTTGCGCTTTCTGCCAGTGAACAGGTTGTCGGCGCAGACGACATCGTCGCCGCGGGCGACGAGGCGGTCGCACAGATGTGAGCCCAGGAAGCCGGAGCCGCCGGTGACGAGAATGCGCCGTTCGAACATGGCCGCGACTTGGGCGCTGCGCCGGTTAAGGATTTGTTGACCATGCGGACCAAACCGCACGCGCGGGAGCGCTGCGGGTAAGGGCGGGAGAGCAGGGTGCGCTTTGGCGTTGAGCTCAAAAGAAAAAGTTGTGGGTGTGCCGAAGCGCGCCCTGCGCGGTTTGTTTTGCAGCCGGCGGACATCTGAGGCGTTGGCGTGATCCCGGGCGGCCATGCGTTTTCTGGCAGGGGGATTTGGTTCGTTCGATCGGCGCGGGACTCCTCCCCGCACATGGCCGCTTTCACGGGCCGATCATCCCCGACGCTGGGTATCCGGCGATCTCTTAGCGCCTGATGTCACGTTCCCGGCTGACGTGCGCGGCAAAGCCAAATCTTCGCTCGCGGGCCTCGGCTTCCTTTGCTCACCGAGCAGCGACCTCACTCCTCGCGGACTTCCATCGCATCACGTTCAAACCGCATCTCCAACGCTATCGGCTTTGGTACCGGAGCCTCCCGTGTTGGAGATGCGAGCAGTGTAAGCGCGTCTCGAAGCTGTAGGATTGATTTCACCGCGCGCGTTGATGTTGCTCGCGAAATCTGTGCTGCGCTGCGGGATAGAGAGGCCGCCAATCCTCGCAAATAACATCTTTCTCGAAGCTTTGTGCGCGACGTGGTAAGCGGGCGCGTTGGGCAATCCGGGGAGGATGCAATGACGCTTCGATTTTTGATCGCCGCGGCGGCGTTGGGTGTCGCTGCCTGTGCGCAGCAGGCGGCTGAAACGCCGGGTCCGGGTGAGCCGACGCTCGCGCAAATTCGAACGGCCACAGAGCGCTTCATGGACGTGAACGTCGCGCTTGCGGAAGGCTACATCCGCGATCCGGCCGACATGTGCGAGACCGCGGACATGGTGGGCAGGCCAGCTTCGGACGGCGCGATGGGCGTGCACTATTTCCGGCCCGATTTGTTGGGTGTTACTGCGCCGCCGAACCCGCGCGTCGATGGCACGAGCACCTACACCGATTTCAATATGCCAGCGGTTTTGATTTACGAGCCGCAGGCCGATGGCTCGATGCAATTGGTTGCGGTCGAGAACCTGGTGTTCAAGGCGTCGTGGGCGGCAGCCGGCAACACTTCGCCGCCGACATTCCATGGCCGTGCTTATGACGAGATGGAAGACGATCCGGCGACGACCGACATCGACGAGGCGCATAACTTCATGCCGCACTATGACCGGCATGTCTGGATCTATCGCGAGAACCCGCGCGGCGTGTTCGAGCCGTTCAATCCGGCCGTAAGCTGTGCGCATCACGGCGCGACGCACACAATGCCCGAGCCGACCTGAGGGTGGGGCTGTCAGTTTCGCCCGCCAGGATTGGCGGTATTGCCACCCCTCAATGGCGGGCTAGCCTCCTAGCAGGGGCGGAGGGGTGTGTTAGCTTGCGGCTTCCGCTTGCATCGGCAATTTGAACGTCATGCCCGTCTACATGGACATTCACGACCTGCCGGGAGTGACGGTGGATGACGTCGTCAAGGCGCATCTCGAGGACATGAAGGTCCAGGGCAAGCACGGCGTTTCGTATCACAAGTATTGGGTCAATGAGCGCAAGGGCAAAGTCTATTGCCTATGCAACGCACCGACGGCCGAGGCTGCAGACGCAGTTCATCGCGATGCCCATGGGTTGCGTGCGGCGCGCATCATGGAAGTGACGCCGGAGATGGCCGATGCCTTCATGGGGTTGGCTGAGGCGGACGGAACCGGCGCCGTGATTCTGCCGGACAAGAGCGGGCACGACCCCGGTACGCGCACAATTCTCTTCACCGATATCGTTGGCTCGACAGATATGACTCAGCGGCTGGGCGACGAGGCGGCCTTTGAGGTCTTGAGCGTGCATGACCGCATCGTCCGCGGCGCGCTGGTGGCGAACAACGGCATGGAAGTGAAGCATACGGGCGATGGCATCATGGCCGCGTTCGTGTCCGCGGCGTGCGCGGTGAAATGCGGGATCGCGGTGGTGCAGGATGTGCTGTCGCATCGCACCAGTGCGCAAGCTAATCTGCAAGTGCGCATCGGCATTGCGTCGGGCGAACCGATCGAGCACGCAAACGATCTGTTCGGGACCGCGGTGCAACTCGCGGCGCGTCTGTGCTCTCACGCGCAGCCGGAGCAGATCTTGATCTCAAACGTTGTCGCCGAATTGTGCGCCGGCAAGAAGCTGCCTATCCAAGATTTTGGTCGGCTGACATTGAAGGGTTTCGAGCAACCAGTGCAGGCGCACTTGGTCGCGTCGGCCTAGCATGGGCGGCGAGCGGACTTGCGATGAGTGCGGCAGCGCGTTTGTCGCGGAGCGTTCTGCCATGGCTGGCTTGTGCGCGGAGTGTGCGCATCAGCTCTATGGCTATCCGGCTTGCGCGCATGCGTTCGAAGATGGGCGCTGTGTCCAGTGCGGCTGGGATGGTTCTGTGTCGCAATTCCTAGCGAAGCGCTAAGCGTTGTTCGGCAGAGTTGCCCCTGTCGCGTGGGGGAACGCATGACTGTTGATGCCTAGCCGACAGCGGTCGCTTGAGCACTGACTGCGATTGCTCGGCCAGGATCGGCGCGCATAGAATGTCCAGGGGCGAGGGATGACGACAACTATTGAGCAGACGATGCAACGAGCGGTCGCGCAGCTAGTGACGCTGGCGCTGCCGCACCGGCTGTTCGCCGCTCTGCTTGTGTCAATTGGCGCTGTTATCGGCGCCGGCGGGGTTTGGCTCGCAGCGCTTGGTGGCTCGCTTTATTACGCGCTCGCCGGAACCGCTGTGCTTGCGACTGGGGTGCTCACCTTTCGCCGGGATCCGCGCGCCGGTTGGATCTATGCGGCTGTGCTCGTCGCTACAGCGCTCTGGTCGCTATGGGAGGCGGGGCAAGACGGGTGGGCGCTGACGGCCCGCCTGCTCGCGCCCGCGATTCTTGGGCTCGGCTTCGCATATCCAAAGCTATTTGCTAGCCGAGGGTGGCCGATCCGCGCGCCTTTGCTGGCGGTTGCGCTCTGCATTCTCACCATCGCCGTCGCCGGGTTGCGGCCGCTGCCTCCGGCTGCGCTGTTTCCGGAGGCCGCCGAAAGTACCGACGAAACGGCCGGCGCCGAATGGAGCGCCTTTGGCGGCGTCGCTGCCGGCACACGCTATTCGGCGCTCGACCAACTCAATACTGAAAACGTTTCCCGGCTAGAAATTGCCTGGATGCATGATGCGGGGGCCACAGAATCGGGCGCACGCAGTCCGATGCAGGTAACGCCGATCATGGTTGCCGGCCTGCTCTATTATTGCTCGCAAACCAATGCCGTCATCGCGCTCGATCCCGAAACCGGACAAGAGCGTTGGCGTTTCGATCCGGAGGTCGAGGCGCCGCCCCGCGGCTTTCTCGTGCGCTGCCGCGGCGTGTCGTATCATCGCTCCACTGCGCGCGAATGTGCGGAGCGAATCGTATCGGCCACTTTTGACGCGCGTCTGTTTGCGCTGGATGCTCGCACCGGCCGCTTGTGCCGTTCGTTCGGCGAGGGCGGCTTTGTCGATCTCACAGAGGGTATGGGCGAGGTCGAGCCCGGCTTCTACTATGTCAGCTCGGCGCCGCTTATTGCCCGCGGCAACATCATCGTCGGCGGCGCCGTGATCGACAACATGAACGTTGACGAGCCGTCCGGCGTCATCCGCGCCTTCGACGCGGAAACCGGACGGCTGCGCTGGGCGTGGGATCTGGAGCGCGAAGGGGGCGCGCGAGTCGGCGAAACCTACACGCGGTCGACGCCAAACTCCTGGGCTCCTGCCACCGCCGACGAAGAGCTTGGTTTGATCTACCTGCCTCTCGGCAATCCGACGCCCGATTATTGGGGCGCCGAGCGCACGCCGAACGAAGAGCGCTTCGGCAGTTCGGTTGTTGCGCTTGATGCTGAGACCGGCGCGCTGCGCTGGTCGTTCCAGACCATGCATCACGATCTCTGGGACTACGATGTGCCGGCGCAGCCGACCTTGGTGCACATAGCACGCAACGGGCAAACGATTCCGGCTTTGGTGCAGGCGACAAAACGAGGTCAGTTGTTTGTACTCGATCGTCGCAATGGCGAGCCGGTGTTTCCCGTCGAGGAGCGCCCCGTGCCTCAAGCCGGCGCTGCCCCTGGCGAACGCTTGTCTCCAACGCAGCCGTACTCTGTCGGCTTGCCTTCGTTTGGCGGCGAGCTGCGCGAGCGCGACATGTGGGGCGTGACGCCGATCGATCAGCTATGGTGCCGAATTGCCTTTCGGCGGCTGCGCTATGACGGCGAGGCGACGCCACCAGGAGAGACCGCCTCGCTGGTTTATCCAGGTGTCGCTGGCGGCATGAATTGGGGCGGCGTTTCGGTCGATCCCATTCATGGGGTCGCGATCGTCAATTCCATGTATGTGGCCGCGACCAATCAGTTGATCGCGCGGGCTGAAGCTGACGAGATCGTCCGTCGCGGCGGTGATGCCCCTCAAGCCATGGCTGGATCGCCCTATGCGGCGCAGGTGAGCACGTTCTACTCACCGCTGAACGCGCCCTGTAACGAGCCGCCCTATGGCCGCCTGAGCGCCGTCGACCTGCGCACTGGCGCGCTGTTGTGGCAACGCCCGATTGGAACCATACGCGACGCCGGTCCGCTCGGCGTGGCGACGCAGTTGCCGATCCCAATGGGACAGCCCAATCTCGGCGGCACGCTAACTACGCGCGGTGGACTTGTTTTCATGGGCGCAGTCCGCGAGCGGCGCTTTCGTGCCTTCGACATCCGCACTGGCCGTGAGCTCTGGAGCGCTGCGTTGCCAAGCGGCGGTCAAGCCAATCCAATGACGTACGTTTCTCCCGCAAGCGGCCGACAATTCGTCATCATCGCGGCCGGGGGACACCCGGTGCTGGATATGCCCGCGGGCGACACGCTCGTCGCGTTCGCGCTGCCACAATAGCTGCTGTTACTCTGCCGCGATTGCCGCGCGCTTGGCCAGTTTGTCGAACGCGACCAGATCGCGGACGAGGTCTTCGAGTTGATCGAAGGGGACCATATTCGGGCCATCTGATGGCGCGTTGTCCGGATCGGGGTGGGCTTCGAGGAAGACGGCTGCCACGCCGATCGCCACTGCCGCGCGCGCGAGCACCGGCACGAACTGGCGTTCGCCGCCGCTGGTGTCGCCCTTGCCGCCCGGTTGTTGCACCGAGTGCGTCGCGTCGAACACGACCGGCGCGCCGAAGCTCTTCATGATCGGTAGCGCGCGCATGTCGGAGACGAGCGTGTTGTAGCCAAACGAGGCGCCGCGTTCGCAAGCCATGACGTTTGGATTTCCGCTGCTGGTGATCTTGCCGATCACGTTCTTCATGTCCCACGGCGCCAAGAATTGACCCTTCTTGACGTTGATCGGCTTGCCGGTTTCGGCGGCGGCGACAAGCAGGTCAGTTTGGCGGCAGAGGAACGCGGGAATCTGGAGAACGTCGACGACCTCGGCGACTTCCGCGCATTGCTCGGGCAGGTGCACATCGGTGATCACCGGGACACCAATCTTCTTGCGGATCTCTTCGAAGATTGGCGCGGAGGTATCGAAGCCGGCGCCGCGCTTGGTGGCGATGCTGGAGCGGTTCGCCTTATCGAAACTGGTCTTGTAGATGAACCCGGCGCCGGCGCGCTTGAACACGTCGCGCAGGAACTCCGCCGTTTCGAGCGCGTGCTCGCGGCTTTCGAGCTGGCACGGGCCGCAGATGAAGGTGAGCGGAAGGTTGTTGCCGATCTCGAGCGGGGTGCTCTCAACGCGCGGAATATGGATGACGTTGGCCGGGGTCATGATTGTCCTTCGTGGAAGGCTCACACTTAGGCCGTCGTGGTCACAGGCTCAACCGCGCACGTGCGTTGGGGAGGTATGAAAAGGCTGTCAGATGCGGCGTTTCCTATGGCCGCCATTGGCGGGGTCTATTCCGCGGCTTCCGCAATCTTGAGAGGGCATGGGGGTTCTTCCGCCGCTGCGCGGGCGCGTAACCAGTCGGCGAAGTGTTGTGCGTCGGCGCTTGGATTGCGGCCGGTGGGCCAGCACAGCCAGTAGGCGAAGTCGTCGCGCACGGCGATGTCGAACGGTGTCTCTAAGCGGCCAGCGCGGATCTCATCGACGGCGAGCCATTGACGCCCCAACGCTACGCCTTGGCCGGCGAGTGCGGCTCGAAGCAGCAGCGGCGCATCATCGAACTTTGGCCCGGTCGTGGGTTCTGGCCAATCGAGGTCGGCGGCGCGGAACCAGCGTGTCCATGGCGTCCACGGATTGCGCAGCAACGTCGCGCGCTTGAGATCGGCGGGCGATCGCAGATTGTGCTTCTCGATATAATCAGGCGTGCAGACGGGCGTGAGCGCTTCGTCGAACAGTTTGGTTGCGTGCAGGCCGGGCCAGCCGCCGAGGCCGAGGCGGATGCCGAGATCGATGCCTTCCTTGCGATAATCATTCAGCGCTTCAGTGACTCGGAGTTCGATGTCGATCTCCGGGTGCTCGGTGCGAAAGTCGCCGAGGCGGGCGAAGAGCCAAGTTGAAGCGAGGCTAGGCACGCTGGTGATGACGACGTGGCGCTGCGTTTTGGCGTGCGCGCGCTTCGGCGCCGGGAAAGCTTGTTCGAGAATGGAGAGGCCCTGGCGCACCTGTGACTCGAGCTGCTGGCCGTCGGGTGTCAGCTGCATGGTGTTGCCGGCGCGGCGGAAGAGGGTGACGCCGAGGCGCTGTTCAAGCTCGCGGATGCGGTGGCTTACCGCGCCGTGGGTGAGTCCAAGCTCGTCAGCCGCTTTGGAATAGGACTTCAAGCGAGCGGCCGCCTCGAAGGCGCGGAGCGTCTGTAGCGACGGCAAAGACATGGGCGGCGGACCCCCTCGGCATGTGAATTCCGCTCACATCCAAGTCGTGGAGTTGTCGTTCGGATTCAAGGGGTGGGACCACCATCTCGGGTCTGTAGCCGAGAGATTTTCGGCAAAGATTTCGGAGAAATGACAATGCGCTCAGTCCCATACATTTCCGCTCTCGAACACGGTGCGCCGCTGGCCGTGAAGGCAGCCTCGATCGCGGTTTCGACCGTGCTGTTTCTGATCGTCGCGCTGCCTCTGCTCGCGATTGGCGCGGCGGTGGTTGCTTGATCCATCATCGCTTGCGTCTGGCGGGGCTGCTTCGCTCCCATGCCCATGGTCCGCCCCTAAGCGGCCCCGCTGTTTCTACGTCGAGCAAGAAGGAAAATGCCGCGAGCGGCGTGCAAGATCGCGTTGATGGCTGGAAGCCAAACGAGAAGAGGGCTGCCGGATCGGGACTGGGACCAAGCGAACGCGATAAGCGCCCAAATAACGGCCCCAATGAACCAGCCCAAGTAGGGAGCATTCGGCATACGCATCCTGCCGATACCACTACGACTTCATTAAACTAGCAAGAGCGGCGTCCGGCGTTGCGCCTTCGGTGTGGATGCGGCCCCACAATCCCAAGAACAGCATCGGATAGCGGAGTGCTTCGTGGGCTTCGTCGGTGAAGATGGCGCGGATTGTGTCGGCGTTGGCGGCGGCGCGGACAGCTTCGATGTTCGGAAGCGTTTTCGCGAGTTCAGAGGCGCGTGGCGCAATCCACGATGCGACTGGGACGGTGAAGCCCTTTTTCTTGGCCCATGGTTCGGCGGCGGGGCAATTTTTTTCGAGCCACGCACGCAGGATGTATTTGCCGAACTTGCCACGGGTTTTGAGGTTATCGGGCAGGTGGAAGGCGAAGGCGGCGACTTCGGAATCGAGGAAGGGCGTGCGGCCTTCGAGGCCGTGCGCCATCAGCATGCGATCTAGCTTGAGGAGCAGATCGTTCGGCAGCCAGGTGACGATGTCGGCGGCTTGGGCTTGTTGGAGCGTAGTGAGCCAGTTGGGTTGCGTCGCGTGTTTGCGCCAGGCTTCGATGGCGGTTGTGCCGAGGAGCGCGTCGGTTTGTGGTTCGGCGACGCGGCCGCCGAGCCATTTCGGACGTTGTGCGCGGCGATAGCGGGAATAGCCGCCGAAGAGCTCGTCGCCGCCTTCGCCGGTGAGCACGACGGTAAGGCGGCTCTTGGCTTGTTGCGCGAGTTTGTAGGTGGGCAGGCACGCGTAGTCGGCGACGGGATCGTCCATGGCCCACGCAACTTGCGGGACGACGGCCCAGAAATCTTCTTCGCCGAAGCTGACGTTGTTCCAGTCGAGATTGAGCGCGCGGGCGACGCGTTCGGCTTGCGCGCGTTCGTCGCGCGCATCGGGCGCGTCGAAGCCGCAGGTGTAGGCGACGACGGGGCGCTCGTTGAGGCGCGCCATCATGGTGGCAACGGTGGCGCTATCGATGCCGCCAGAGAGAAAGAGACCGTAGGGGACGTCGGAGCGCTGGTGGACTTTGATCGAGTCTTCGAGGACGCGATCGAGTTGAGCGATGGCCTCGGCATCGTCGCTCACGCGTGCGCGTTGTGGCGGGAGCGCGGTGCGAATGCGGTGGCGCTTTGGTTTGCCATCGACAATCTCGATGATCTCGCCCGGTTCGAGGCGGATGACGCCGTGCCAGGCGGTTTCGTTTTCTAGGGTATAGTGGAGTGCGGCGACTTGGTTTGAGATGGCGGGGACGACGCGCGCGTTGCCGAACGAGCGTGGCTCCGATGAAAACGCGACGGCGCCGTTTTGCGCTTTGATGTAAAGCGGCTTGATGCCGAACGGGTCGCGGACCAGCCAGCTGCGGCCGTCGGCGCCGATGAGGCAGAAGGCGTACATGCCGCGCAGGCGATCGAAGGCGGCTTCGCCTTCTTGCGCGTAGATGTGCAGCAGAGGTTCGAAATCGGAGCCGGTGCTGAGTTTGCTCTTCAGCTGAAACTCTTCGGCGAGTTCGACGTAGTTGTAGATCTCGCCGTTGCCGATGATGGTTGAGCCTGCGGCGTGCAGAGGTTGCCAGCCGCCTTCGAGATCGATGATCGAGAGGCGCGCGTGGGCGAGGAGTATTTATCGCTCTCTTCAACGCGGATGCCGTTGGGGCCGCGGTGGGCGATGGCGTCGATCAGTGCTTGCGCGCCGGTCGCTTCACCGATGATGCCGGCGATGCCGCACATCAGAGACCTCCCATCGTGTCGAACAGCGCGCGCCATTGGGCGACGATCGCGGCTTCGCTGAATTCGGTTTCGACGCGCTTGGCGCCGTTTTCAATGAAGCGGGCGGAGAGTTCTTTGTCGGCGAGGAGCATTTTGGTTTTGGCGGCGAGGGCTTCGGCGTCGTCGATCTCGATGAGGAAGCCGTCTTCGCCGTCGCGGATGAGCGCGCCGGGGCCGGCTGATTTCGCGGCGATCACCGGCACGCCATGCGCCCACGATTGGATGACGACGTTGCCGAGCGGCTCGAAGCGCGAGGGAAAGAGCACGAGATCGGCTGTGCGATAGAGCGATGGCGCATCATCGCGCCAGCCGAGGAAACGCACGCGGTCGGCGACGCCGAGGTCGGCGGCTTGCGATTTGAGGATGGCTTCGTCAGGGCCGTCGCCGGCGATCCAGAGATAGGCGTCTGGAAGTTGTTGGAGCGCACGGAGCGAGATGTCGTGGGCTTTGCTGGTGTGCAAACGGCCCACGCCGAGCAGGAGCGGGGCGCTGTCGGGTGTTTGGAGTTCGGCGCGGTTGATCTTGGCGCCATCGCCGGCGGTGGCGAAGTTTGGGATGTAGTGGGCGCGGTCTTTTGGCCAGCCTTCGCGCACGATCCAATCGACGATGTCTTGCGTGTTGCCGACGAGGGCGTCGAAGTCGCGATAGTTTTTGAGTTTGTAGTAGCCGCCGAGGCGGCCGATGCGCTTCCACGGACCTGCGGGCGTGAGGCTCGCGGCGCGGTTCATCCAAGCGATGATGAAGCGCGCGTCTTGCTGTTGCGCGAGTGCGCTGATGCCGCCGGGCGTGGAGAAGTCGAACGGCTTCGAGAACGGCAGCACGCGGGTGGTGACGCCGAGTTGCGCAAGGGCGGCTTCGCGCCCGGCGTGCGCGCGGATGGCGGCGGCTTGCTTGATGTTGGCGCGCTGGAAGGCGCTCGCGAGCGCAATGAAATACGCCTCCGCGCCGCCATTGGCGGATGAGCCCATGGTCTGGATGAGGCTCATGCGGGGAAGGCGGGGCGGGTCATGGCGCTGGCGGAGACATAGAGGGCGGCGGCGCCCGCCTCAACCGCTTGCGCGCAGATGACTTTTCCGCGCGTGCGTGCGAGAGGGGCGCCCATGAGCATTATCGACCCGAAGGCTGCGGTGGCGGCGGGGCAAGAGACTATTCGTGTTGAGGCCAAGGCGCTCGAGCAACTGGCCGACGCGCTCGCGGGGCCGCTGAACGAGCCGTTCGTGCACGCGGCGCAACTGCTGGCCGATACCAAGGGGCGGGTGATCGTCTCGGGCATGGGCAAGTCCGGCCATATCGCGCGCAAGATTGCCGCGACCCTGGCTTCGACCGGCACGCCCGCGCAGTTCGTGCACCCGGCAGAAGCGAGCCATGGCGATTTGGGCATGATCGTCGAGGCTGATTGTGTGCTGGCGATTTCGCGCTCGGGCGAAACGGCTGAGCTGTCCGATCTGCTTTATCACTGCCGGCGCATTCACGTGCCAATCATTGGCATGACGTTTAAGCCGGGGTCTTCGCTAGCGAAGGCGTCGACGGCGGCTTTGGTGCTGCCGGAGTGCGGCGAAGCGAGTGAAGAAGCGCCGGCGCCGACGACGTCGACGACGATGTGTCTGGCGTTGGGCGATGCGCTTTCGGTGGCGCTGATCAAAGCGCGTGGGTTCACAGCTGATCATTTTGGCGCGATCCATCCGGGCGGCAAGTTGGGGGCGGCGCTGAAGAAGGTGACTGACGTAATGCGCGTCGGTCAGAGCGATCCGCTGATTTCGCCTGACGTTTCTGTCGCTGACACGATGAAGGCGATGAGCGTCGGCGGCATTGGCGCCGTTGGCGTGATCGATGGCGGCAAGCTGATCGGGATTGTCACCGACGGTGATTTGCGGCGGAAGCTGACGCCGGAAATGTTCGGAAAGACCGCACGCGACATCATGACCGCAAACCCGAAGACGATCGCGCCGGATGCGCCGATCGCTGACGCAATCGCGATTATGAACGAGAAGCGGATCACGCTGCTGTTCGCGGTTGAGGATGGCAAACCGGTTGGCGTCGTGCACATGCACGACCTGTTGGCGGCTGGGGTGCGGTGATCGCGCCGGCGGAAATGACCAAGAAAGGGGGGACGGCGAATGAAGTTTGTTGTGAAGCTTTCTCTGGCGGCATTGCTGTTGGTTGCGCCAGCGAGCGCGCAGACGGCGACCGGGTTTGCGCCTTCGGTTGAATCTTCGATCCAATCTGTGCTGCCGCGCATGATCGCTTGGCGGCGGGATTTTCATGAGCATCCGGAGCTTTCATACGAAGAGGTGCGGACGGCGCGCGTTGTGGCGGCACATTTGCGATCGTTGCGAATGGAAGTGCGCACGGGTGTGGCGCAGACCGGTGTTGTTGGCGTGCTGCGTGGCGGACGGCCTGGGCCGGTGATTGCGCTGCGTGCGGATATGGACGCGCTGCCGGTGACGGAAGAGGGCGATCTGCCGTTCCGGTCGCGGGCGCGCGGGACTTATAATGGTCAGGCTGTCGGCATCATGCATGCGTGCGGGCACGATACGCACGTTGCGGTGCTAATGGCGGCGGCGACGGTGCTGGCGTCACGGCGCGCCGAGTTGGCGGGCACGGTGATCTTTGTGTTTCAACCGTCGGAAGAAGGCGCGCCTCCGGGCGGCTTGGGCGGCGCGCGGCGTATGCTTTCGGAAAATGTGTTCGGCGATTTGCAGCCGGAGGCGATCTACGGCCTGCATGCATGGCCGCAGGCGAGCGGCACCGTAACGATGATCGATGGGCCGATGATGGCCGGTTCGGATCGGATCGACATCACGGTGACGGGCAGCCAGACTCACGGCGCGCAGCCGCATGCCGGCATCGATCCGATCGTGGCGTCGTCGCAAATCATCAACGCGCTGCAGACGGTGCCTTCGCGGCAGATGGATGCGGTGCGCTCGCCGGTGATCGTCACCATCGGGTCGATCCATGGTGGCGTGCGCTACAACATCATTCCGCAAACCGTCGAGATGCAGGGCACGATCCGCTATCTGAATCCGGAAACGCGCGAGCAGCTCTATGAGCGCATTCGCAGGGCGGTGACGGAGACGGCGGCGGCGACCGGCGCGACGGCGGAGGTCACGATCACCGAGAACGCGATACCGACAGTGAACCCGCCGGCGCTGAACGCCCGAGCGCGGGCGGCGGCGGTGCGTGCGCTGGGTGAGGCGGCAGTGCTCAGCGGCCAGCCGGTGATGCCTGCGGAGGACTTCGCCTACTTCCAGCGCGAAGTTCCCGGCGTCTTCTTCTTTTATGGCGTGAACCCGCCGGGCGTGACCCAGGCGGAAGCGGCGCCCAACCACAATCCGCGGTTCTTTGTGCATGAGCCGGCAATGGAAACGGCGTTGCGCGCTATGTTGGCGGTAGCGTTGGACCGCGTCGGCGGCGAACAAGGATAGTTGATCGCAGGCCAACCTTGCGCGCCAACCCGCGCCAAGTAAGAGTTGGGACAGGGGATCAGTAATGAAGCGTCTTGTCCTAAGCGGGTTCGCCGCGTTGGTGTTGGCGGCGTTTGCGGCACCGGCTTTGGCCGACGTGCAGTGGCAGGTGTTCGAGCAGCGGCGTCAAGCTTGCTTCAATTCGGGCGGGGATTTTACGCCGGAACAAAGTATCCGCGGCTGCAGCGATCTGATCAGCATGCGCAGCATCACCGGCGATGGCCGTGCTCAGGCCTACAAGCTGCGGGGAGACCGCTATCGCGGCTTGCACGAATGGGACCGCGCGCTGTCGGACTACAATCAGGTCATCCGCATGCGCGGGGATCACCCAGGCGCCTATTATCGCCGAAGCGAGGTCTATCTGGCGCAGGGCCAGTATGAGCTGGCGATGGCCGACGCCGAGCGCGTGATCGCGATCGTGCCGGACACGCCGGGCGGTTATCGCGTCCGCTGCGAGATCCGGGTTGCGCAGAACATTGAACTCGACCAGGCGCGCCAGGACTGCGAACAGGCGCTGGAGATCAATACCACCGATACCGCGGCGCTCTCGGCGCGCGGCGTGCTGAACCTTCGCGCTGGGCGAAATCGGGAAGCGTGGGCTGATTTCGACGCCGCTATCTTCAACGGCCGCTCGGACGCGCAAACACTGTATGGGCGCGGAATCGCTGGTTTTCGCCTCGGCCGAACGCGCGAAGCGCGCGCCGATATGGCGGCAGCCGAACGCCTCCAACCTGAAATTACGGCCACTTTCGCGAGCTTTGGTCTCGATCAGTGAAGCGTTGGCCGTGCGTGGCTTGCGCGCGAGGCCGCTTTTGCTTGACTCTGCGGTAGCAGAAAGGACTATGCGCCCCGGACGATAGGTTCGGGACGATCACGACCCGCGCGGAACACAATCGCGTTGGCTAACTCACCCCCATAGTCCAGCCGCGGGTCTATCTCGAACGCGGCGGTTTTTTAGGAGTGCGGCCATGGCTACGGGCGTGGTGAAATGGTTCAACATGACGAAGGGCTTCGGCTTTATCGCACCGGATGAGGGCGGGGCCGATGTGTTCGTCCACGTCAGCGCGGTCGAGCGTTCGGGGCTCACCGGCCTGAAAGAAGGCCAAGCGGTCAGCTTCGACGTCGAAAACGACCCGCGTAAGAACAAGCCGTCGGCGGTGAATATTAAGCCGGTCTGACGCGGTTCTAAGACTTGCAGTTTTAATCGCCGTGCGGTTCACCGTACGGCGATTTTGCTTTCGGGAGATTCCCCATGACCGCCCCGTTCCGCCTCTATGGCGCGGAGCTTTCGCCGTACTCGGTGAAGGTGCGTTCCTACCTGCGCTACAAGGGCCTGGATTTCGAATGGCGCGCGCGCACGAACGCGACCCAGGAAGAGTTCCAGCGCTACGCCAAGCTGCCGCTGATCCCGGTGCTCGTCGATGCGGACGAGAACGCGATGCAGGATTCGACTCCGATCATCGAGAAGCTTGAGGCGGAGAACGCCGAGCCGTCGATCACACCGTCCGAGCCGTCGCTGGCGTTCCTCTCGGCGCTGGTCGAGGACTACGCCGACGAATGGTTGAACAAGGCTATGTTCCACTACCGCTGGAGCTATCCGGAAGATCAGGAAAGCGCGGCAAAGCGGATCAGCGACATGATCTTCGAAGGGGCCGAGAAGCCGGACGGCATCGAAGAGCAGGTGCGCACGCGGATGATCAGCCGCTTGTACCATGTCGGCTCCTCGCCGGAGACGGCGCCCCTGATCGAAGGCTCGTTCACGCGGCTGCTTGGATTGCTCGATGGGCTGTTGGCAAAGCGCCCGTATCTGTTCGGCGGGCGGCCTTCGCTGGCGGACTTTGGTTTGGCCGGGCAGCTGGCTCAGCTCAACTCAGACCCGACACCGGGCGCGCTGCTGCGCGCGCAGGCGCCGAACGTGGTGAAGTGGCTGGAGCGCATGGATGCGCCGAAGGCGGACGGGGGATTTGCTTCATTCGATGAGGCGAAGGGCGACCTCGAGGAACTGCTGCGGGCGGAGATCGCAGGCGCCTACTTGCTCTGGATGGACGCCAACGCGCGCGCGGTGGCCAATGACGCGAACGGCGTCAGCGTCGACATCGCGGGCACAACGTTCGTGCAGAAACCGCAGCGTTATGCGGCGAAGGCCTTTGGCGAACTGAAGCGCAAGCGCGCAGGCGTCGAAGACGAAGCGCTGGCGGCGTTGCTGGCGGAGACTGGTGTGGATGCGCTACTCGCGGCGGCCCAACAGGACGATGACGCCAGCGACGATGACGACGCCGCTGAAGATGAGGGCGGAGACGACGAAGAGTAGTCGTGGTCGGAGGTCTTAGACCCCGCACGCCGCTTTGAAGTCGTACGGCGCCTCGCCCGCGCAATCGGGCCAGGCATCGCTTTCGCGCCAGTAGCGGGAGAGACCGAGGCGCGTGCACAGCTGCGGAAATTCCGGATTCATGCGCAGCTGAACGGTTTCGCCGATGAACAGCAGCGCGGTTTCGTAGCCGATGTGCGGGCGGGTTGTTTCGAGCGCACCGGCGCGCCAAGCGTCCGGGTTGTCCAGCGCGTCGCCGAAGATGGCGAGCGCGGGTCCGGTGAAGCCGAGCACCGATAGCGCGACGGCGAGATCGAGTGCGGAGGCGGGTTCGGCCTCGGCCATCTGCGCGAAATCGTGGCCGAGCTGCATGAAGGCTTCGGGCGAAGGCTGCATCATCAGTTGCTGCATGCGTTCGCCGGCCTTGTAGGAAGCGCTGTCCTTGAGGCCCGGAATGAGACGCGCGCCGTCTTCGCGAAGCGCCTCGGCGTGGGGGAAGTTGCCATCAAGCGCCGCGGTGTTGAGGCGCATGAACCAGACGAAGACATTGTCGGGGTAGCGCTTGGCTGCGTCTTCGAGGATGGCGCGGCCATCGTCCTTCGATTGCTTTGACCAAACGTTGTAGCCGTGGAACGCTGCCAGCAGCGGGTCGAGCGGATCGCGCTCGAACGCGCGGCCTTGCTGAGCGTAGCCTTCGATCACGCGTCCGGTTGAGACCAGAAACTGGCCGTGACGGAAAAGCAGGTGCGGGTTGTTGGGTTCAGCATCGAGCGCCTTTTCAAGCAGAGCTTCGCGTTCACGCCAGCGGCCGAAGAACTCACCTTCAAGCGCTGCAAGTACGGCGTAGGCTTCGCCCATGGACGGATCGGCGCCGAGCGCACGTTCGGCGGCTTCGCGCGCGTCTTCGACGAGGCGAGCGCGATCAGTGCGCGAGAGGCGCAGGGTTTCAAGCTTGGCGCTGGCGAGCGCAGCCCAGGCGCGGGCGAAGTCAGGTGCATCGCGGACGATGCGTTCGAGCGCGGCGGCCGCGGCTTGGATGCACGGGATGGCGCCGCTGCGCTGCAGCTCGCGTGCTTCGAAGTACGAGTCCGAGAGTGCGGGTGTCAGCGTCGGCGCGCGGATGCGCTTGGCTTCGCCGAGCGTGACCTCGAGCGCTTTCGCAACCTCTCCGGCGATCTCCTCCTGCAATGCGAAGGTGTCGCCGAGGTCGCGGTCGTATCGTTCGGTCCAGAGCACAACGCCGGTTTCCGCTTCGATCAGGCTGGCTGAGATGCGGACGCGATCGTCGGTGCGGCGAACCGAGCCGTCGAGAATGTGGGTGGCTTGTAGGGCCTTCGCGGCGCGGGGCTTGTCGCGGCCACGGAAGGCGAAACTCGATGTGGCGCCGATCACTTTCAGGCCGGATTGTCGCGAGACAGCGAAGAGAATTTCTTCGGAGACGCCGTCAGCCAATGTGCGTGTTGCGCGATCGCGCGCCGGCGTATCGAAGGGGAGCACCGCGAGCGTGGGCGTGCTGGTCTGCGCCTTGACGGGTGCGCCGGTGGGATCGAGCGCATAGACGAGCAACCCTGTGCGCATCTTGGCCAACTTGATCTTGCCGCGCGGCTGCAGCCTCGCTGCGTGTTCGGGCGTCGCACCGGCGAAGACGATCTTGGAGACGAGGATCGCGCCCGGCGTGGCTTCAGCCTGCAGGCGCGCGGCTACGTTGACGTCGTGTCCAAGAAGATCGCCGTTCGCGGTTTCGGTGACTTCACCCCAGTGCACACCGAAGCGGAGCTTCGCTTCAGTTTCTGTTTCACAAAGTTCGATCGCGGCGTTCAACGCGTCGGTGGTGCTTTGAAATTCGAGCATGAGGCCGTCGCCGGCGGTGTTGAAGATGCGGCCCTTGTGTTTTGCCACGACAGCCGCCGCTTTCTCGCGCACGCGCGCGACGTGCGCGAGCGCTTCGCTCGCGTCGCGTTCTGCGAGCGCCGAGAAGCCAGCGATATCCACCGATACGATGGCCGCCACTTTGCGGGGTGCTTCAGCCATGGTTGCAACTACTTAGCACATTGGAACCGCGTGTACCTTTCCTGAACGCAAGGTTCCCGCGTTCGAAATGCATTGCCCTGTCATCAAGCAAAGCTAAGGCAGCCGTCCGGGGGACCCATCTCACATTCGGAGTGACGAACCATGCCCGATTTTCCTGGCACGCCTGGCGACGACTTTTTGGTTGGTACAAATGACGCCGATACGATCACCGGTTTCGCCGGCAATGACGAACTGATCGGCAATGGGGGCGACGATGTCATCGACGCTGGCGAAGGCGACGATTTCGTCAGCGGCGGTGAGGGCAACGACACCATCTATGCCGGCGATGGTGACGACATCGCGACAGGCAATTTGGGCGCGGATTTCATAGATCTTGGCGAAGGCACCGACTTTGGCTACGGCGGCGAGGGCGACGACACGATTTACGGCGGCGCGGGCAATGACAACCTCTTTGGCGAAAGCACGGTTGAGACGCAAAACGGCGTCACCGGCAACGATCACCTTTATGGCGGCGACGGCAACGATTTCCTGCGCGGCGGCCTAGGTGACGATTATCTCGATGGCGGCTCGGGATCCGATCGCGCGAGCTATTATGCTTTGCCGGGTTCGGTTTACGTTGATCTCCGTATCCAAGGTACCGCGCAAAACACGCTGGCAGGCGGTTGGGACACGCTGGTCAATATCGAGAATCTCGCGGGATCCGAGTTTGCTGACACTTTGATCGGTAATCAAAACGCCAACTGGTTCTGGAGTCATGGCGGCGCCGACAACATCAGCGGCAACGCCGGGGACGATACATTCTGGATTCCGTCGGGTGACGGCGCTGTTGTCAGCGGCGGTCAGGGCTTCGATATCATTTCCTTCCGAGGCCGCGTTGACGACACGGGCACGGACACAGGCGGCGTCACCTATTCGGTCGGAAACGGTACGCAGGATATCGGCCGTGGGCTTGTTACGTCGAACAGCATCGAAGGCGCCGAGGGCTCCGAGTTCAACGACACCATCAACGGCAATAACGGCGACAACCGGCTGTCAGGTTGGACGGGCGACGACGTCGTGAATGGCGGCGCGGGTGACGACTTGATCTATGGCGATCACTCGATCAGCGAAGTCGGCGAAAATCCGGTCACCTACAATTACGACGATCCAAGCGTGTTCACGCCCGGCAACGACATTCTGAACGGCGGTAGCGGTGACGATTTGATCTATGGCAACGGCGGCGACGATACGATTGATGGCGGCTCCGGCCGGGATACGATTATCGGCGGCGCGGGCGCTGACGTAATTGACGGGGGCGGTGGTGCGGACACGTTCGTCTATGAAAGTGCGTCCGAGTCTACGAGCACCAGCTTCGACACGCTTATCGGCTCGAACTTCAACGGTCAGGATCTGATTGATCTGCCGACAGCTGTGACGAGCTACGCAACACTCACCGGCGGCAATCTAGATGCGGGAACCTTCGACGCCGATCTCATCGCCGCGATGAGCTCGATTCTGACTGCGGGGCGCGCAGTTTTGTTCACTGCAACGACGGGCTCGTACGCCGGTCAGAACTTCCTGATCGTCGATGGTGACGGGATCGCTGGCTACACGGCTGGCGCTGACTTCGTGTTCCTGATCGAAGACACGAACGTGAGTAAGATCACGATCGACGACTTCATCTAGGCCCAAATGAAAGCGGCGCGCGTCTGGGGGAACGCGCGCCGTAGGCATTTCTAGGGAGAAGGGTGCTCGCCGCGCGACACGGGGGGAGGGGATGGCCGCGCGGCGAGCGGAAGCGGGGGATTAAGCCGCTTCTGTTTCGTCGTTCGCTACGACTTTCGGCTGAGCCTTGCCGCCGGTTGCGGCGCCGATTTCGATTTTGCGCGGCTTCAGCAGTTCAGGAAGCTCACGGACAAGATCGATCGTCAGCAGGCCGTTCTCCAGCTTGGCGCCGGCGACGCGAACGTGGTCAGCCAAGCCGAACCGGCGTTCGAAGCTGCGCTCGGCAATGCCACGATGCAGGAAGTTGCGCTGCTCGGACGGCTTACGGCTCCCGGTGACGAGAAGGGAGTTCTGCTTGAACTCGATCGAGAGATCGTCCTCGGCGAAACCGGCGACGGCCAGTTCGATGCGGAAATTATCTTCGCCGATCTGTTCGACGTTGAAGGGCGGATAACCAGGCGCAGCGTCCAGGCGCGCAGCTTGGTCCATCAGGCTCGCAATGCGGTCGAAGCCGACCAGCGTGCGGTAAAGGGGGTTCAGTTCGTTCGAAGCCATGTGTTTTGTCCTTTCAAAGCGACATACAGGCGCTCCCAGCGGGAGCTATTTTGCCGGCTGGTTCCGTCCCCGAAGGCGGCGGGCTGGCCAACGGTGCGACCCCAATTTGGGCGCCGCACAACACCGCAAATGGGGGCTCGGGCGGGTCGTTCAAGGCCCGACTTGGGGCGCGGCGTTTTGACAATCTTAGGTGTTCGGGCTTAACGCTCCCTCCATGCTGCTGACCCGACGGACCGCTGCTTTGGGATTGGGCCTGGGCCTCGCTGCGTGCGGGCGCGGCGAACAGAACGCCGCAGACGCGCCGCCGCAAGGCTCGCTCGCGTGGGCGATCGCAGGCGATTGGCGCATCGATCCTGAGCGCGATCAATGGCGCCACCCGCTGCAGACGCTGCTCTTCTGGGGGCTGCAAGGCGACATGACGGTGCTCGAAATTTATCCGGGCCTCGGCTGGTACACAGCGATCCTTGGGCCGTATCTCAAAGCCAATGGCGGGCGCTTGATCACGGCGAGTTTTGATCCACGCGCGGGGTCGGTTGCGCAGCGCGAAGTGTTAGCGGCCTGGGAGTCGCGCTTCGCACATGACGACGATCTCTACGGCGACATTTCGCGAACGGCCGTGACCGCCGCCGGTGCGCCGCTAGCGCCACCGAACAGCGTCGATCTCGCTATCCTCGCCAACAACGTTCACACGCTCATGGCCGAAGGCGCAGCCGAGCGTGTGTTTCGAGGCGTGCTAGCGGCGCTCAAGCCGGGCGGTGCGTTCGGCATCGAGCAACACCGCGCGTCTTCCACCGGTCTACAGGATCCGCTCGCCGGCACTGGCTACGTGCAGGAGGCTTACGTGCGCGCGTTGGCGCAGGAGGCGGGGTTCGAGTTCGTCGCCGCTAGCGATCTAAACGCTAATGCACGCGACAGCCGCGATCATCCGTTCGGCGTGTGGACTCTGCCGCCCACGTTGCGCACCTCGCCATTGGGGCAGGACGACAATCCGCGCTTCGATACCTCGCCTTACGAAGCGATCGGCGAAAGCGACCGCATGACGCTCAAATTCCGCAAGCCCGGCGGCAGGGTTGCCCCGGCGGCGCCGCAAAGCACCCCATAATCACGACCGGTTACGAGCTTGACGCTGCCGTCACTCTTGCGGCGGCGGCTCGCGTGGTGTGTAAGGTGGCCCCGAAGGCCATCAACGGTCCGGAGGAAAAGCCATGACGTACGACGAAATCCTGAAGCGCTTCACCGATGGCAACGTCACCGTGCCGGGCAAGAAAGTGAAGTTCGACTTCGGCGACGCTGGCAAGATTTTCCTCGATGGCGCGGCCGGCAAGGTTTCGGCTGAGGACGGCGCCGCCGACACCACCATCAAAGTGAAGCTCGAAGACTTTGTCGACATGGCGGGCGGCAAGCTCGATCCGACTGCGGCGTTCATGCAAGGCAAGCTGCGCGTTGAAGGCGATATGGGCGTCGCGATGCAGCTGCAAGGCGTTATGGCGAAGCTGCGCGGCTAAGCGTTGGCGTTCGTTCGCGTTCCTGGCAACGAACCGCCTGACGGGGCGGAAGAGCACTGGCTTGAGGGCCGCGGCGGCGTGAAGGTGCGGGTGCTGACTGCGCCTTCCACGCGCGGCGAGCCACGCGGCACTGTCATCGTCGCGCCGGGGCGCACCGAGTTCATCGAAAAATACTTCGAGGTGATCCGCGAGCTTCAGGCTCGCGGATTTGCCGTCTTCTGCATCGACTGGCGCGGGCAGGGGCTGTCAGGGCGCGAAGTCGAGAATTCGCTGAAGGGGCACTTCGTCAGCTTCGATGATCCGGTGAACGATCTTTCTACGGCGCTGAAGCTGTTGGCCGATCGCCTACCGCGCCCATACATCGGCCTGGCGCACTCAATGGGCGGCGCGATTATGCTCCGCGCGCTGATGACGCGACGGGTCGAGTTGGACGCGGTGGCGTTCTCGGCGCCCATGTTCGGCATCGCCGGTCTTAAGGACGGCGGGAAGCGCTTCGTGCGATTCATGGTTTCGCTTGGCCTCGGCGGCACGTTCGCGCCGGGCGTCGAGAAGAAGTGGAAGCGCGAAAATTTCAAGAAAAACGCTGTCACGCACGACAAGCCGCGGCATGACCGCTGCCAGGGCTTGATTGCGGAAGAGCCGCGCTTGGCGCTGGCTGGACCCACAGTTGGTTGGGTCGCGGCGGCATCGGACGCCACCGAGGCGTTCAACAATCCGGGGGCCTTCGCGCATGTTCGCATTCCCGTGTTGATCGCGTCCGCAGGCGAGGAGCAGTTGGTCAACAATGCGAGCCACGACGTGGTGGCGCATGAGCTATCAGATGTGCGTCACATCACCATTGAAGGCGCCAAGCACGAAATTCTGATGGAGACAGACGCGATCCGGGCTCAGTTCTGGGCCGCGTTCGATCAGCTGGTAGAGCGCGTCGTTCCCGCACGCGTTTGAGGGGAGGCCCGACATGGCCGGAGAACTGGTTCTAGTCACCGGCGGCACGGGATTCGTGGGCGCACACTGCATCCTGCAATTGCTGCAGAAAGGCTATCGCGTTCGCACCACCGTGCGTTCGCTGTCGCGCGAAAATGAAGTGCGTGCGATGTTGCGTGAAGGCGGCGTCGAGGCTGGAGATCAGCTGAGTTTTGCAGCTGCGGATCTAACGAAGGATGATGGCTGGGCGGATGCGGTGGCGGGCTGCACCTATGTGCTGCACGTGGCGTCCCCGTTCCCGCCAGCGGCGCCTCAGCACGAAGACGAACTGATCATTCCGGCCCGTGACGGCGCGCTGCGCGTCCTGAAAGCGGCGCGGGATGCGGGCGTGAAACGCGTGGTGCTGACGTCTTCGTTCGCCGCGATCGGCTACGGGCAGAAGCCGTCAAAGCAGCCTTACAATGAGGAGAATTGGACCGATCCGAACGGCGACGACGTGCGGGCCTACGTGAAGTCCAAGACGATCGCGGAAAAAGCAGCTTGGGATTTCATCGCCAACGAGGGCGGTTCGCTTGAGCTTTCTGTGGTCAATCCTGTTGGCGTTTTCGGGCCGGTGCTTGGCCCGGACTACTCGACCTCGATCCTGCTCGTGCAGCGTTTGATGGACGGCGCGCTGCCAGGCGTGCCGCGCCTCTATTTTGGCGCTGTCGATGTGCGCGACGTCGCCTGGATGCACATCGAGTGCATGACCAATCCTAACGCCAAGAACGAACGTTTCCTGGCCGTCGCCGGTGACTTCCTTTCCATGAAAGAGATTGCGCAAATCCTGAAGCGGCGCATGGGCGCGGCGGCGAAGCGCGTGCCGGCTTTCCAGCTGCCTGATTTCATGGTGCGCATGGCTGCCAAGCGCGACGCGGCGGTAGCGCAAATTCTGCCGGAATTGGGCAAGCACAAGAACGCCACCAACGCCAAGGCGCGGCGGTTGCTCGGCTACAAGCCCATCTCCAACGAAGACTGTATCGTCGCCACAGCGGAAAGCATGGTGAAGCTCGGTCTATTGAAGGATTCGCAGAAAAAAGCTGCGTGAGTGTCGAAACCGCCTGGCGGCGCGCGTCACTGAGGCGAGGGTGAGAAGCCCGGTGTTCCTTGGAGGGTCCGATGACGCAGTATTTGCTTTTGATTTATGGCCAGGAATCGATCTGGGCGGCGCTGACGCCGGATCAGATCTCCGCCGAGATGGGGGCCTATTTCGCGTACACGCAGGATTTGCAGAAGGCAGGCGCCTACATTGGCGGCGACGAACTGCATCCGGTTGCGACAGCAAAAACCGTGAGCATGGAAACGGGCAAGCAGAAGGTCGTCGATGGGCCTTTTGCCGAGACCAAGGAAACGCTGGGCGGCTATTATCTGATCAACGTTGAGACGATCGAAGACGCAGTGGCGTGGGCGGCGAAATGCCCGGGCGCGAAGTTCGGGCGGATCGAGGTTCGCCCCGTCGTGATGCGCTAGCGCATGAACCCAGCAGCGGCGGCGGAGCGGGCGGCGCGCGATAGTTACGGACGCTTGCTGGCTCTGCTCGTCGCGCGCACCCGGGACGTGGCGGCGGCGGAAGACGCATTGGCGGATGCGTTTGCCGCGGCGATCTCGGCCTGGCCGCGGGGCGGCGTGCCGGACAACCCCGAAGCCTGGCTGTTCGCCGCGGCGAAGCGCAAGCTGATCGATGCGTCGCGTCGCAAACGCACGGCGAACGAAGGCGAAGCGCAGCTTCTGTTGAATGTCGAGGAATTGGAGGCAGAGACTGCCGCGGGCGAGATGCCCGATCGCCGGCTCGGCCTCATGTTTGCGTGCGCGCACCCGGCGATCGAAGAAAGCGTGCGCACGCCGCTCATGCTGCAGGTCGTGCTTGGCTTTTCAGCGCAGCGGATAGGCGCGGCGTTCTTGGTTGAGCCGGCGACGATGGGTCAGCGGCTCGTGCGCGCGAAGAAAAAGATACGCGACGCCGGTATCAGCTTCGATGTGCCAGCGCCTGCGGAATGGAGCGCGCGCTTCGCGGCTGTGCTCGACGCTATCTATGCGGCCTATGGGGCGGGGTGGAGCGATCCGCTCGGCGCCGACCCCGAGCGGCGCGGGCTGGCGGAAGAAGCGGTGTGGTTGGCGCGTGTACTGGTATCGCAAGTGAAGGAAGAGCCCGAGCCGTTGGGTTTGCTTTCGCTCATGCTGCATCTGGAAGCGCGGCGGCCCGCGCGCCGCGATCAGGATGGCAGGTTCGTGCCGTTGGACGAGCAAGACGTGGGCCTGTGGCGGCGCGAGCTGATGCTTGAGGCGGAGGCGGCGTTGCGCGAAGCGGCGTCGATGAAGCGGCCCGGGCGCTATCAGTTGGAAGCGGCGATCCAATCGGCGCATGCAACGCGCGCGTGGCGGGGCGAAGCCGATTGGGATGCGATCGTGCTGCTTTATGGGGCGCTATCGGAGATCACAGGCTCGCCGGTGGCGCGGCTCAATGCGGCGGCTGCGGTCGCGCGGCGCGTTGGGCCGGAACGCGGACTAGCTGCGGCGGAACAGGTGGCGCAGCTCAATCCCGTGCTCAACGACTATCAGCCGTACTGGGCGCTCAGGGCTGATCTCTGCGCACGGCTCGGGCGGGCCGAGGCGGCGCGGGCGGCCTATGATGAGGCCATCTTGCGCGCGGACGATCGGGCCGTGATCGCGTTTCTCAAAGCGCGGCGAGATCGATTGCCGACGCCCAGACGCTAACCGTGGTCAGTTCGAATACGCTGCTGCAAGCTCGGCGCGGGCGGCGGCGAGGGCGCGCTGGAAGTCCTCGTCCGCATGCAGACGCGCTATTGCAGCTGCGGCGACGACGCGGCCAGCGTCGACATCGCTTGGATAGTGGACGCCACAGACAACGCGGCTCCAGCTGAAGTCGCGGCCACGATCGATGATGGCGTCGGCGCGTGAAGGGATCAGTTCGGCGAGCACAAGTGACCAGCCGAAACCGAGGGCCGCGTGGCCCGACGGATAGGAGAAGCTCGCGCGCAGCCGCTCGTCATCAGGGATGCACGGCGTAATCGAGCTATCGGTCACGAACGGGCGTGTGCGGCGATAGACGAACTTTACCGGATCGCCAGCAAAGCCCGCGGCGCGGCCGGCGCGATCAAGCAGCGCGGCCGTGGCGGGGAAGTTTGCGGCGGTGAAGTTGGCGCCCAGCACTGAATCGAATGCCGCGAAGGGGTCGATGGCGTTGTCGGCAAGCGCCTGGGCGCGGCGTTCATCGCTCCATGGGCCGCGCACGATGTCACGCTCGGCGAGTTCAAGGGCGCCGTTGGCGACGGGCGGCGGTGGAATGAAGACGGTAGCGTCCACCTGCACAGCCGGATTGCGCTCGGCGGTCGTGGGGTGCGTAGGTTCGGTGGATTGTGGCGCGGTGCTAGTGGCGCACGCTGCGAGGGCGAGCGCTGCGACAACCGCGAATTTCAGCTTTTGCATGGTCCCACCCGTCTCCCGTTCCAAGGCACCGGAGCCATAGTCCGAAACGGGCTACATGAAAACGTCACAGAGGGCCTGGGGATAACTCGCTCCTAGAGGGAGGCTCTATGGATCGCCATCGAAAAATCGATTGGGCCGATGAAAGGCCAAGCGCTAATCGATCCCGATAGGAGGACTACGATGGCCGACGGTAATGACTCGAAATGCCCTGTGCCGCATTCGCGCGGCAGAACTAATCGCGACTGGTGGCCCAACCAGGTCAATATCGGCGTGCTGCATCGGAACACGCCAGAGTCAGATCCCTACGGCCCAGACTTCAACTACGCCAAAGAGTTCGAGACGCTCGATCTTGATGCGGTGATTTCCGATCTGCGTGCGCTGATGACCGACAGCCAGGATTGGTGGCCGGCGGACTATGGTCACTACGGCCCGTTCTTCATTCGCATGGCGTGGCACGCGGCCGGCACGTATCGCGTCGGCGACGGACGCGGCGGCGGCGGGCGTGGTCAGCAGCGTTTCGCGCCGCTGAACTCGTGGCCGGATAACGGCAACCTCGACAAGGCACGCCGTCTGTTGTGGCCGATCAAAGAGAAGTACGGCGCGAAGCTTTCGTGGGCCGACCTGCTCATTCTCACGGGCAACGTCGCCATCGAGTCGATGGGCGGACCGGTGTTTGGCTTTGGCGGCGGCCGAGCCGACACGTGGGAGCCGGAAGAGTACGTGAACTGGGGCGCTGAAGAAGCGTGGCTTGCCGACAGTAAGGCGCCGAACAGCCGCTACTCGGGCGACCGCCAGCTGCAGGGCAATCTTGGCGCGGTGCAAATGGGTCTCATTTACGTGAACCCGCAGGGTCCGGATGCGAACCCTGATCCTGTCGCGTCGGCGCGCGATATCCGCGAGACGTTCGCGCGGATGGCGATGAACGACGAAGAAACCGTCGCCCTCGTCGCTGGTGGCCACACGTTCGGCAAGGCGCACGGCGCTGGTCCGGAGAGCCACGTCGGCAAGGAGCCAGAAGGCGCTGACATCTGCGAGCAAGGTCTCGGTTGGACCTCGACGTTTGAGAGCGGCATGGCCGGCCACACGATTACGTCCGGCATCGAAGGTGCGTGGAAGAAGCACCCGACCAAGTGGGACATGGGTTACCTCGACACGCTGTTCGGCTTTGAGTGGGAGCTGACGAAGTCGCCTGCCGGCGCGCACCAGTGGAAGCCGAAAGGCGATGCTGGCCGTGAAGTCGAAGACGCCTTCGACATTAATAGAAAGCACCAGCCGATGATGACGACGGCTGACTTGGCGCTGCGCTTCGATCCGGAATACGAAAAGATCGCACGCCGCTTCCACAAGAACCCGGCTGAGTTCGCTGACGCGTTTGCGCGTGCCTGGTTCAAGCTCACCCACCGCGACATGGGTCCGAAGGGCCTCTATCGCGGCAAGTACGTTCCGAAAGAGACGCTGATCTGGCAAGATCCGATCTCGGGCGCGCCGAGCACGATCGACGCCAACGACGCGGAAGCGTTGAAGACGAAGATCCTGGGCGCTGGCCTTTCGGTGCGCGAGCTGGCGGAAACGGCGTGGGCTTCGGCCTCGACCTTCCGCAGCTCAGACAAGCGCGGCGGCGCCAACGGCGCGCGCGTACGTCTCGCTCCGCAGAAGGACTGGGAAGTCAACAAGCCGGCTCAACTCGCGAAAGTGATCTCGAAGCTTGAGGCCATCCAGAACGAGTTCAACAGCGGCGCTAAAAAGGTGTCGTTGGCCGACCTGATCGTGCTCGGCGGCAACGCCGCGGTTGAGAAGGCGGCGAAGGATGGCGGCGTCACCCTGAAGGTGGCGTTCACCCCGGGCCGCGCCGATGCGACGCAAGAGGAAACCGAAGTTCACTCCTTCGAGTATCTCAATCCGAAGGCTGATGGATTCCGCAACTATGTGCGCGATCCGATCATGACGACGGAAGAGCACTTGGTGGACCGTGCACAACTTCTGGGTCTGTCCGCGCCCGAGATGACCGTGTTGATCGGCGGCTTACGCGCTTTGCAGGTGGGTCACGACAAGCACGGCGTGCTCACCACGCGTCCCGGTACACTGTCGAACGACTACTTCGTCAACCTGCTCGACATGGGCGTGAAGTGGAAGGGCATCAACGGCTCGCAGGAGGAGTTCGAAGGGCGCGATCGCAAGACCAACGCCGTGAAGTGGACCGGCACTCGCGCCGACCTCGTCTTCGGCTCGCACTCGCAATTGCGGGCGTTGGCTGAGGCCTATGGCAGCTCCGACGCGAAGGAGAAGTTCGTGAAGGACTTCGCCGTTGCTTGGGCGAAGGTCATGGATCTCGATCGCTTCGACAAGAAGTAAGAGTTTCCCGCTCCGTGTGAGCATGGGCGGTGTCGCAAGGCGCCGCCCTTTTTTTTGTCTGGCGGGGGCTTGCAGTCTTGTACGCCCCGGCTATCTGAAGGGGAGCCAGGCCGGGCCCCTCTGGCGGTCCGATGTTTACATCGGCCGTGATGTCGGACTGGAGGATTGCGAGTGAGTAGCGCGCTTTCGAGCGTTAGCTTCTCTGGTCCAGGCCCGGAACGCGCTTCGCCCGCAATTCACTTGTCACATCACCTAAAGGATCGGCGTTCGCGCCGAACCCTGGATTGCGGGTTTTGCAATGGACGTTCTCTTGAGTGAGTACGCTGGGCAGCCGTTATGGCTTTGGCTCAGCTTTTTGGCCGTGATCGGCGCTTTGCTTTGGCTTGATCTCGGTGTCGTAAACAAACGCGATCAGGTCATCTCGCCGGCGAAAAGCGCGCTGATGTGGTTCGGCTTTGCTTCGCTTGCCGGATTGTTTGGGCTCTACGTTGCCTACATCTATCAGCCCGACGCTCAGTATTACATTTCGCCCGACAACCTCAATCAGCAGGCAGTGATCCAGTATTTCACCGGCTATCTGCTCGAAACCGCGCTCGCGTTCGACAACATCTTCGTCATCTCGCTGATCTTCACTTACTTCGCCGTGCCGCGTGAGTATCAGCACCGCGTCCTGTTTTGGGGGATCCTGGGGGCGATTGTTTTCCGGGCTCTCTTCATTTCCGCCGGCGCAGCGATCGTGAACTCGTGGACGTGGGTGCTCTATTTCTTTGCGGCGTTTCTGATCTGGACCGGTTGGCGCATGCTTAGCGGCGGCGATCACGAGATAGAAGCTTGAGGATAACAGGCTGCTCAAGTTCATGCGCAAGCGCATGAAGGTGACGGACCGGATCCAGAGCCACAATTTCTTCGTGAGCAGATCGATCAGAAGAACCGAAAGCTCGCGACCTTTGCGACACCGCTGTTTCTCGCGCTGATCATGGTCGAGACTGCCGACATCGTGTTCATGATGAACTCGGTGCCGGCGGTTTTCGCGGTCACACGCGACCCGTTCATCGTCTATACGTCGAACATCTTCGCCATTCTTGGTCTGCGCTCGATGTACTTCATGCTGGCGGCCGCGGTCGAGCAGTTCGCGTATCGTACAGGCTGTCGCTGGTGCTGGTGATGATCGGCGTGAAGATCATCTGGAACTTTCGCTTGTCGAAGGAGCTGGGTTGGTAGCCTTATCTTGACCGCAATGGTCGCTGGTGGCGACAATGCTTGCTGGTTGGCGGCGCCATTCTTTACTGTTTCGCGCGAAAGCGCGCGCCAGTCTGGCAATGGGGATTGTTTCGGTGCGCCATGGTCTGCTTCCGCACGAGGGGCGGATCGTGGCCGCCGGGACCAAGGAGTTCAGCTTGTGCCGGCGTCCACGGCGATCTTAGTTTGGGCGAGGAGATCTCAGATGGCCAGCTCGTCTTTGGAATGAACATGTCGCTCGACGGCTATGTCGATCACGACAGGTTCGCACCAGATCCAGTAACTGTTTCGCCATGATGACCAGACACGCAACACCTCAGGCAGCATCTATGGCCGCGGGCTGTACGAGATCATGCGCTATTGGGACGGCGAGGACTGGGCCCAAGATGGTCCCGAACTGGAAGATCTCCGTGCGTTCGCGGAAGCATGGCGGGCGATGCCCAAGTGGGTCGTGTCGCGCTCGCTGAGGGAAGTCGGACCAAACGCGACGCTAGTCGGCGATGACTTCGAAGCTGCGATCAGAAAACTCAAAGTTGAGGTGGATGGCGAGATCGAGGTCGGCGGGCCGAAGTTTGCCGCGAGCTTGGCGAAGCTTGGCCTGATCGATGAGTATCACATTTTCCTGCATCCGGTCGTGCTGGGGGACGGCGCGCCTTTCTTCGCAGGCGTTCAGCCAAAGTTGCGGCTGGTCGGCAGCGATCGGATCGGCGAAAGCGCGCTGCGGCTGACCTGCGTGCCAGCCTGACGCGCAAGGAAGACTTGCGGGCGCTTCAGGCGGCCGCCGCGCTATCCTCTCCTGAAAGGCCAACGAAGACGCACGTAGCACCCGTGATCAGGCCGTCGCGCTTTGTGGCCGCAAGCGACATTGCGGTGGGCAGTTTCCCGCCGTTCTTGCGGAGGATGCCGACGTGCATCCGCATTCGCCCTCCGTCTCGCAGAATTTGTTCAACCACCGCCGTGATCTCTCTGCGTTGCGGTGCATCAACAAGGTCGGCTAGGCGATGTAGCAGTTCGTCCCTCGTGAACTCCAGCCATTTACAGAGGCAAGCGCCGGCCTCACTGATCCTGGCCCTCTGATCGGTCCAGACCAGGGTGACGAGTTCGTGCTCTGCGAAGGCTTGCCTCGAGACGCTCAGCAACTCGTCGCGCTCGCGGCAGGTTCTTCTTCTTGAGATGAATTGCGGAGCAGCGCCGCAACGTTGGATCCAAGCGGCACAAGTCTCCCGGTGAAAGTCAGACCCCCGGGAGCGCCTGCTTCGAATGAACTCGGTTTGCGCGAACGCAAGACGCCTCGCGCGCGGTCGGCAACAATGGAGCCGAACGGCTCGGGAAGCGTATCAAACACCTTCGCGCCCAAGAGCTGTTCCTGCGAACGCATAGAGATGTTTTCGACCGCGCGATTGGCGATGGTGATCTCTAGAGTTTCATTAAGTTCGAGATAGGCCTCATCCATATTTTCGAACAACGCCGCTTGAGTGATGCGGAATGGCGCCAGCATGGCTTCCGTGTCCACAGGATCAGCCGAACCCTGAGGTAAGAATTGATCTGGCGTTGTCAGGATGAGGCGTTCGCGTCCGTGATGCGTGATCGAAATTGGATTCCGCATCGCTTCGTTTTGCCAGTATCCAACATTGCGGATGAAATCCGCGGAGCTGACAGATACACGGTTTGGCATTGCCCCCTCCGTGGCGAAGCAGCCTCGGAGGCGCGCCGCAAGAAAGATTCGATTATCGCGAATTGTATCTAGGGCATTGCCAACAAATTGATCCAGAGCAACGTGACGAGATCTAAACTGCAATCTTCCTTCTACGTATTATTCGCAAACTGAGTTGGCTCGTGGGTCAGAGGTGACGCAGCGAAACACGAGCCGCGAGTAGAGCGTAGGTTTCGTTACTGCACGCGCAGAAGAACTAAGTATTCGACACCATGCCTCGCCCGTGCCGATGCGCGGCTTCGCGTACAGCCTTCGCCAAGTCGCAATCAGGAAGCGTTCGCGATAACACCATGCCGCCGACACACAACGCAGCGAGCGTGAGAGCGTCCTGCCGCTTGCGCGATGTTCGTCCGGCCAGAGAGCGTTCGAACAGCGACACCATGCCTTCCAAGAGTGTCTGGTAAGCAGCGCGAACTTCAGGTGCGGCTCTCGCGATGTCGGAAGGGAGCGCGATCATCGGGCATTGGCCGTCGACATCGCCAAGGTGCTCGCTCGAGAGGTAGCCGTCTAGCATTTGCCGTGCTGCTTCGCGTGTCGGCTTTGTTGGATTGATGCCGGCTTCCGCCCGCCACTTCGCACCGCGACCCATGAGGAAGCTGGAGACAGCTTCCGCGAATAGCTCTTCTTTGCTCGCGAAGTGATTGTAGAAGCCGCCTCGCGTGAGTTTCGCGTCCGCCATGATCATGTCGATGGTGACATTGTTGAAGCCGTGCCGATTGAAAAGGATGCGCGCGCATTCAACGATGCGCGCGCGTGTCTTTTGCTTGTGCGTGACGGTGTAGGGCATGCCCAACTATAGCGAACCAAAATATGTTCTTGAACATATTTTGCTAACCCGCGAGAACCGGCGCCAGGAGTTTTGAATGACCCAGGCATACACCGGCGGCTGCCTTTGCGGGGCAGTGCGTTACACCTGCAGCACTGAGCCTGGAATGATGGGCCACTGTCATTGTGAGGATTGCCGCCGGTCGAGCGGAAGCGGCCACAGCTCGCATTTGGGCGTGCCGGAAGCGGCTCTCGCGCTCACCGGTGAGGTCAAGGGCTATGCCCGCGCCGCTGATAGCGGGCACATGGTGACGCGCTACTTCTGTCCGACCTGCGGCGCGGCGCTATATTCAAAGAACGACGCTATGCCCGGATTTGTGTTCCTACGCGCTTCGAGTCTCGACGATCTCGAGGTGTTCAAGCCGCAGATGCATGTCTACGTCTCGCGCGCCGCGAGTTGGGATCATCGGCAGGATGGGCTGCCGGCGTTCGACGAAATGCCGCCGGGCATGTGAAGGAGGCAGACGTTGAAACGCTTCATGTTGTTGCATGTGGGATTCGAACCGCCGACGCCGGAGTTGATGGCGAAGTGGACAGCGTGGTTTGCGGACACCGCGCCGCATACGGTTGAGAATGTCGGCTTGCGCGCGGCGCGCGAGATTTCGCGCGATGGCGCGAAGGATCTTGGCTGGGGGCCGGACTCGCTAACCGGCTACACGATCATCAACGCCGAAAGCCTAGACGCAGCCGAAGCCATCGCGCGCTCCAATCCGTTCATCCATAGCATCCGCGTGTACGAACTAGCAGAGCACTCGTAGAATCAGCAAAAAAGGCCGCTCCTTTCGGAGCGGCCTTCATGTTTCTGCATTGAGCGCTGCGCTTACTTAAACAGCTTTGCCCAATTGCGAGCTTCGCGTTTTTTCCAGCCGCCGCGGTGATAGGCGTCGCTGACGATGAGCGGGGCGACGGAGGTTGCTTCCGCGAACACCATTTGCTCGTGCACGGTCGAGACCTTGCCCCAGCTTGCGGCTTCTTGCAGCGTTGAGGAAGAGCAGGCGCCGTCGCGCACGTCGGCGACGGTGATCTGCACGGCGTATTTGTGCACTTCGACATCGTCGTGGCCGAGGATTTCCGCG
>JAWKUZ010000025.1:0-33260 GCA_041398305.1 Hyphomonadaceae bacterium
GGGCGGTGTTGGTAAGACCACGATGTCAGTGGCGCTCGCGCAGACGCTAGCCGGCGTTGGCAAGCGGGCCAAGGTCCTTCTGATTGACCTCGACGCGCAAGCCAACGCGTCGTTTTGGCTTTGCGGCTACGCAAACCTCACCGCCGCCATCGATAGCGGGCGCACGGTCGATTGTTTTCTTGAGGACGCAATCGTGTTCGGGAAAGAGGTCAATCTGAAAGAGCGCGTGCGCCCGGCCAAAGCTATGGCCGAGCAACTCTTCGTCATTCCGTCCAGCCCAAACCTACGCATCGTCGAGCGCGAACTCATCGTCTTTCTGTCGCGGCGCCATCGCAATCTGCTCGAAGTGGAGCGCGTAGCCAGCGACTTGTTGGAACAACAGCTGGACACTCTACGGAACGACTACGACGCGATCATCTTCGATACCGCGCCGGGCATTTCAGCCATGACCGAAGCAGCGCTGCGTCTATCGAACGTCTTGATCGTTCCGACAGTCCCGGACTACGTGTCCAATCTTGGCCTCTTGGCCTTTTGCAGGAGCGTCAGTTGGAGCAGCAACGATCGCGCGGCGACCGCCAAGCGTCTCCCTTGGGTGGCCGCCAACAAGGTGAAGCAAACCAAGCACCATCAGCAGATGCTGAGGCAAATGCGCGAGGCCGCGAGCGGCGACGGCCGCGAGTTCAACATGTTTCGCACCGAAATCCCTAGCTCATCGCGGATCGATGAAATTGCTTCGGATTTGGACATGGACGGCGAACTTGGTTTCGATGCCGAGGGCGCCGCTGTCTTCGCCGAACTTGCCCGCGAAGTGGGCGAGATCGCGGAACGCGACGCAGTTTCGGTCGCGGCTACCGCTTGAAACTGGACGGCTCGATCAGCCGCTATGCGGCGGTGCGGTTGCTTTCCTCCTCTGTAGTGACGCGATCTCGCCCGCCACGCTTGGCAGAATAGAGGCACGCGTCGGCTCGGCCGATCAAGTCTGATACGCTTTCGCCTAAACGATACTGGGCAATGCCGATTGAAACTGTGACCTGGCCAAGGCTCTCGCCAGTTGAGCGCCGGGTCAGAACTTTCGCCTTCACTTTGCGATTGAAGGCCTCGCCAAACGTGCTTGCCTCGCGAAGCGTCTTCCTAGGCATGATGACTGTGAATTCTTCGCCGCCATAGCGCGCACACAAGCAGTCGCCTTGCGCCATTTGTTGCATCTGGTTTGCGATGAAGCGAATGACCTGGTCGCCGACCAGATGCCCCCAAGTGTCGTTGACGCGCTTGAAGTGGTCGATGTCGCACATCATCAGACAAAGCTGGCTGCCGCCCGAATTCGCCTCCTCAATCCGTCGCCGCAGGGCCGCGTCGAATTGTTTGCGGTTGGCCAGCCCAGTCAGACTGTCGGTGAGGGCCTCCACTTTCACGCTTTGCAGCGCGGCTTGCAGCGTATCCACCTGGCGTGAGGACGCGGCCATCTGTTCGGCCAGCTCTTTGTTGCGCGCTGCCATGTCGCGACTGGCGACGGCGAGCTGAGTGACCACCGCGCGAAATGTCTTTGGGTCTATTCCCTGCTCAAACTGGCTGGCTGCGGTGTCGAGGGCGTTGGAGTAGGCGCCAGCTTCACTGCCTGCGTCCTTCAAAGTCGCCGCCACATCGGTGAGTTCGCGCGCAATGCTTTCACCAGCCTCGATCAGCTGCAGGGAGAGGCGCGTATTTGCAAAGTAGCGTTCGAACAAGTCCTCCAAGAATGCGGCGGAGAGCGGTTCGCCCCGCGCTATGCGCGCCTGTAGTTCACGGCTGAGGTCGGGATGGCGCCCGAGCTGATGGGTCACCCAGATTTCATAATTGGCGGGCGTGGTTGGAAGCGTCTGCGCCCCCAGCGCGTCGATAGCGGAGTGCCCGAGCGCCAGCCCTGGGGGACCGTCAAAGGCTTCATCAAACAGACTCATGGACGCTGCGCTCGCTAGACCAAAGAAGCGCGCGAACATGGCCGGCAAAATGGTAAAGAATTGTTAGTGACCCTGTGCGCCGCCAGCCCAAACTGGGTAGCGGACAGCGAGCCAGCGCGTGCCGTCGCCGTCGGCCTCGGCGTACAGATCGGAGACCACCGCACCGCCTTCGTCCTGATAGGCGTCGATACCGGCGAAGCGGGCTAGCTTGACCGCACAAGCCGGACGGCGTGCGATGGAGGGAGGCCCGGCGCGGTGTGCAGGTCGGCCGCATGGCGCGAGGTTGGCCTAAGAAGGATGCGGGCGTGCCGCGGGATGCCGCCCCGGTCGCGTCATTTGTCTGGGCTATAACGGTCGTCTTAGGTCGCGATGGTTAGTGCGCCGACGCGCCCGCTTAACGAATCGCGTCTACATCGGTGGTCTTCCCGCGTTCTGCGGTTCGGATCGATTGCCATGTCAACGCCACGTCGAATTGTATTGATCGATGATGATCCGCTGGTGCGGGACGCGACGCAATTTGCGCTAATGGATCTCGGCTTCGTGGTTGATGCAGCCGCCGATTGGGCCGCCGCCGAGGCTCAGCTTGAGGCGCCAGCCGACCTTGTTGTCACGGACCTGCAGATGCCGGGGCTGGCGGACGCTGTGATTGTCGAGCGCTTGCGAACACGAGCCCCGCATACGCCGATCATCGCGTTATCAGCCGGGGGCGACGCCATCGGTAGCGCGGCCTTGGCGTTCGGCGCCGATGCATTCCTTGTCAAGCCCGCGACATTTCCGATTTTGGCGCGCGCTATCACGGCCGCGCTCGCCGGCGTGCGCGCAGAGGCGGCGTAGAATCGAGCGTCAAATGCGCAAGGCCCCCTTATCGAGCGCCGCCGTTTTCGCCAGCGGGCGCTGCTAAGCGGCGCGCGCCGCCGCGTCCACGGCGTCATCGGCGCGGTTTGTGTCGGCTTCGGTGGCGGGAATGCGCAATACGAAGGTGGAGCCCTTTCCCGGCGCGCTGGCAAAACTCACGTCGCCGCCCATTCCGCGCGCGAGATGGCGGGTGATCGCAAGCCCCAACCCTGCGCCCTGTTGTGCGCGAGTCGCCGAGGAATCGACCAGGCCGAAGGGTCGAAACAGCCGCTCCCAATCGATTTCAGCAATGCCGACGCCCGTGTCCGCCACCGCAACACATAGCCACGTCCGCTCAACGTCGCGCTCCAAAGAGGGGGTGACGACGACGGAACCATCCTTAGTAAACTTGCACGCGTTGTCGATGAGATGACGTAGGCATTCCTCAATCTTGCCGCCGTCGCAGTGCCACACGCCCGCTGCGCTGCTGGCATTGGTAAGAGAATTGGAGTTGTGCGCCGCGACCGTTTGCATCGCGCGCACAGTCTCAGAGACCAGCGCATCAACGTCGCAGGCGAATGGCGCCTCGGAGGCGGCTTCTGCGCCGGACAAGCGGAGCACGCCCTTCACCATGAGCTGTAGTCTTGCTGCGGCGGCGAGCACGCGATGGGCGTCGGCGGCGTCCTCATCGCGCTGGTCCGCTTCGGCATTTTCAAGCAACATTTCGCTATAGCCAAGGATCGCGTTGAGCGGAGTGCGAAACTCATGGCTGACATTGGCGATGAACTCCGACTTTGCGAGCGCCAGTTCTTCAGCCACCAGCCGCTGTTGCTCCGCTACAAGCGAGGCTTGGTCGGCCTGATGCGCCAATTCGCTCGCGCGCTGGATGGCGCGCCGAAAGATGACCACGGAGAATGCGAGCGCGCCGGCGACCAGCGAGAGCGTCAAGGCATTCCAACGCGAGATCTCTGCGGCATTGAGTGCATACGTTGGCGCGGGCAACATCTCCTGAGCGAAGTAAAAGCCGGCGTAGCTGATGAGGACCGCCGCCAGCCATGCCGCGCCGGCGCGCGCGCCGATCAATAAGGTCGCGAGCGTCGGCACGAGCACCAGGAAGAACGATGTCGTCGATACCGCGCCGCCTACTGAGGCGGCGACAAACACGATCAGGACGAAAAGAACGAGAAGAAAGGCGTGCGCCAACACATCGAAATTGCCCCAACTTCTCCAAGCCATGACTGGAAAGACAACCAAGAAGAGCGGCGCAGCCGTACAAAACAATAGAAACAATGGCCGATCGGAGCCGATCGTGCCGATGGAGAGGCTCACCCAGGCCGCCGCGACCACGAATGTTAAAGAGGAGATGAGGAGCAGCAATTGACGGCGCGCGGCCGTCAGCGGGCTCGATCGCTCCGGGACGTGCGGAAATGGCGAGCGCAAAATGCGCATGGGAAGCCCTAAGATGGAAAGACCTCTGCCTAGCAATTTCTGCTTAAGCCTTCGCGAACACGACGGCGATTGGCTGGGGAAGCCGTGCGCCAAATTGGGACACGACCGAAGCTTACCGTGGCTGAGGCGCAGCTTCCACGCTCCACCCATTTCGGGTGGCCGATAGCCGGCATAGGATCGCTACCCGCACATTAGACCTTCCGCGCGCGCGTGAATCACTGCCGATTGGGGCTGCAGTCGCGAAAGACGAGGGCTGGAGGCGCTGGCTGCGAGGGCAAAGCGCGATTCCGCACGATCGCGCGCTCTTTGAACGTCCTCTCGTCCTTGGGAGGCGCATTTGCAGCTAGACAATGTCGACTGTCAGATCCTGGACACCCTACAGAAGGACGGCCGGATCAAAAACAAAGACCTTGCTGTGCAAGTTGGCCTCTCTGCGTCCGCCTGCCACGAACGAGTCAGGCGATTGGAGAGCGCTGGGATTGTTCGCGGCTATCGGGCGCTTGTTGACGCAAGTGCGCTTGGTGCACGTTTCGACGCCTGGATAGACGTCGAAGTCAGAGAGCACACCGGGCGGGATGTCGATGATTTCCTTGCACGTCTCCATACTGCGGAGCAGGTGTTGTCAGCCCACAGAGTCGCAGGACCGCAGGACTTCATGCTGCACGTGCTGGCTCGGTCGCAGACGGCGTGGAGCGCGTTCATGAGAGAGGCGCGCGACGCTGGTCTCGATGTGGTCGTCAAACATATGTCGGTGGTTACCGACTGCGTAAAGGTGCGCCAGCCGTTCCGCCCCAACCGATCGACATCGACGGGCCCTGAGCCAATCTGAGACGGCTAGAGAGCATCACGCCAAGTTTGAAACACCGCGCCGAATGTTCTTCGGCCAGACCCGAATAAGCGGCGGCAGGCGCCGAAGAAGATTCGGCGGGCGTGGGCGCCGCCATTGCTCCGGCTGACCAAGGTGAAGAAGACGTGGGCGGCTCCTCGTGTCCCTTGGTGCGAAACTTCCGGTGCTTGCAATTGCCGCTCTCGGGGCGTTGCTAAGCCTCGCTGCGGCGACGCAATTCATCGCCGGCGTGTTCGACGGCCAAGCCGCGCTCGGGTCGCCGCTGGTGGTGTGGGGCGAGACGCGTATCTACGCGCCCTGGGCGCTGATCGAATGGTCGCGGCATTGGACGGAAACCTATCCAAAGCCGTTCGCCATCGCGCATCTCATCGTGTTCATGGGCTTTGCAGGCGGCGTGCTGATCGCCGTCCTGAGCGCGCGTCAAGGTCTTGAGATCAAGCCGTTCGGCGTACGCGCCTGGGCGTCGCAAGAAGACGCGAGCGCGGCCAACCTCTTTGCTGAGCGCGGAACGATCCTTGGCAAGCTCGACGGCGAAGTGCTGGCCTATGACGGCCCCGAACATCAGCTCCTGATCGGCGCGTCGCGCTCCGGCAAGGGGCGGGGCCATGTGGTGCCGACCTTGCTGGCATGGCCCGGCTCGGCCGTGGTGCTCGATGTCAAAGGCGAACTCGCCGAAGGCGACGGCCGCCACAATTTTCCCGGCACCGCGGGTTTCCGCGCGACGCTGGGCGAGGTGATCTCGTTTGCGCCAACGCGGGCGGACTCTGTGTCTTATAATCCGCTGTTCGAAGTGCGTCGCGGCGCCAACGAAGTGCGCGACGTCCAAAACATTGTCGAAATCATCGTCGATCCGGCCGGCGACCGCCGCCATCACGATTTCTGGGACCGTTCGGCCAAGCAAGTTCTGGTTGGCGTCATCTTGCACGTCCTTTATGTCGAACCGCCGCAGCGCAAAACCCTCGCCGTGGTGCGCGAGCGATTGGCCGATCTTGGCGCCACCGCCGAAGAGATGCGCACGACCTTGCATCGGCTCAATGCCGAAACGGGGCGGCCGGAAGTGCATCCCGAAGTTCTGCATGCGGCCGAGAGCTTTCTCGCCGGCGAAGAGCGCCTGCAATCGGGCGTGAAAGCGACAGCCGACAATCATTTGGACCGGCTCGCCGCGGCAGTCGTGCTCTCCTCGATCATCAGCGTCGGCGCCAACGAAGCCGAGAGCGATGATGAGGACGGGTTCGGTCAAAGCCTGGGCGACGCCGCCGCTCAACAAGCCGCCCAGTCCGGCGCGCGCATTGTCGATCGCGAACTTAGCGTTCGGCCAACGCTCAATGTCAGGGCGGGAGCGCCGGTGCGGGTGCTTGTCACGCGTGATATCGTCTTGCGGCGGTTTCGGCCATGAAGCGCAAGCCTCACGCCAAGAATGGGCGCGATCAAGCGCGCGCCCAGCCGGACCTTTTCTCCACACTGGGCGCCGCGCCTCGGCACGCCATAGCGGTTGGGGCGGACACGGGCGCACAGCTGCCAACCCCGGCGAACCAATCCAAGCCGGCGCGAACGCCGAAACCAGCGCCTTTGGTCGCTCGGCCTCCAAACGGATTGTTGCGCGTGCGCGAAGCGGCAGCGCGCCTCGGCTTGTCGAAATCCACTTTGGACAAGATGCGCTGCGAGGGCCGTGGACCCCGTTACGTGAAGATCACGAGCAAGCTTGTGGGATATGACCCCATTGATCTTGACGCCTATGCAGAAGGGCGAAAGCGGCAATCGACTTCGGAACGTTGAACTGGTCCGCAATGTGTCTAGCGGGCAGAAACCGACATGCGCGGGACGGCGATGAAGCGCGCAAGCAGACCTCCGCGCGGGGCGCCTCAAATGGGCAAAATGAGACGTTCGGCCTCCCGTCGAATTCGGTCGAAGCGGCCATCTAAATGGCGCGGTCAAAGGTCCTGACGCTCTTTGCGATCGGTCCCCCTTAAGCAATCATTCCTGCACAGCATGTCCTAGTCTTGCGGCATAGCGTTTGAGCGCCACGCGATCCTCAGGCAGCAGAGAGAAGTAGCCGGTGGGATAGGCGTCGTCGTAGCTCTTGCTCACACGGCGATCATCGATTTGCGAGATCAGCAGGCCGAGAGCTGGGTTGAAGCGGCGTATGGACCAGCCAGTCTTGTCGTGTAGCGCCTTGGCTGAAACGCCATTTCCGATCTGCAAGGCAAAGCCAGCCAGCAACGCGGAATCACCGCTTGGATCTGTGCCCACCGCAACGGGATCGAAAGTCGCGAATAGATCAAGCGTGACGGATATTCGCGGCAGACCGGCATCCATTGTGCGCGTGAGCGTCACGAAGCCATCGGTGGCCAATTCTGCGAGCGCTTCATCGAGATCGCCTCGCGGCACATCTTGGAACGCCTGCGCCACCGCATCAGATTTTATCGGTCCCGCGCGCCCATTCTCGATGTTTTCTGCGATCCACACAGCCAATCGGGTAGCGACCGCGCCGAGGCCCAGGTGAGCAAGAGCATTAGGTTCAAATGGAAGTGACATGCGCGCATTTCCGATCTCGGGCGCCGAAGCGTCCGCTTGAGGAGCAGCAACGCCGGCTGCAAGAAACGCATCGAGCCGATCGACAACGGCCTGGCAAAGACCTGCGAAGATGCGGACGTCGTCACCCACCAGGCGAACGGTTTCCCCGACCCGCGCATCTTGCGCGTGCTCGGCGAACCTTGCGTCGACGACACCGAGATTGTGTCCGATAATATGACGCTTCTGTACATTGAGCTTCAGCGCCTCGAGCGCCTCGTCTTCAAGTTTTTCGAAAGGGTCAAAGCCCAGCTCGACATAACGCGCCTTGGCGCGCTCTACGTTTTGGAAGTCGTTGAGGACGGGCTTGAACGCAGGCGAACCTGCCGGCCGCTGCGCCATGCCATAATAATAGACGGTCTTCAGAGTGGTCTCGAACGCGGTCAAGACATCTTCGTGCGCGTTGCCGATCAGCCTATACGCAAGCTCATGCTGCTCGTCAGGCAATTCGTCAGCGAGCGATATTTGCGCGGCGACCAGCTCGGCCTCACGTTGAAAATGAAGGCGTAGATTGGGCGCTCCACAATCCGGGCAAAAAAGAGCGATCGCGAACACGCCGTAGTCGCGGCCACAATGATCGCAGACCAGTTCTCGCATCAAATCCCGGCGGGCAAAGCGAGGCCGCGGGGCGGACGCGGAGCGAGTCTTTTCCACTGTGAACATGCTGCCGGGCTTATTGGCGATGTCGTCAAACATCTTTCCGAACGCCGCGCGCGCGTCTTCGAGCATCGCGTGCTTGACCGTGGCCAGCGCTGCGTCCCGATCCTCAGGATGCGTAAACGCGTCATCGTCCGCCACGACGCCGCTATAAGGGCAGACGGTCTGATTTGATCGAGGCGCATGTTTCATGCGGGCGCGTGCCTCGGACCCGATCTCTACGTCTACGGCGTCGCCGAGAACGAAATGGCGCGGATGGGCCTCTTTGTTTGGCGAATAACGGTAGACGCGCCCGTCAGGCGTGCGTGGCAGCGGCACGGCGAGTTGCATCTGTTTGGCCGTGCCGCCGACGCGGAAACGATTGAGGTTTTTGAACTGCATGGCGACTCAAAGACTCGCGCCGAGTGGGCGCCAAATCAAGCGAGGGCTGCGGGACGTCATTTGTTGCGCCTTCCAAACAAAGATGAGCGTGTGATGCTCACGGGTCCGCGTTCAGCTAGATAATGGAAGCGTGAGGGAAGGCGTATACGAACCCGTGCGCCCGTTCCCGAAATCGAATTCGTAGAGCGTGAGCTTCCCGAGAACAGGCTGCCGCTGACCAAGGAAAAATGTGAAAGCATTGGGCGCGGCGATGAACACGTGGATCGCAGGGCGCTGGCCTGCTGACGAGGTCGCGCAGATTTGGGCCGATGTCGCTTCGGCGAGATCGAACGCGTGACGTCCCCCGGCCACCGCTAGTGTGCTGGGCCCGGTGCTAGGCTGGCAGACAAGGATCCGGCCCACGTTCGGAAGCGCGCGCTCGACGAACGCGCGAACGTCGGCAGCGATGTCATGCGTTAGACCGATGGCGACGGCGATGTCGGGTTTGCCGTTGGCGAGGTCGACGACATTGAAGGCGGCGCGGGGCCACGCAGGATCAGGGTCGGCATCATCTGCGGACCAGACACGGCGCGCTATCGTGCGTTGCTCCAGGTCGATCTTGCGGCCGGTCTTAATGTTCAGGATTGAGCCGGCGGCGAAGGCGAGGCTCGCGTGGGTATCCAGCGCGAGCCGCAACGGGTCTGCCGCCGCGACCGTGTCGATGAGGAAATGCTTCATTGCGGGATAGAGCTTCGAAGCCCAGTCCGCGTCGTTGCGAATGAAACGCTCATCGAAGTCCGGCGTAAAATCGAGCACGCCCACACATCGATCCTCCAGTCGGTCGATGGGATGCTCGAACGACTTCACGCCATAGGTGACGGGGTGGGGAGCAGAGGTTGCGAGCAGTCCTTCGCGTGCGCAAGCCTCGCGCATGCTCACGCGGTCGAACTCCAATCGCCCCTGCGCCATCCACTGATAGATCACGTCATCATAGACGAACGCACTTTCCCGCGCCGGAATGCGCCTTAGCCCCACAAAGCCGAACAAATGATCCAGACGCTCACGCAGATCGTCGAGCGAGTCCGGGGCCTCTGCAAAAGCCAACGTGCGCGCAAGCAGGCGTAACGTCTCGTCGTCGCCGCCAAGATGCTCGCGCCAGGCTTGGCGAAGCGCGCCGATCTTGCTGTTGTCGGTCGTGGACGTGAACATGCGGTCGAGACGGATTGCGCTCGACCGCGATCCAATGATCGCCCGCAGCGGATCGGCGCGGTCAATTCTCCAATTGGTGAGAAGCTTGAAGCGCACGCCGTCACCCGCCGGCGCGTGCGTCACCTGCGCCGCGTGCGCGCGCTGCAGGAGTGAGCGCGCGTTCGCGTTGATGAACTCGGGATCGGCAACATCGAGATAGCCGTAGGTGCTCGGCGAGACATGCCATTTGCATTGGACGTGTTCACGCCGAAGCGGTCGGCCCTCTTGGTCACGGGGGCTTCGGCTTGCGTCGTAGTCGACCCAGATGTCGTCGAAGGCCTTTGGTCCGGTTTCGAACCCTACCTTGATAATGGGGCTGTCTGAATCCAGCAGGCACGCGGCACGCAGCCAGAACAAGCGCGCTTGAAACGTGTCTCCGTCACGGCGGCTGGTGATGGCCTGGGTCACCGCTGGATGCGCTCGCCTGGCCTACCGTCTTGGAAGGGCGGCGTCGGCGCCATGGTCTTGGCGATATGCAGCGCCGTAGCCGGGTCGGCGGCTGCGCCGGGATAAGCAGCCAGCACAATCGCAGGCACAAGGCGCTGGGTTAAGTCAGAGAACGTGAACCCGAACTCGTGAGCGCCGGTCTTGGCGCCGGTGGCCGCGACCAGAGCGTCGATATTCGCGCGCGAGAACCCCAGCGGCTGAAGGCAATCGGTCAGCACCTGACGGCGTTGTTCGTCATTGGGACGACTGAAGCTCAAAACCTCCGCCGCGCGGCGGCGAACAGCGGGATCAAGCGCGCTCAGACGATTGGTGCACATGATCACCGCCGCAGGCAGGCGCGCACTGGCGAGCCGATCGACGCCCCGGATGAAGGCGTTGACCCCGGCGCGATCCTCGTGGTGCATTTGCGCAGCTTCGCGTGATTGAGCGAGCGCGTCGGCTTCATCGACCAGCAGGATGACGGCGCCGCGTGCGCGTCCCGATGCCGATTTCAGCTTTGTTGCCTCAGCTGCCGTGTAATCGAACGCAGCGCTCAGCAATTGCGTCATCTCGCCGACACGACCCTGGCCGCGCGTCGCAAGACTGAGAGGCAGAAGCGTGATTTCAATTCCTTCTTGACGTGCGACGGCGTCGCCGACGGTTTCGGCGAGTTCCGTTTTGCCCGAACCGACATCGCCAGCCAACACGACAAGGGGAGGACGCCGCAGCACAATGTCGAGCAGCTTCTGCGCGCCGGGATGATGTCTTTTTGCCCATGCTTCCAAGCCTGCGGGATTGACCAACAAGCCCAGCATTTTGGTGAGGCGCTGCTTGTGATCGTCAAGTCCAACCAGGCGGGCAAACCGTGCCTGCGGTTCGAAGTCGGGATAGCTGATGCGACGCTCGAAGAGTTCGTCGGCTGAAGGCTTGGTATTCATCAATAGCTCCTGACGCTAGCGCGGTTGAGGGCGCGCCCGCCCGCCGAATAGGTGCGATCCTGTTCCAGATACCCGCTCACGGTTGGCTCCGGCGCGCCGCCGCGTGCGAACGGCAACGTCTGCTTAAAGCCCACTTGTTGCGCGCTGCTGAGTTTGTCCCAGGCGGATGAATAGGTGAGGTAGCTGTAGAACGACGCGTTGGTGATGTCCGCACCAGGGCGCACCCGGCCGGGGTCATCATCATCGGCGCTGCCGCCGGCCAAGTCTTTTGCGCTATACTGCAGCGCCGGCTCGATCCATTTGCTGTCACGCCAGAAGCCGTAGGTGACGGTGCGCAAATAGCCCTCCTTCAAGAGTGCGATCAGCTCGGCCTCGTAGCTCGCGATACTGGCGTCGCTGGGCGCACCATAGAAACGCTGCATGCGCTTCAGGTCTGTCGCGACCTTCGCCGCAATGTGCTTGGCGTGCGTCAGCGTGAAGGTGACGGTCTCGTCGAATGTGTAGGTGTAGGACATGGGCAAGCTCAAACTTGGAAGGAGGGGCCGAAAACGCGGCGCCAGTAATGAAGGGTTTCTTGCTTGGTCGGGGCCGCGAGCGCGGCGTCGATGGCGTCGCCGGCATCAAGCGCGGCATCAACAATCAGCTTCGCGTTGGCCGTGGTGTAGAGGCGCGCGACATTGTTCTTCTCGTTGACCGGGTCGATGATTTGCACCGGCTCGGAAAAGGCGCCGATCTTCGAAGCGGGATAATAATCGGCGAAAGCGATACGTTCCCGCAGCCCGCTGCGGGCGATATAAGTGAAGAAGTGCTGCAGCGCCTCGGGATAATAGGAGAAATCCAGGCCCTGATCGCTCAGCTTTGACAAGATCATCTCGATCATGAAAGATTTGAAGCGAAAGCCGTCGTGCTCGGCCTTCATGATGCGCGCCCAGAACTTCACCAGCCGCACCACTTGGGCGAAGTGCGCCTCCTGGGCCTTCTTGCGCTTCGCGGTGAACTCAAGGTGACGCGGGATGCACGTCCTCAAAAACGAGCCGTCGTCTTGGCTGACCAGATTGCCATACCAATCGGGATCGCCGTCATAGAGGATCGGCACGACATCGACGTCGAGGCCAGTGCCGCGGAATGAGACAGTGACGCTGTAGGTTTGCGGCTGAACTTGGTCGGGGGAGAAATTCGGATAGGCCTTACGCAGCCGCTCGGCCAAATAGTTGAGCAAATCCGAAACCTGATGCGGCGCGTCGGCGCCGCTAATGTAGCAGGCGATATCGATGTCGTTGAGCGAGCGCAGCGCCGTGCCCTTGGCCAAGCTGCCGGACAACAGCATCTTCCGCAGCGAAAAATCGTCGTGTTCGGCGAGATAGCCGTCGAGCTTCTCGCGCAACCGGCGCGCCTGCGCCCGGTACTCGTCCGCCTTGTCTTTGGGGAGGTTTACTTTTTCGGTTGCGAAACGAAGGATATCGTTGTGATCGACGTGCTGGCGCGACATGCGGCCCTCTTCAGAATTTTGGGGTCGCCTGAACGGTGAAACCCCGGCCCATGTAGGTAAGCTCGCGGCGGCCGTCAGCGCGGACAGGCGGATAAAAAGAATCTCTGTTGTCCGCCTGTGGGCGATTGGCGAGCTATAGAAGCTAGAGATCATTGTGCAGACGCAGGCCGCCCCCACGTCCGAAGATCGCGCCGGAGCACTGACCGCGCTTGGGCGTGACCGCGAAAAGCGATTGGCGGCGTACGCCAGGATGTGCAGCCGTGGGCTTTCCGATGACGGCGAGGATTTGCTGCAAACCGCCTACCGGCGCTGGCTGACGGCCAAGAACCCCGTCGTCGGCCCGGAGGAAACCTACAATTACCTGATGGGGGCGATAAAGGGGCAGCGCTTCAACGCGTTGCGCCATGCCGGCGTGGTGAAGGAAGCGATCGGTGAGCGCCTCGAACCCGGTCCCGAAAAAGAAGATGATCCCGTCGACGATCTGAGGGCTCGGGATTCATCGGCGGAGGACGCCGTCCTCGTGCAGCAGCTTTACGACAGCGCCGCCGACGATCCCGAACTGCAGCTCTTAATCATCTATTTCGCACAAGAGACGCCGCGCGCTGAAATCCAGCAAGAGCAGGGCTGGGATGATCAGAAATATGAGGCGGTCAGAAAACGTAGAATACGCGCCGCCGCGAAACTGCTGCGCGAAGGAAGGGTGTGATGCCGCAACAACCGCAATCGCCATCTCTCGCGGACGCGCTGTTGGCAGAGATTGCTGACGAACTCAGCGTGCTTGAGGGAGATGCCCTTGATGCATTCCTCGTGGAGATCGGGGAGGATCCCGATCGCTTGCTTGCGCACAGCGCTGCAGCAAAGACTGCGGCGCTCGCTGCACAAGGTCAGGATCGGCTCAGAGACGCTCGGGCGCGGGTCAAAGCGCGCCGCGCGCAAAACACGACAACCATTGTGTCGTTCGACATCGCCAAGAAGCGAGCCCTATTGGAGGCGATCAGAATTCGAGGCGAGCAAACGGGTGACATGACCCTAGCCGCGCGTAATCGGACAATCGACTCCGAGGAAGATCTGGATAGTGTCCTCGAGGCGTTCTTGCGGCTCGGGATCATCGACGAGCAAGGAGAAATCAAAAACTGAGATGCGTCCTGCTGAAGCCTTGCTTGTCGAACTCGGCATCTCTGATCCCAAGGACATAGATGTCGATGCGATCGCAGATTATGTAGATGCCGAAGTCGACTATCGCGATCTAGCGGGTTGCGAAGCGCAGATTATCGGCTATCGCGATCGTGCCGTTATCTATGTGCGCAAGAGCGCTCCTTACCAGCGCCGGCGTTTCAGCACAGCCCACGAGTTGGGCCACTGGCATCACCATCGCGGTCAGTCCTTTGTTTGCCGGCCCGAGGACATTGGTCGGCCAATTGATGAGGCGTCTCGGAATGTCGAACGCGTCGCTGACGCGTACGCGGCGGATCTGGTGTTGCCGCCCTTCATGATCGAGCCGCGGCTCGCGTCGCTCGGGAAGGTTTCGCTAGACGGAATTGTCGAGATCGCCCGACAATTCTCGACCAGCGTGACAGCGACCGCCATCCGCGTCATGCGGATGACCAAGGAGCCCGTGATCTTGGTCGCCCACAATATGTTCGGGAAGCGCTGGCAATGGCCGGGTGTTACGGCAGGAGGGCTCTCTGTTCGCAGCGACATCGATTCACGGTCTAGCGCCTTCTTTGCGATGAGCGGCATCGGCAAGTTGGGTCCGCCGAAGAAGGAGCCTGCGGGGTTTTGGTTTGATCGCCGTCACATCGACCAATTCGATGTGCAGGTGCAGAACATGCGAACGGCTGAAGGAGAGGTCATTTCGTTTGTGCGCATCTTCGATGCAAAACTCATCGAGATCTACGGCTAACTTGTGCTCAGACTTGCAATGGAGATGTCGGGGAACTGTGCGTAGCACCCGTCAACGGCTCGAATTACTAGCGCGATTGCCATCGATCGTGCGTCCGATGACGAGCGACGGCGGCGACAGATGCCTTCTATCGGCGAGCAGTAAATGCGCTGATTTGCTTGGACGGTTCGATTGACGGTGTGGCCTCAAAAATGCTCTGCCGGCAAATGATGCCGGAGCTTCGCGCCGCTGCGAAGGTCTGCTTCGCGGCGCCAGCAGTCGAATGTCTCTTCTTGGGAGTGCGTCACGACCGTGCCAACGCAAGGAGGTGCGATGCTGTACGAGAGATGAGGGCAGGCCCCTCGTAGCCGGCGGTCAAGCGCTGGCTGCAAACCGCTGCGAGCTGCTGACGTAAAGAGCGTTGGTGGTGAGCGTCGCAGAAATCCGAGACGATGATCTCGGCAGGTAAGATGCGGGAAGGCGAGCGCAAGCAAACCGTCGCTGAAGCGTCGAAAAGAGATTAGGCGACGTCAAAACCGGGGGCTTCCCAATTCCCCGGGATTAGCTCGAAGGATGACTTGATTTCCGATCGAGCGGCGTCCGGCGTGAAGACGGCGCTAGCCCGCATTAGGCTTTCGTATGGAACGTGAGAACCTGTCGTTCCGATGCCAAGGGAGACGTCCAAGTGGCTAAATCCACAAGGGCCAGAGTACCGACGCGGAGCACAGGGGCGGAGCGATCCGTAGTAGTGAGGAAGGCTCTGTAATGGAGCTGGAGCGAAGGGATCGCATTGTTCAGCCGCGATCGCGCGCCAACCATTTGCGGGAGGAGCGCGCGGACAAGGCAAAGCCGTTCGAGATTCCGAAACGGGAAGTCTGGGAGGCCTTCAAGAAAGTGAGGGCCAATCAGGAGCGGCCGGAGTTGATGGACAAACGATCGAAGCGTTTGAGGCTGATCTTGCAAGCAGCCTCTACAAACTTTGGAATCGGATGTCCTCAGGCAGCTACCATCCAGCGCCGGTTCGTCGGGTGATGATCCCGAAGGCCGGCGGCGGCAAACGACCGTTGGGCATCCCAACAGTCGCAGACCGGGTTGCACAAGAAGTCGTAAAGCAGCGCCTAGAGCGCGTCGTTGAACCGATCTTCCACGACGATTCCTACGGGTATCGTCCAGGTCGCTCAGCCATCGACGCCATTCGCCAAGCGCGTCAGCGGTGCTGGCGCAGCGATTGGGTGCTGGACATCGACATCAAAAGCTTCTTCGACACGATCGATTGGACCTTGCTGCTCAAGGCGGTGCGTGCCCACACGGACTGTCCTTGGACGCTGCTCTACATCGAGCGTTGGCTGAAGACGCCTGTGCAGCTTGAAGATGGCAGCGTCGTCGCGCGAGAAACGGGCACGCCGCAGGGAGGCGTCATCAGCCCTCTGCTGGCAAACCTGTTTCTTCACTATGCGTTCGACACATGGATGGCGCGGGCTTTCCCGCACATTAAGTTCGAGCGCTACGCTGACGACATCATCTGTCACTGCCGAAGCGAGGCGGAGGCGCGGGCCTTGTGGCGCGCGCTCGACGCGCGCTTCTCGGTGTGCAAACTTACGCTACATCCGCAGAAGACCAAGATCGTCTACTGCAACGATTGGAACCGCAGGGGAGACTATCCTGTCATCAGCTTCGATTTCCTCGGCTACAATTTCAGGCCGCGTAAATCGATCTGGCAAGGGAGGCTCCATGTGCATTCCTTTCTGCCGGCGATCAGCCCGAAAGCTGTGAAAGCGGTTGGGCGGGCGATCCGCGGGTGGCGGCTGCACCACTGGACGCAGATGAGCCTCGAAGATCTCGCCGCGCGCTACAACGCGTACATCCGCGGCTGGATTGGATATTTCGGTCACTTCTATGGGGGACGTTTGTCGCAGGTGCTGCGGCGCATCGACGTCTACCTGATCCGTTGGGCCCGGCGGAAGTACCGTCGGCTCCTGCGTCGTCCGCGCGGCGCGCGCTATTGGCTGGCGCAAGTGCGCCGGGCCGATCCCACGCTCTTCGCGCATTGGCGTTTCGTGGCTGAAGGCGGCCGAACATCGGGAGCCGTGTGAATCGAGAGGTTCAAGCACGGTTCTGGGAGCAGCCGGAGGTGCAATCCCTCCGGCTGACTCGACTGCAGCGCCATAACGATCTGACACTCGTGCTTTAGTAGGACAGTGTCGAGCGAGTGAGCCCATCAATGCAGGATTGGGGGCGTGCCCGCGCCGCAGCACTTCTTCCACTTCTTTCCCGATCCGCATGGGCACGGCTCGTTGCGTCCGACCTTCTGGGATCTGATCGGCTGGCGCGGCGTGCGTTGCTCGAGCCAGAAATCGCCCAAGTAGCGGACATGCTCGCCGAGCATGTCGAGCAATTCGGTGCGCTCCCACGCCTCTAGGTGATCGGCGTCAAGATCGAGAATGCTCTGCAGCGCCATGTAGGCGCCTTCATCCACGGACACGCCTTGCCAGGCTTGCGCCCGCATCGCGACGCCGGCTGAAAATCCCATCGCCCAATAGCGTCCCGGCGGCGGCGCATCCTCATGCGCCTCGATCCACATGGCGGGCGTGACGCTTGCAACATTGCGTTGGGCGATGGCGTTCCAGTGACGTTGCAACAGCGCCATCACCTTGCGCACTTGGCTCTCGTCGTCGAAGACCGGGCCTTCTCCCCAAATCTCTTTCAGATACTCAGAGGGCATCACGATGTCCGGCCCAAGCACCAAGGCATGGAAGAAGCCGTCCAGTTGTTCGAAGTTCATTGCGTCTTCGGGAACGGCAGCGTTGCGCAGAAACGAAGCGAGCCATTCGCGTTCACGCCACGAAAGCGCATCGACGTCATCCGCCGTATCGGAATGCAGTTCGATAGCTTTTAGCCAGCGCAAACCATCCACAGGATCAACCGGCGCGGCGATGCCCGCTTCGTGAAACCGCGCTACGTTTGTCGGATCCGCCGCGGCTTCCTCCAAGCGCTCAAGCGCCTCCAGCTTGTCGGCGTTTCGCCAGATCGAGAACGCGTCTGTCGTCCAAAGCTGCTCAAGCAGGTCGCGGCGTTCGCTAACGCCGCCGAGCACGATCGCGTCTTCGACACACCATTTGCATCGATCGTCATCGTCGGTCCCTTCGAGCGCGGCGAGGGCGTCGATCAGGGACACAAACTGGTGGCGGGGATAGCGGCCTTCGCAGGTGAGGCGCGCAAGCGCCATGACTAGTCCAGCGCGCGCCTCGGCGGCAACCTCAAGGCCCGCAGCGACATCTGCGACGGCGCCGGCGTCGTCCGCAACCAGCCCCAACGTGATGTTGCGAACGGACATCGCCGCCCCATCGCCAAAGAGGCCGTCGAGACCGTCGTCGGAACAGGTCAGAAGTTCGACCCAGATTGGCCAGAAATCATGAACGCGTGCCGCCGCCACCACGAAGAGCCCGTAGAATAAGAGGTTCTCTTCCTCGGGATAGAGCCATTGACCTTCCATGCGCCGGCGCGCAATTGCTTTGAGCCGCACGGTGAGTGCGCCGGCATGGGGTACGAGTGCGCGCAGCGCCGCTTCCGGCAGGCGATCGGCGTTGGCGACATCCTTGATGAGAGATTCAAGGTCTTCAGACATTGGCGCGGGTGGACCAGACGGGGCGCTGCTCCCATAGCGCACAACCCACCCGCTGGAACAGCTAATCGTATTTCTGGAGGTGGGATATCCCTTCGACCCGAGTGGGGCAGGTGAGGGACAGTGTTCTGCCCCATTGCCACAATGTTACGAATTGGGTTTTGTGGCCCGTTTCAGCCAGACGCCAAACCTGGAGATTTCGTCAGCAGCCGCATTCGCCTGCTTGGATCGGCGGGCACTTCACATCGCCATAAGAGCAGAACACGCAGCAATCGCCTGGCTTAGGCCGCAGAAGCGCGCCGCAGCTCTTACAATCATAAAAGAACTGGCACGCATCCGTCGGCATCAGTTCGCGCTGACGATGGCCGCACCGGGGGCATGTAATTGTGGAGTCCGGAACAGTTTCGTTCATCGACCGCGCACCCAGCCCAGCAGCTCCCGCTCATAGAACGGCATGGAATAGGCGCCCGCAACCAGAAGCGCGGCGACAATGAGAAGGACCAGGACGCGAGGGCGTGGCCTGCGCCCGCCCCAGAAGGCGGCGACAAAGCCCGCCAGGATGAGGGCGGCGGTTAAAGCCAAGAGATACGGTTTTGCCTGCACAAAGATGCCGAGGTGGGCCACCAGCGCCGTGCTGACACCAGCTTGCACCAGCAAAATGGGCAATACGCAGCAGGACGCGCCGATCAGCGCGGCTAGCCCCGTGACAATTCCCCCGCCCGCAAACAGCCCGCCTGACGAACGCTGAGTCTCGGTATCATTTTCCATGGTTCGAGCGTAAAACCTGTAGTCGCTACAGGAGCAAGAGGCATGCCCGCGATTGGCGAAATCAGCGTACGCTCTGGCGTGCACGTCGAGACGATCCGCTATTATGAACGCATCGGCCTCATGCCGAAGCCGGCGCGCGCCGCCAACGGGCGACGCTGCTACGACGCCAAGGCAGCGGCTCGGCTCGCGTTCATTCGCCGCGCTCGCGACCTGGGCTTCGCGCTTGCCGATATTCGCGCCTTGCTTTTACTTGCAGACAACAAGGCGGCGTGCCGCGACGCGCATGGGCTCGCCACCCGCCATCGCGACGCCATACGGGCCAAGATCACGGAGCTCAAACGGCTTGAGCGGCTCCTGTCCGGAACGACGGAACGTTGCGCGCGGACGCCTGCGGCGCCGTGTCCGATCATTGAGGCGCTGACGGGCAATGCGTTATGAGCAGGCTCGTGCTGAGCCTTCTGTCGCTTGATCTCCAAGCGACACGAACCTTCTATGAGCGTCTTGGATTTTGCCTCTCTGGCGGAGCAGCGGATTCAGGCTGGATTGAACTGTCGGGGCACAGCGTCGTTCTCCAATTCTACAATGAGGCGCCCGTCGGCACAGCCCCAGAGCCAGCGCTGAGCGGGACGATTTACGTGCATGTCGATGAGGTCGATATGCTGGCGTCGATCTTGCGTGGCCAATGCGCGTTCGAGTGGGGGCCCGAAACCATGGACTATGGCATGCGCGAATTCGCGGTGCGCGATCCAAGCGGCTACCTGCTGGCGTTCTCGGCGCCGGCGTGAGGGGCCGGAATCGGCGAGATGTAGCCGGTCGAGCTTCCAGACTGGACGTCCGTTTTCGGGTCCACTCGCGCCGGAGTCCGCTCTTGTTCAGGTTTCTAGGACGCCCGCCCCCGCGCAGACTTGTCCGCGCCGCTGAGGGCGGGTGTCGTAGAAACCTCAATGGCTGACTCGCGGGATGCAGCGCGGAGGTCTATGGGGATTTGAGTGCGCGCCCTGGTGTCGGCGGTGACGCGAAGCCCTCATGAGTGAAGCTGCACGTACGCGCTGTTGGAGGCAATGGCGCAAACATCATCGATGCGCGGAGACGTGAGCAGTGATTTGGTCGGTCTACCGCGTGCGCAGAACGCGCGAACGCATCGCGCGCAGCCCGCGCGCGTTTTGAGCGTCGCTGATGTCGGTGAAGCTGCGTCTTAGTCATGATGTGTCGCACCATAGAGGTGAAGCGGCGCGGCGTTGCGGCGTGCGTGGGCGCTCGAACGCTTCGATCAGGATGAGCCGCCCGCCACAGCACGGGCAGGGCTTCGGCGCGGGCGCCGCGTCTGGCTCTGCCGGCGGCGGCGCTGGCGGCAGCGCATCAAGCAAACGACGCGCGCGGGCGATATTGTCAACGCGTGCGCCGTTGGCGAATAGCCCGTAATGGCGAATGCGGTGAAAGCCGTCGGGGAGGACGTGCAGCAGGAAGCGACGGATGAATTCGTCGCCGTCGAGCGTCATCAGGCCATAGCGCTCTTGGCCTTCACGCCGATAATCCTTCCACTTGAAGCTGACGCGACCCGCTTCGAAGGCGACGAGCCTGCTATTGGCGATGGCGACGCGGTGGGTGTAGCGCGCCAGATACGACAACACTTGATCAGGCCCGGCGAACGGGCGCTTGGCGTAGACCACCCAATCGCTGCGATGGAGCGGCTTCAGGAAGGCGCGAAACGCATCGAAGTCGCTGAGATGGGCATGATCACCGAAGAAGCGGAGCGCGCCGTCGCCGTGCGCGGCGACGAGGCGTTGCAGCATCAGGCGCCGAAACAGCCCCGACAGCACGCGCACCGGCAGAAAGAAATCAGGCCGGCAGGGAATCCATCGTTCGCCATCTGGCGCAATGCCTCCACCCGGCACGATGCAATGCACGTGCGGGTGATGCGTGAGCGCTGAGCCCCAGGTGTGCAGCACCATGGTGACGCCAATCTTGGCGCCCAGATGCTTGGGATCGGCGGCGATGGTGAGCAACGCCTCGGATGCGGCTTTGAACAACGCGTTATAGATCACCGCCTTGTTGGAATAGGCGATGTCAGCAATCGGCGCCGGGAGAGTGAAGACGACGTGATAATAGGCGACAGGCAAGAGCTCGGCGCGGCGTGCTTCCAGCCAATCATAGGCGGCCGCCGCCTGACATTTGGGACAATGGCGGTTGCGGCATGAATTGTAGGCCACATCGATGTGGGCGCAGTCTTCGCATCGGCTGACATGGCCGCCGAGTGCTGAAGTGCGGCAGGTCTCGATCGCTTCCATCACGCGCTTCTGCGCAAAGCTGAGCCGCCCCGCATGCGTGCGGCGATAGCCGGGCCCGAGGTCGCGGAAGATATCTGCGACCTCCAGGCGCTGTCGGGACACGCGGGCCGGCCTAGCTGGTCGGCTTGTCCTCGAACTGCAATCGATCGAACGGGCCCGGCGTGCGCTGGATCACTTTGGGCGTCACGCGCACATAAATGGCGCTGGTGTCGAGCTTCTTATGGCCGAGCAACGCTTGGATCACGCGGATGTCGACATTGCTCTCCAAGAGGTGGGTCGCAAATGAGTGCCGTAAAGTATGCAGGGTCGCAGGCTTATCGACGCCAGCGGCGTCCTTGGCCATGTGGAAGCAGCGATTGAGCGAGCGCGTCGTCACTGGCGTGAAACGCGACAGGCGCGATGGAAACAGCCACACCTCAGGACGACCGGCCTTCCACCAGGTGCGCAACAGATCGAGCAGGCCAGGCGAGAGCTTAGCGAAGCGATCCTTGTAGCGTTTGCCTTGCTCGACCCGGATCAGCATCTGCTTGCTGTCGATGTCGCCGACCTTGAGATTGCAGACCTCCGCGGCGCGCAGGCCCGCGCCATAGGCGACGCTCAGGGCGGCGCGCCATTTGAGGCTCGGCGCATGCTCCAGGATGGCCGCGACCTCCTCAGGCGTCAGCACTTCTGGAATGCGCTGTGGCGGCGTCATCAGCGAGATGAGGTCGCGTGCGCCGGGTTGGCGCAGCGTGACGCGAAAGAAGAACCTGAGCGCAATCGCATGCGAATTGATGGTGCTGATCGAGGCGCCCGAACGCATTAGCTCGATCTGGAACGCGCGCGCGTCGTCGAAGGTGAGATCGCCCGGCGGCTTGCCGGCATGCTTGGCGCAAGAGCGCACGACACGGAGGTAGGTACGCTGCGTCGCAGCGGCGAGCCCGCGCATCGACATGTCTTCGATCATGCGTTGGCGCAGAGGATGGATGGCTGGCGTCTCGGCCATGGCTGGGTCTCCCGTCTGGGCTCGACCCGGCCCATCCGGGCGCAGCCCTCAGACAGGAGGCAGTGACAATGGCACAAGCGCTTGCAGAATCTGCGTCCCGCGCGAGCGGGTTAGTCCTCTAAGATCTTCCTGAAATTCGACCGGCGGCGCTCAACGTCTGAAGTCCGCTGCAAACACGACGTTCGCAAAGGGAGCCTGAATGTCGCCTTTCGGCGAAGTCCAGCCAGGTAGCGGTGAAGCCGCCGGACGGCACGATTGGATTGACCCTGCCGGTCCCGGATTATTCTTATGGGAGCCAACCTGGGCCTAAGCGGCCGTTTCGCCAATCGACTTGATTAGATTCCGTCTATAGCTAGCTAGCGTGATAACCCTGATATGGAAGAAAGACCGCGAGGTAGACTTAATGAGCAGAGCATTGCGAGTGTTTCCTGTGTTCGCCGTCCGCGATCTTGATGAGGCGCTTAAGTTTTACGTCGAGAGGCTCGGGTTTGTAGTGGCGTGGAAATGGGGCGAGCCGGTCCATCGAGCCGGAGTGGCGCTAGGTGAAATCGAAATACAGCTCGATAGCGTCAGCGCCGGGACGAGCGGTTCATCGGTTGTGTACGTCCATATGGACGATGTCGGAGCATACTACGAGGCATGCCGCGCGCGGGGCGTAGTCTTCGCGGATGAACTCGGGGATCGTCCGTGGGCCATGCGCGTGTCAAACGACTGCGGTAACGCCCTCCCTGGCGACATCTAAAAATGCCCCCCGGTTGATCACTTAGTCTTCTCCGTTTGTGCCTCTGGCGCTGCGCCAGTCTTCTGCAGCAGTCCGGCACGGCGCTTTTCCTTCAGGCGATAGCTGTCGCCGCGGATCGTAACGACGGCGGAGTGGTGGAGCAGACGATCGAGGATCGCTGTGGCGACGACCGGGTCGCCGAAGACAGCGCCCCATTCGCCAACGCTGCGGTTCGAGGTCAGCAGGATGGCGCCGCGTTCGTAGCGTCGCGACACCAGCTGGAAGAAGAGATGCGCAGCGTTGGGGTCAAACGGCAGATAGCCGAGCTCGTCGATGATCAGGAGCTTAGGCTTGGCCAGAGACGCAAGTTTGTCTTCCAAGGCGCCGCTCTCGTGCGCTTTCGCGAGCTGCGCCACCAAAGCCGCTGCAGAGGTGAAGAGCGTTCCATAGCCGGCGACGATGGCCTCGCGTCCGAGCGCGACCGCTAAATGAGTCTTGCCCACACCTGGCGGGCCCAACAGCAGCAAGTTCTCGCCGTGGGCGATCCAGCGGCATGCCGCCAATTCACGGATCTGTTTGGCGTCGATCGAGGGTTGGGCGACGAAGTCAAAACCGGCGATGTCACGGGTGAATGGGAAGCGCGCCAACCCCATCGCCATCTCGATGCGGCGATGATCTTTGCGGGCGATTTCCCGATCACACAAAAAGGCGACCAGTTGGCGCGCCGACAAGTCTGCGCGGACCGCTTCGTCGAGCAGACTGTCGAGCTGATCGCGGATCGCGGTCAGTTTGAGCCGGGTCAGCATCGCCTCAAGGCGGTCTTCATCCAACAACGCGCTCACCAGCAGCCTCCCGCGACCGCTTCGTATTCTTCGAGGGGACGCAACAGCGCAGCTGGTGTCGTGGCAATGTCGGCGCGGCGGACATGTCCGACATCCTTAAAGTGCTCACGGTCGCATACGCGTTCGCGTGCAAGCCCTTCGCCGTGCTCGGCGACGATCCGGCCTGCGTGCGTAATCCGCACCCGACCATCGCTGATCGTCACCGCGACGCGTTCACCGATCAGCCGCCAAGGCACGCTGTAGGCCACTCGATCGACTTCGACGCAACAATCGGCCTGGACCCGCCGCACAAGATCGCGCGTCTGGCGAAACGGCGGCTTGTTTGGATATGGCTGAAGCGCCGACGCCTCGTCGCGCAGGAAGCGCAGGATTGGCGCCTCACCCGTTGTGCCGTGCATGCGCGTATCGGAAATCTCGCGCATCCACCGCTCGAGGTGGCCTTCGAACTGCGCCAAGCTATCGAAGCGCCGGCCGGCGACAGCGTTCTTCTTCACATAGCCGACGCCGTTTTCGTCTTTGCCTTTCGTGCGTGGGCGGTAGGGCGCACACGCTCTCGGGGTGAAGCCCCAATAGCGCGAAAACGCGTGAAAGCGTGCGTTTAAAGTGACCTCACGCGTTGCTGCGTCGTGGTGATCGACCAAAGCGCGCGCGTTGTCGAAAAGCACTTCACGAGGCACGCCATTGTAATGGCGGAACGCATTTTCGATGCCTTCAAACCATGCGCTTTGGCGCTCACACAAAAACGCCTGTACGTAACCGCGACGCGAATAGCCCAACGTCGCCACAAACAGATGCACGCGCTCCTTGACACCGGCGAGTTCAACGCGCGTCTCGCCAAAATCGATTTGCATCTGTTGGCCAGGTGCAGTCTCGAACCGAACCGTTGCCCGTCGCTCGGCTTCAAGCAGCTGACGAAAAGGCGCCACGGCGCGCTCCACCGTCCGCAAAGTCGCCTCGATCCCCAACTCGTCTTTCAAGTCCTGGCGCACCACGTCGGCGTTGCCCCGGTGCTGAGTCATTTTGGCTTCGAGCCAATCCTTCAGCCCATCGAGCTTCTTCGGTCGGCCCGCGCGTCGATACCGCCGCCACCCGCCAGCTTTGATCCAGGCCCGCACCGTCTTCGGGCAAGCCCCGAATTCGGCGGCGATTTTCTTCACGCCCCAGCCTCGTCGCTTCAGCTCCAGCATCGCCGCAACCTCGTCCGGCATGCGCATCGTGAGCCTCCGCAAATCCCTCTCTGGACCTGCAGCTTCACTGACTCGCGTCTTGTCCATCGGCTTTCCCTCCTCGGTTAGAGGGGGGGATTTTCAATGTCGCCGAGGGGGGAGTTTTCCATGTCGTCCGACATGCGCGATTTTCGGCTCGTTGATCCGAGTGGGAATCGCCTCGGTTTCGCGTCACCTATCGTGACTGAAGGCTAAGTCGCAAGGAACCGATTGTCTGTCAGTCTTCGGCGATCTTCTGCCGGACGTCGCGGAGGCGCGAAACGGCGGTTATGCAGCGCTCATGCGCCCATCATCGTTTCTAGGATTCCCATGTGGTGGCTGCGACGAGCGCCCGCAATTACGGGCTGGCGGGAAAGAGCCCGGGCAGCCAGCGATGCGCGAGGGTGGCGGGTAGCGCCAGGCGCCACGGCGATTTGGACGACAGCGAAGTCAGCACGCCGAAAGCCTGCAATTGCTTGACGACACGAAGGGCTTGGCGGTCCGTCGTTTGAATCAAGCCTGGAATGTCGCCCCGCGGAAGCTCACCGCGATAGAGAAGGGCTTCAAGAATCTGGCCGGCCTTTTTGGAAAGGCCACTCAAGCGCACTTCTTCGTCGGCCCAAGCCAACACCCGCGCGCGCAGACGATCGGGCTGCATCAAACCTTGCATGAAGGTCACTTGATCAATCGACACCGTAAGAAAGAAGCGCGTGAAGTCAGCGAGCGCTTCTTCGGTTAGGTGTCCGCGGCCATCGAGATCGTTGCGGCGCACGAGATCACATTGTGCGAGGTTCTGCTTGTAAGTCTCGACATTAATGGCAAGGCCGCGGGCGATCGACCAGATGCCCGCCGTTTCGAGGCTTTCCAAGAACATGGCGTGGGACACCAGCCGCGCGACCCGGCCATTGCCGTCAGCAAACGGGTGAATCCAGAGGAGGCGATGGTGTGCCGCCGCTGCTAAAAGGATCATCTCCCCGCGCGATTGCTTGGCGTAAGCCTCGGAAAAGCGTGTCATGAAACGCGGTACCGCGCCCGGGCTGACCGCGATAAGCCGGCCCACCTTCACGTCACGCGTACGAAACTGGCCTGGAATGACTTTGACCTTCTCGCCGGTCTCCGGGTCGGTAGCCCACTTCAGCTCTTCCGGCAGGCTTTCGATGAAGCGCTTATGCGTTTCACGAATACCCTCGACGCTGGTTGCACGGCCTTTTAGCCCCCCCAGATCGATCCAACGCTGCACCGAAATATGTGCCTTGGCTTCAAGCTGAAGCTCACGCTTTTTGGGATCGCGGCTCAAATCGTCATTGAGCGCCCGTTCGATGTCGATCGGATGGGTGTCGTGACCCTCGATCAGATTGCTGTAATAGCAATTCATCGAGCGCACGAGCTCTGCGAGTGCGGCCAGCATGCCGTCTGGAAGGCTCGATTTTAAGCTGGCCGCTTTGAACGTTAGATCGACAACAAGTTCGTTTAATTCGCCGCGCCATTTTGAATCCTGCGCAAAACGCAGTGGCTCCATACGAAAAATATCTTCGCCACCATCGCGCAGCGGCGATATTTTCGGGGCGCTTTTTTTCGCCTGTTTTTTTTTGGCAGTTTTTCGCGCCATTTTCTGTGGTAGTTTTCTGTCGCTAACAATGTCGGGTTTGATTTCTGTTTCTGTGTAGCAAAACTCTCTTATTTTTCGATGTTTTTGTTTGTGTACTCCCAAAATTGTCCCCGAAAATGTCGTGTTGAATGTCTGGTAGAATGTCGGGTAGATAAAATATCTATGTAAATCATAGATATAGCCCGTCCGCATGCTCGCGCTCAGCCCGTTCCGATCTGGCCTTCAGAGGGGCCGCCCTCAGCCCTCGAACATGTCCAATTGCCCCCCGACGGCCCCACTGGGGGCTCCCAGACCTGGGCTTCTCTGGGCGGCGGAGGTGGCGACCGGGCGCCGCCCATCGGGGCGCGCCACGGCCCGGCGGGCGCCAAACGCGGCGGCGGCGGCGCGTATTGGGGCGGCAGCGCGGGCCGCTGGCGGGGGCGGCGGCGCGGCCGGCGGTGGTGAGGAGGGCGGCTCCGGCGCGGTTGGCTCGCCAAACTTCATGAGCTCGGCGATCTGGTCGGCAGTGCTCTCGGCAGCGGCTCGCACGACGACGTCAGCGAGGTGCGCGTAGCGCCGCGTCGTCTTGATGTCGCTATGGCCCAAGAGCTTGCCGATCACTTCGAGCCCCACGCCGCTCATGAGCGCAAACGATGCGGCCGAATGCCGGAGGTCGTGCAGACGCACATCGCAGAGGTTGGCCGCAGCCCGAATGCCGATCCATATCTTAGGCACGCCGTCGAACGGGGCGGTGTCGTCGGCATTAGGAAAAACCCAATTGTCGTCGTCGCGCCGCTCCATTTCCTCGAAGATTTTTCGCATGGCGGCGGTGATCAGGATGAGCCGCGGTCCGGTTTTGGAGCGTTGGAGGCGTAAAAAGCCTGTCCGCAAATCGACTGCGCCCCAGGTTAAGTTCTGGATTTCGCTCTTGCGTGCGCCGGAAAGCGCCAGCAGCCGGATAATCGCGATGCCGTGTGGGTTTGCGCCTTCGGTTTCGGCGCGGGCGATTACTTCACCCAGCTTGCCGAACTCCTGAGGACTCAGGAAGCGTTCGCGCATGTTCCCCGCCGACCGCTCGACCCCGAAACAGGGGTTGCGGTCAATGATCTCTTCGCGGACCGCGAAGGAAAGGATGGTCGAAAGCAGCGAAAGCGAGCGATTGGCTGTGCCTTCGCCGCCCTTCACACGGGTAACGCCGCGCAGCTTTTGGCTTTTCTTGGTGAGCTTGGTTTCGCCGCGGGATACGGCGTCGCGATAGGTCTCGATCTTGCTTCGGTTGATTTCGCGAACTTTATAGCGGCCGAGGAGGGGCTTGATGTGGGCCTCGATCCGACCACGGTCGTTCTCGACATATTCGGGTTTGCGAAGCGACCCAGCCAGCGGCCCGCGTCCGCGCCGGCGATGCGCGGCTTTCTCCAGCCACATGTCGCAGAGCTTTGACATGGTGACGGAGTCCTCGAACGTGACATGCGGGCGCGGCGCCGGCTCTTGGTTCGTGCGCGCTTTGGCGAGGATTGTGGTGGCTTCCTCTCGGGCGTCGGCAAGCTTGATGAGAGTTGCGCTGCCGATAGTGATCCATCGTTGTTCGGCGAAGCTGCCACGACCCTGTCGCGTCTTCACGACATACGTCTTGTCGCCATTCGGACTGACGCGAAGACCGAAGCCTTTCTTGCTTGCATCCCACAGCACGTAGCGTCTTGCGCTGGGCGCCGCGTTGCGGACAATCTCTTTGGTAAGTTCTCGCACTTGCATGAACGCGCTGCTCCGTCGCCGAGCGAAACGCGGTTGATGGGCTACCCCATGGCAATCAGGCAGCGGTCACACGTGCGCTTCGTTCCGGAAACACATGAAAACACGGCGTTCGTAAAAAGACAAATCTTACAACGGCTTAGGAAACGTCTGGCAACAACATCTAGTATGCGGCAACATCGAAGGGGGCGGCTCCGAAGGCAGAGGTCACAGGTTCGAATCCTGTCGGGTGCGCCAGTGCTGGACCTGGATCTAACGCGCGCCTATCGCTTGCGCGCCACCAGATCGATCAAGGCTGAGATGCCGTGGTGGCCGGCGCCTTCGTTGATCTCGGCGTCGTACGATTTGAGTTCGATGATCTCCATGTCGCCAAAGGCGGCGCGGAGCAGGGCTTCGTCGTACATGTTCTCGGCATTCGGCGGGCCGCCGGTCTTGTAGGCGAGTTGTTCCGGGCGATAGCCTTCAAGCAGCAACAAGCCATCAGGCTTGAGCGCGCGCTTCATGCCGGTGAACATCCCGGCGCGTAGCGGCGGCGGCGCGAACTGGATGAAGATGGCCACCACCGCGTCGTATTGTTCGGGCGGCCACGTCCACGTGGTCAGGTCGGCGCATTCGAAACGGATGGCCACGTTGCGCTCGGCGGCGAGGCGCTTGGCCTTTTCGATCGCCACCGCTGAAGCATCGACCGCGTGCACCACAAGTCCTTGCTGCGCCAGCCATGCGCCGTTGCGGCCTTCGCCATCGGCGACGGCCAGCACACGCCAGCCCGGCTTGAGCCGCTGCGCCTGTGCGGCGAGGAACGCGTTCGGCGCGGTGCCGAACACATAGTCGGGCCGGTCGTAGCGTGCGTCCCACATGGCCACACTGGGATCGGGGTTTGTCATCGCGGGCGCTCCTTCGCTTGAGATGTAGGGAGGCGGACTGTGAGGAGCCAGCGCCGCGACGTCGCTGCGCTTGGGTTCCCCGGTTCAGCGCAACGGACTTGATTCCCGCCCTGGCGTTGCTCACGCTCGGTCCAAACAAGAAGGGCGGGGGCGCGGTCCGGGTGGAGTGATGCAGCCAGCGACCTATCTGCGCCGTCAAAACGCATTCTCGCGCGGCGAGCGTGAGTGGCGCGTGGAAGAGGACGCGCTGGTCACGCGCGGCGGCGCCGGTCGTGAGCGCCGCTATCCGTGGAAGGACATTGTCAGCGTTCGGCTTTGCTATGAGCCGACGCGGCTCAAGCCGTGGCGCTACGTGTTCGAAGTGCAGCCGCGCCATCAGCGCAAGTTCGAGATCGACAATGGCCACTATGTTGGGCCCGGCCAGTTCGAGGAGCGTTCGGACAGCTATGCCGCGTTCGTGCGCGCCGCCACCGGGCGACTCGCCGAGGCCAATCCTAAGGCGCGGGCGCTGATCGGGGAAACGCCGAAGCGCTACTTCTTCCTGCTGCTTGTCGCGCTGCTGGGCCTGGGCGCGCTCGCCTATGTGCTGGTCGCGATTCCGACGCCGCTGGATGCGATGCCGTATTCGAGCTTGATAAAGCTCGGAATTCTGTTGCTGATGCTGCCCATCTTCTGGCGCTGGGTGATCGGCGCGGTGCCGCGGGGCGTGCCGCTCGACGCCATTCCAGAACGCGCCTTGCCGCCGTCAACCGGAAGTTAAGCAAACGTTTACAGAGGTGAATCTAGACCTGTAGCGTGCGCAACACCGATGGCCGACGCGACCTATCCCTGATCCGTGCGAGCGGTTCGACCGCGCGCGTGCTCAATCTCGCGCTGGCGCACGAACGCTTCGGCCATCTTGAAGACTACGATTCCAAGCCGCTGTTTCGCAATCGGCGGCTGAATCGGTCGCTGATCCTCAAGCACGTGGTCCGTCCCAATGAGCGGGAATTGTTCACGCGCCCCACCGCTTCGGCGACCAAAGTGATCCTGCCGTATGCGTCCTCCGATCTGACCCTTGGCGGCGTCAGCTTCATGGTCGGCGAGATGCGCTTCGACAAAGTCGTGCGCGAAACCGTGGGCGGCTACACCAGCGACGGCGATTTGCTGGCCGATCTTGAGCTGCTGCGCGTGCTCGCGTCGCTGCCGTCGTTCGACCCGTTCCTGATGCGTGAGCGCCTGCGCCACATGGGCATCGATCCGGCGCGCGGCTATTTCGACATTGCCGAGGCCGACGTCGCGCGCATGCGCGCTTTTGTCGGCAAGGAAATCGCGACGCTCGTCAACTTGGCTTTCGCCACCGGCGGTCGCGATGCCGGCGATCTCTCGCAGCGCCTGGCCGAAAAGCTGATGACGGACGAGACGGCGAAGTCACTCGATCCTCTGCGGCAGACGCTGCGGCTCTCTGGGGAAGAGTACATCGAAGGCGTCTTCGCGTGGAAAGGCTTCCTCTACTACAAGTGGCTGATGGAGGAGATCCGGCCGCAGCTCGATGAGTTCACGCCGCGCTTCGCCGGCTTGCGCATCTTGCGCTCGAACTCGGAAGAGCGGCGCGAACTGGCCGAAATCCGCCGCGAGATCCTCGACAAGGTCCGCCTTGCCGTGTCGCACGTGGACGAAACGCTGCTGGAATACGGCACTGCCTTCGCATCGCTCGCGGACGGACAGCCCAATGCGTTCCGCGCCTTCCTGCTGAAGGCGCCGTCTATGTTCATTCCGATCGGCGAGGCCGTCGGCGTTGTGCGCCATATCGACTCCTTCTGGCGTTACCGCTTCCCGGGCGGCGCCGCGCCGATCATGGACGCCGATGAGGCCGTCGAAGTGCTGCACGACTTTGAGACGACGCTCGCCGGCGTCGAGTTCGTGCGCGGAGCGCCCTCGCGCGCCGCCTAAAACGTCCGCTTGAAAATGAGATCGCGCGTGAGGCTGGCGATCGACGTGCGGCCCAGCAGCGCCATGTCGCGGTGCAGCTCCGACGCCAGAATGTCGATCGCGCGCAGCACGCCCGCTTCGCCCGCCGCCGCCAGCCCGAACAGATACGCGCGGCCGATGGCGATGGCGTTCGCCCCCAGCGCCAGCGCCTTGATGATGTCCGTGCCGCGGCGAATCCCGCCGTCGAAGATGATTTCCGCGTCGCCGTTCACGGCGTCGGCGATGGCGGGGAGGGTGTCGATCGTCGCCGGCGCTGTGTCGAGCTGGCGTCCGCCATGGTTCGAAATCCAAACCGCATCGGCGCCGGTGGCGATGGCGCGGCGCGCGTCGTCCGGTGTGGAGACGCCTTTGACGGCGTAGGCGCCGTCCCAGTTCTCGCGCACCCAGCGCGCCGCTTCCCAATCGACAGTGCGATCGAACTGCGCGTTGATGAACTCGATCAGCCCGCTGTCCATGCGCACGTGCGTGAAGTTGGCTGGTTCGATCCGCGGCGTTGTGGCTAGATCCCAGAGATAGCCGGGCCGCGCGAGCGCCTGCGTGGCGGTGCGCCAAGTCACTTTCGGCGGAATGGTGAAATCGTTGGCCGGATCGCGTTCGCGATTGCCGGCGACGGGAACGTCAACGGTCAGAATGATGCCGCTGAAGCCTGCCGCCTTGGCGCGCTGCAGCGTTTCCTTCAGCATGGCGCGGTCTTTCCAGACATAGACCTGAAACCAGCGCGGCCCTTCGCTCGCGGCGGCGATGTCCTCCAGCGTGGTCGAGGCGAGCGTCGAGCAGGCGTACACAATCCCAGCCTTGTGCGCGGCGCGCGCGACAGCGCGTTCTCCAGCGCGCGGATTGAACAGGCGTGATGTGGCGGTGGGCGTGATGAAGAAGGGGAGTCGCATGCGCTCGCCCATGATGGTCGTGGACGTGTCGATGCTGGAGATGTCTTTCAGCGCGTCCCAGACCAGTTCGATGTCCTTGAAGCGCGCGACATTGCGTTGAAGCGTGATCTCATCGTCGGCGCCGCCGTCGATATAGTCGAACACCATGCGCGGCAGGCGCGCCCGCGCCATCAAGCGCAGGTCGGCGATGTTGCGCGCGCGATTGAGATTCAAGCTCCACTCCCTAAGTGTGAACCGCCGTTAACGCTTTGCTTGTTGCGCTTTTGTTCGACGCTCCGCAAGCTCGACGCATGAGCCGAATCGGCGCCGCAACGACGCAGCACGCGTTTGACGATCTCAACGAGGCGCAGCGCCTCGCGGTGGAGCATGAGCGCGGCCCGCTGCTGGTGATCGCCGGCGCAGGTTCGGGTAAGACCAAGACGCTCTCCTGCCGCGTCGCGCGTCAGATTCAGCGGGGCGCCGATCCAAGCCGCATCCTGCTGCTCACCTTCTCGCGCCGCGCCGCGACGGAGATGACGCGCCGCGTGGCGCAGACGCTGGGCGCCAGCGAAGCCGCTTTGCCGTGGTCCGGCACGTTCCACGCCATCGGCGCGCGGCTGCTGCGCGAACTGGCGCCGGTGATCGGACTCAAGCCGGATTTCACCATCCATGACCGCGGCGACAGCGGCGATCTCATGGGTATGGCGCGGCACGAGCTGGGTTTCGGAACCGGCCAGAAGCGCTTTCCGATGAAAGGCACGTGCCTTGCCATCTATTCGCGCGCCGTGAACGCGGAAGAGCCGCTGTCGGATGTGCTGGCGGAGACGTTTCCGTGGTGCCGGGGCTGGGAAGCGGAGCTGCAGCAACTCTTCGCGCACTATGTGGCGATGAAGCAGGCGCAAAACGTCTTGGACTATGACGATCTGCTCTCCTACTGGGCCGACGCGATGGAGGAGCCCGGCGTTGCCGCGGAAATTGCGCAGCGCTTCGACCATGTGCTTGTCGACGAGTACCAAGACACCAACCGCCTGCAGGCGCGCATCCTGATGCGGCTGAAGCCGGACGGCGAGGGCGTCACGGTTGTCGGCGACGACGCGCAGTCGATCTACTCGTTCCGCGCCGCCACCGTGCGC
>JAWKUZ010000026.1:0-33185 GCA_041398305.1 Hyphomonadaceae bacterium
CATTTCTTCCATTTCGCCGCATTCATAGAGGCCGCGCTCGAGCACGCTCGGTTCGGCCCACACGCCGGTGCGCGAACTCACGGCGCCGAAGCGCAAATCGCCGACGGCGATCGACATGAGATAAATCGGAACCGGATGGCGCATGCGGAAGCGGAAGGCGCGGCCGCCTTCGGCTGGCTCGCCGTTCGGCGTCAGCATCTCGGCGCTCATCACCGCTGTCAGATCTTCCGGCACGACGAGGCGCACGTCGTAGGTTTGGCGGATGCCGGGGCTGTCCTGTGTCGGGGCCCAGGTGCGCGTCAGGATGGCTTGGCCCTGGCTGAACAGGAATTGCTTGCCGCTCGAAGTTTGCTCGGGCGTCAGCCATTGCAGCGCGTCAGCGTCGGGCGAGGTTTCATAGGCGATGGTGATTTCGCGTGCGCCGTTGAGCTGGATGGTGAGCGGGCCGCCGCGATCGTTGTCGCCGTTTTCTCCGATCGTGAACGGCAGCGTTTGGCCGTTGCCGCTGATGACGCCGATGTTGAGACCTTTCACGTCGAGCACGATCTCACGCGCATCGTCGCGTGCGGCGATCGTCAGCGTGCACGTACCGGCGAGCACCTTGCGTTCGAAGTCGGCGCGCAGATCGAGCGAGACGTTGAGGACGCGCGCTTCGTCCGGCTTAGCGTAGGAGAAATCATCATGCGGCAACGCCGGCATCGAGCTGCGAACATCAGGCGTTGTCGCGCAGGCCGAGAGAGCAGGTGCAGCAAGCGCGGTGGCGAGCAGCGTGCGGCGTTCGATCATGTGAGCGTCCCCAAATCTTATGGCGGCGCCGTAACGCCAACGGTGAGGGCTCGCAAGCGCGCTAGTGTCGCGCGAGAACATACCGTCAGGTTGCGCGAGCTTCCTGGATCAAGGCCTTCAGTTGATCCCGCGCCAGGATTTTGATGCCGGAGCGGCCCATGCTGATCCAACCTTCGTCGAGCCATTCGTGGAGCTTGCGGTTGACCTTCTCGCGGCTGGCGCCAATGCGACGCGCGATTTCGGTTTGGGTCAGCGTCACCGAAGCGCTGTCGCCGGCTTCTTCCAGAATGCGCAGTGCGAGGCGGCCGCCGAGATCGAGCGTGTGTGCGTCTTCGATTGCCGCGTCTGCGTGGCGGAGGCGGCGGCTCATTTCGGCGAGCAGCTTCAGCAGCGCCTTGGGTTCGGACTCGAGCGCGGCCAGCGCTTGGTCGCGATGGATGCGCAGGAAGCGCGACTTGCGGATGGCGGCGATGTCGGCGGAGCGCGTGCCGCCGTCGAGAACGGCCATCTCACCAATCAGTGCGTGCGGCTTCAGTGACGCCATGCGCACGTCCTTGCCGCCCTCAGTGGAACTGCGCACCTCGACTTCGCCTTCAAGTAGCACGTAGAGCGCATCGCCCTTATCGCCCTTGGCGAAGAGGAGCTTGCCGGGTTCCACTGTGCAGGGCACGCCTTGCTTGGCGAGGCGCGCGCGTGTGGCGTCAGAAAGAGCGGCCATCAGCTCAGCCTTCGCCAGCGCCGCTTCGACGTTCAGGAGTTCCTGCTTGTCCGCCATTGCGGTGGCGTTGTGCGCCACCCCGCGGTCAGCGGTCAATCAAATGCGCGCGCCCAGCGTGACGGGCGTTACGGACGCGCCCGCCTTGCTGGGGATTTTCGCGCTGATTGGCGCTGCCGGGCGGCTTCTGGGGCTTCTGTCCCGAGACCGCCCGGCGTGGCTTCAGCCAGCGCTTTGGCTTTGACTGTTGTGGACGAGCCCGCGCTCGACGAAGGCCGCGCAGGCTTCATCACGCTGAGCGCGCAGTTCCTGCACGCCATCGGCGAATGTCGCGACGTTGTTGGCCCGGCCGCGTACGCGGCGCGCATTCTCGCGTGCTTCAGACGCGACAGCGCTGCTGCGATAGCCGTTGGATACAGCTTCGCGCAGGGGCGCGAAGTCGATTGGATCGGACGCAAGTTGCGATAGTCCAGCAAAGGCGAGGCATTGTTGCGCGGCGATATAGCGTGCGTCGCTCATGCGCTCTTGCGCGTGGGCAGTAAGAGGCGTGAACGCGGCGAACGCAAACGCGGCGAAAAGAACTCGTTTCATAACGTACACTCCCATATCCCAATCCCGCACGTTGGAGATGCGCGCGGATTGCTTCACGGATGTGGCGGCAAACAGTGTTTGCGACGGAGCGCGCCGCGTGCGCGACGGGCGTGGAGAGGTTACGCAGTGATTAGAATTGAGCGCGCTTAAGCGCTCGGCGCCATCGCCATTTGCCGGCGGATTTCGCGGCGGAAGAGATCGATCGGCTTCGGACCTTGCTTGGTCTCCAAGCTCCAGAACGTCCAACCGTTGCAAGCGGGCGCATCTGAGGCGAGGGCGCCCATGCGGTGGATCGAGCCGGTCGCATCGCCGAGAGCGAGGCTACCGTCAGCGCGGACGCGGGCGCGTTTGCCGTTCGGCGCCACCAGCCAGGCGCCCGGATGAATGAAGCCCGCTTCGATGACTTGACCGAATGGCACGCGCGGCTCCTCTTTCTTGGACTTGGTCACGGCCAAATCTTCGATCGAAACCGGTTTAATTTTCTTCAATCTCGCGCGGGCGCCTTCGGCGTATTCGGCGTCGCGTTCGATGCCGATATAGTGGCGGCCGAGGCGCTTCGCCGCCGCGCCCGTGGTGCCGGTGCCGAAGAACGGGTCGAGGATTACTTCGCCGGGCTTGGTGGTAGCGAGCACGACGCGGTGGAGCAGGGCTTCCGGTTTTTGCGTCGAGTGGAGCTTGCGGCCTTCGCGGTTCTTCAGGCGCTCTGCGCCGGTGCAGATCGGCAGCGTCCAATCCGAGCGCATCTGCAGCTCATCATTGAGCATTTTCAGCGCGTCGTAGTGGAACGTGTATTTGGCTTCCTTCGAGCGCGCGGCCCAGATCAGGGTTTCGTGCGCGTTGGTGAAGCGGGTGCCTTTGAAGTTCGGCATCGGGTTGGTTTTGCGCCAGACGATGTCGTTCAGGATCCAAAGCCCAGGTCCTGCATCGCAGTGCCAAGGCGGAAGACGTTGTGATACGAGCCGATTACCCAGATCGCGCCGTTCGGCTTCAGCACGCGGCGTGCTTCCGTCAGCCAGGCGCGGGTGAAGTTGTCGTAGGCGGCAAAGTCTTCGAACTTGTCCCACTCGTCATCGACGCCATCGACGTTCGATTGATCCGGACGCGTCAGCGCGCCGCCCAGCTGCATGAAATAGGGCGGATCGGCAAAGACGAGATCGACGCTGCCATCGGCGAGCTTCTTCAGCTCCTCGATGCAATCGCCTTCGATAATCTTGTCTTTGAAGTGGCGCGCCATTGGTCCCCCGGAACGAGGGGAATCTCGCTTGACGGAGTCCGCGAATCAAGAGTCCGCGGCCGTTAACCATGTTTATTTTTCAGGCGGACGCGGCGCTCGCCTTTTGAAGCTTCAGCCGATGGCGGAGCGAGAGCAGGTAGGTCACGAAGAAGAAGTACATATAGACCTCCTCCATCTCGCTCGAACGATAGCCGCCCGTGAAGGCCTGCACCGAGAAGGTGGACACGTTCAGATCGTCGATGCGTTCGGGGATCGCGCCGATTTGCGAGAACACGACCGGGCCTAGGCATACCAATGTCGGCGCGAGCCACCATGGATTGTCAAACAGGCCGCGGCCGCGGAAGCGCTTCATCAAGGGGTGCACGATCGTGCCGAGGATCATGCCGAACAACAAAACAGCGCGCGGCTTCTGATCGAGCCACGAATCCGAGTTGTGGAAGTTGTTTTCGCCCTGATCGTTGAAGCCGGAAAAGAAGCCGCCCATGTCCCAGCCAAAGTAGTGCTGCCCCCAGCTTGTCTCTTCGGTGAGAAGATAGAACAGGCCAGCGCTGATTAGGATCAGCCACCAGCGCAACCATTTCTCGTTGTTCTGAAACGCCAGCAAGATGGCGAGCGGCAGGGAGATGACGAGGAACACGACCTGCGTGTTTTCGAGCAATCCAAGTTCGCCCTTCAGCACGCTTGGTTGCGTGAAGGCGAACCACATAAACACGACATAGATAGCCGCGCACACAAGCCAGATGGCGGGCGCGGATATGTCGGTGCGCGGTTGTTTGGCGGTAGCGTCCCCAGTCATCGGCGCGAACATAGTGTGGCGCGGGGCCTTGTAAACGCTGCTTCGCGTTATGCGGCGATGATGCCGGCCGCGTCGCGTACCGGTTTGAAGCTACGCCGGTGAATAGGGCACGGTCCAAGTTCGGCTAGCGCCCGCTGGTGCTCGGGTGTGCCGTAGCCCTTGTGCTTGGCGAAGGCGTAGCCGGGGTATTGGGCGCAATAGCCGACCATCATCCGGTCGCGCTCGACCTTGGCGATGATCGAAGCGGCGGAGATCGAGGCGACATAAGCGTCGCCGTCGATGATCATCTCGATCGGGCAGGGCAGCTCGGGCGCGGAATTGCCGTCAATCAGCGCAGCTACAGGCTGTTCCGGCAAACCCTCAAAAGCGCGGCGCATCGCTAGATAGGTGGCTTGGAGAATGTTGATCTGATCGATCTCGTCGGGGCTCGCGACGCCGACGCTGACCGCTGCACAGGCTCGGATCGCGAGCGCCAATTCTTCGCGCGCCTCCGCACTCAGTTGTTTGGAGTCCGCCAGCCCCTTGGGCCGTTTCTTGGCCGGCAGGATCACGGCCGCGGCCACCACCGGCCCCGCCCAAGGGCCGCGCCCCGCCTCGTCGATCCCGCAAATCCCCATGGGGAGAGGATGCTGCGGATTCCCCGGCAGGTGCAAACGGCAAGGACAGCTGACTAATTGACAAGGGCGCTTGACAATCAAGGACTCGCGTGTCAAGTAAGCTTGGCAAGCAGACAAGGTCGCTTGATGGAGGGTTCGATGCGAGGTTGGCGAAATTTCGGGGTCGCTGTCGCAGTGGTGGTCGCAATCGCCGTTTCAGCAACGGTCGCCATGGCGCCGCGTGAAGCCTCTGAAGCTGCACAGCTGGGCACGCCAACTGAGGTGACGCTGGTTCTCGAAACCGATGGGGTCTCGCTGCGCGTCGCTCATGGAGCGCTCGACGTGTCGTTCGAATTCTGAGGAGCCGGTGATGACGTGTGAGATAGAAGGCGCGACGAAGCGGGTCGCGCGGCAATACTTCAGGGATATGCTGGTGGCGTGTCTCGCTTATGCGGGCGTGCTCATCGTCAGCGTGTTCATCGTACGTCGTATGGACCCGCCGCAATGGGTGGCGATCTGTTTGGCGCTCGCGTCCGCTGCGCCAGCGTTGCTGATGTTGCGAGCATTCTTACGCCGCCTGCGGGGGCTGGATGAATTCCAGCGCCGGGTGGAATTGGAATCGCTGGCAGTTGCAGCCGCCGTCGTTGGCTTTGTCACCTTCACCTACGGTTTCCTGCAAAGTTTCGCGGGACTGCCGCAAATCGACGACGCATTGCTATGGGTGTTTCCGGCGCTCTGTTTCGCTTGGGGTCTCGCGCGACTTTTTGTGGGACGGCGCTACCAATGAGAAACCGCCTCAAGGTCCTGCGCGCCGAGCGCAACTGGAGCCAAGCGGATCTCGCCGAAAAGCTCGATGTCTCACGTCAAAGCGTGAATGCGATCGAGACCGGCAAGTACGATCCCTCGCTGCCTCTCGCCTTTAAGATCGCCAAGGTATTCGGCCTGCCGATCGAACAAATTTTCAACGACGACGATGTCGCTCAAGCCGCAGAATAGGAAAAAGCCGATGACGACGCTTCCCGTCTCACAGAACAAGCGCCGCGTTCTCTATCGCAATTTGATGATTGCGGCGATTGCGCTGCTCGGTGTGCTCGCGATTGCGAGCCGCATATTTGACGTCAACGTGCACGGTGTCGCCCTTGTCGTTGTTGCGATCTGCGCCGTGCTCTCGTTCCTACAGTTCAACGCATTGGACGAAGTCGCCAAGCAGGCGCACTACATCGCCTGGTACTGGGGCGGCTTGGTAGCGCTGATCGCGATCTCGGTGATTGGCGTTGGCCTTTCCACCGACTTCATCTCCTACGCACCGGTCCAAGCTTGGCTGGAGACCTGGACGAACAATCCCAACGAAGAGACGAGCTTTCTGCTCGGCCTCATAGCGAGCCCAACGTTGCTGATGCTGGGTTTCGCAGCGTGGTGGGCCGCGTACTGGTTGCGCCGCCGCTAAGACAAAAGTTTTTGGACCATAACAAAGCGGTCAAACCGCCAAGGGGACATCTATGTTTGAAATCACCCGCAAATTGCTGATCGGTTCGCTCGCGGCGTTGTTGATCCAGGCGGTGGCGACGCCTTCGGAGGCCCAGCCGTTCGCGCCGTCGCGGTTCACTGTTGACGTGCGCGGCGATGGCCCGGACGTCATCTTCATTCCGGGTTTGGGTTCGAGCCGCGAGGTATGGGCCGCGCAAGCTGACGCGCTGGCGGCGACGCATCGGCTGCATCTGCTGCAGATCAATGGCTTTGCGGGCCAACCTGTCGGCGCCCCGGCGGGGCAGGTGATCGATCCAGTTGTCGAAGAATTGTCGCAATACATTGAAGCGTACACGACGGGCCGTCCGTCGATCATTGGCCATTCCATGGGTGGTCTCACCGGCCTGATGCTGGCGCGCCGCCATCCTGAACGCGTGGGCCGCCTCATGATCGTGGACTCGCTGCCGTTCTTCTCGGCGATGTTCAGCCCGATGGCGACAGCCGAAGGCGTCGAGCCGCAAGCGCGCGGCATGCGCGATCAGATCGCGGCGCTCGATGATGCGAGCTTCACGGCACAGCAGAACATGGGCATTGCTCGCCTGGTGAAAACCGAAGCGCGCAGGGCTGAGGTTGTCGCGTGGAGCGTTGCTTCCGATCGCGCCACGTTCGCGCAGGCCATGTACGAAGTGATGACCACCGACATGCGCGGCGAAGTGGCGGACGTGCAGACACCGATCACGGTGGTTTACGCCTACGACGCGGCCATGGGTCCGGAGGCAATGATCGACGGGCTCTATCGTGGCCAATACGCGCCGGCGCCGAATGTGAGCTTCGTCCGCATCGACGGCAGCTACCACTTCATCATGTTCGACCAGCCGGAGGCCTTCGGGGCCGCCGTCACCGAATTCCTCCGTTGAAACCTTGCTAGAGCGGGCGGGCGCCTTTAGGCGTCCGCCCCATGCCCGCCAACGCGCCGCCCCGTTGTTTCCAGGACGTGATCCTGACGCTCCAGACTTACTGGGCCGAGCAGGGTTGCGCGATCCTGCAGCCTTACGATGAGCAAGTCGGCGCGGGCACGCTTCACCCAGCGACGACATTGCGTTCGCTCGGGCCGAAACCTTGGCGCGCGGCGTACGTGCAGCCCTCGCGCCGCCCGAAGGATGGGCGCTACGGCGAGAACCCGAACCGGCTGCAGCACTATTATCAGTTTCAGGTGATCCTGAAGCCGAACCCGCCGAACCTGCAGGAACTCTACCTCAACTCGCTCGCGCGCATCGGCATCGATCCGCTGCTGCACGACATTCGCTTCGTCGAAGACGATTGGGAAAATCCGACTGTCGGCGCTTGGGGTTTGGGTTGGGAAGTGTGGTGCGATGGCATGGAGGTGAGCCAGTACACCTACTTCCAACAAGTCGGCGGCTTGGATGTGAAGCCGGTGAGCGGTGAGCTGACGTACGGGCTCGAGCGCTTGGCGATGTACGTGTTCGGCGTCGATCGTGTGTACGATCTGCCGTTCAACGATCCCGATAGCGCCACGCCGCTAACCTACGGCGACATCTTCCTCGAAAACGAAAAGCAGCAATCGCGCTTCAATTTCGAGCTGAGCGATCCCGAGCAGAACCTGCGTTGGTTCACCGACGCGGAAGCGACGGCCAAGCGCTTGCTTGCCGAAGGCAACGTGCTGCCGGCATTCGACTACACGCTGAAGGCCTCGCATTTGTTCAATCTGCTGGATGCGCGCGGGGTTGTTTCACCTACAGAGCGGCAAAGCTTCATCGCGCGCGTGCGCGATCTGGCGAAGGGTTGCGCGAGCGCTTGGGCGGAGAGCCAGTTATGAGCGCCCGCGACTGGATCAGATCACGCGCCAAGGAAATGCGCACCGAGATGACGCCGCATGAGAAGGCCATGTGGCGCCTGCTGCGCGAAGGTGAGTTGGTTGCGCTAAACTGGCGCAAGCAGGCGCCTTTCGGTGACTACATCCTGGATTTCGTCTCACATCCGGCGCGCCTGGTTGTGGAAGTGGACGGCGCTCAACATGCAGACCCTGCGAATGCAGCGCACGATGCGGCGCGTTCAGTGTGGCTGCGCTCCGAAGGTTACCGAGTGATCCGTTTCTGGAATGGCGAGGCGCTACGTGCACGTGACGACGTGTGGCGAGCTATCCACGCAATCGCGCTTCAAACGCCCGCGGCGCCCAGAATGCTGCGCTGGCGCGCCAATGACTTAGCGCAAACCTCCTCCTCGATGGAGGAGGTGGCCGCGAAGCGGCCGGAGGAGGTGCGCCCTCGGTCCTTGAAGCAGAAGCCTTCGGAGGCTCACTCGTCACCACCATTGGCCTCACCTCCTCAGTCAGCGCTGCGCGCTGACAGCTCCTCCATCGAGGAGGAGCGAAGCTAATGCCCCAACTGCTGCTTGAACTGTTCTCCGAGGAAATCCCGGCGCGCATGCAAAAGCGCGCGGAAGAGGATTTGGCGAAGCTCTTTGGCGAGAAGCTGAAGGCGGCGGGCTTGGACGCGAAGGCGATCAAGACGTTCTCGGCGCCGCGGCGGCTTGGGCTTTTCGTCGATGACCTGCCGGCGAAGGCGGCGGACGTGAATGAGGAGAAGAAAGGCCCGCGTGTCGGCTCGCCGGATCAGGCGATCCAAGGCTTTCTCAAAGGCGCAGGCCTGAAGTCCATCGATCAAGCCCAGATCGTCGAGGACAAGAAGGGCTCGTTCTACGTCGCCAGAATCGAGCGCGCAGGGCGGGCGACGCCGGCGATCGTGCAGGAGATTATCCCCGAGATCGTGCGCGGCTTTCCGTGGCCGAAATCGATGCGCTCGCAATCGAGCGACCTGCAATGGGTGCGCCCGCTGCACAACATTTGCTGCGTGTTCGATGGCAAGGCCGTGAAGATCGACGTCGAAGGTGTCGGCTCCGAGGCTGTGACCTGGGGCCATCGCTTCCATGCGCCGGAAGCGTTGCCGGTGACGAGTGCGGCCGATCACGCTTCGAAGCTCCGAGGCGCGAAAGTTCTGATCGAGCGCGAGGAGCGCAAGACAATCATTCTCGAACAAGCCAAGAAGCTCTGCGCCGCGAAGGGGCTGGAGCTGGTTGAGGATATTGGGCTGCTCGAAGAAGTGGCGGGGCTGGTGGAGTGGCCGGTCGTGTTGCTGGGCGACATGAACCGCGACTTCCTCAATCTGCCTGGCGAGGTGATCCGTCTTTCGATGCGCACGCACCAGAAGTATTTCGCCGTGCGCGATCCGAAGACGAAGGGGCTCGCGCCGCACTTCATCGTGGTCGCGAACATCGAAGCGAAGGATGGCGGCAAAGCGATTGCCGCCGGCAACGCCCGCGTGCTGAGCGCGCGACTGAACGATGCGCAGTTTTTCTGGAAGGTCGATACGGCGACGTCGCTCTACACTGAAGAGCGCAAGGCGAAGCTGCAGAAGATCGTCTTCCACCAAAAACTCGGCAGCGTGTGGGACAAAGTCGAGCGCGTGCGTGCGCTGGCAGAAGAGCTGTGCGCTGTCACGGGCGCTGATCCGAAGCTCGTGCGCGAAGCGACCAATCTCTGCAAAATGGATTTGGTGACGGAAACCGTCGGCGAATTCCCCGAACTGCAAGGGCAGGTGGGCCGCCAACTCTCAGCGCTGACGAAGGGCAACCACGAAAGCGTCGCCGCTGCGATCGAAGATCACTATCGACCGTTGGGTCCGAACGATCGGGTGCCGACGGATAAAGTCGCGGTGACGCTCGCGCTTGCGGACAAGTTGGATACGCTTGTCGGCTTCTGGGCGATCGATGAAAAGCCGACGGGATCGAGTGATCCATTTGCCCTACGGCGTGCCGCACTTGGTGTTGTACGCATCATTCGTGAGCAAAAGGTCGGGGGTGATCCGGTCGGCGACTCCTTCATGACGTTGGTCAAATGGGCGGTTGAGCGTCGAGACGAAAGCCAATCCAGAGATTTTGCGGCAACCAAGGACGCATTGGAGCGCCTGGGTCTCGCGGACGCCGCCAAGCGGGCAAACCTCGATATGCTGAAACAGCGCGCATCGAAGGAAGCTCAGAAGGAATTGTTTCAAGAGATGCTCGACGCAGCGTCGAAGTGGGCGAGCCTGAGGGACTTCATTCTAGACCGCGTTGAAGTCGTATTCAGAACGGAAGGTTATGCAGTCGAAGTTGTGAGAGCCGGCCTCGGTGTTTGGGAAGATTATTCCGAGCCTGGCGTCATGCACGGCCTTCCAGCCAAATTTATCCCGGACTCTAAGCTAAGCCGCGCGTTTAAGCGCGTTGAAGCGCTCGACGTGTTCCTGAAAACCGAAGACGGCGCGAACTTGCTGGCGGGCTATAAGCGTGCGGCGAACATTCTTGCTGCGGAAGAGAAGAAGAATAAGTGGAGCGCTGAGGAGGCCAAGGGCCAAGTCGATGCTTCCAAGCTCGCCGAGCCAGCCGAGAAGGCGCTCTATGAGGCGCTGGAGAAGGCGTTGCCTGCGGCGCGCGCTGCGGTGGAGAAAGAAGAGTTCGCGGCGGCGATGAAGGCGCTCTCCGGGCTTCGCGCGCCGGTCGACGCCTTCTTCGACAAAGTCCTCGTCAACGCCGACGATCCGATGCTGCGCCGCAATAGACTTTTGCTGCTCTCGCGGTTACGTGAGGCGCTGTCTGCGGTCGCGGATTTTTCCAAGATCGAAGGCTGACGTGCACCGCCTCCTCCTCGATGGAGGAGGCGCCGCGAAGCGGCGGAGGAGGTGCGCCCTCGGTGCTGGCGGAAGAGCCTCTGGAGGCTCACTCGTGAACACCATTGGCCTCACCTCCTCAGTCATCGCTTCGCGATGACAGCTCCTCCATTGAGGAGGAGCGGGCGAACTTGCGAGGGTCCGGACGGAATGGCAGCGAAGCAGTGGGTTTACGGGTTCGGCGGCGGCGAGAGCGCGGGCGATGCGTCGATGAAGGCGCTGCTCGGCGGTAAAGGCGCGAACTTGGCTGAGATGTCGAAGCTCGGGCTGCCGGTGCCGCCTGGTTTCACCATCACCACCGAAGTCTGCACCGAGTTCTACGCCAACAAGCGCAATTACCCCACGGAACTTGCTGCTCAAGTCGATGCGGCTTTGGCCGCGCTTGAGAAGAAGGTCGGTAAGAAATTCGGCGATGCGTCGAACCCGCTGCTCGTCTCCGTGCGCTCAGGTTCGCGCGCCTCGATGCCGGGCATGATGGATACGGTTCTGAATCTCGGCCTCAACGACGAGACCGTTGAAGGTTTGGCGAAGCTCTCAGGCGATGCGCGTTTTGCCTACGATAGCTACCGCCGCTTCATTCAGATGTATTCCGATGTCGTGCTTGAGCTTGAGCACGGCGAGTTCGAAGAAATTCTCGGTTCGCAGAAAGACCTGCAGGGCTATTCATCCGACGTCGAGATGACGGCGGAGGATTGGCAAGCGGTCGTCAAGGAATTCAAGCGCGCGGTGGAGCGCCAGCTTGGTAAGCCGTTTCCGCACGATCCGAAAGAGCAGCTCTGGGGCGCGATCGGCGCCGTGTTCGCAAGCTGGATGAACGATCGCGCGATCTTTTATCGCAAGCACAACAACATCCCCGAAAGCTGGGGCACTGCCGTCAATGTGCAGGCAATGGTGTTCGGCAATATGGGCGACACGTCGGCTACTGGAGTCGCGTTCACCCGTGATCCGTCGACGGGCGCGAAGAAGTTCTACGGCGAATTCCTGATCAACGCGCAAGGCGAGGACGTTGTCGCCGGCATCCGCACGCCGAAGGCGCTGACCAAGGCGTCTCGTGAAGAGATGAAAGAAACCGGCCAATCGCTCGAAGAAGCGATGCCGCAAGTGTTCGCCGAGCTGGAGCGCACCTACCAGAAGCTCGAAGCGCACTATCGCGACATGCAGGATCTGGAGTTCACGGTCGAGCGCGGCACGCTCTACATGCTGCAGACGCGCAACGGTAAGCGCACTGCGAAAGCGGCGCTGAAGATCGCTGTCGACATGGTGGGTGAGGGGTTGATCAGTACGGAGGAAGCCGTGCTGCGCGTTGATGCGGCGGCGCTCGATCAATTGCTGCACCCGACGATCGCGCCGGGCGCCAAGCGCGACATCATCTGCAAAGGCTTGCCGGCGTCGCCCGGCGCCGCCGTTGGCATCGTCGTCTTCGATCCGGATGAAGCCGAACGCCTCGCGGCGGATCGCAAGAAGGTGATCCTCGTTCGCGAGGAGACGAGCCCGGAAGATATTCACGGCATGCACGCATCGCAGGCGATCGTGACGGCGCGTGGCGGCATGACCAGCCACGCGGCGGTTGTCGCGCGTGGCATGGGGCGGCCGTGCGTATCTGGCGCGGGCGATTTGCGCATCAACATGAAGGCCGGCGAGTTCACCGCCGCCGGGCGCGTCGTGAAGGCGGGCGACACCATCACGGTCGATGGTTCATCAGGCGAAGTGCTTCTCGGCGCAGCCCAAATGGTCGAGCCCGAACTGACCGGCGATTTTGCGACGGTGATGGAATGGGCCGACGCTGCGCGCCGACTAAAGGTGCGCACCAACGCCGACACGCCGAACGACGCCGAAGTTGCGGTGAAGTTCGGCGCGGAAGGCATCGGCCTTTGCCGCACCGAGCACATGTTCTTCGACGCGCAACGCATTGCTTCGGTGCGCAAGATGATCGTGGCGGAAACAGAAAGCGCGCGCATCAAAGCGCTCGACGAGCTCTTTCCCCACCAGCGCGCCGACTTCGTCGGTATCTTCAAAGCCATGGGCGGGCGGCCTGTCACCATCCGCTTCCTCGATCCGCCCCTGCATGAATTCTTGCCGCACTCAGAAGAGGACATCGCCGATGTGGCGCCGACGCTGGGCGTTACGGCTGAGTGGCTGGCGGCGCGGGTGAAGGCGCTGGCGGAGAGCAATCCGATGCTCGGCTTCCGCGGCTGCAGGCTCGCGATCGTTTACCCTGAGATCTATGAGATGCAGGCGCGCGCGGTGTTCGAGGCTGCCTGCGACGTCGCCGAGCAGGGCGCGGCGCCGATCCCGGAAATCATGATCCCGTTCGCGATCACCAAGAAGGAGCTTGAGCTTCTGAAGGCCCGCGTCGACGCGGTTGCGGCCGAAGTGTTTGGCAAACGGGGCATCAAGGTTGAGTACCTGGTAGGCACGATGATCGAGCTGCCGCGGGCGGCGCTGAAGGCCGGCGAGATCGCCGAGACCGCTGAGTTCTTCTCCTTCGGCACAAACGACCTGACCCAAGCCACCCTGGGCGTGTCCCGCGATGACGCCGGCCGCTTCCTTGGAACCTATGTCGAGCGCCAAGTGTTAACAGCCGACCCGTTCGTCTCCATCGACGCCGAGGGCGTTGGGGAGCTTGTGAGGCTCGCATGCGAGCGCGGTCGAGCCACCCGGGGAGGGCTGAAGCTTGGCATTTGCGGAGAACATGGAGGCGACCCCGCCTCGGTGGCTTTCTTCGAGCGCGCTGGGCTCGATTACGTCTCGTGCTCGCCGTACCGCGTTCCGATTGCCCGTTTGGCTGCCGCCCAGGCCGCCCTTAGCGGAAAGCGCTGAGCGCCTCACGGCCTACAAAGTAACGCTACGTCACCCGCCTGCGACCGCCGCGACCGGCCGTCGCGGCGCATTTCGCCTCGTTGGTGAACTGGCACGAGCCTCGCAAGACTTTGCTCGCTTTGGGCTTTCTCGGCGTGACCGCCGGGTCGCACCCGACAAGAGAAGTAGGGCAGTTCAGGCAGGAGGCGAGACTATGAACAAAAAGTCAATCGCCCGCCGCGCGCGCGTCCTGTATCCGGCTCCGTCCTCAGGGCAAATTATTACTGAGGAAAAACGAATTGGGCTGTTGCGGAATATTTGGCGTCGACTTGTGCCAAATCTGCACACGATTAAGCGGGGCTTAATGCATTTCACGTTGTTCTGGCGTCGACTGACTATTCTTGCGGGTGAGATTCGGACCCAGGTGATGGTTGAGATCGAACGGAACCCTCTGGCCGTGCGCCAGGGTGCAGCGACGATCATGTGCCTCGCAGCCGCTGCGGTTGCGATGCCTGTGATCTCGCACCGTGCTGCTGAGCAACGCGATGGCGCCGAGTGGGCGGCCACGTCGTCAGCATTCGCCGCGCAGTTCGAACAAGAGATCCTCGCATCCGACACCAACGCGCGCGTTGAACTCACGTCGTTCCGCACGGACGATGGCCTGCGCGCGCGCGGCCAAGCCACGCTGTTTGAGAACCCAGACGCCCGCGCCATGATGGTGCAAGCGGTCCTGCGTGGTCCCACAGCTGCTCAACCCACAACGCAGCCAGCCGTTCCGGCCCAGCCGCAGATCGATACGCGACAGCTCAATTGCCTCAGCCAGGCGATTTACTTCGAGGCGCGCGGCGAGAGCCAGCGTGGCCAGATCGCCGTCGCCGAAGTCATCATGAACCGCGTTCGCTCGGGCTATTATCCGAACTCGATCTGCGGCGTCGTTTATCAAGGTTCGCACCGCACGACCGGTTGCCAGTTCACGTTCACCTGCGACGGCTCGCTAAACCGGACGCCGCGCGGTCGCGCTTGGGACCGCGCGCAGCGTGTCGCCACAGCTGTGATGTCAGGTTACACGCGTCCCGTCACCCAGGGCGCGACGCACTACCATACCCACGCCGTGAACCCGGTTTGGAATTCAGGCCTGGTCGAAACCACCTCGATCGAAAGCCACGTCTTCTATCGTTTCCCGAACCGCTCTGAGCGTGCTCACTACCAGGAAGCGCTGGCCCGCCGCCGTGGCGCGTTGGGTTCGCGCCGTAGCGTAACGGCCGCTGAAGAGCTGATCCCGGAAGCCACCGATGCGGCGCTGGAAGGCGTCGATGGCGGCACGACGGAAGAAGCGGCGCCTGCGCCGGCCGAAGCCGCCACGGATACGACCGCCGCGAATACAGCGACGGCGCCGACCGAAGTCGCGACCTAAGTTCAGCTCTCGCTGACGAACTGCTTCTTGATCTGATTGCGCATCACGCTTGGGAAGAAGCGCGCGAAGAAACGTGCGCGCTCGGCCTCCTTGCCGACCATGTAGTGAATGTCGTCGCCATGCGCTGCATCCCACGCACGCTCGGCCGCCATGCTGACCGGATAGATCGGCGTCTTGTTCTCAACCAGCGTATCGCGGATGCGGCGGTTCGAACCTTCTTGTCCGCTTGGCAGGCCATCGAGGATCGCGGTGTCGATGAACCACGGCATGAGGCTGACGACACGCACGCCGTACTTCGAGAACTCAACATCAAGCGCTTCGGTCAATCCGCGCACGCCGAACTTCGTCGCGCAATAGACGGCGAGATTCGGCGCACCGAAAACGCCCGCCACTGACGCGACGTTGATGATGCGCGCGCCAGGCGTTTCGCGCAGCAGCGGCAGCGCCGCGTTCACGCCGTTGATCACGCCCTTGAGATTCACATCGAGCGTGAGGTCGATGTCGTCAGCGCTCATCTCGTCGATAGGGCCGCCCTTGCCGACGCCGGCATTGTTGAACAGCAGGTGCATGCGCCGGTTCGTGGCTTGCCCGAAAGTCTCAACCGCACGATTCCAGCCAGCGCGATCGCGGACATCGAAGGTCATCGATATGCGCTGACCTTCCGGCAACATCGCCGCCGTTTCTTCGAGCCCCTTGGCGTTCACGTCGAACAGTCCAACGAACCAGCCACGATCGGCGAAGAGTTTTGCCGTAGCGCGGCCAATGCCGGAGCCGGCGCCGGTGACGAATATCGATTTTTGCGGTTCAGCCATGATGCGCGTTCGTCTGCCTGAACGCGCGCGCCGTCAAGCGCGGCGCATCGTTCTTCGCATTGCGGCAGGCGGGGCGCCGTAGAGGCGCACGAAGGCACGCCGCATGCGTTCGGGATCGCCGAAGCCGGTGCGCCGCGCGATCTCCTGGATGGCGCCGCCTTGTGCCAGAGCTGTGCGCGCCGCCTCGGCGCGCAAGCGTTCGACGGCCTTTGCCGGCGTGACGCCGGTTTCCGCTGCGTAGGCTCGAGCAAAGTTGCGCGGACTCATCGCAGCCTCAGCCGCAAGGCGTTCGACAGAAAGATCTTCGCCTAGGTGCTCGCGCATCCAGGTGTTCAGCTGTGCGAACTTTACGGCGCCGGCGTCTAGCTCCAGCAGAGCGGAGTGCTGCGCCTGGCCGCCGGGGCGCTTGGCGTACACCACCATCTCGCGCGCCACCTTGGCCGCGATGTCTTCGCCGAGATCCTCGGCGATCATTGCGAGCGCCAAGTCGATGCCCGCGGTCACGCCAGCCGAGGTCCATACCGCGCCGTCCTTGATGTGGATGCAGTCAGCTTCGACGCGCACGTTGGGGAAGAGCTGCGCCAGTTGTGGCGCGCGCCGCCAGTGCGTGGTCGCGCGCTTGCCTTCAAGTAGGCCCGCTTGCGCCAAGAGAAACGCACCTGAGCAGACGCTCGCCACGCGGCGCGCGCGCGAGGGGGCTGCCTTGATGGCGCGGAGGAGAGCTACATCGCGCATCGCTTCGGCGGTGCCATTGCCGCCGACGACAAGAAACGTGTCCACTTTCGCGCGCCCGCCCAGCTCTTCCGCTGGCATGGGCACCCCGGAGGATGAGGGGACAAGTCCTCCGCCGCTCGAAGCGGTGCGGATCGCGTAGGCGCCCGGTGCGTGGCGCGAGGCGATCTCGAAGGCTCCGATTGGCCCGGCGGCATCAATGATTTGAAAGCCTGGAAACAGCACTACGAGGATGCTGCGTGGTTTTGGCGGAAAACGAGGCTTATTTGACATTTCAGCCAAAGGCTTCTCGCGTCACTATGCGTTTGTCAACGGAGGCTCCCGCCCATGGCCAAGTTTCGCATTGTCTTCATCCTCTACCCGCGTCTCACGCAGCTCGATTTCACCGGACCGTACGAAGTGCTCGCACGTGTGCCTGATACCGAGGTGATTATTGCTTCGAAGGACGGAGGTGCGCTGAAGACAGAGATGGGGCTGACGTTCGCCGATCTCACCAAGCTGAGCGACGTCGTCAGCGCGGACATGATCATGATCCCCGGCGGCCCCGGTCAGACCGAAGCGATGCAAGATCCCGCATTCATGGAGCAAGTGAAGCGCCTCGGCGCGAGCGCCACCTACCTGACCGCCGTTTGTACGGGATCGCTTATCCTCGCGGCCGCGGGGCTTCTCACCGGCAAGCGCGCCGGCAGCCATTGGGCGTACCGCGAACTGCTCCCCATGTTCGGCGCCATACCGGATGACGGGCGCGTGGTTCGCGACGGCAACGCCATCACCGGCGGCGGCGTCACGGCCGGCATCGACATCGCGCTCTCCATTGCGGCCGAGATCGCGAGCGAAGACGTCGCAAAGATGATTCAACTCGCTATCGAATACGCGCCGGCGCCGCCGTTCAATTCTGGGCGTCCGGAGATTGCCGAAGCCAAGACGGTCGAAGCGGTCAAAAAACTGTTCTCCGTTTTCGCGCAGCAGCGGCGCGAAGCCATCGAACAGATGACGGGAACTGCCTGATGCTCGCACTCCGCCCTAACTGCGAATGCTGCGACCGGGATTTGCCGCCGGAAAGCGTCGACGCGCGCATATGTACGTTTGAGTGCACGTTTTGTGTGTCGTGCGCGGAAGGCGTGCTGAAAGGGCAGTGCCCCAATTGCGGCGGCAATTTTGAGCGGCGGCCGATTAGGCCGGCTGCAGCTCTCGTGAAATATCCTGGCTCGACGGACCGGGTCGTTCGAAAGACGCCATGCCCGTCCTAAGCAAAGCGCGGCGCTCCCTTGAAAGCGCCGCGCCAGTGGTTCTTATGCCTTCGGATCTTCGTTGGCGTCCTTGCGTTCTTCGTCGAGGAAGTCCGCGGCGTTGATGTTGCCGGTCGACGCATAGCGCTCCTGCGAGGCGCGCGCGTATTCCATCGATTGGCGCAGTTTGCCCTTTTTCAGCGCCAGATACTGGCCACCCTTGATGCCGATTGAGCCTGCTTCGGCGAAGGCGTCGATATCTGCGCCCAGGAAGGTGACGAGCCAGCCTTTGTTGTCCTGGCGATCCATCAGCAGTTTGCGGATTGTCTCCTTCGTGTGCTCCTTGCTGGCGTTCTCGAAGCCGTCGGTGAGGATGACGAGGCCGACCTTTTCGTCGGTACGCAACGCAACCTTGTCGATGTCGGCGACGGCATGGCCGATCGCATCGAGCAAAGGCGTGGAGGCGCGCGGCACGTAGCTTTGGCGATTGAGTTCAAGAGAGCTTTTCGCCGGTTCGGCCTGCTGCAGCGTATCGATGCTGTGCGAGTCGAAGATCGTCAGAGTGACACGAGCGTCAACTTCGTCGGAGCGGCGCAGTCCCATGACGTATTCGTTGAAGGCGTCGATTGTGGTGTCGCGGCAATTCTCCATGGAGCCAGAACGATCGAGTAGAATGTAGGCGAAGAGCGGGGATTTGCTCATGCATGTCCTTTTGTACAAAATCCACGCAAGGGTGCGCGGGCAAGCGACATGGGTCGCGCGTAGAGGCGCGACAAGAGCGTGGACAAAAATAAACCTGCTTGACCTGTGGGATTGCGTATCCGGAGTTACGCGTTGCCGGCGGCTTCGCTCAATTGCGATGGATCGAAGCCTAGCGACTTGATCGCCCGCTCCCACTTGCTCTCGTGCGTGGCGTCAAAAACGATCGCGTCGTCGTAGTCGACGACGAGCCAAGCGTTGTGGCGCAGCTCGCTTTCAAGTTGCCCCGCGCTCCAGCCGGCGCAGCCGAGTGCGAGAACGAAGTTTGCAGGCGCGCGATCGCCCGCGACCGCTTCGAGCACATCGCGCGTCGCGGTCAGTCGCAGGCCGGGGCCCACCGTTTGTGTCGCTTCGCCCGCCGCGAAATCTTCCGAGTGCAGCACGTAACCACGATCCGGCCGCACCGGTCCGCCATCAAGCACGGCGCGCGCCGCCGTTTCATCCCCCGTCTTCAGCCCCAGATGGCCGAGGACTTCGGAGAGCGTCAGATCGTCCTTCGGCTTGTTGATCACCACGCCCATGGCGTGGTCGGCGTCATGCGTGCACATCATGATCACCGACTTCTCGAAGCGGGGATCGCCGATCCCCGGCATCGCCACCAGAAGCTTGCCAGTCAGAGTGTCGCTCATGAGCGCAATCGTCCCGCGCCGGGGCGCTTCGCGCAAGAGGGCGCTCGCATATGGGGCGCGCCTCGCCTACATAATCCGTGAAACACAAGCTTAAGGGACCAGCCCATGATCAAGATCGGTGACGCGCTTCCGGACGTTCAGTTCAATGTCCCCACGAGCGAGGGCATGAAGACTCTGCGCACGGCCGATGTATTTGGCGGCAAGACGGTGGCGCTGTTCGCTGTTCCAGGCGCCTTCACGCCAACGTGCTCCGCGCGTCACCTGCCGAGCTTCCGCGATCATTTGGCTGCCTTCAAGGCCAAGGGTGTCGACACGGTCGCGTGTACTGCCGTGAACGATCACTTCGTTATGGGCGCGTGGGCGAAGGATCAGAACGTCGTTGACCAGATCGTCATGCTTTCTGACGGCTCCGGTGAGTTCGCGAAGGCAGTGGGGCTCGACGCGGACTTCTCAAAGTTCGGAATGGGGCCGCGATCGAAGCGCTATTCAATGATCGTCAAGGATGGGGTGGTATCTCAGCTGAACGTTGAAGAAGCTGGTGAATACAAAGTTTCCAGCGCGGAGTACCTGCTCGGCCAATTAGGCTGAGCTTAACGCTGATTACCCGCGCGAGAACGCAGGTGACCGCAGAAGCGGTAGGAGTGAGACGCGATGACAGTTGTCATTTTCTTTGCCGTGATGGCGATCGTGCTGGCGTTCAGCGCGATCAAGGTCGTTCCGCAGGGCTTCCAGTTCACTGTTGAGCGCTTCGGCCGATACACCGGCACGCTGCGGCCGGGCATCTCGTTCCTCATTCCCTTCGTTGATCGCATCGGCAAGCGCATGTCGATGATGGAAGCGGTGCTCGATGTGCCGCGCCAGGAAGTGATCACCAAGGACAACGCGATCGTCTCGGTTGACGCTGTCGTCTTCATTCAAATCATGGACGCGGCGAAGGCCGCCTACGAGGTAGAGAACTATCGCCTCGCCATCCTGAACCTCTGCTTGACCAACATTCGTACGGTCGTCGGCGCCATGGACCTCGACGAAGTGCTCTCGCAGCGCGACTCGATCAATGCGCGCCTGCTGACCGTTATTGATGCCGCCACCCATGCGTGGGGCACGAAGGTGATGCGCGTCGAAATCAAAGATCTGTCGCCGCCGGCCGACCTCACGCAAGCGATGGCGCGCCAGATGAAGGCGGAGCGGGAGCGCCGCGCACAAATTCTGGAAGCCGAGGGCGACAAGCAAGCCGCCATTCTGCGCGCCGAAGGCGCCAAGCAGTCGGCGATCCTCGAAGCCGAAGGCCGCCGCGAAGCTGCATTCCGTGACGCCGAAGCGCGCGAGCGGGAAGCTGAAGCCGAAGCGAAGGCGACGGAATCCGTCTCCGCCGCGATCTCGGCCGGCGACGTTAATGCCATCCGTTACTTCCTGGGCCTGAAATACGTCGAGGCGTTCGGCCAACTCGCCACCTCGAACCAGCAGCGCACCGTGATCATCCCGGCCGACCTCTCCGGCATTGCTGGCTTGGTCGAGGGTCTGCGCGCGCTCAATGCGCAGGGTGAGTCAGGCGCCGGCGGCGGCACGCCCTGGACTGCGCCGCGTTCACCGACGCCAGCCCCGCGCTAGCCACTCGCGTAACCAGCAAAGCATCGCTACATTGAGGTCATGGACACGCTGATCACCTTCCTGACGAGCCTCGGCCCGCAGCACTGGCTGGTCTTTGGCCTCATTCTGCTCATCGCCGAGATGGCGAGCGGCACGACCTATTTGCTTTGGCCCGCGGTCGCGGCGTTTCTCACCGCGCTCGTCTCGCTTACAGGCGCAACAACCTGGATCGTTGATGTCGCGATCTTCGCCGTCTTGGTGATCGCGCTCACGGCTTTCGGGCGCCCGCTGGTGCAACGCTGGCGCAATGAGAACAATGCCGAGGGTTTGAACGAGCGCTCGAAGACGCTGATCGGAACGCGCGGCGTCATCACCGTGTTCGCCAACGGCGCGGGTTCGGTGAAGGTGGCCGACACGGTGTGGCGCGCCATAAGTGACGAAGCGCTCACGCCAGGACAAACCGTGGTGGTTGACGCCGTCGATGGCGCGACGCTCAAGGTTCGCGCTGCCTAATCGCGCGCCGCGTCCAGGACCTGGCGCACTTTGATCAAGAACGGCAGCGCCTTCGCGAACTCATCCGCGCCGATCGCCTGGATCATCGCCTTCATGCCGGGATCGACGCGCGCCACGCCTTCATCGCGCGCCTTACGTCCGCGCTTGGTCAACCGCACGATCTTGGCGCGCGCATCCGCCGGATCGGGCTGCACCGTTATGTAGCCCAGCTCCTCAAGCTGCTGGAGCGTGTAGGTCATCGCCCCCTTGGTGACCTGAAAGGCGCGCGCCAAGCGGGCAGGGCTCTCGCCCTCTACATTGAGCCGTACGAAGTGATTGAGCACGCCGAAGCCCGCCACCGAAAGCTCCGGCGGCAACGCGTTCGCCAGCGCCGTGTCCGCCAAGTGGCCTATGATCGCGATCTCGCTCATCACCTGAAACGAAATTCTGAGCGCTTCTTCTTGCTTCATGCGCGAATGAAGTCCTGCATATCGCGGCGCGCCGATGGCGCCATCGCCTCCGCATAGCCGATCCGCACCAGCATCTGCACGGTCTCGCCCTCCGGCGGCGCCAAGAACGTTCGCATCTCAGCGCGAAGGTCCGCCATTTCTTCGTATTCCTGCAGCGCCTGGCTCCATGGGTGCACGGCGAGGCCGAGGCTGGTTGCGGCTAGGGCGAAGCGTGCATAGGCGCGGCCGGCGTTGAGGCGCATGCTTGGCGTGTCGCCGGTCGAAGTGATCCACAGAAACGCTGGTGAGGTCATCGCCATCTCGCGCCAGTCGCGCGCAGCGGTTTTGTTGGCTTCGGATTCTGGATCGATCAGCTCTTCGCGATCGAGTTGCCCGAGCATCTTGAATAAGTCGATGCCAGCGCCGGAGACGCCGAGGCCGTCTCTATGTTCGGCGATGGCGCGTCGCCCGAACCGCAACCAACCGAAAGTCTCAGCCGCAGCGCCCGGTGTGCGCAGCTCGCGATCCCATGCGCGCCAGACCAGATCACGCCCTTGCGCCACGCGCGCCGCATCGTTCGTCCAATAGACGCCGCCTGTGTATTCCTCGCCCATGCCGACGACGGCATTTACGAGTTCGTCCAGAACTTCCGCAGTCGGGACGCGCGCTCCGTAGGGTTTGCGGTTGGTGCGCCGATTGGGAATTTGTAGCGGGGAGGGATCGCTATTCGGCTGCGCTTGCTCCGGCCCAAGCTCAACATGTGCGGCGGGGCGGGTATCGAGGCGCGGCGTGGGTTCGCCGTCTGGGAAGAAGGTGATGGTCGGCCAATAGCCGCGCAGACCCGCCGCCATCCGATAAAGCTCGAGAAAACAACCGCAGCCGATTGTGATCTGGCGGTCGAGCGGATCGGTGAACGGAATGCGCCGATCGAGATCGCAATAAAGCGTCATCCCGCCAGCATCATCCAACTCCACCTGCCACGGCTGGGTATTGTGCGGATTGGGTGCGAGGATCGCATGCGCGAGCGCAAAGCGGCGGACATCGGTTTCGCCGGCGCCCGGATCGCGCCAACCTGCGACCGGATCCGGCAAATCACCTTGCGCGCATGCGGCCAGACCCGGTGCGAATGGGGCGGCGGAAAGCAAAGACAGAACATGACGGCGGGACGGCATGACGACACATCCATATAGTTCAATATTGAACGACAATGGTTCAACATTGAACGAGTGTCAAGCCCGCGTTTCTAGGGCCGTAAGCTTGATGGGCAGCGGATGCGGCGGAACGTGTACTCTTGAGCATCTTCACCGTCGTTCGATATGCGGTGGTAGAGGCGGTTGCCTTCGCGGCGGTATTCGATCCGGGTCGGGTATTCGTCCTCCGAACTCTCGAACGTCGCATGGTTCAGCGGCTCCTCTTCGACGAGGCGATAGCGCACCGGGAAACGTCCGAGCGGCATGTCTACTAACTCAGGCCGGCCATTCGACTCGATACGCATCTGGCCCCAACCCTGAACTTCGCCTTCGCCCTCGTGATAGGCAAAGCCGAGCAGCATTGGTGCGTTGGGCGCGATCCAGACTTCGGTGAAGGTGGCGCCGCTTTCCGCCTCACGCGGCGGCTCCGTTTGCCAACAGCCGCGCAGCCAGCGCAGATCGCTAATATCTTGCGCCAGCGCGGGCGGTGCGGTGAGCAGGGCGGCAAGAAGCAGAAGGAGACGCATTAGCCGACGCTGCGCTTGGGCCTGCGATCCGGCAACCCCAATCTTAGGGGCTAGCCTTTCAGCGTTTGAATGGCGTTGCGCGCCAGTTCATCGGCGCGGTTGTTCATCTCGTTATCGGAATGCCCTTTGACCCATTTCCACGTTACTTCGTGACGCGCATTGGCTTCATCGAGCAGCTTCCACAAGTCGTCGTTCTTCACCGGCTTCTTGTCGGCGGTCTTCCAGCCGTTCTTTTTCCAACCGTGAATCCACTTGGTGACGCCATCCATCACGTACTTGGAATCCGTGTGTAGCCGCACTTTGCTCGAACGCTTCAGCGCATTGAGTGCTTGGATCGCCGCCATCAGCTCCATGCGATTGTTTGTGGTCGCCGCTTCAGCGCCTGCGAGTTCTTTCTCCACACCCGCATAATGCAGGATCGCTCCCCAACCGCCGGGGCCAGGATTGCCGCTGCAAGCGCCATCCGTCCAAATGTCGACCGTATTGCTCATGCTCTTGATGTACGTGGATTCGATTGGGGGCGTTCTCGTAGGGGCCACCAATAAGCGAACCCAAATGGAGCATAAACCGACGCCACGATCGCTGAAGCCATTGGAACGGCATGCCAGCCAAAGTGATACCCTGGCGCCCCAGCGTCGAAGTGGCTTGCGCACCAAACGGCGGCGGCGCCGATCAATCCTCCGGTGATAAGGGTCGACAGCGCCCACCTCAGTAGCAGACCCTTCAGCGCACGTGCCGCGATTAGCCAGTGTGCTATGGTGGTCGAAATGAGAAACGCGAGACCAATGGAGAGGCCGATTACACCGCCGACGTAGGTTGCCCCTAAAATGCTCATGAGAACCGACGTATTTGGAGGTGGGAGCGCCAACGTGACCACAAGCATCGCGCTTATAGCCAAAGCCGCAGGCCCGAAGCAGATCACCAGAAGCCCGATGGAGTTCGGTGCGTAGCGGTTGGAGTGGATATCACGCTCCATAATCAGCCGTTCCGCACGCTACGCGGTGAAACGCGAGCTTGTCGGCGTACTCCAGCGGATCTTTCGGCGTCACCGTCGCGCCCTCAGGTGTGGCGGTCCAATCCGCTAGCCGTGTCGCGAAGAAGCGCAGCGCCGCGCCGCGCGCGAGGTGGGGGAGCATATCCAACTCAAGCGCCGAGAGCGGACGGATCGCGCCGTAAGCCGCGATCATCGCGCGGCCACGCTCGATGTCGTAACGCGGTCCATCGAAACACCACGCATTGAGGCAAACAGCGAGATCGTAAGCGAGCGCATCGGTGCAGGCGAAGTAGAAATCAATCACACCGGTCAGTGCGTCGCCCGCGAAGAGCGCGTTGTCTGGAAAGAGATCAGCGTGGATGACGCCGCGCGGAAGATCGTTCCGCCACGCCATCCGCACCGCCATCATGTCCTTGCGCAAAAGCTCGGCGAGGCCGGGCCGCAGCTTCTCCGCTTCATCCAGGCGTAGCGCCAATAACGTCTCCCAGCCGCGCACACTGAGCGCGTTCGTACGCGTGTCGGCGAAGCCTTCGAGCGCCACATGCATCCGCGCCAAGGATTCGCCTATGGCGGCGCAATGCCAAAGCTTGGTTTGCCGCGGCCAGACGCCGTCCAGAAACGACACGATCGCGGCGGGCTTATCCTTCACGCGCGTGAGCAACGCGCCCTCGCGTGTGGCGATGGGCTTGGGCGCCGGAAAGCTGCGCGCCGCCAGCCGTTCCATCACCGCCATGAAGAAGGGCAAGTCCGCTTCCGCCACGCGCTTCTCGAAAATCGTGAGGATGTAGCGGCCCTCGGGCGTGGTGAGCTTGTAGTTGGTGTTTTCAACGCCCTCAGCAATCGGTTCGCAGCTCAGAGCCCCACCTATCTCGTATCGCGCCAAAAGCGCGGCGACATCGTTTTCTGAAAGGGCAGTGTAGACAGCCATGCGTCAGATCTCTTCGATGCGCGTAACCTTCCGCGCTTCGTCGAGTTGCACAATCCAGTTCGCGCGATGATTGCCTGCCATCATTGAGCGCGTGATCCGCTCATAGTGCATGAGGAAGCGGTCAAGCCACTTTTGCTCGTCGGCGTTCAGCGGCCGGCCGAGCGTTTGCTCTTCCTGCTGCTTGCGCCAGCTCCGCACGATCTCCCAATTCGGCGGACGCAAATACACGGTGGCGTCGAAGCGATCGAAAAATTGGCTGTATGCGCCGCGAAGCTCTTCGTTGACGTATCCGCGCCAAACGCCGTCCGCGTCTTCGCTCCTCTCCAACTCGTTGACGGGCGCGGCAAGGGTAGCGTCGTCCTGCGGCAACGCCCCCAAGCACCAGCCATCCAGCACGATAGCCTCAGCCGGACTCTGAAATACCGGACACGCCTCGCGCGGGAGGCGAGCGTCCGTGGCCTTGTCGAAGCGCGGAAGTGGGACGGCAGTGGGTGGGTTGTCGTGCCGTAGCTGCATGATGGTCGTGCGCGCGATGCTCAAATCGTGCGTGCCCGGCACGCCGCGCGTGACAAACAGCGGATGCACCTCGGCGGCGCGCTCTTCGCGATGCCTGCGGAGCATATAGACATCGTCCAGCGAGAAATGTGCGAAGCGCGGCTGGTTCGCCATTGTCAGAATGCGGCACTGATAGCTTTTGCCAGAACCTTGCGCTCCAGAGACGCCGACTAAGGGCGCGCGGCCAGGATTGCGCGCACGCAATTCCTGGATGATCTCGTAGAGCAGAACCGGGATCGGGTGCTGGCTCACTCGGCGAGCACACGCGGCAGCTTGAAAACGACGTCTTCCTTGGTAACGCGCACTTCTTCAACGCGCGCATCGAAGCGCGCGGCAATCGCTGCGATCAGCGCTTCCACTAGATCCTCCGGTGCGCTGGCGCCGGCGGTGACGCCAACACTGCGAACGCCTTCAAACCAAGTCCAGTTCACGTCGTCCGCCGAACCCACCAGCCGCGCGTCTCGTGCGCCAGCGCGCTTAGCGACTTCCACGAGCCGCACCGAGTTCGAGCTCTTTGGCGAGCCAATCACCAGCACAAGGTCAGCTTGCTCCGCCATCGCCTTCACCGCGTCCTGGCGGTTGGTCGTCGCGTAGCAGATGTCTTCCTTGTGCGGCGCTGCGATGCCCGGGAAGCGCCGCTGCAGCAAGGCCACCATCTCGGCGGTGTCGTCGACCGAGAGCGTCGTCTGCGTCACGAACGAAAGTTGCGACGGATTGCGCGGCGCAAACCGCTCCGCATCCTCAACCGTCTCCAGCAATGTGATCGCGCCAGCCGGTAGCTGTCCCATCGTGCCGATAACTTCGGGGTGCCCTGCGTGGCCGATCAGCACGATCTCGCGCCCGGCATCAAAGTGGCGTTGCGCCTCGACGTGCACCTTCGACACAAGCGGGCAGGTCGCGTCGACGTAAATCATCTCGCGCGCCCGCGCCTCCGCCGGCACGGACTTAGGCACGCCATGCGCAGAGAAGATCACCGGACGGTCGGCCGGGCAGTCGTCCAACTCCTCGACAAATACCGCGCCCAAAGCCTCCAGCCGCTCGACCACATGGCGGTTGTGGACAATCTCGTGGCGCACATAGACCGGCGCACCCCACTTTCGGATCGCTTGCTCAACGATCTGAATGGCCCGGTCCACCCCGGCGCAGAACCCCCGGGGGGCGGCCAAGAGGACTGATATTTGGGGTTTTTCCGCTACGGTCATCGGCTCGCTGGTGAAACTTAAGTAGGCAGGCGCCGCCCTCTGTTGCGGGCGCTCCGCCCCAAAGCTATCACGGCGCTGCGCCATTGCCTTCAGGGCGGGGTGAGACATGCGGCCGCCGCCGCAGGGCCCTATGAAGGCGAGACGAGGATCAAAATGAAGCTTCCGCGTGTGCTCTTGGTCTCGCTCGCGTTCGCGCTGAGCGCCTGCGCTGGTAGTCGCGAGACGCCGACGGTGGAACTACCGGGTGGTGTGAACCCGGAAAACCAGCAAGAGGCGCGTGCGCCGAACTTCTTCGATCGCATGATCGGTAACGATGACCGTCCGAACGTCGGGCCGTGCCCGCTGATGGGGGTGCTCTACGACACCGCGCGCGTCGTGAAGTTCAACGAGCCGAACGTGCAGCGCTACGCGAACATCGAGTTCACCGGCGAAATGCAGGGCGTCAGCGGTCTCTGCCGTTACGTCGAAGCTGACCCGATCCGTATGAATATGGAAATTCAGATGTCGTTTGGCCGCGGACCCGCCGCGACCTCCGACCGCGAGACTTATCGCTATTGGGTGGCCGTTACCCGTCGCGGTCGTGCGCCGATCGAGAAGGTGTATTTCGACGTCGACGTCCGCTTTCCGCGTGGCCAGCAAGTCGTGACCATTCGGGAGAGCATCGACGAGATCGTGATCCCGCGCGCCAATGCCGACATTTCCGGTGAGAACTTCGAAGTTCTGGTTGGCTTTGAACTGACGCCCGAACAGCTGCAGTTCAACCGCGAGGGCCGCCGCTTCCGTATCGACGCGGCAGAGAATGTCGCGCCGGGACAGTAGTGCTTTGCGGGGCTGCGCCTTGACGCGCGGCCCCCAAGACCCCATCCCGCAGAGATCATGAAAGACCTCGCCAGCGCGTTTTCCGCGGCGAACGCAGCCGTGTTCGCCAAGCTTGGACTCGATACCAAGCACGCCGACGTGCGCCGTTCGGACCGCCCCGACCTCGGGGAGTTCCAGGCCAATGGCGCGCTGGCCGTTGCGAAAGCCGCCGGCAAGAAGCCGCAAGAAGTTGCGCAAAGCGTCGCCGCCGAGTGGAGCGCGACTGATCTCTCGCCCGCGCCGAGCATCGCCGGCCCCGGCTTCCTGAACTTCAAGGTCACATCGGAGGCGCTGACCAAACGCGCGCAATTCGTTGCTGAAGACGCTAACGCTGGCGCATCGCCGGTCGAACGCAGGCGCCGCGTCGTTGTCGATTACGGCGGCCCGAACGTCGCCAAAGGCATGCACGTCGGCCATCTGCGCGCGTCGATCATCGGCGAGAGCGTGAAGCGCATCTATCGCTTTCGCGGCGACGAAGTCTGGGGCGACGCGCACTTCGGCGACTGGGGCTTCCAGATGGGCCTCGTCATCACTGCGCTCGAGGATGAACTTGGCGGCTTCGACGACAAGGCCAAGCTCGACGCACGTTTGAAATCACTCACGCTCGATCAGCTCGAAGCAATCTATCCCGCTTATGCCAAGCGCGTGAAGGACGGCGACATCGATGTGCGCGATCGCGCGCGCAAAGCTACGGCGGCCCTGCAGGGCGGTAGCGAACTTCACCGCACAATCTGGAAAGCGATGCACGACGTTTCGATGGCCGCGCAAAAGCGCGACTTCGCTTCGCTCGGTGTCGACTTCGATCTTTGGCTGGGTGAGAGCGACGCCGATCCACTCATCCCGGAGATGGTGGCCGATCTCGACAAGAAGGGACTGCTTGAGGACGACCAAGGCGCGCGCATCCTCCGCGTCGCCAATCCGGGCGAGACCAAAAAGAAAAAGCGCGAGGACGGAACGGTCGTCGAAGTCGAAAGCCCGGACCCGTTGCTCGTCGTGTCGTCCGAGGGCTCGGCCATGTACGGCACCACCGATCTCGCCACCATCGTGCAGCGCCTGCGCGATCAAAAGCCCGATCTCATTCTCTATTGCGTCGACCAGCGCCAAGCCGATCACTTCGAGCAAGTCTATCGCGCCGCCGCGAAAGCCGGCTATGCGCAGCGCGACCAGCTGAGCACATCGGCTTCGGCACCATGAACAGCCCCGACGGCACGCCATTCAAGACCCGCGCCGGCGGCGTCCTCAAACTCCAAGACCTCATCGGCCAAGCCGAAGAGAAGGCGCGCCAACGCCTGAAGGAAAACGAGATCGGGGCCGATTTCTCGACCGAAGAGTTCGAAGACGTCGCCCACAAGGTCGCCATTGCGGCGATCAAGTTCGCTGATCTCTCGAACTTCCGCGGCACCTCCTACATCTTCGATCTCGACCGCTTCATGAGCTTCGAAGGCAAGACAGGCCCGTACCTGCTCTACCAATCGGTCCGTATCAAAAGCATCCTGCGCAAGGCCGAAGAGCAGCAGATCAGTGTAGGGGCCATCGCCATCGAGCACGAGACCGAGCGCACGCTGGCGCTCGCGCTCGACGCGTTCGATGGCGCGTTGCGCACCGCCTACGACAAGAAGGCGCCGCACTTCTTGGCCGAACACGCCTTCAATCTCGCTCAAGCCTTCTCGGGCTTCTACACCAACTGCCCGATCCTGCCGTCCGAAGGCGCCGTGCGCGCTTCACGCCTCGCGCTCGCAGCCGCAACGCTGAAGCAGCTCACGCTGACGCTCGATCTGCTCGGAATCGACGTGCCGGAGCGGATGTAGGTCACGCGATTGGCGCGACGGCAAGTCTGCCGCAGCGCAACATCGGCCTGACGAGCGAGCCTTGGTCGAAGAGCCGGGCACGTAATTTCAGTTTTGCCTGGGCCGCGCTGCCGACCAACGCTAGTGTCGACCGAGCACAGGTGGGGATCATGGGCGATATCACGACGCGATTGGCGCTGCGCGCCGCCGGATTAGGTCTGGCAATTTTGTGTTCGGCCTGCGCGCTGTGGGAGAGGCCAGCGCTTGAGAACTCAGTCGGGTTTTCAGCGGCGAGTGCTGTCACCATGCCTGGCGCGGTCGAACCCGCCGCAGCCGGAAGTCGCTCTTCCGAAGTGCTGGCATCGAACGCACCGGAGCGTTTTGTGTGCGTAGACGGTTCACGGCTTGAAGTCCGCTATCCCGCGACCAATCGTGAGACCATTGCAGTCAGCCTTGATGGCGAGACGCCTACGATCATGCGACGCGACGATGAGGCGGAGCTGATGGCGTATCGCGCCTCGAACCTGGTCCTGCGCCGTTCAGGCGTGCGCGTCGCGTTGGCTAGCGACGTCACTTCGGTGACCGTGCAAAGCGGCGATTCACTCAGTCTCATTGCCATTCGGGTTTATGGCGACCGAATGCGCGCGATGGAAATTGCGCGGCTGAACAACATCGACAACCCAGACCTGATTTATCCGGGGCAGGTTATTTCACTGCCGCAAATGGAGCGGCGTTGCCGGCGGTCGCAATTTGAAGAGGCGTCATATAGCGGCGACGATGCTCAACAACCTTTAGCCCGCAGGCTGTTCAGTCCGCCAAGCGCTCGTCAACCCGACCAACAGATGGTCCACGCCACCGTCGTAGATCGGGCTCGCCACTGAGTTGCGCCAAATCTAAGCCGGCGCGGTGTTCTCGGTGATCGCGCGAGCACGCAGGCGAGCGCGCATATAGATGATCGGCGTAACCAGCGTGCGTAGGATCGCGAGCACGAACGCGAGGCCGTAGAGCCGTAAGCCCACAAGAAAGAGATCGCCGTCAATCGTGGCGGAGGTCAACGGCTCGGCGATAATGGCGTCTGTGATAGGTTTCAAAGTGTCCGGGCCCAAGAAGAACAAGAAATAGCCGATCGAGCCGGCGACGCCCTCGCGCAGGAAGATCTCGATCGCCTGCGCAGGCTGGAGCGGCCCGAACAGCGCCTGCTGCGCGGCGATCGGGCTTGCCGCGTAGCTCGCGCCAAGCAGCGCAAACATCACCAAGAACAAAACCACGCGCGCCGTGTTCGCCCCAGAAAGCAGCGCGACGGTCTGGCCGGGCCGAAGGCGTTGAATCAGCGAGGCTCGCTTCACATGCTCATCATCGACCTTCGGCACCAGATCGGGAAAGGTCGATTCGAGGATGCCGATGAACTTGGCGATCAAGTCCGCCAAAACGATCGCCAGCATCAACAAGAAGAAGATCGACGCGGCGCTGCCATCGCCGATCAGCAGATTTATGATCTGTGACGTCCCAGCGATTGCGGCAAGCGCGATGATCGCAATGGCGAAGAGCGACCCACCGATGACGCGGGCGACCAGTCCGAAAAGCCCAAGGATTGCGGTGATCGGGCCTCGGCGCTCTTCTTCTTCTGCGTGAGGCTCGGCGGCGTTGATGCTGATCTCAGTCATGGGGGCCAACGCAGCGTTCCACACCAGGTTCCCTTCTGCAACCAAACGGCTCCAGCCGGTCTTGAATATGGTCGCTAACGTTCCTTGATGGTTCTGAATGACCGATCAGATTCCTGATGTGCTTATCGTCGATGGCGTCCGGCACGCAGCAATCACCCGCCCGCCGTTGCCGCACAACACGAAGCTTCTTGAGCGCGTGCCCGAGGAAGAGATCGCCGGCGAATGCACAGGGTGTTGGCGTGGCTATGTTGCGGCCTGGGAAATCGAGGGCAGCCGACTTTATCTCAAGGCCATTGACGGCCCCGTCGCTGACCTCGCGCCGATGTGGCGCATGACCAGCGCCGAGCGTGTTCTGGCGCAATGGTTCTCAGGCGTTCTGCGCGCAACATCCTGGCCTCCGTCGCGCCAGGGCGAGGACGAAGAGGTTCACTTCAAGATATTCGAGGGACGTGTCACCTCACGTCGTCTGGTCGCCTCTTGCTCCGGCGATCGGCTCTACTGAAATCGCGCCAAGGGGTTCGGCTCCTCACAGAGTGCTGTTAGTGTGCCAGCAGAGAGGAGGGGTGGATGCTGCTTCGGCGCGTCATTGAACATCTGCGCAAGCAAGAGTGGACCGCGATCGCGATCGATTTCGTGATTGTTGTTGTTGGCGTCTTCGTCGGTCTGCAGGTGAGCAACTGGAACGAGGCTCGGGCAGAGCGCGAGCGCTCTCGCGAATATCTGTCACGCATTCGCGCCGAATTGGTTGCCGACACAACTGAACTCGAACGCCACAGGGCGTTTTGGCAGGAGGTGGCCAATGAGGGATACGCCGCAATCAGCTACGCTGAGACGGGCGATCGAGACGGCGCCACCGATTGGGAACTACTGCGCTCGTTTCTTCATGCCAGTCAGTCCTGGCAGTTCACATTCGTCGACACAACGTATTCCGAACTTCGCAGCGCGGGGGAGCTTCGTCTAATCCGCAATGCCGTTCTTCGCACCGAACTTGCCGACTATTACGTCTCCGTCGCGGCGCGACGCGGCGGCCTTGGGCCCTACCATCTTTTGCCGGAGTACCGAGAGATGGTGCGTGGCCGCGTACGCTCGGACATCATGCGCTATTACTGGCAAGCGTGCTTCGAACAAGGGCCTGGAGTTCAGTTATTTGTTGATTGTCCGGCGCCGGAAAACACCGCCGGCCTCGCCGAGGTGTTGCGCCGGCTGACGGCCGATGCAGACCTCATGAACGCCTTGCGCTACTGGGCCGACACGCAGCGCATGGCCGTAGAACTGGGCGGCTTCGATCTCGATCGGGCCCGTTCGATCATTGATCTTGTGGACAGCGCAAGATGATCCTGCGCCGCATCATTGCCTACCCATGAAGGTTGAGATCGAACAACAAAAGCGAGGATGCGACACACCTCTATCCCACACCCTCCCGCCCATTTCCCCAACACATTCAACGCCACGCTAGAAATCTATCCGACAGCTTCGAACCGCACCTAAACTCCACCCATCCCTCGCGCGGGAGGTCTCGTTGCTAGCCGGGCGATTCAGAGGCGGGGATGTGATTGAGCGTGAAGCATTGCAGACGATCGTGATGCGAAGCCCGCGAGATAAAAATCGCGGGAGCATACCGGAGCTAGGGCAAAGCTCTGCACGCCGCCGGGGCACCGATCCAAGGGAGTGA
>JAWKUZ010000027.1:0-32736 GCA_041398305.1 Hyphomonadaceae bacterium
GATCGCCTGCGGCCAGTCCTTGTCGTGCAGTATCCAATAGGCGAGACCGCCGCCAATCCAGATCAGCGTCAAGAGGATGATGATGCCCCAGCGCATCGCCCCCGCGCGCGTGTGCGAGAGCGCGGTCAGCCGCGCGGCGGCCCGCGACCAGGTATTGGCGTAGGTGTGCGCCCTGCGCGCGTCCCCTTCTCCCCACAGCGGCGCGCATGATGGTCCCGCCGCCGGGCGAGGTCCAGCCCGGCACTAGGCGTCAAAGCGGTTGCGGCGGCGAGGGCTTTTGCCTAGCTCTCGGGCTGGTTGGCCCCGTAGCTCAGCTGGATAGAGCAGCTGCGTCCTAAGCAGACGGTCGGGAGTTCGAATCTCTCCGGGGTCGCCACTCCCTTCGCACGAGGTTGATTTCATTCAGTCTTGGCGAAGGGTTGGCACTAGGTTTGGCACTTCGTGTTCGATACACGTTCGACAACGCCCAACAATGCAAGCCAACGCGTTCAACTGCCCTCGGTCAGACGCGCAATCGCGCTACGTGCGAGCTTCTCCTGCTCAGCGGCCTTTGTGTAGCGCTCGACTTCGCGCAACGAGGCGTGACCGGTGATTGCCTGCACCTCCTTCGTCGAGCATCCGGCTTCGACCAAGCGTACCGCCGCCGACTTTCGCAGACCGTGCGCGCTTCGCTTAGGCAGACCAGCCTTGTCGCACCACTCGCGGAATTGATTTCCGAATGATGCACTGTCCTTGAACGGCTTTCCGTACTGCGTGGTCAAAAATGTCATTCCGTCCTTAGGCAAGGCGTCCAATACGGACTTCAGCTCAGGATGCATGGGAATTGCCAGCTGCGCGCCAGTCTTCGCCTGCGTCACCCGAATGGCGTCACCGCTTACATGCTGGCGGCCCATGCGGATGACGTCGCCGCGACGCTGACCTGTATAAAGCAGGAGGACCAGCGCCAAGCGTTCGCGGGAGCCCACAGGCCAACGCTTCAGATACTTCGCAATATCGACTTCCGACCAAGCGACGAAACCATCGCCGCGCATCCTGAATTTCTTGATTCCGAGAGCTGGATTGTCGCGGCGCAGATCGAGTTCGACGGCGTAGCCGCAAAGAATGCGGATAATGCGAAGCAGGTTGTTGGCCGCCTCCGGCCCCCCTCTCTCGAAACGCTCGGTCATTTGCTCCTTGATGTGGCGGCGCTCCAGTCGCGTGATCGACTTCGATCCGCTCTTCACGCGCCAGCGTTCAATTTCGCGCCTGTAGGTCGTCTGGGTGCTTTTGTTGAGCGAAAGGAAGTTGGGCGAGCGATAATAGGCAACGGCAACCGCATCGACGGAATTGGCAGCGACAGTGGTGCTCACCTTTGTGGCCCCGAACGAGGCGCACGCCAATTGGTAGGCCCCCATGAATGAGGCTTCCCCGGGCCGGCCTGGCAAAGGAACGCGCTTACCTGCCCGCCGAAAGTAATAGCGCCATGTCCCATGACGGTCCTTGAAGCGATCGACGTAAGGGAGCCTGATCGTCGCCATGGCTTAGCCATCCCACTCGTTGGCAACCGCCAGGTCGACATCAAATTCCCCGAGTGCGTCAAAAGCGCTGTCGAGCTGAGCGCGGTCGTAAACCCGCCGTGCGCCGATCTCCTTCGGCCTCGGCATTCTCCCATCAGTTACGAGCTGGTCGAAGGTCGTGGGTGAAACACCGATGTATCGTGCGGCCTCCAAGCGATTGAGGCCGCGTGGGCAGTCAAATGGTAAGGGACGACTCATTCGGCGCCTCGATCATCTTCCTGGCTCGCGCGTCGAACCACGAGTGCGGTCGCGAGCCCAATTTTCGATCGCAGATTCTTCGTAGCGCACGAGGCGAGGGCCGGACTTGATGTAAGGCGGACCCTCACCTGTTCCACGCCAACGATTGAGCGTGTGCTTCGAAATCTTCAAACGCGCTGCTGCATCTTCAACGGTTAGCAAAACTTCTGAAGACATGATGCTCTCCTTTCAGCACCGCGCGTCACGGCCAAAATCTCGCGCGGTTGCTCAATGAAAGGTCCGCTTATCCACAACCAACAAATCTATTCTGCCGTGCGATGAAAACATGATTTGGCGTCGAAAAGAGCGCGGTGTCTCAACTGGTTTCCGCGTGTTTCCGCGACTTACCTCTGGCGACCATCGATCATCAGCGATGGCCCCTAATCGCCCCCAATGTCCCACCGCCACAATTCGCATGTTACGCGACTAAATTCGTCGTCATGCATGAGGCTTGAGCGTCAAGACTTGTCTGGATCGCGAGGGCCACGTCGCAAAAACGCGTCGAGATCTTCTGGAAAATAGCACACCAAACGTGCCCCACGGCGCGTCCATTTCGGCCCGATCTTCTTGGCCCGCCAACTCTTCAGCGTGCTCACCGTGACACCGAGATAGGTCGAGGCTTCCTGCGGTGAGAACGCTACCGATCTTTCTACGGGCGGAGCTTTGAGCCGCTTGGCTCTCACTCGCAGCGGCGCTGCGCGCTTGGTCCGCGCCGGCGCCTTGTCCGCTGGCGTGTCGAACAAGTTCAGTTGGCCCGGATCGCCGCGACGTTTGCGAGTGCGCGACCCGCGCTTGCGTGAGGCCATGCGATCCGCTCCTCAATACGGGGCCTGCCATCAAACCATCCGGCCAGCGCTCGTCCACGCATTGCAACTCACGATGGAATCCAATACCTCCTCATCCGCGCAAGCGTGGCACGGTCTTGGGGATGCTCTAGGGCGTTGAGCCCGGTGAGCCGCAATAGGTCGCGATAGGCGGAGAAGGTGAAGCTCTCATGCGCCCCGTCGAAATCATCCGGAAACGAGATCGCTGCCTCCTTGCGCCACACGATGAGCTTGTAGGCCGCGCCCAAAACGGTGGCCGCGGGCATGTTGATGATCGCGTTCGCCACCCTGCCCTGCGCCTCATGCAGCGCCTCAGCGCGAGCGCACGCGGCCTCCGCGGCCACGCTGCGCTTTCCACCAGATCGGCGTCCTGCAGTCAGGAATGCGTCGGCCTCGTCTTCGGCCGCGAGGATTGCTTCGTCGAAACGATGGTGTTCGTCCACAAGCGCGACCAGCCGCTGATCGGCAACCGACAAGCTGGACGGCAATAGAGAGGAAACCCCGAAACTGATAGCCTCGCGCCGTGTGGTCATTGCCTGGCGATTCCTTGCGCTCGCAGCCTCGATCGCACGCTAAAAACAAGATTAGCGATTTCCTCTAACTATAGCGAAAACATCTAACGTGTCAACGGGACGAAAAACCGAGCAGCCGCCCATCAGCCAGGCACAATTGCGCATGGCGCGCGTGGGCATTGGTTGGAGCGCGGGAGAGCTGGCTGCGGCTTCCGGCGTCGGCGAGTCGACGATCCGCCGTTACGAGACGGGCAAAGGCGAACTCTATCCTCACACCATGCAGCAATTGCGCACCGCGCTAGAGAAGAAGGGCGTGATCTTCTTGGCGCCAGGCGAACTCAAGGATGGCGGCGCCGGGGTTCGATTTAAGAAGAAGTGAGCGCCTCGCAATTGGCGCTGCATCCCAACAACGGATGTTGGCGCTTCAACGTAGAAAAGCAGACGCAAGTCCCGAATAAAACCTCCCGCACCGCATACATCTAACTCGCTGCGAAGCCCAAGCGCGGCTACGGCCGCCAATACACGAAATCAGCACTAAAGCCTGCGGAACTGACCAGGCTCGAATTGCCGCGCCCAGTCCGCGCTCCACATCGTAGTTGTCCCACCGCCAGTCTTGTCCGCAGATTTTGACCAGGAACTAACCTCGACGCCGGCGATCTCTCCAGTGCTGGGCGCGTAGGAGCAGCTACCGTCCAAGGTAAGGCTCCCAGTCACAAAGCGATTGCCCTCCGCCTCGACGAACGTGCGGGTTATGTCCCACGAGATCGAGAACGACACCGCGATCAAGGACTCCGCAGGAGTGGCGTAGCCGCGAATATCAATGCTGCGGCAAGCTCCGATTTCAAAATCCGCCTCTTTGGACTGAGCAAGTTCATGGGCGCGCATTCTCACGGCGGCAATTATCGCCGCTTTAATAGCGCCTTCGTTGACGTGAACAGAGTGCGCAGTTGCGCCAAGGAATGACTTCAAAGTCGGATGCAGCGACACATTTCGATCTAGCGCCGTCGCTTCGGCGATCAGATTGGTCGCAAGCCCACCGTCATGCTTCTTTCCTTCGTAGAATGCCAAATCGCCGGAGATGAGATGCACCTCTCGCCGTGCCGCCGCTTCAAGCGCCACTTGCCAGATGCAACAATCACGAAACTGCTCGTTGTTGACGCCACAGGGCGCTTCCTTACTTAGAATTTTCGCAAGCGCCGCCTGAGCGTGCTCAATCGTCAATGGCACGCGCTCAAGAATTCCGGCCAGCTTATCGAATCGATCGCGGATGGACGCGGTGATGGCCTCCCTGGACGGCGCGAGTATGTGCATGTCCCGGCCAGACAGTTGGCGAAGGAAACGAGACTTGTCCTCGATCGTAGCCGCGGCTTTATCGGCCAGATCAGAGAGCACTTGGGCGACTTCGCGTTCGACCACTTCTGGAAGGACGATCCTACCTTCATCTTTGACTACCGCGTGCAGCGCCGCGCCCCCAATCGAGGTTTGCAACAATCGTTCGGACACCCAAATGTTGGCATCGATTACAATAAGTCGCGGCACTTGATTTCCCGTCCTCCGCTGCACAGCGGCACCGATCCTTCGGCTCTCCAACATATGGTTGGCGCGCGCCTAGGCCAACGGTCGCGACGACTCCGCGGTCGAACTAACGTTTCCCAACGACAAAGGCCGACAGTGAGAGAAGGAAGTCAATGCCACCGAATCGCAGCGACAGGCTGGCAATGTCGGCGACATACTCCTGCGTTGCCGATGAACTTACGACCTCAAGCAATGCGAGATGAATCCCGTTTTCGGACGCTACCTCGTCACTGTCCCACAGCCGACGTCGGCTACCTGGTGACCTCGCCGCCTCGTGCAGCGCTAAGAGAAAGGCGCGTTAGTCGCGCGCGGGCTTGTCCATCAGCTCGATCAGCGTCCGCACCGCAGCCAACTGGTCCGCGTCCAACGTGCTACTATCCGCCGCCCGCCGCAGCGCTGCCTTGAAAGCGTCCACGTCTATGATCAGGTCAGCGCTGTCCATCTTGGCGCGCTTTTGTGACATCGACACGCGGTCGCCCAGGCCGCCGAAGCCACCCATCCCCAGGGACCAGCTCTCGCCGGTGAATGCTACCGCCAGCTTCGCCACGCTCGCGTCGTCCGGCAGCAAGCTCGCGGTCCACCGGCGCGGTTCATCCGACTTGTCGGTGAAGTCATACCAGCGGAACAACACGTAGAGCGCGTCCGAGTTGTCGAGCAGCGTGCCACTCGCCACGAGGGCGCGGACGCCCGTAAGCGCGCGTTCTGTTAGTTCGGCCAGGGCGCTCTGCTCGACGAGCCGGGCGTCCTCGCGCTCGATGCCGCCGTTCTTCTCGCGATAGTCGTCGCGCGCTGATGACACGAAGTCGATCAGCCACCGGGGCGATGCCTTCTCCGTCGCCGCCAGATACAGCGCGGTCCGCTCCGCGATGGTAAATCTGTCTTTGGTTAGGCGGCGGATGAGCCAGTGATACCTGAGCGACGTGTTCGCCATCGCCATGTAGCCGCGTTCGCCGTCGCGCTGAAGGTCGATCTCGTCGTGTATCTCGAACAGCGCCGCGATGAATGGCTCAACCTTCTCCTTGGGCACGCGGCTGGCGTGGGCATTGAGTTCGTCCAAGTAGACGGGAACGAGAGACTGGCCGTTCGGGCGCTCCGTAGCGGCGGCCTGCCGGAACGCGGCCTGCACGAACGCGATGTCGCCCGCGTTCTCCACAATCTCATCGATCTTGATGATGGGCAGGACGTCATCGCCCAAGGTGAGGCGGAAGTACGTATTGAAGTGCTTATCCACGCAAACGCGCCGCTCGGCGTCCCAGGTGCTGAGCCACTCGGACCCGTAGCCCATCTCCTCCATGCGCGGGAACAGGCGCTGGAGTGCGGTGCGGACCAGGTCGTACCGATCTTCGGGCACGCCCGCGAGAAACACATCGAAGCGCTTCGCCTTGTCGTCGTTGCGCCAGCCTGAGCTGTCATTTACGCCGCACAATTCGCTCTGATTGCCCCGCAGTCGGCGGAACAGCCCAGGCTCGTATAAGCGGATTGTCTCAAGCGCGACGAAGTCCGCGATATTGATCTCGTTGCGGATCGCTGGCCAAGTCACGGTGATGGCGCTGCGGAAGCGCGCAACATGGCGGGGCGTGGTGATGTACGGCGCGACGACGTCGTAGAACATATTCATCGTGCGCTTGAGCTGGTCTTCTGGCGGAAGGCCGCATATCTCTTGCATCGCCGACAGAACCGCGTTGTTGAGATCGGTCTGCAACGGTTGTGGCAACTCGAAGCCAGCCTGAATGATCTTTTCCAGGAAGTGCGGCCCTTCCGAGGGATAGAGCTCGGTGACGGCATCCTCGGCAAGCTGGCGGTCAAACACGAGGAGATACATTACATTCGGCAGCCTCCCGACCGACTTCACCATGCGAAATATCGCGAGCGCTTCCTGCGGCTCGAGACGGTCGATGTCGTCAATAATGATGAGGAAGCGGCTGTCCTGCGCCGCAAGTACGGCGGACAACTGCGTGAACAGCTTCTCGACGGTCTGTCTCTTGAAGAACTTGGCGGCGAAGCCGGATAGCCCAATGAGAGCGAGCAGCGGATTGCCGCTCGCGGCGGCGACGGCTGGTCCGATGATCGGTCCGGCCTGCAACAGCGTGCGCGTCATGTCGCTGACGATGCTTTCGACCGCGTCTCCCAATGCACCTTTCAGTGTTGCGTTCAGCTCCTGCATGAACGCCAGCGCCAGCGCTTCCTCGCCCCGAAACCACCAGCACTTGAAATCGGTGACGACGAGCTTCTCGTCCTTGTTCGCCGCCAGTTCCCGCTTGATGAGGTTGACTACGCTGCTCTTGCCCGAGCCCCAGGGTCCATGCAGCGCTATCGTTGTGCCCACTGGCTTCTGAATCTCGCGGAAGCACTTCGCAAGTGACTTGGCAAACGGGCCGACGCCGTAACGGTCGTCGCCGAAATCCTCGATAGGACTGTCGTTCAGATAGTCGGCCACAACCGGCCTCCAGTGTCGTTCAGGGCCCACAATTTAACATTGGCGGCGATTCGATCCGACGGGCTTCGAAACAGACGTCAGATGCGCTGCGCGCGGGATGTCCGCTTTCCTAGTTCTTGCGCGGTGATCGAACGGCTCATTTTGCCCGCTTGAGACGCCAGCCCCATCCCTAGCCCTGTGATCGACGCCGCCGGCGGGCGCGCGTCGATTTTAGTGGGACGCCCCGCGACCCGACGCCTTTCGATCGGCCATCGCGCGCAGTGTGGGGCAAGGGTCGCGCGTACGCGCGGCGCGTGAGCGCTCGCCCTTGCCGCACGCGAGCACGATGGCATCACCGCCCGAGATCAAGCCCCCGCCCCAAGCTCTTCACCAGCTCGTGCTTGGGCGGCTCCCGCGAGGGCCCACGTCCCGGCACCGCCTTGAACGTCACCTCGTCACCCGCCTTTATGTCGCTGCCGCGCCCCAGCGAATGCGCCAGCACATCGCGCCCACGCTCCAGGATCGCGGCTTTGCCTGAGAATAGCTCTTTCACCTCGCGCACCCGCCAAGTCTCATCCTCGCGGATGAGATCACGCGCCTCGCCGCGCGCACGGCCGTCGCCTTCGCGCTCCAACTCCGTGCGCCGCAGCTCCTCGCGGGCGCCGGCGCGAAAATAGAACTTCCCGCTCGGACTGCGCGCGCCAAAGCCATTGGCCTCCAGCACCTGCGCGCGCTCCTCCAGCGCCTGTTTCACCTCCGGCGCATCGGGCAACCGGGTCGCAACACCGCGCGCCTGACGATCAAGCTCGCGATCGAGCTCAGTCTCCGCCCGCACGCGCACCTGCGCGTCGAGCCCATGAAACAAGAGCCGCTCGACCTCGGCCCGCTTACCCGTGGGCGCCAGCGCCACCCATGAGCCGCGCTGCAGATCAGCGATCTGCTGCATCGAGGTGTTGAGCAGCAAGCGCCCCTTGTCGTGGGTCTCGATCACCAGCACGGCGCGATCCGGGTTCTCACCCCGCGGCCCCAGCTCCATCACTTTGCCGGCGACCCGCCCCATGCGCGGTTCGTAGAGCCGCCCGCGCGCCAGTTCGCGTCGCACATCGAGCGGACGCGCCGCTTCGAGGCGCTCCCTCCAGTCGCGCTTAAACCGCAGCAGGTTGCGCCGCACTTCCTCGGCCAAGCCAAGCCGCGCCAATTCCTGCGCACGCGCCCTCATGGCGTTGGCGAACGCCGCATCCCGCTCGCGCCCAAGCCTCTGCAGCAACACCTCGCGCTTCTCGCTCAATTCCTGCTCGATCGCGCGGTCGAGCCGGTTGAAGCCGCGCGCCTCCACCTCCCGGTCCAGCCGCAGACGCTCATCCGCAATGGAGCGCTCCCCTAGCCGCTCGGTCGCCACATCGCGCGCCGCTGCCCTCAGCCCATGCGCCACATATTCGCGGGGCAGCATCAAATCCACGCCGTCGCGGCGGACGCCTCTCAGAATGACATGCACATGCGGGTTGTCGGTGTTGTGGTGGTCAACCGCCATCCATTCGAGCTGGACGCCCAGATCGCGCTCCATGCGCCCCATCACCTCGCGGGTGTAGCTTTTCAGATCCCCATCCTCGCCGATCAACCGCGCCCCGCTCTCAGGCGCCAGCATCAGCCTGAAATGGCGCTTGTCCTCGTCAACCCAGTCGCGCAGCCGGCCGCGCGCATGCTCCAGCTCGTCGTCTGTACGATCGTAGAAATGGCCGTGCTCACCCTCTCGCGCTGCGCCATCGCGCTCCAAGTAGGACGCGTGCGCCAGCAACCGACCGCCGCCGCCCCCGCCACCACCGGTGCCGCCTCCATGTTTCCGGAAACTCACCTTGACCACCGCACGCTGACGCGGATCGCTCGCCAGCGGACGCGGGGTTGAACCACGTAAACCACCGCCGCCAAACTTGTTGCCCTGCAGCGCTTTGCTAAGACGCGCGCCCAAGGCACCGCTCGTGCCCCGCCCGGTCTTGCCGCCGCGCGCAAAGCCGAAGCGTCCGCGCACCTCATCTTCAATCGGCGTGCGCAAAACGCTGCGTGCGAGGAATGCAAACGTCTCGGTCCTCATCGCGAATTCTTCGCTTCATGCGGCGCGAACAAGTTTCTTTGCGCGCCATCCAACTTGCCAAAAGCATAGCAAAAGCAAGGATCAAAACCAATAAAATTCGCTCTTTATCTTGCTGTAATCGTTTGGTTTTGCGATCATGTCTTTGTTGTACAAGTCGATACTTGACGTGACAAAACATGCGAACGCGCGATCATTTGCGACAATTTCGACCGGAACGATTGCACGCGCAGAAACTTGTGCTGCGCGACGTGTGCGTCTTTTTTCGGAGGCGCGGCCCGTGAGCTGGTTGACGCATCTGCGCACGATCGTGATCGCACTGAGCGCGTTCACGCTCTGCTGCGGACTGGTCACGCAAATGCTGGCGCGCGCACTCGGATATGCGCCCGAACTCGGAGCACCGCTTCTCGATCTCAGCGGCCTACACCTCTATGCGCCGTTCTCGTTCTTGAGTTGGAGCTTGGCCTGGGCGTCGGCGGCGCCCTCGCTCCTCCCCCTGTCGCTGTGCCTTGCAATTGTCTGCGCGCTCGCAGCGTATGCGGTCGCGATTGGGTTCGCGAAGCTTGAACCGATCTCGTTCGCCGAGCCCTCGCCCTGGCGCGATTTGGCCTCGTGGCGTGATCTGAGACATTGCGGGCTATTGCGGGATGAGGGCTTGGCGCTGGGCGCCGTGCGTTGTCATGCGTGGGCGAAACACCGAACCATACGCAGTGACACCCGTGCTTGCGTCTTCCTGGGCCAATCCGCGCACACCGACGATGCTGTCCTGGGTGCCCTGGGGTCTTGGGCCGGGACGCTCGTGCTCGTGGATGGGCGCAGAAAGCTTTCGGAGAGGCTTGGGCGCCAAGGCGTCTTGCGGTTCGCGCCAGGGCGCAGCGACGGGGTCTCGATCAATCCTCTGCTCGCCATTCGCGGCGGGCTGCACGCCTGGGATGACGCTCGTCAGCTCGCCGGCGCCCTCCTCGCCAGCACCCACGCCGTGCCGCAGACTGCCATCGACGCCTTTGCGCTGCTCATGCTCGATCAGCTGCTCCGCGCCCCGCTTGACGCACGCACGCTTGCCGGCCTCCGTCGGCGGCTGATCGATCCAACCACGCTGGTGGCTGAGCTGTGCGGTCGCTGGGCGGCGCAGCCCAAAACAGATGCCGCGCCTGCGATGTGGGAGATGCTCCGGGTCGCTCGGGCGCAGCGCGTGGAGCCGGATCAGGCGCTCGCCGATTTGGCCCGCATCGATCTCGCGCTCGCCAACTTTGCCGACGCCAGGCTCGTCAGTTCAACCAGTGCACACGATCTCAACTGGGCTCAGTTCGTGTCATCGGCTACGCCGCAGACGCTGGTGCTGTCTCTTGAGAAGATCGGCGCGCCTGCGGCGCCGCTGGTTCAGGCCCTGTTGGCGCAGCTTACAACGCATCATTCAAGTGCAAGCGAAGCGTCAGACCTGATCGTGGCCATCGAGGCCGATGCTGCGCGGCTTTTAGCCGTGCAGCAGGGAAACGTGATGCCGATCGACAGCCATGCCAATGTGCTCATTCAAACGGCCGACATCACCCACGCAGAGCGCTTGGTGGGCATGAGCGGGAGCGCGTGCCCTATCGTCGCCATCGGCCCGCAGAGGGATGCTGGCGCGCAGGGCCTGACCGAGCGCGCAGGCCGATGCGTTGTGTTTGAACCGATGCCACACGCGATCCGCCGCTGGCGGGATCTGTTGCTTCCGGCGTGGATGAAACATGAGATGGAAAGACTGCCGATGGCGGTACTGAAATCAGCCTCCCCCAGCGAGGCGTTCTTGGTCACCCCAGGTCAGAAGACGGCGCGCATGCGCGTCATTGTGGGTGGGGGCGCGACCAGCTTCATGGCGCCCACCGCGTCAGCGCCGCACGATTGGTCCGCACCTCCCGTTGATAGCGTTCATCTGCCCGAGGCGCCAGCGGCGGACGCTCACTCACTCGTTCGTCCGGGTCCGGCGGCAACGAAGCTGCGGCGCATGCTGGCGCGCACGGCCACGAAGCCCGCCACCAAAGGAGCGCGCAGCCAATGAGCGTCAAACGTCAGCTTACCCTGCATTTGGATGCCGATGTCGCGGCTGCGATCGAGGCAGAGGGCAAACGCCGCGGCCTCAACCTCTCGCGCGCCGCCAACGATACGCTGCGGCGCGCGCTGATAGACGAAGCAGGTCAGGCGCTCGCCGACACCATCAAGGCGCGTCTCGATCGACTCGACAAGCGCGACCATTCACGGGCGCGCGAGCTGGCGCTGCTCAAGGAGATGGTGCTGCTCTTCGTGCGGGTCTGGTTTGAATATGCCGGACCACTCAATGACGATGATCCCGATGCCAGCGCCAATGCCGAGATCCGGTTTCAGGGGTTTCTGGAGATGCTGTCAGGTCAGGGTAGCGCTTGAACAGCACCGATGACGGGTTCGGAGCGGAACTGCGCCGTTCGTAACAAATTGGTCTCCGGCAGGAGATCGCCGAATGCGGTCGTTCACAACGCAGCCGCTCGACGCCGGTTCACGGAGTATGCCGCCGCCAACAGCAAGATCACGAGCAGACCAATGATCGATGGCCCAACCTGGCTCCACGGTTGCATGTCTCGAAAGATGTTTCCTACACCGGCAGACATCATCGCGAAGTAGGCGCCTGTCATCTTCAAGCCGTGATCGATCGGGCGCACATGCGTTCGCCACACTTGAGACCAAGCATGTCGACTCAGATCATAGAGCGCAACGAAAGCGACGTAACCGATCGTCGAATACCCGATCGCCGGCGTCCAAGACGACGTCCCCGGCCCCATGTAGACATAAAGCGCGGCACACGCCGCAAGGCCTGCGGCGGCGAGCGTCGCGTCAATCAACCCGGGCCCATGGCCCTTCAGCTGCAGAGCGCGCAAACTTGAGAGATACTGATAGCCCGCAGCCGCGCTGGCCGCGATCAACGGCGCGGGCGGATCGTAGAATACAATGCCGACCAATGCGGTGCTGAGTACAATTGCCCCTAGCCATACGAAGGCGCGGCCGCCGCGGCGATGGATTGACCCTCCCTTTGCTGACAGCAAGGGAATGAGGCCCACAGCTAGCGCGAAGGCACCAGCAACGACGTGAACCCATACGTTCGCGACGTGGAAATCCATGCCTGAAGTCTTACGCGATGGCCGCGATCGATCAAACGTAGTCTGGCTGGCAAAATCGCTCACCGGGCTGCCCGATCCGTTCAAGCCACTACCGGTGTCTTCGGCACGCGACCTTCCATCGCCGATTACGGTCGATTAGCGAGGCTGCGGCAAGATCACGGATTGCTCAGCCGCCAATTGGGTTTTGCCTCCCAGCCCCGCTTTTGGAGCTGACTGACCAAGGCAAACTCGCGCTTACGGTACAATTTAGGAAACTCGAACCACACCGAGCCTTCGCCCTGGTCGGAAGCGAATTCTAGAAGCAGATTTTGACGGAACTCGGCACCATCTCCGTCGGTCCGCCAAAGCAGTACGTGACTCGCAGCGGGCAAGTCGGAGACGCGCGCATCCACCTGCTCTGTGGTGACATGATCGGCCCACTCATAGCAGGCTTTGACAAGCGTGGCCCATTTGAACGTGAGTCCGCCGTCATTGATGAGATAGAAGCTCCACTCTTTTCCGTCACCAAAGTCTTCCCGACAAGCCGCAACACGGAGCGCAGGGAGGGAGCAATCGAGCACGTCGGCACTCCCAGTCTTCCACAATGCAGTTAGCGTACGTCATTGAGCCCATTTGCGCGACCGGCCTAGTCGATCCAAACCTACCGGCGGCGCTCTAGCCGCGCGAACGGCCTACGCTCGCCGGATAATGCCGTTGGGCGTTTGGTCGGTTATGGCGTTTCACGTCTGGAGCCGTTTGCCCATGCAATCTTGCCTGCGGGCCACAGCCTCGCGGTAGCCATCGGTCTTTCGCCAGACCAAGGCATTCGGTCCTCGTCTGCTGACTGATACCGAGATAACAGCGCATCATGCGCTGAGCGACAACTTCTCCACTGCACCGCCGTACTTGTCGCCCAAGCACCGTCGTTCCAATTCGCGGAAGCCAGGATCATTTCGTGCCTCACGCAAAGCGCGGTTTAGCTTGTTCATATCTATCGACGCGACTCCTTTACGGACCGCGACGCACGCCGAGTAACTCGGCAGCGCCCAATCGAAAGCGATCTGGTATCGCTCCGCATAATCCGCCTTCTCTAGGAATTGCAGGCACGACAGCTCATCACTGACGGCGACGTCCCAATCTCCCGACAGTAGCAGGCTCATAATTTCATGAGTATCGGAGAGCGGGGCATATTTGACTTTATGCTTGGGTTTTGCCGACAAAACCTCATCGCGAACGTACTCCCACCCAACTTCGCCAGGCTGCACAACGACCCCTAGGTTCGCATCGATTAGCTCTTCTTTTGTGATCCTTGGGCGGTCGCGCCGGCAAATGCCCTGCAGTCGAATCCTGTGGACTGGATCGGAGAAATGAAAGTACTTCTCCCGCCAAGCTGTCCGAAACAGCCCGACCACAATGTCATGCGTGATCTTACGTGGATACTCGAAACCTGTAGCGCTGATGCTCGATATCTGTATGTCGATATCGAGTTTTTGAGCAATAGCGCGGGTGAGCTGGGGCCACGGCCCTTCGTAGCTCTCCTCACCCGATTCTGAGTGTGTGCTTTTGGAGAGAGGCGAGTAATTGAAGCAGCCGACCTTGTAGGTGCGCCGCTGCCCCAGTCGCTCGCGCACGGTCCATATGCCGCCTGAGATCATGCGCCGAGCATCGCCAATCAGGATGGATTGCCGGCCGAGGAGCCAGCCGATAGTATTCTTGGTCTCTTCTTGATAGATTTGCGCCGCGCCAATCAACACAGCTACGAGCATGGCCGCGATGGCCCAAAGAGCTTGATCTGAAGTCACGAGAGTCCCCGACGGGCGTGGTTCACCAAGCTACCACACACGGGCGCTTCCCATGCGAGCGCTGTTTAAAAACCTTTCCGAGCTGAAGCCGCAGTGGCTAACTAACGGCGCGATTAGGCCAACGTACGTCATCGGGCTGATTTTCGCGACCGGCCCACTCGCTCAATGGCAGTCAGTGGCTTAGTGCATGCAGCAATGGCGTGTCCTCGCCGAAAGTAGACGCTCGCGACTGTCGCACGCGAGCAGTTTCTTGGGTTATCGCCGGTCAATCAACGCGACCGGCAAGCCTCAACAGCTTGGCTGCACTTCGACGCGCCGGTTGGAGGCCTTGCCGGCTGACGTCTCATTGTCGGCGATGGGCTCGGCCTCGCCTCTACCTGATGCCGTTAGCTTTTCGGAGTTCGCACCATGGGCGACTAGCCAGGACACGACCGCTGCCGCGCGTCGACCGGACAAATCGATGTTGTACTGGTCGGAGCCGTCGGAATCGGTGTGTCCCTCGATGACGACAGCCATGTCAGGACGGTCGGAAAGCGCGCGCAGAATCTGGTTTAGGGCCGGCTCAGCGTCGCGCCGAATGACATCGGAATCGACATCGAAATTGACGCCATAGACGATGGCGGCACGGCACTCGTTGAGCGCAGTTGCTACCGGGTTCGGCGGCGGCGATGCACCCGGGGTGCAGCTCGTGGGTGCGCCGCCCGGCTCGCCGATCACACGGCCAAAGGAGCGTCCGATCATCGCGCCGGACAGTTGGTTCTCGGAATTGATGACGGCGACGATGGGCACTGTGTCGGCGCCCACCACATATCTCAGAAGACCGTTCTCGATGCCGCCCGAGACAGTGAAACTGCTGCCACCGCTGGTTCCACAACCGGTCACGAGGGCGCCTTCCTGGATCAGTTCAATGCGGTTGCCGTTTTCACCGCCGCCACCGCCGCCGGTCAGCCAACGGCCAGTGAATTGATCCTCGTCGAGCGGGATCGCCGCCTGCGTGCCGTAACCGAAGAGTTCGGTGAAGGCCGTTCCCCGATAGTCGTCCGGATCGGGGACTTGGCGCCCCTCCAGCGTGACGCGGACCCATCGCACGGGTAACTGCGCATCCGCGGGAAACAACTGCTTCTCATCATAGATTCCTGGATCGACGTGGAAGCTAGCGAGCCGAACGTAGCCTTCATCCGGCGAACGGTTCGACCCCTCCACCGTCACCGTGCCGATATGGGCATTCGAGCAACAACCGAAGCTCGATTGAGCCGGAATGCCGAATACCGCGAATGTCGTTTCCGCTGGCAGTTCTACGGTCAACACGATCGGCTGCTCAGGCCCAGTGGGGCTTCGCGAAATTGAGGCGTAGCCAAGGCGGCCATCCAGAACGGCTGCAGCAGCAGTGCCCTGGGTCGCCCGATCGAAACGGACTGGGAAAGCGCCCGCGCCATAGGTCAAGAAGTCGATCGGTTCTCCCTCGGGATCGACGCTGACGCTCTCAAGGCTCGCTTCCACGTCCACTGGGGCCTGCGACGACGCTGAAGATTCGTTCGCACTGTCGCCGCAGGCGGCGAGCGCAAATGCAGCGATGACCAAGACCGTCGTCAAACGAACTCTTCCCATGCGTTCCCCCCATCTTCCTTGATTAGACCCAGCGTTTGAGCCCCCGTGCTGGAAAGCCTAACGCGGGGCTCTGGCCGCTGTCGAGGTCTGCATTCGCTAGCTGATCGGCCGCGCTCAACAGCTCACGCCACCGCGCGGGCCAACGCACGCCGGAGCGACAATTTCGGCGACGGGTTTATTCTCTCAATTGCAGTCAATCGCTTAGCGGGTGCAGCAACCGCGTGTTGTCGCCGATTGCGCTCATTCACGGTTTATCAATGCGCCTCGGTCCGTTAGGTCTTTCGCCATGCGAGCACCAACATCCATACTGGAGGTCGCCGGCACACAATTCGCGATCGCCAAGCAGGGCTCAGGACCGCCAATAATTTTCGTGCACGGTTCGGCGAGTGATTACCGCACTTGGTCAGAGCAAATTGATCGTCAGAGCAAAACCCATAACGCAATCGCCTATAGCCGACGCTTCCATTGGCCGAACGAGCCTATCGCTGAGGGCGAAGTGTACGACATTGCGCGTCATGTCGACGATCTGGAAGCGATCATCGATGCGCTCGACATCGGCCCAGCGAATCTCGTGGGGCATTCGTACGGCGCGTTTGTTTCAATTCTGCTCGCACTCAGAAGGCCCGAACTTGTGAGATCGCTTGTGCTGGCAGAGCCGCCGATAATTACGCTATTTCTGAGTCTACCCCCGAAAATTGGCGAGTTGCTCCGCCTCGCGCTCACAAGGCCTCGAACAGCAGCGACGGTCGTGGGATTTGCTGCGCGTGGCATCGAACCAGCCAAGGCGGCAATTCGTCGGGGAGAGCTTGAGAAGGGCCTTAGAATTCACGGCGTCGCGGTGCTCGGCGAAAAGTTTTTCAAAAACCTTTCGCCGTCTCGACAAGAGCAGGTTCAACAAAACCTCATCGTTGAGGAGTTTCTGGGTCCTGAGTACCCAGTTGTGGCTCGGCCTTCGCTCCACCGCATTCGGACGCCAATCCTGCTTCTTCGCGGCCAACAGAGCCCAGCAATATTCCATTGCATTATGGATGAACTCGCCGGCCTGTTGCCTGCGGCGCAAAGCGATGTCATCGCGAGGGCGTCCCACATCATGCACGAGGATAATTCCGCCGACTTCGAGACCGCCGTGACGAAATTCTTGTCACCGATAACAAGCGGCTGAATCAGTGAGCTGTTGCATCGCAACGGCTCACGAATCGCCGAAAGGGGCCCGGTCAGGTTGTCGGCGCTCGCTTCGGCCCGTAGGTTGAATTGTTGGCACAGCCAAGGTGTGAAATATGCAAGACGCTATCGGACCTCCATTTTTTCGGGGCTTGTGTCTAGCCATCGCACTATTCATCGCTCCGGTTGCCGCGAAAGCGCAAGAAGCCGACGCGAACGCTGATCCGCTACAGACCGATATCCTGCAATCGTATGAAGTCCTTATCGGGACATGGCGGCCGGACCCCACGTCGCTCCCTGATGCTCTTCGGCGCTGGCGCACTGAAAACAATATCAGCGAGAATTGGGTGGAGTTCTCGTGGGGCGCCGATCGCCAATGGATGCGGTTCGGAGACTGGCAGAGAAAAGCCGGCGTCGACCGCCACGCCGGTGAAGGTCTGGTTGCCTATGATCCCGCCAGTCATCGCGTGATGTTCACTGAACATAGCATCCGTGGCGCCGCCATCGTCGGGACGCTTGAGCGCATCTCACCAACCGAAATCGTCCGCGATATCGTTATCTCGCGCACCGATGGAGACTGGAGGCAGATTGATCGCTGGGTTTGGATCGCGGGAGATCAAACTTGTTTCGATTGGTCCACCACATACGTCAACCGCTCGACTCGAAACGAGCAGCCTCCAACCCGATGGTGCCGAATGACGGCCGCGCCGGCTGATTAGTCTTGCGCTAGCGAGCGGCCCTGCCCCTCCAAGCGGTCAATCGGTTAGCACCTGCAGCCACGGCGCGGTGTCGCCGGAAGCTGTCATCCGCCATTCGCCCGCAACGACACCTCTGCTTGTGCAGAGTATGGTCGAACGGCGTTCCTTAGGTAACTTCGCGGCCATCAACGGCTATGGAAATTTGACGCAACTGGACGCGTCCAGTCACCACAACGCCCGAATACAGAGTGCATCCTTGAGCAACGCCGCGCATCAGTTCAAGGCCCGCGAGCGTCTCGGCTCGCCTCGACACCTCGTCCGCGCGGCCTTTCCTGGCGCTCGGCTGGAATTACCTCATCCACCTTGCGTTGCACCTGACCGTTCTCTTCCGTGCATGTCATCCCCGTCGGATCAGCACGGTTCATCGGGTCGTTTCCGACGTACATGTAGAGGTTCAGGCCGTCTTCGTAGCCAACGGGATCAGTTTGCAGGAACCTCCCCAGCCCCGGATCATAGACGCGGGCTTTGTAGTGATAGAGCCGGGCCTCGGTTAGCGTGGTCTGGCCGGTGTCGCGAAAGCGCGCGCCGGTCCAGTTGTCGTTGGCCGGCTCGCCATAGGGGCCGTAGGCGTAGATTGTCGCGCCGCTCACCGCCCCCGCGCCGTCGCTCGCCGCCACGAACGCTTCGTCATGCGGATCTGGTGGCCGCGAGAATGAGCCCGCTGTCGGACTGGATCTGCTCGCACAGCACTCTTGAACCGGGCTCAAATTGCCATTGCTCCACGTCGCGATCGTATTGCTGGTCAAGAACCAGGTACAAATCGTCGCCGAGTCGCTGAGCTTGGACGGGACGCCACACATCCACGCCTTCGCCGAGAAGTCGCACAAAGATCTGTCTCACGTCATTCATGGAACGTCTCCACTTTGTGGTCCATAGCGGAAGCCGGGACCGCCAACGTGGATCACCTCACCCGTCACATTGTCGACCACCACGGATTGCCCAGTCCTCGGGTGCACATAGCGCGTTGCAGGGTTGCCATTGGCTTGATTAATGGCCCGCACCCGACGACCGCTGTGCATTGCTTCTCGAATCTGTTGCCGGCTCCAGCCACGTTGAGCCATTTGGCGCTCAATCTTCGGCGTAATCTGGAACCGTTGGTTTGCTGCACCGGGCAACGCAGGAGGCGCATCAGTAAACTGAAGCCCCGTCGCAGACTCCACGCTACCCTCGACAACGCTGTCGCGCAGACCGGGAATCCAATCCAGCCAACCCGGAAGCCAATCCCGCGAGGTTCGGGTGGTCGTGTAGGTGCTCCCGTCGCGCCGTCTGTGCTCTCGTTCGACAGTCACGGTGATCGTCACGTCATCGTCGTCGTCCTCGGTCGTCGTGCACGTGGCGGTCGCCTCTCCCTCAAGGGGAACGCGCACGGTGCAAGTCACAGAGTCCATCCCAGATGGGTCGGCTTGGTTCAGCGGATCATTGCCGACATAGGCGTAGAGGTTCATCTGATCCGCGTACCCGACGGGATCAGTTTGCAGGAAGCAATCCGAGCGTGCGCGCGCACTAGGCGGCTTTCGCGATCTTGAGGTCAATCTGCAATCCGGCGCTGATCGCCATAGTAATCAACGTATCGACGCTGAACAGTTCGATCTTTCCTCGAACAAGGTCCGAGATACGAGGCTGTGTTACACCCATCAACCTGGCGGCAGCGGCCTGGCTCAACTCTCGCTTCTCGATGTGACGAATTATTGCTCGCATGAGCTTCGCTCGGAGCTTCATGTTCTCCGCTTCAGCGGAGTCTTCAATCGCGTCCCAGATGCTGTCGAACCGCTTCTTGCTCATCTCAAATCCTCAACCAAACGCTTGTAGCGGCGAACCGCTAACGCAATATCCTCTCTTGCAGTACGCTGTGACGTCTTCTGAAAACAGTGCAGCACATAAATCGCATCGCCCAAGCTGGCGATATAGATCACGCGAAATGCGCCATCGGCGCCGCGAACGCGGATCTCGCGAACACCTCGTCCGACAGACTGCATGGGCTTCCAGTCCAGCGGCTCTTCACCGTGCTGGACACGGTCGAGCTGAAACCCAACCATTCGGCGCGCGTCGTCTGGGAACGCGCGTAGATCGTCGAGCGACGTTGCCCGAAATTCGACAGGCTTCGGATCGCGCGCCATCGGTCCGGTCTATATACAATATTTTGTATGACGAGGCAAGAGGCGCCGGCCTCAGGATCACCGGCTGGCAGCCCGGTTCTTTTCAGGCGAACGGCGCCAGCGTTCAAGTATGCGCTATTCCCAACAACGAGCAAGCGCATCTGAGCCGTGCATTGACGCCCCACTTTCCTCCTGAACTCGTCGGTGACTCAAACGAGCCGACTGGACCTGCGCTGGAAGCCGCACCGCACATCAGTGCCGAGTTATCCCGATTTTGCACATTCATGGCTGCGCGGAACTTTGCTCCCTCCACAATCGACACCCGCCACAGGACAATCTCCGGCTTCTTGGCCTGGGCTGGCGCTTCCGGGGTAAGAGAAGCCCGACAAGTCGATCGATTGCTGCTTGAGCGTTATCAGCTGCATTTGTTTGAGCATCGCAAGTCAAACGGCGAACCTCTAACGTTTCGAACACAGCTGGTTCGACTAGTCGCCATCCGTTCGTTCTTCAAGTGGCTCGCCCGCGAGGGCGTCCTTGCCCAAAACCCCGCGGCTGAGCTGGAATTGCCGCGCGGTGAAAGGCGCCTGCCCTCAACGATACTAAGCACTTCGGAGATCGACGCCGTTCTAGCAATCCCGGACGTAAGCAAACCACTCGGCCTGCGCGACCGGGCAATCTTGGAGACCTTCTACGCCACGGGCATACGCCGAACTGAGCTTACCCGCTTACGGCTCTTCGACATCGATTACGCTCGTCAACTGATCGTCGTGCGCAAGGGCAAGGGCGGAAGAGACCGCCTTGTGCCGACCGGCAAACGGGCCCTCTGGTGGATTGCGGCCTACTTCAATCGGTCACGACCTCGACTCTCAAATGGCCGGGAACATCCAGAACTATTCCTCAATGCGCGAGGCAGGCCGCTACGGCCTACAAAGCTCACCGAGCGGATCAGCGCTTGCGTCTCGGCGGCTCATATCGGCAAGCGCGGATCGTGTCACCTATTCCGGCACGCCGCCGCTACGCACATGCTCGAGAACGGCGCCGACATTCGCTTCATCCAGGCAATGCTGGGCCATGAGAGCCTGCACACTACACAAATCTACACTCATGTGAGCATCGCAAAGCTCGCAGCGGTGCACGCCGCCACGCACCCCCGCGCCTCCCTCCCTGTGTGCTCAGACACAGTTTGACTCGAGGAGGGCCGCAGACGACGCGCGCACCGTCCGGCCTTGCCGCGCCTGGGAATCTGTCGAGTGTGTCGCGCTCTTTGTTGCCTTACACGCTGCTTCTGTTTTCAGCGTCATTGGATGTCATCTGTTCCATGGCTTCGAAAGGTAATCGCGGATAGCAAAAAATGCGACGACCGGCACAATGAGAAGCAACCACGGAGCGCCTATCAACTCGCCGACAACGCCCACCACAATCATCGCGACAATCGTCCATAGCACAGCAGTAATCAGGGCCGCTTGCTGGCGCATGTAACCTTCCTTAGCGAGAACGTGGCAGATTCAGGCTTTCGCGAATTCGTTCTGGTAGCGTTCGAACGAACTCGGATGCTTGCTCTGCCGCCTCGGTCGCCTGTTGGATTACTTGATCGCGAACCTCCGGAACATTGATCGATCCGGACTGCTCAATGGTGGTGGTCGTGACCCCCGCAGACAAGCCAGGGATACCCAGTCCATACTCGACACTTGCGGTAGGCGCTCCCGACGATGTGATTACGCCCTCAAGCGTCGCCCCTACCCCAAACTTCGCATTTGCCTCGACGGTCGTGGAGTCACCCGCAAAATCGCTGACGTTGCCGCCGGTCACGGAAAGCACGCCGCTGACGCCGGCGTCGGCACCCCCTACCTCACGATCTGTCGTGTAAGTACCCCAAGTCACGGTCCCTTCGGAGAAGTTGAAATTGAGAAAACCTCCCCCGCCAGAACCACGATTCGGCCCGCGCACGGGGTGCGCTGGAGGTGCGTTCCGGAGGGCGGCGGCGGGGCTCACTGGTGTTATTCGCCGCCACACCGCGATGATCTCAAAGCGAACCGCGGACGAGCGTAACATCCTGACTAAGGGCGCGCTCCTTCGGTAACCGTTGGCGCTGGTTGCCGAGAAGTTCCCTCAACAGGCTGCGCACCGAACAACCGTTCGACGACCAATACCAACCTACTGTCGCCAGCTCCCGCTGCAACTCGGCCAATGACATCCACACGAATGTCGCGAAACTCACCAAACTGCTCTCTAAATGCAGCGGAAGATAAATCGTCTGCCTGCTCTGAGCGCTTAAATGCCTCTGACTCATCCCAAACGACCTCAAAATCTGGGCACCTGGAGTCGCGCAAATACGCGCCATGGCGGGTGAAAACGCCATCCGCCTGAATGCGTACGCGCTCGCCAATGAACACATCCCTTTCACGGACAATGTCGCAAATCGAAGTCGCTTGAGGCCCGGCGCATCCGAAAAGGGCAATGAACGCGGCGAGAATATATAATGTGGACAAGCGACGATCCTTCATTCGTCATCCTCCGCCCTTCTCACAGACTCTTGAGCCCCGGCCTCGATGTACGCTTCGTCAAAGTCAGAAGAGATGTTCGGCCCCCACCTGCCAGTCGCTCTGTACACGTCGGTCTCGACGCGATAGCCCGCCCGCTCTCGATCGAGACGTTCAGCGCGGGTTTGGGGCGCGCCTGATTCTCTGCGGTCGATGCCATGCTTACCTTCGTGCGCCACCGTCCCCGCGCCGATGTCGGCCCCGGGAAGTCCCGGGCCTCGTTCTTGGGATCGACGATCTATCTGGCCGAGATCAAGCGTGATGCTGACCCGCCCCCGCGTGTTGTCAGTGGAGCCGAGCGAGCCTTGCTCAAGCGTGCCGCTTCTGATGGCGACTCCATTTCGCTCGCCGCGGCGACCAAGAAAGTTGGAGACCGCGGTTAGCCTTGCCCGCTGCTCCGACCCACGCGGCGCAGCGCGCGCTGCTTGTCTAACGCGATCAACGTACCGTGCGATCTGATTGCACTGGCGCTGCGATCCGCTGCACGTCCACAACCCAGTCGGATCAGTGTGGTTGAGCGGATCATTTCTTACGTAGGCGTACAAATTGAGGTCATCGCGATACCCCACGGGATCAGTTTGCAGGAACCGTCCCAACACTGGATCATAGGCGCGCGCCTTGTAATGGTAGAGCTGCACGGGTGACGGTGTTTGTAGGTTCGCATCGAGCGTGATCTGGCCGGTATAGCGAAAGCGCGAGAACGGCGTGGACGTGCTGTTCCAAGCGCTGGGTTCGCCATAGGGGCTGTAAGCATAGATCTGCGTCGCCGATCCATCAGAGGCGATGATGGTGCCTTGATGGTCTGTGATCAGATAGCGGCGATCGCTTGTGGTGGCGCCTTGGTACCAGACTAGCGGCTCATCTACTCCCGCGCCATGCACATAGCGGCGCAGCAGGGTTGAGCCATCATACTCGGCGACAAGACGATCGCCATCATAGAGAAAGGTCGTGGTGACGCTCGCCGCGCTTGTCTCGCGCAAGCGCCCAAGCGGATCGTATGAAAGCAACAGCATGCTCGGCGTCGAGCAGGGGTTGGTGGGCGCGGCCGCGGCGCCCACCAGATGATTTTCTAGGTCATAGCAGAAATTGCGCGCGCCATCGCCGGTGAGATTGCCGCGCAGGTCGTAGGTGTAAGATGTGCCTGATACGCTGGCATAACGGTTTAAGCCGTCGCCCACATAATTGCGGTTCACCACGGGCGGCGTGTAGTTGTAGTCATTCGTCGACCACGTGCGCGAGAGCACCTGACTGGCAGGGTTGTAGGTGAAGTCGATATTCACGTCATTGGTCGACGGGCTGGGCAGGTCCTGCTCAAGCGCCTCAAGCCGTGAGACGCCGTCCCAATCGTATGTGGTGACGGCGCCTGCCCCGCCACTGCGCGTGATCGAAACGCGGCGGCCGATATTGTCGTAGGCATAGACGGCCAAGAGGCCAGCGCCGGACGTCGCGCCGTTCTCGCGCACCTCGCGCATGCGATTGGCCGCGTCGTAAGTGTACTGGATGTAGAGCGTGTCGGGCCAGGTCACCCGCGTACGGTTAGACGCCAGATCATACACATAGCTCATCTGCCGGCTGTACGAGGTCTCGCTCTCTAAGCGCCCGAGCTCGTCATACACATAGTCGACGCCCTGTCCGCCGGCGCTGCCGAAGTGCGCATAGGTTCGACGGCCGAAGGCGTCGTAAGCGGAGTAGACGTCCGCGCTCGCGCCGCCGGGCATGTCCTTCAACGTTTCGCGATTCAGCAGATCGTATGTGTAGCTGATCGTGTTGTTGGTGGGTTCACTGTTGGCGCTGCGCAGTCTCAAGCTCAAACGGTTGCCATTGAGGTCGTATGTGTAGCCCTCATAGTCGGGATTTGAGCCCCCGCTTGAGCAAGTGAGCGCGCCTTCGGCGATACCGCCCGTATTGGCTTGGTTTTGTCCGATCGCGGTAACGGGGAAATAGAGCCGGCAGAGGCGCATATGCCCATCATAGACATAGGCTGACCGATTGGTGTTGGCGTCGGTGACGGTCAGTCGTTCGCCATTCTGGCCATATGTATAGCGCGCATAGTCCTGCTCGAACGGCGTGCCGACGGAGCGTTCGATCAGAGTGAGCTGGCTTGCATCGTCATAGGTGTTGCGCACGATGCGGTCGGGCCCGTCGCTTCCTTCCGTCCCCAATGTGCATGCATCGCTCGGCAGCGACCCGAACACGGCCGGATTCATGCGCACGGCGACGCATTCCTGCCGGCCGAGTTCGTCATAGCTCGTCTGCGTGACGCTGTAGACTGTCGCCATGGCTTGAGGAGCGGCCAGAGCCCAGCCAATCACGGCGCTCGTCGCCGCCAGGATCGCGCGCAACGGAAAGCGGTTCATGGCGCGCCCACCTCTGTGCGGATGACGCGGCCCATGCCGTCATAAGTCATGGCGCGGTACTGCGTGCGGGTGAAATCAGAGCCATTGGTCTGCTGACCATAGCCGGTCTCGATGAGGGTCTCGTTGCCGTCGGCGCTATAGGTGTGCTTGATGATCGTGCGCGGCTGCGATCCCGCCCCATCCGGATCAGGGCCGATCTCGAAAATCCTGCGACGCATATTGTCATAGGTCGAGTAGGACACCTGCACCACATCGGTGCGCGGTCCGGTCTCAGAGGCGATGTCGCCCGCATTGGTGTAGGTGCGCGAGATTGTCGCTTCGAGCGTCCCCCCGTCCGTGGTGATGCTGCTTGGCAGGAGGCTCGACGCCGTGCCGTTCGTGTACGTGTAGCGCGTGACAATGCTGCGTGCCGATGAATCGCAAACTGGATTGTCATTGCCGCTGCCGGACACGGTTTGACACTGAGTCTCGGTCGAGATGACCCATTGCGGCGTCGCAGCAGGCACAAGGGTGCCGCCCGCATTCTTCACGTAAGCAAAACGCTGCTCGTAGGTCAGCAGCCTGAGCGGCCGCGGCGCACCGGCGCTGGGCGCGGGCAGCATCTCCATCTCAAGGCTGCCAAAGGCAGTGTAGTCAAGATCGGTCCAGTTGCCCATCGCGTCGCGGCGGCGGATCGGTTGGGTGCAATCATTCTGCAGGTTGGTGCAGGTCGCGTACTGATACTGCAGCACTGCAGGCTGTTCGGCGCTTCCAGGTCTTGGCGTGAACGTTTCTTGCGTGATCGAACGGAATGGTCCGGCATAGACGGCGTCATAGCGATTGCCTTCCGGAAAGATCGCGCTCTCCAGCAATTTTCCGTTGTGCAAATCCTGCGGCGGCGAACTTTCGCCTTGCGCCGAGTCCGGGTCCCAATTGGTGGAATATCGATACTGTGTGACGCGCCCCAGCGCGTCAGTGAAGGTATAGGGCGCACTGCCGGTGAAGCGATAGTCCTGTGTGTGGGTCAACGGATCTGTGACGACCGTACCTTGTTGCCCGTCATCGAAGAGATACAGATCCTGATTGCGGCTCGGATTGACGGTGGGATTGTAATTCCACACCGTGCCGTCCGCCAGCGTTTGCTGGGTCACCTGGTATCGTGCGGAAGCGTTGCCATAGACATTGGCGATCCGGCACGTCGCATGTGTTGGCGGCTTGATGCAAGTGATCTGGGGGATGCCGCTGCTCATATAGGTGAAGGTCGTGACATTTCCCATCACGTCCGTGAATGAGGTGAGCCGCTCTTGGGCGTCATAGCCGTAGCTGGTTTTGAGGCTCGCGCCCGCGCAGGTGGTCGATGTCGTCACATAGGTGACGGCAAGATTGAATCCACAGGCGGCGGAGACTCTGCCGTTTGCTGCGTAGTCGAAAACGAGCGCATAACCGGAATTGTCGGTGATGAGGCGGAGCTGATCGCTACCGTTATAGCTGAAGTTGAGCGTTCTGCCGGTCGGATAGAGAATGCTGGAGACGCGCTGCGAATAGATCGGCGTCGCGTTCACAGTATGGGTGAAGTTGTAAATCGTACCGTTGTGAGCGGTGTACTGATAGTCACCGGTCGTGAGATCGGATGAGCTGAAGGTAAGCGTGTCCGTCAGCGAATCGGGCGTCCACGGAAGCACCACGCTGGTGTCTGGATAGGCCTGGTCATACACCCCGCTCGCGCTTTGCCCCAGGTGCGCCACGGGCCTCGTGGTGATCATCTTAATAGGCCCAGGCCTAATAGACGAACGACGGTTCGGCGCGACGTATATATCGAAATTGTGCGACATGAAACGACCAAAGAGGCCGTCTGAGGCTTCGCGCGCGCCGCCCAAGTGAAAGCGCTCAAGCGTAAGCGGACCGATCGAGATGTCCGTATTGGAATAGATGAATGACCCGTCTGACAACGCAACGCCGGTTGGCGTGGAGGTTGTGACATTGGGAGGCAAGTAGTCGGCCTCTTGCGCCGCCGCATTCGAAGCGCCCGCAACGAGCGCGACAAGGGATGCGCGAAGAAGTTTGCCGGCATCCCTTCGAGACTTCGCCTCGGACTCTTTCGAGCGCGTGCGCGTAATCAAACGATGGCGATGCGATCCCATTCGAACATCCCCCGCAGATGCAAACGCGCGCGCAACGCGACGCTTGACAGCGAACCTAGTTTTCAACTCTAAGGTTAGTCAACGACAAAGCGCGCGCAATTGCGCAAGTTTTTGACACGCAATCCGCCAAGGGGGATGCGGATGATCACGACGCGCCGGCTTCTCTTTGCACAGACTTGCGCGGCGGCGCTTGTCGGCGCCGATGCGTTTTTGCGCGGAGCTTCAGCTGAAACCGTCACCTATGCGTACGATGCGTTGGGACGCGTCAGGCGCGCGAACTACGCATCCGGTAGAGTTATCTTCTACGCCTACGACGCCGCGGGAAATCGAAGCGCGATCGATCAGGCGCAGACGCCCGCATTCGCGGCGTTGCCCGCGTCGATCAATGTTGGAAGTTCCAGTTCACTGAACTGGGCGGGCGGCGATGCAACTTCGGCCTCGATCGATCAAGGCATCGGGACGGTCACGCCCGCGGGCGGCTTCCTCCTCGTCTCACCCACAACGACAACAACCTATACATTGTCGCTCAATGGACCCTCCGGTCCGATCACGAAGCAGGCGACCGTCACTGTAACGGCAGCGGCGCCGACTGGTTCATTCGTCGCCGATCCAACGTCAATCAGCCTGGGCGGCTCAGCAACGCTTTCCTGGACGAGCACCGGGGCGACGACCGCATCGATCGATAATGGCGTCGGCAGCGTCACGCCGGTTGCGGGCGGATCGCTATCGGTCTCACCGGCGACGACAACAACTTACACGCTCACCCTCACAGGACCTGGCGGCGTCCTAACTAAACAGGCAACGGTCACAGTGACGGCCGTACCGCCGACGGGAACCTTTGCGGCGACGCTTCCATCGATCTTCCCGGGCGGGTCGGCGACGTTGTCGTGGACAAGTTCAGGCGCAACCAGCGCATCGATCGATAATGGCGTCGGCAGTGTCACACCGGTCGCGGGCGGCTCGGTTTCGGTGTCGCCATCGGCAACGACGACTTACACGCTGACGCTTACGGGACCTGGCGGGATCGTCACGCGGCAAGTGACGGTCAGCGTCGACCCCGGCTTCAATCAAACCATCGCCATCACCGGCTCGGGGCCCGTCAACTTGCGCACGCTTGCGAGCACGGCAGGCTATAACGGTCAACAAAACGCCAATGTAACCTTTACGCTCGGGTCAGGCGTCACCATCACCGGCACGCCAGGCGAGCTTGCCGATGGCGGCCCGGGCATCGATAGCGGCGGCTGGCCGAACGAACTCAACACCATTGTCATCGCGCTCCAGATCGACGGCACAGTATATGGCGGCGGAGGTGGTGGCGGCGACGGTACACAGGGCTCACTGGGCGGCGCGGGCGGGGACGCCATCTATTGCCGATTGCCGCTGTCCATCACTGTCAACAGCGGCGGCGTCGTGCGCGCCGGCGGTGGTGGTGGCAAAGGCGGCGTCACCTCTCCTCCACCGCTTGAGCGTTGGGGCGGCGGCGGTGGCGGTGGCGGCGCGCCGAATGGTCTCGGCGGCACAGGCGGCACGGGCACTACAAGCGATGGACAACCGGGATCGCCAGGGACGGTGAGCGGCGGGGGCGCGGGCGGCGCGCCAGCAGGCGCGGGCGCAACGGCAGGCTCGGCTGGCGGAGCCTTCGCGACAAGCGGCGGCGGCGGCAGCGCTGCTGGCTACGCTATCCGCAAGAACGGCTTTACCGTCCCGGTCACCAACAATGGGACGATCACGGGCACGGTCGGTTAGGGGCTGTCCGATCTGGACTGCCACGCAGTTACTGCCCCGTGGCGCCTACGGTCATGAAGGTCATTCGTTGGGTCTTCGCGCGGCGGGCCCGCCGTTGCCGCCCTGCCCGTCAATTCGGCGCAAGATCGCCGATTGCGGACATTCCCTATCCCGACCAGCGCGGATGTCGGCGCAACGGGAAGTTCGCCCTCAGGCTATCCCGAACTGCCGCAAGGTCGATGTCGTCATACGAAGCTGCATCACGCACCAAAGTCTTCGCGTAGGCCGTTAGATAGCGTCGCTCATTGGCAGAGAAATCGTCTGCGCCATTGATCAACTCGAACGCAGCTGGGCCCTCGGCAGAAGCATCATCGTCCTGACCCAGCACGTAAAGTTGCTGCAATCGAAGAAGTTTGAAGTGGAGAGTTTGGGTAGCTTCGAGCGGCAAAGCGTCAATCACGCCTAACGCCTCCGCATGCCGACCGGCGGCCGCTAGCTGCCTCGCCCGGTCCCACGCAAGACCGGATCGTATTGCCATCGGCATGCGAGCGAGAAACTTGGCGATCACTGAACTAATCTAGGCATCCCGCCCGATTCCGCGAGCGTCCGTTTTGGGCCACCCTAGGCCGTCCCGACGAATTTCGCGACCGGCCCGCCTGCTCCAAAGCTGCCGGCGGGGCCCTCCCCGTCAATGCGGCCGAGCTTCGCCGCACGCGGCCCTTCAGCATTCCCAGCGCCACTGAGCGTACGTCACGGCGCCGATGCAATCCAAGTCGGACCGCTACTCCGAGGCACGCTTGCGGTCTGAGAGAAGGGCCGGCCAGGCCATGGCGGCGGCGCTCAGCACAAGCGCGACAGCGCTCGCATTGATCAACAAGGCGTAGGTTTGATTTTCGAGCACGACGCCAGCGATGAAGGGGCCGGTGGCGAGGCCCATCTTGGAGATGAAGCCGGCCGCCGCAGCGGAGCGGCCGCCGCGGTCAAACTCCGCCACCATGCCGAGCAGATACGCGATGATGAAGGACCACGCCGATCCGGTGATGCAGTTAGCGATGACATAGACGATCGGGTCCGCGCTCCAATGGAAGGCGATCGTGCCGACGACGGCGAGGGTCATGCCGATCATGAGCGGGCGCCAGCGGCCCATGCCTACGCCCAGCACCACCACAAGAACCGCGCCGATGATCGACACCCAGGACGACGCCCCTACCGCGGCGCTCGCGAACTCCGTGCTCAAGCCGTGCCGTCGGCCCAATTCGATCACGTAGGCGGCAAGCGCCATGTTGGCGAGCTGAAACAGGAACACCGCGCCGAGCGACAGCGCCAACGGCCCCCATTGCATGCGTGGCCGCGCCGCCTTTTCCTTGGCCTCCTGCTCAAGCGGGTAGTCGCTGAGGAAGGGCAGCAGGAGCAGCGCCAAGAGACTGAACGCTGCGAGCGCATAGAAGAGCGCGCCCGTGCCAAACACCGGCACCAGACGCGGTAGAAACATCGTCCCCAACCCGCCCAGACCGAACTGCACGACGAGCAGCATGCCAAAGGTCCGATCGGGCGACTTCGTGCGCGAGAAGATGCCGTACGACACGCCGACCAAGGCGCCGCCGACAAATCCATGCAGCGCGCGCGTCGCGATCAGCAGATTGAGGTCGCGCAACAGGCTCGATCCTATGTCGATGCCGATCAGCAGGAGCAAGGCGACCGCAGCGAACGGACGCCACGGCACAACCCGCACAAGACCCACCGCACACAGGGCTCCCACTGCGGCGCCATAGACGTTGGCCGAAGCAACAAAGCCGGCCTCACGCTCGCTTACGCCCAGCGCGTCGATGAGGCCGGTGACGATGGCCGCCATAATGTTCACGTAGAACAGACCGGCGGTGGCCAGGATCGCCAGGATGAAGCTGGCGAGAAGGCTTTCCGGCGCCGCCTTCCAGCCCCGCGCCGCTCGCGTTCCTGTCATCTCGGCCCCTCGCACATCGGCGCGATACGGGCCGCGGCGCGCACCGCGCGCGCCCATCGATATTCGCCGCCATCGCTGACGTAGTAATAGGTGACGCCGTTTGGCATCAGCGCCACGACGATGCCGCCGAAGCCGGACATGAACGGGGTCCACACCGGATCCGCGCAGTCCGTGTAAGCCTGCGCATTCCACGCCCAGAAGCCGTTGTTATAGCGCAAGCTCTCATCCGCCGCTGCAAGGCCGCGATCTTCAGGGATGCGTTGCATTGCGGCGGCCAACGCACGCTCCGACATGAGCGGCGGCAGCGCCCCCGAGTGCTGCAGATAGTCCGCCACCTTGGCGATATCATCCGCCAGGAACGTGAGGCCCCAGCCCACGAACGGTTGACGCGCTTCGTCATAGGTACGACGCGTCGCACGAATAACCGGGCTCAATTCAAGCGGCGCATAAACGCCCTGCACCAGAACATCGTCGAAAAAGTCCCGCTCGGCGCCCGCATGCGCGCGCCACACATCGGCCATAGCCGCACCGAGCACGAACGTGTCGGGCGTGTGATAGACCCATCGCTGCCCCGGCGCCTCCCGGCGAGGATAAAGGCCGCAAGCGATGCGCAGCTTCTCGTCTAACGTCTCACTGAGGAAGAAGCGGCTGCTTGTGAGCACGGCCTCATCCGCTTCGCTCGCCGCCGAGTCATAGCGGCCAGTCGACATATCAAGCGCGTTCTCGAGCGTGACGCCATCCCAGCTTCGGCACGCCCGAACATGCTCGGCCACGCGCTCTTGCATAGTTCCCGGGTAGAGCAACTCAAGCCGCATCAGCCCAAATCCGCCGACGAGAGACTTCGCCAGCGAATAGGACGGCAGCAGCAGGCTCTCGCAATAGGGATACGGTCCTGCCCTGGTGTCGCAGCCGCCACGATAATGAACGCCCTGATAGATGACGCCGAACGTCGTCAGCGCGGCCGGATCGATATCCGCGGGCGATGCGAAGGCGTCGATGTCCGCGCCTAGCGTCGCGAGCGCGGACATGGGCGCGACCGGCATCCGCGCGGCGCGTTCGACGCGATAGGCTTGCACCGCCTCCGCCGCGGCGTCCGCGGAAGCCTCCTCAAGGCGGGCGGGCGCCACGCCCCAAGCGTCGAACTGCAGATAGGCGCAGGTCTCGGACGCAATTTGCCAAGCGACGCGCGACACTTCTCCGTCGCGGAAAAGGAAACTGAGCACGCCATTGTGCGTGCAATTCGCATTGCGTTCGATCAGCGCAAACGGAAGCGACGCGCGGCTCCACCCTTCATCGGTCGCCTCAGCCCAGACACGCCCGGCTTCAATCGCAACTTCCCAATTAGGATGTGCGCTTGGCATGGGGCCGCGCCGCAGCGGGATGAGCGTGTCTCCGTCCTGCGCCAGCGCGATCTCAAATGCCGGGAGCGTGTCGAGCCGAAGCGAGCGCTGGCGCGCAATGGATAGCGTGTCCCTCAGCACGCGCATCGCGCCGCGCGCTGACGAGACATGCAACGCGCCCACAAAGACGTGCTCCGGCGCGGACGCATCCGGCGGCGGCGCGAAAGCGCGCATCGGCGCCACGGACTCCATCGGCGCGGCGCCGTGAAGCCAAGCTGCGCTCAGATCCGAACGAGGCCCGCTTGGCGCCGCCTCCACCCGCACGCCGGCGACGCGCACATCGTCGAGCCAGCATTGGTCGTTATCGCCATTGCCCGAGACGCGCGCGCCGATGAGCAGACGCTCCGCACCTGAGAAGCGCTCATCCCGTACGGCGTTGCGGCGCATGGTGACGCCATCGTCCTGGCCATCGCGCAGGCGCAGAATTTCGATCCAGGTCTGGCCCCCGTCGCCGGACGCCTCGACCAGGCAATAATCGTCACCCTCAAGATCGCCGGCCGCCATCGCCGCCGCGACGACGACATCGCGATGGCCTCTGGTGGAGAGAGCCGCCACGACGGCGGCATTGCGGGTCAGCCGCAACGACACATTATCGGCGTAGGTCGCTAATCGCACATCGCCGCCGGACGGCGCCCAGCCATCGGCGTCTCCATCCTGGAAAGATTCCGAGAAGATGGGCTCGGCCCACGCCAGCGGCGCGGCGAAAGAGAGCCAGGCGCCAGCGGCAAGAATGGCAAGCGCTCTCAAAGCACGCCTTCCTCACGCAGCGTACGCGCTAGCAGCTCGAGCTTCGCCTCATGGCGACGCCACTGATCGACTGAGCTGGTGTAGAGGGGTTGGCGAACCTGCGCGGCGCTGGCGGTTGTTGAGGGCTGCTGGTTGGTGTGGAACGCGAC
>JAWKUZ010000028.1:0-32641 GCA_041398305.1 Hyphomonadaceae bacterium
ACATGTCAGCGAGCTTGTGCTTGATGGCTTGAAACGAACCGATCGGACGCGAGAAGGCGTATCGCGACTTCGCATACTCAGTCGCCATTTCGAGGCAAACCTGCGAACCGCCGACTTGTTCGAACGCGATCAGCACGGCGGCGCGATCGAGCACTTGCTCAGCGAGTTCCCAGCCTTGACCGGCCGCGCCGAGGCGTTCGGCTTTCGCGTTTTTAAATTCAAGCTTGGCGTGACCGCGCGTTGGATCGAGCGTCTTCAGCGTCGTACGCGTAACGCCCGGCTGGTTGAGATCGACGAGCACCAGCGAAACAGCGCCGCCTTCCTTGGCGACAACGACGGCGTGCGTGGCGCAATCGCCATCCGTCACCGGGATCTTAACGCCGCTCAGCGTCGAGCCATCGAACTTCGCGGTGATATTCGACGCCGCTGGCGCGCCTGGACCTTCGCTCAAGGCGAAGCATCCGATCGTCTCGCCACCTGCGACTTTCGATAGGTACGCGCTCTTCTGAGCGTCGCTGCCCGCAAGCATCAGAGCTTCAGAGAAGAAATAGACGGTCGATGAAAACGGGATCGGCGCCACAGCGCGGCCAATCTCCTCGGCCAAGACGCACAATTCGAGCCGGCCCAACCCTAGACCGCCGTGCTCTTCGGGGATCGCAACACCCAACCAGCCCATCTCCGCGACGCCGCGCCAAAGCGCCTCGTCATAGGACTTGGCCTCATCGTCCAAAACGCCGCGCACCACCTTGATGGCGGACTTATCGGCCAGAAACTTGCGCGCCTGGTCCTTCAACGACTTCTGGTCGTCGGAAAAATCAAAATTCACCCCGTTCCTCCCGGGCTTATGGTTGCGCGCACCTTAACGCTGCCACAGCAAAACCCGAAAGAGTGTCTTGGCGTCAACGTCTGTTCACGAAGGCTCAATCGCCGTGCGCTAGGCTGCCGCCTCAATTTTTGGGTGAGTAGTCTCATGGCGAAGGCGGTCTTCCATAAGGGCCAGCGCGTCTACGTGAAGCCGGTGGCGACGTGGGCAGTGATCGAGCAAGTGCACCCGCAATGGGTCAAGGGCGTCGAAGAACCGCTGCGCGTCACCTATGACACCGGCCTCGGTCGCGAGTTCCAGGCGCACGAACTGGCGGCCGAAGAGAAGGATCTGCACAAGCCGGACCTAATCGAGACGGAAAACTGGCGCATACTGCGCGCCGTCAACCGGCTGTCACAAGACGCTCGCGATCCGCGTCATCCTTATCCAGGCACCTACCCTGTCGTCGTCACCGACGAGAAGGATTGGGGCGGCTGGCGCGTCCCAATGGCGGAGTACGACCGCGATCCGCAACGCGTCGAGCATCAGTCGCGTGTGTTCGCTAACGCGCTCCGGCTCATGCGCGTGGCGCGCGAGCTCATCGAGTTCGCACGAGACTACCCGCACGAAACGCCTGGGCAACTGCAGGAACTGGCTCAGCAAGCGGAAATGACTCTGGCCGCCGTCTATCACGAGCCTACCCCGCGCGGTGAAGCTGTCGCCGCAGCTGAATAACACGCATTGATTTTAGCTCGCGCGAAGCTCATGTGAGGCCTTCCCTGGAGGCCTGAATGCGCGACGCTGAAAACGTCACTGTCCGTCTGTCGGATTACCAACCGCCGGACTATTTGATCGACGAAATCGCGCTCGTGTTCTCGTTGGAACCAGAAGCGACGATTGTCGCCGCACGCAGCCATGTGCGGCGAAGCGGTAGTGGCGATGCGCCTCTTTCGCTGAATGGCGAACGGTTGGAGCTGCAGAGCGTCGCGATAGACGGCGAGACGTTGCGCGACGACCAATTCAGCGTCGAGCCGGGCCGCCTGATTATTCACAATCCGCCGGCCTCCTTCCTGCTCGACGTCGTCACGCGCATTTCGCCGGCGACGAACACTCATCTCGAAGGCCTCTATATGTCGGGCGGCCGCTTCTGCACTCAGTGTGAGGCGGAGGGCTTTCGCACGATCACCTATTATCTCGATCGCCCGGACGTCATGGCGCGTTTCGCAGTCCGCATCGAAGCGGACAAGGCCGCTTATCCGACGCTGCTCTCAAACGGTAATCTGACCGAGAGCGGTGATTTGGATGACGGCAAGCACTTCGCCGTGTGGGTCGATCCGCATCCGAAGCCCGCCTACCTCTTCGCGCTCTGCGCCGGGAAATATGAATCCATCCACGATGAGTTCGTGACTAAGGGCGGCCGCAAAGTCGCACTTGGCATCTATGTCGATCCAGGTGACGCGCCGCGCGCTGGCTACGCCATGGACGCGCTGAAGCGCTCGATGAAGTGGGATGAGGACACCTTCCAGCGCGAGTACGATCTCGACGTGTTCAACATCGTCGCGGTCCGCGATTTCAATTTCGGCGCGATGGAGAACAAGGGTCTCAACATCTTCAACTCGTCTCTGATCCTCGCGGACGCTGAAACGGCGACGGACACCGACTTTGAGGCCATCGAAGCAGTCGTGGGTCACGAATATTTCCACAACTGGACCGGCAACCGCATCACCTGCCGCGATTGGTTTCAGCTCTGCTTGAAGGAAGGCTTGACGGTCTATCGCGAACAAGAGTTCAGCGCCGATCAACGCTCGCGTCCCGTGCAGCGCATAAAGGACGTGAAGCGCTTGCGTGCACGTCAGTTCGGTGAAGACGCCGGCCCGCTCGCACATGCTGTGCGGCCATCAAGCTATCAGAAGATCGATAACTTCTACACCGCGACGGTCTACGAAAAGGGCGGCGAAGTGATCCGCATGCTCAAGCGGATTATCGGCGCAGACGCGTTTGATCGCGGCATGCAACTCTACTTCGAGCGCCGCGACGGGACGGCCTCGACCGTTGAGGACTTCATTGGCTGCTTCGAAGAAGCCTCGGGGCAAAAGCTAGACACGTTCATGCGCTGGTACGAGCAAGCCGGCACACCGGCGCTCAAGGTGCGCGGGGAGTACAATGCGGCGGCGAAGACGTACGAACTCAACGTCTCGCAGCGGCTTTCAGCGACGCCGGGCCAACCGCACAAACTGCCGGCGCCCATTCCGCTGCAAATCGGTTTCATCAGCCCAGACGGCGCGATTATCGCCGCAAAGCTGGAGGGCGATACGATATCGCGCCTAGAGCACCGCCTCGTCCTTGAAGATACGCAGGCGACGTTGAAGTTTAGCGACGTCGTTGAGGAACCGATTGCCTCGGTCGTGCGGGGATTCTCAGCCCCGGTGACGCTCGATGATGACCTGCCGCCGGGCGCGCACCTAGCGCAAATGGCGCACGATCCCGACCCATTCACGCGTTGGGAAGCCGGCCAAACGCTTGCGCGTTCGATCCTGCTCGGCGAAAGCGGCCCTTCGGTTGCGGCGCTCATCACCGCACTCGGCCGCGAACTCGATCGCGCGCAGGAGGACCCGGCATTTGCGGCGCTGGCGCTGCGGCTGCCTGATCTCAACGAATTGGTGCTGGCGTCGAAATCGCCCGACCCGGAGCAGCTGTTTCAGGCACGGGAAGAGTTACGCCGTGCTGTGGCTGGCGCCTTGCGCGAACGGCTCGAGGCAATTGCACGCACCAAGGGCGAAACGCCATTCTCACCTGGCGCCGACGCCGCAGGGCGGCGCTCATTGAAGAGCGCGGCGCTCGACCTGCTCTCCTCGCTCGGACCGAGTGATACGCTCGTTGAGGCTTACGACAATGCTGCGAGCATGACTGAGACAATCGCGGCGCTTGAGGCGCTTGGCGGCGCCGAAAGCCCCGCGTTCGATGAAGCGCTGACCAAGTTCTACGAGCGCTGGAAGACGAACCCTCTCGTCATCGACAAATGGTTTGCCGTGCAGGCATCATCACCGCGAACTGATGCATTAAAGCGCGCAGAGCGCTTGCGGGCGCATCCTGAGTTCAATTTGAAGAACCCAAACCGCGTGCGTTCTCTTGCGGCGGCGTTCGCAATGCGCAACCCGCGCGCCTTCCACGCAGCAAACGGGGACGGCTACCGCTTCCTCGCGTCGCTCGCGGAAACGATCGATCCGCTCAACCCGGCGCTCGCCGCAAGACTGTTGACGCCATTCGAATCGTGGAGGCGATTCGACCACCAGCGTCAGGACCACGCGCGTAAAGCGCTGGAACATCTCGCTTCGATTCCGCAACTATCGAAGAACACGCGAGAAATGGTCGAGCGCACGCTCGCATAGTTATTAACAGGTGTGACTTGTTGGCGGCCCTGCGTGTTTGCGGGGCCGCCTTTCAAGCGCGTACATCGACAGAGCGTTTACGTACCCGTTACACTTCAGACTCTTCGAGATTCCGAACGGCGATTCGGGGCGGCCGGGGAATACTTGTGTCGAACGACAATGCTTACGAAGCGCCGCAAGGCGCTGCGCCGTACAAGGCCAACAAGCCGTTCATCGCGCTTGTGCTGGTCTTCGTCACCGCGTTCTTTGCGGCGATCGCCGCGCAGATCCGCGCGCATCATGACGATGCGGCCGATACTATCATCGCGGCCCAGGCTTCGGCGGCGGGACTGATCGCCGAGCGCGTCAACGCCAACCTCGCAATCGCGATGGGCGCGAATACAGGCGTTACCGATCTCGCGCGCTCCGGCGGCGCGTCCGCCGCTGCGATTGCAAATGCCGCTGCTTCCGCCTCACCTGCCGCGGCCGCGGCGATCGTCAACAACGCCGGCGCTGTCGAGGCGATAACTGACCCCGGCCAAACCGCGCTGGTTGCGGCAGCGCTTGAGCGCGCGAATGGCGCTGAACTCTGGGTGGGCGCACCGGACCGTGGCGAGCTGCCGACGGCCCCGGTGATCGTACGCAACATTGGCGCGCGCGCCATCGTCACGGTCATCGATCCCGCGCGCCTGTTGCCCGACCTCGACGGCAATGCCCGGGTGCTCATCGCTTCACGCGACGGCGCAATCCTTTATGCCTCGCCCGCGCTGCAACAGGCCGGCGCCCGCGCGCAGCAACAAGTGCTCGCCGCCGCGCGCGGGGGCCGAGACGGCGCGCTCATTCGTGACGGCAACGATCGCACTTGGGTGGCCGCGGAATCGAACGCGCAGATTGGCGACCTCGGGGTCATGGCGGCAGCGCCCGCACCGGGCTCCATCGACCTTTGGCTCGCGGCGTTCCTGCGCTTTGCGCTTGTGGCGGCAGCGCCGCTGGCGGCGATGGCCGTACTCTACTTATTGATGCGCCAAAACGCACAACGCGCGCGGATGGCGGAAGCCGAAGCAGAGCGCGCCGAGACCCACTTCCAGATCGCTGCCGATGGCGCGAAGGTGGGCGTTCTCGAGTGGCGCCCTGGCGCCGATGAGCTACAGCTCTCCGAACGCGCCGCTCGATTGCTTGGCGCGCCGCGTGACATTCTCGGTCTGCGCGAGCTGCTGGAACTAATCGTCGCCGAGGACCGCTTCGGCGTTGAGGAAGAGTTCCGACGCGCGCGTCAATCCGGCCTGCTGGACGCACGCTTCCGCGTCACGCGCGGTGGTAGCCTCGCTTGGATCGAAGCGCGCGGAACGGCAGTGGAAGACGCGAGCGGACGCAGCGAGACCCGCGTCTTCGGCACGGTGATCGACGCAACGCAGCGCCACGAAGCGGAAGCTCGTGTCTCGAGCCTTGAGCACCAATTGCGCGCGGCCATCGACAACTTTTCGGGTCCGTTCGCGCTCTGGGATGCGCGTCGACGGCTGCTGCTTTGGAACCAGAGCTTCGCCAAGGCCTTCAAGCTTGGCCCGGAAATTTTGCGCATGCGCGCTTCGTACGAAGCGGTCGCGGCGGCGGCGACGTCGAGCATACGGCGCGAAAAGAACGATCCATCGAACCCGGACGTGCGCGTGATCGAACTTGTCACTGGCGAGTGGCTGCATGTAGTCGAGCGCCGTGCCGCCGATGGCGGTATCATCACTGTCGGCGTCGACATCACACCGCTGAAGCGCAAGGAAGAGGAACTCGCGCGCAACGAACGTCGTCTCACCGACGCACTCGGCCGCGCCGAAACGCAGGAATATCGGATCAAGGCGCTGGCGAAAGAAGCGCACGAAGAACGCGCCAAGGCCGAAGAAGCGAGCCGCGCGAAGTCCACCTTCCTGGCCAATATGAGCCACGAACTGCGTACGCCTCTGAACGCTGTGATCGGTTTCTCCGAAATCATGGCGAAGGAGCTGTTCGGCCCGCTCGCGAACCCGCAATACAAGCAATACGCCAGCGATATCTTCGACAGCGGCAACCACTTGCTCGATCTGATCAACGACATCCTCGATATGGCCAAGATCGAAGCGAACAAGCTGACGCTCGCGCCGAAGCCGCTCGATCCGATGGTCGCGATCGAGCAAGCGACGCGCCTCACCAAGCGCAAGGCGGACGAGAAGGGCCTCTCGCTCGTCATCGATGCGGAAGACCTGCCAGAAATCGAGGCCGATCACCGCGCAGTGAAGCAGGTCCTGCTGAACCTTCTGTCGAACGCTGTAAAGTTCACCGACCAGGGCGCGATCATGGTGCACGCGCGCGGCAATGCTCAGGGACTGACGCTACGCGTTGTCGATACCGGTTGCGGCATTCCTCCAGAACACCTGCCGCGCCTGGCACGGCCGTTCGAGCAGGTCGAGCAAGAGCTCACTCGCAACCATCACGGCACAGGGCTCGGCCTCGCACTCACCAAGTCGCTCGTGGAAATGCACGGCGGCAAGCTCTCGATCCAATCGGAAGTCGGCCGGGGCACCATCGTGACGGTGACACTGCCGCGCACGTTCGGCGGCGAGCGTGGCTCGGAAGACGTCGCGGCGGAGTGACGCTTACGGCGTTGGATCAGGAGGCTGCTGCTGACGCAGGCGCTCTTCGCGGCGCTGGCGCCAGCGCTCTCTCCGCTCCTCGCGCCGCTCCTGCAGCGTCTGGCGTTCTTGAGGCGAAAGCGCCGCTGGCGCGGCCGCATCGTCTGAGGGACCAATTCCACTTTGGCGCGCAGCAGGTGCAGCGGTGCGTAGAGCTTCCAGCGCCTCGCGGCGCTGCTCGGGCGTCAATTCGCCGAACGCTTCGATGACATTATCGTGGAAGATGGAGATCGCCGCTTGGTCGGCGGCGCGCAGGCGTTCGAACGCCGTCCGCACGCGGGCCGCATCATAGGGCTCCTCAGCCACAGCAGCGAAAGCGTCGCGTCGCGCCTGGATCGCCGCCTGCCGCGCATCGCGCGAGGCTTGCCAGCTCTCGGCCAGTTCCTGGCGCATCACCCTGCGTGTCTCCTCAGGCAACGCGCGCAAGAACGCGCGCGGACCAGGCAGACGCTCAACGACGGCGCCATCGCTGGGTTGGCGCTCAACACGCGCGCCGGAGAGAAACGCACCGCCGACGGCGCCGACGATCACCAAGTTCAGCGCGATCGAGACGAACAGCAGCGTGCGCCAGGGAAAACGGGAGTCGCTCATCCTTCGTCCTCAAACGCGAGCGGCGCTTCAAACGCCATGCTGAAGTATGTGTCGTCTTCAAGCGGCGGCGGCGCGAGCAGTCCGCCGCCATAGCCCAGCACTACGCCGAATACGGCGCACGCCGCCAACGCCACCATGGCGCGGCGATCGAAGGCCGGACGCACTACGCGCGGCGCAAACGCCAGAATACGCTCGACAAACTCTGGCGTAGGCGCGGGGAGCTCGCGCGCACTATCCAGCATTGCGTCGAACTCTCGCGCTTCTGCTATGAGTGCGGCTGCTTCGGCATCCCGCGCCGCGAATGCCGCCGCTCCAGCTCGCGTCTCGGCCGGCCAGCGGCGAAAATCCGCACCGTAAGCGTCCAGCAATTCGGCGAACCGCTCCCGGTCCATGGTGTCTTCCTTCCTCGTCACGGCGCGCCTTCTGCGCCGCCTAATAAGTCTTGTGCCACGTTCGCCAAGGCGGCCTTCAGCGCGCGCCGACCGCGCGCCAAAAGCGACTCAAGAGCTTCAACGCTGATCTCGAGTATTTCCGCCGCGGCAATGTTGCTCATTTCATCGAAGTGCACCAACGCGATGGCCGCGCGCTGACGTTCGGGCAATTCCGCCAGCGCCGCATGCACCTTGGCGGCGCGCTGGCGGGCAAGCCACTCCTCGCTGGCGAGCGGCCGGCTATCGGCGACCATTACGCCCGCATTGGGGTCGGTCTTTTCACGGCGGCGGCGCAGGCGGTCGTAGCAAAGATTGAGCGCGACGCGATGCATCCACGTCTCGAACTTGGCTTGGCCCGGCTTCCAGCGTGGCGCTTCGCGCCAGACGCGCAAGAACACCTCCTGCGCCACATCTTCCGCTTCGGCGCCGTCGTTCAGCATACGGCGCGCAACGCCGACCATCTTCGGCAGATGCCGACGCACGAGCGCTTCGGCGGCGCGCTGATCACCCGCCCCCGCGTTCCGGACGAGATCGGCGTCCGGATCGATCATGCGCCCTTTGCTCTCAATCGCGCTCCGTTAGCGGGCGCGCATAAAATTGCGCGCAGCCTCCAGCTCTTCGGCGGATAGAACATCGTCGTGGTTGCGATCTAGCCTATCGAACCCGCGGTAGGGCTGGTTCATCATTTCAGCACGGCTGATACGGCCGTCATGGTTGGTGTCGGTGCCCTCGAGCCCACGGCGCGCCTGACCGCCCTGACGGTTGGCGTTGGTGCGCTCAGCCTCGGAGATATAGCCGTCGTGATCGGCATCGAGCCGTTCGAACATCACGCCGCGCGCAGCTTGGGCTTCAGCGCGAGTGATAGCGCCGTCGCCGTTGCTGTCCGCCGCTTGCATCATGGCGATCGCACCAGCGCCCTGTTGGGCAAACGCCGACGGCGCCGCCAGACACGCGATCGCTGCTAACCAGGCAAACCTCATATTACCTCCGTTGTGAGCCTTTGAACGGCCCGGGGACGTTTATCCGTCGCTCGTGGCGCCCACGATCTGCAGAAAATCGGCTCGGACGGCGGCCTCAGTGGCGCGGAGCATAGTTTCCAGCTCCTCACCGCCCGAAACGTTCGCCAGCATGGCCAACCGGCCGATGAGTGGCTTCGGCGCATCTTCGAGGTTGAAATCGCCTGTTACCGCGATGCGCAAAGTTTGCTGCAGCGAACTCAGCAGCCGCCACGCGGCGGAGAGCCGGGATTGGGTTTCGGGTGCGAGCGCGCCAGCGCTGGTGAGCTTTTGCAGAGCACCGCCGGTATTAGCGTCGATCAATGCTTCGCTGCCCGAGGTCAATTGAAGCGCCTGCGCCGCAAACTCGATGTCTACAAAGCCTCCGGGCGCAAGTTTCAGATCCCACGGGCTCTTGCTCGGGCGCTCACGATCCATGCGGGCGCGCATATCGGCAACGTCGACCAGAATTTTAGCGCGATCGTGCGAGCGCGCGATGGCCGCGTGCGCCGTCGCGAGCGCTCGTTCGCCGAGCGCCACATCGCCGGCGACGGGACGCAAACGTGTCAGCGCCTGCAGCTCCCAAGTCCAAGCTTCCTCGGCATAGTAGCGCTCGAATGAGGACAAACGCACCGCGACCGGGCCTTTGGATCCGGACGGGCGGAGCTTTGTGTCGATCTCGTAGAGCGCGCCTTCTTCTGTCGGCGCCGAGAGCGCGCTGATCAGACGCTGCGTGAGACGCGTGTAGAAATCGGAAGGCGAGGCATTCTCGGCTGGCGCATCATAGACGAGCATCAAATCGAGATCGGACTCGTCCGCCAACTCGCGCCCGCCGAACTTTCCTAGCGCCAACACAGTGAAACTACCCGGCTGCGGACCGTTTTGCCGCTCGACTTCCTCAAGCGCTGCATCCGCCATTGCGACAACGCAGGTCTCCGCGAGGTCCGCATAGGCCGCGCCTGCCTGCTCGGCGGTTGCGGATTGTTCAAGGATCTGTACCGCGATGCGGAAGGCTTCCTCGCGATGAAAGCGGCGCGCAGTATTGAGCTTGGTCTCGAACGTATCCGCGTCGCCCAGGCGGTCGCGAAGATCAGAAAGCCGCGCGCCAGGAGCGTCCTCGCCGAGCGGGATCGCGAAGCGCGGTTCTATCAACGCGTCGAGCAGCGCCGGTCGGCGTGCCAGTTTGTCCCCGACCTTTGGTGCGAGCGCGAGGACGCGGGCAATGAGGTCGAGGAATTTTGGGCGCGCATCTAGGAGTGCCAGAACCTGCACGCCGGCGGAGAGTGAGCCGAAGAAAGAGGCGAAGCGCGCGAAGGCCTGGTCGGCGTCGCCGGCGTTAGAGAAAGCGCGGAGAAGTCTTGGCGTAAGGCGCGTAAGCAGTTCGCGCGCGCGCTCGGAACGCATGGCTCGGACACGGCCATGGTGCCAGCCGCGGATGGTTTGGCTGACGAAGGCCGGATCGGCGAAGCCAAGCTTCTCGATGGTCGCCAGCGTTTCGGGTTGATCCTCAACACCGGTGAAGATGAGGCTGCCCATTGGGTCGGCGAGACTGCGCTTCTTGTCGCCAAACAGCTGGTAATCGATTTCCGACACAATCCGGCGGCGCTCGATCAGCGCCTCATCGAAAGATTCCAGCGTCTCAAAACCCGCGAGCGCCGCGACGCGTGCGCGTGTTTCAGGATCACCGGGCGTCTTGTGGGTCTGCGCGTCCTCCAACATCTGAATGCGGTGTTCGACTTCGCGGAAGAAAACGTAAGACTCCTGCATCGCGGTGCAGGCCTCTTGCGAAATCGCGCCGGCCTCTACCAGCGCGTCGAGTGCGGCGAGCGTGTGCGGCGAGCGAAGCTTCTTGTTGCGGCCGCCGAGAATGAGCTGCTGGGTTTGCGCGAAGAGTTCAATGTCACGAATGCCGCCGCGCCCGAGCTTTACATCGAACACTGGATCGCCGAGTTCGGCGCTTTTGTGCGCGGAGAGGATTTGGCGCTTGATCGAATGAACGTCTTCGACCGCCGCGAAATCCAGGTGCTTGCGCCAGATAAAGGGAACAAGCGAGTCAAGAAACTCAGTGCCGGCTTTACGATCGCCGGCGGCGGCGCGAGCTTTAATGAAGGCTGCGCGTTCCCAGTTTTGGCCGAGGTTTTGGTAATAATGTTCGGCGGAGGCAATCGAGACGGCAACGGGCGTTGAGCCTGGGTCCGGACGCAAGCGGAGGTCGGTGCGGAAAACATAGCCGTCAGGCGTCACCTCTTCGAGCGTCCGCACGAGCGGCGCAACCAGCCGTACGGCGGCGACGCGCGGCTCACGCGCACCGGCTGCGGCAAGCGCTTCGCTATCGAAGAACACCGAAAAGTCGATATCGCTGGAGTAATTGAGTTCGCCGGCGCCCATCTTGCCCATGGCGATGAGCGCGATCCCGGGCGCAGGGCCATTATCGCCATCGAATGCGCCTGCAACAATGTCGCCGCGCTTTGCGCTCTCGGCGGCGGCGACGGAGATCGCGGCCCGAAGCGAGGCGTCAGCAAATGCGGTGATGGCGCCGGTGACTTGCATCAGTGGCCAAGCACGAGAGAGATCGGCCAATGCGGCACCGAGGTGTGCAGCGTCCTTGGCGCGGCGGAGTATCACCATCGCCTCTTCGATCGGTGGAGGCGCAAGTGCGATGGCTTCTGCGGCGCCGATGGCTTCTTGTAGCGTGCGCTGAGCCCAACCTTCATCCGGCGCGACCAGCAAATCAGAGCGCCGGAGCATAAGGCGGCGCAGGTACGGCGCATGCGAGGCAGCCGCAGCCGAGGCTTGTTGCCAGACCGAGCCGGCGAAGTCGTCCGGCCCTTGTTCGCTGGCAAGCGCGGCGCGGATCATTGGTTCGCCATCGCCGGCAGAACGAGCACCGCGCCAAGCCCCTTGCGTTCGCCTTGACCGCCAAGGCCGTCGCGCAGGTGTAGGCCGCCTTTGTGCAAGCGGGCGACGGCGGCTACGAGGCTCAACCCCAAGCCAGCGCCCGGGGTTGAGCGCGCGCTCTCAAGCCGGACGAAGCGATCGAGCACGCGGTCACGATCTTCGGGCGCGATGCCGGGGCCGTCGTCCGAGACGGCAATCTCAATACGGCCATCGGCGCGACGCACGGCGCGGACTTCGACACGGCCATTCTCATAGGTGTATTTCAGCGCGTTCTCGATCAGGTTCGAGACGGCCTGCGTGAAGAGTCCTGGCTCGCCGTAGATGTAGAGACCGTCTTCGACTTCGCCCTTGAGCGAACGCTGCACGTCTTCAGCAGCGGGTTCGTAGAAATCGACCAACTCGCGCAGGATGGCGGTCGCGTTCACGCGCTCAAAGCGCCACGTGACATTGCCTTCGACACGCGCCAGCTTCAGCACTGCGGCAAAGGTGTCGAGCACGCTATCGGCTTCTTCGAGAGCGACGCGAAGCGCTTCGCGGTCGGCGTCGACATTGGGTGGATTTTCGAGCGCGGCTTCTAGCTTCTGACGGAAGCGCGTCAGGGGTGAGCGAAGATCGTGGGCGATGGCGTCGCCCGCCGTGCGTGAGACCTGCATAAGATGCTGCAGACGATCGAGCATCGCGTTGATGGCGATGGCGAGCGTGTCGAACTCATCGTTCTCGCCGCCCACGGGCGCACGCGAGGTGATGTCGCCGCCCATGACTTCGTGCGCAGTCGCAGCTAGCGCTTCGACCCGGCGCGAGGCGAGCCATGAACCGATGAGGCCGCTGGCGATCGAGAGAACGACACCGAAGAGCGCCACGGTCCACAAAGCACTCGTGATCCGTCCCGAGATGAGCGCGCTGTCGCCAAGATCACGGGCGACCAATAAGATGGGCCCGTTGAGCAAGCGGCCGACTTGGCCGCGCGCGCGACCGCGCGTAGCTGCCCCTTCATCGTCCACGCGCTCAAAGCTGAAGTCGACCCGCTCAGCCGCGCCCGCGGGCATTTGCGGCAATTGCTGAAAGTCGCCGGTGATGACCGTACCGTTGCTCTCGGCCAGCACATAGAGGAGCGGCCCTTGTCGAGCCGCGCGCTCCACGACCTCTTGATTGAGACGCCGAATGCCGCCCTCGCCGTAAGCACGGTCGAGCGCGGCATATTCCTGATCGGCCAGGAGATCGGAGTCAGCGTTGAGCTGACCGACGGTGGCGAAATACACGTACCCGAGTAGCGCGAGCACAAAAACGAGCACGATTCCGGCTTGCGCGAGCGCGAGCCGGAATGTCGTGGTCCGAAGGAGCGAGAGGCTTGGCCTCATGCCTCCAGTCGATAACCCGAACCTCTCACCGTGTGCAAAAGAGACTGCGCGAAATCGCGATCGATTTTCGAACGCAGGCGCGAGATGTGCACGTCGATCACGTTCGTCTGAGGATCGAAATGATAATCCCAGACGTTTTCGAGCAGCATCTTACGCGTCACGGTCTGACCCGCGTGGCGCATGAGGTACTCAAGCAGCCGGAACTCGCGCGGCTGCAGATCGAGCTTCTTGCCGCCGCGCTTCACGGTACGGGCCAAGAGGTCCATTTCCAGATCGCCAACGGCAAGCTTGGTTTGCGGCTCGCGATCACGGCCGTTCCAAAGCGCGCGCACGCGGGCGAGCAGTTCGCGCGTCGAGAACGGCTTGCCAAGATAGTCATTGGCGCCGGCGTTCAAGCCCTCGATGCGGTGATCTTCGTCATGCAGCGCCGACAAGATCAGCACCGGCGTCGAAACGCCCTGGTCGCGCAGCTCACGCACGACCGAGACGCCCAACTTTTTCGGCAACATGCGATCGAGAACGATCACGTCATAGCCGCCGCCTGAGGCCATGGACTGGCCCAGTTCGCCATCGCCCGCGACTTCGACCTCATGGTCGTCGGCGCTGAGCGAGGCCTTCAGGCTAGCTGCCATCTCGGCATCGTCCTCAACCAGGAGAACCCTCATACTGTCCCTCCTCATTGCCCACCCACATCGACGGCGACGTAGCCGCGACCCGCACGATTGCTGACCGCCAGCAGCAGCTGACGATTTGCAGCGCGCGCCTGGTTCACGGCACGCGTCAAGTCGGCAACCGAGCGAACCTGCTCGCCGCCGGCCTGTACGATCACGTCACCGGCGCGAATACCCTTCTGCGCCGCATCGCTCGTCGGCTCGACCGAGGTGATAACAAGACCGCCCTCGTTGGCGCGCAGCGAAAGCCGCGTACGATCTTCTGCCGTCAACGGACGCACCGAAAGGCCGAGCGAGCTTTGCGCGACGCCGCCACGCTCTTCAGGCTGCGGTTGCGGCGTGGCGTTCGGCGGGTTGGCCGACGCAAGCTGTTGTTCAGACGGACGCTCGCCGAGGCGAAGCGAGAGCGTTTGACGGCGGCCGTTGCGCAGAATTTCGACGCGCGAATTGGCGCCGATGGCCGTGGCGCCCACGCGTTGCGTGAGGTCGCGGCTGTTTTCGATCCGTTGGCCGTTGAAGGTCAGGATCACGTCGCCTTGCTGGAGACCGGCGCGCGCGGCTGGGCCGTCCGGCGTTACGCTGGCGACGAGTGCACCGCGCGCCTCTTCGAGGCCGAGGCTGTTGGCGATGTCTGCATCGAGCGGTTGGATGGAGACGCCAATCCAGCCACGCGTCACACGGCCATTGCGCAGGATCTGCTGCACGATGCCGTTGGCGGTGTTTGCCGGGATGGCGAAGCCGATGCCGACGTTGCCGCCCGTGGGCGAGAAGATCGCGCTGTTCACTCCGATGACGTTGCCGGCGAGATCGAACGTCGGGCCGCCCGAGTTGCCGCGATTAATCGGCGCGTCGATCTGCATGTAGTCGACATAGGCGGACGACCCGGCGTCGGTGCGGCCCATAGCCGAGACGATGCCAGCGGTCGCCGTGCCATCGAGACCGAACGGGTTGCCGACGGCGACGACCCAATCGCCGACCCGTACGTGGCTTGCGTCATCGAAGGTCACGAATGGGAAACGGCCGCCGCCGCGAATGCGGAGCACCGCGACGTCGGTGGCTTCGTCGGACCCCACGATGTCGGCGGGATGATCGCGGCCATCGCTGGTGCGGATGGTAATTTCCTCGGCGCCTTCGATCACGTGGTGGTTGGTGACGATGACGCCGTCCTGCGTCACAAAGAAACCGGAGCCGAGCGATGTCGGAGCGGGGCCGGGCTGTCCCGGGCGGCCGCGGAAGAATTCTTCGAAGCCCGGCGGCAGACCTTCGAGCGACGGCTGCTGCACAGCGTCGGGACGCTGGCGCACGGAGATCGAGACGACTGCCGGACGCACGCGTTCGATCAGATCGGCGAAGCTACCCGGCGCGCCATGCGGCGGCGCGCTCGCGCTCGGGTTGATTTCCTGGGCGGTGGCCGAGAGCAACGTCGGGGCCGCGAACCCGGCGAACAACGCCATGGCCGCACCGCCGGCAATAAGAGTGCGGCGGAGGTACTTCATCGAGACGACTTCGGTCATGAATTTTGAACCCTTGGGAGGACGCTGCGATTATTGGAGGCTTAGCCCAGCTACGTTTCAAGCCCTAGTTAGGCGCCATCATCGGTCGGTTAAGAGCCGTTTGGGGCAAAGTTGGGATGGATTGAGGCCGAACCAAGCGGCTTTTTTAGGACATTCAGCAACTTGGGCGACGAACGGTAGGTCCGGTACGACCTTTATCGTTCACCCTCTTCTGGGGCGAAATCCACGGCTGCGGCGCTTCGCCTCCGGCGATTGCCCAGGACCGCCATCAGGCCTGCCCCACCCAGGAGCAACGGAGCAGCCCAAAGCGCCCAAGTGCGGGCGTCGAACGGCGGGCGGAACAAGACATAGTCGCCATAACGCTGCCGGAAGAAGGCGCGAATTTCGGTATCGCTGTCTCCCGCGGCAATCCGCTCTCGAACGAGCGCGCGCATATCGACGGCGATGTCGGCAGTGGATTGCGCGATCGGCTCGTTCTCACACTGCACGCAGCGGATTTCGCGCTCGAGCGATTGGGCGCGCGCCTCCTGTGAGGGATCGCCGAGCGCAGTGGGCGCGGTTGTCGCGAGCAGCAGGGCGACGAGGGTCATAGCGTCTCACTTCGCTTGCGCGCGAGCGCGGCGAGACTCAAGCCGCCTCCCAACGCCATCAGGATCACGCCAATGAAGATCAGATGGACCAACGGATTGTGGTAGAGGCGCACGGTCCACGCGCCCTGGGTTTCACGAACCTGTTCGCCCAGCGCAACGTACAGATCACCATCAAGACCGCTGAGGATGCCGACTTCCGTCGTCGGCATCGGTGAGGTGGTGAAGTAGCGGCGCTCCGCCGAAAGAGGCTGGGCCGCACCGTTCCGTTGATCAACGCGGAAGTTCGCGCGCGTGGCCGAATAGTTCGGCCCTTCGATGCTGCCGACCTCGAGTAACGTGATGCGGTGGCCCGCGAAGGCGACGCCCTCTCCCGGCGCCAAAGCCACAGCGCGTTCTGAACGGAAGCCGGTTTCGGCGACCGCGCCGAGCGTCAATACGCCGGCGCCAATGTGCGCCAGGCTCATGGACCACACAGCGAGCGGCAAAAGCGCGATCTTTGCGGAGAGCTTTCCAGTGCCACGCTGCAGGCGCGTCCAGATATAGATGAGGCCGCCGGCTACGAGCCAAACGCCGAGCATGAGACCAATGGCAGGAACGGCGCGCCACTGGGTGGCTACAAGCGCGATGATGAGCGTTAGCAGCGCAAGGATCGCCGCGGGCGCAAGCTTGATCAACGCCGCGCGCATGTCGCCCTTGCGCCATGTCAGCATCGGACCAAGCGGCAACAGAACGAAGAGCAACGCTAAGAGCGGTGAAACCGTCGCGTTGAAGAAAGGCGGCCCAACGGAGATGAGCCCGCCGCCAAACGCTTCGACAAGCAGCGGGTAGATTGTACCGACGAGCACAACACCAGCTGCCACGGCGAGGCCGAAATTGTTCCAGACCAGCATGCTCTCGCGGCTGACGGCAGCGAAACCTGAAGGCTGGCCAAGCTTCGAGGCGCGCCACGCGTAAAGTCCGAAGCCAGCGCCGAGCGCGACGCTCAGCATAAGCAGCACTGCGATGCCGCGTTGCGGATCAACGGCGAATGCATGCACTGAGGTCAACACGCCGGAACGCACGAGGAAGGTGCCGAGCAAAGCGAGGCCAAACCCCATGATGGCGAGCAGGATTGTCCAGCTCGCGAGCGAACCACGGCGCTCCGTGACAATCGCGGAGTGCACCAAAGCGGCGGCGACAAGCCACGGCATGAAACTCGCGTTTTCGACCGGGTCCCAGAACCACCAGCCGCCCCAACCGAGTTCGTAATAAGCCCAATACGAGCCAAGGCCGATGCCGAGCGTGAGGCTGGTCCAGGCGATTAGCGTCCACGGCCGCAGCGCGCGCGCCCAGGCTTGATCCGCCCTGCCCTCCAGCAGCGCGGCAAGCGCCAACGAGAAAGGCACGCTCATACCGACGTAACCAATGTAGAGAAGCGGCGGGTGCACGGCGAGCGCCGGATCCTGCAGCAACGGGTTCAATCCGCTGCCAATCATCGGAGCGGGATCGAGGCGTGCGAATGGGTTTGAGAGAAAGAGCGCGTAGATGAGCGCGCCAGCCGTAACGAAGCCTTGCACACCAATTGTGCGTGCCCACAAGCCGAGCGATTGGCGCCCACGGAGGCTGGCGAATATGGCGCCAAACAACGCCGACACAAAGCACCAGAGCAGCATCGAACCTTCGTGGTTTCCCCACGCGCCTGCGATTTTATAGATCAGCGGCTTATCGATGTGAGAGTTGGCGGCGACGACTGCGACCGTAAAATCCGATTGTACAAATAGCGTGATCAGCAGCACGAACGCCAATGCACAGCAAAGCGCTGCGGCTTGCGCGAGCGCTGCGGCGGCGGCTGCGCGCGTCTCGCTCTGCGGATAGAAAACGCCCAAACCGCCCTGCGCAAGCGAGAGCGCCAGCGCCAAGGCGGCGGCGAAGGCGCCGATTTCGGCGATCATGGCGCAGCGCCGCCCTTCCACTCGCCGCGCTCTTTCAGAGCTTCGGCGACTTCGCGCGGCATGTAATTCTCATCGTGCTTGGCCAGCACGCGATCAGCTTCGAACGCTTGCCCTGGAACGTATTGCCCTTCGCAGACGACGCCTTGGCCTTCGCGAAACAGGTCAGGAAGTTCGTCGTGGGTGCGGACGAGCACTTCGACTGCGCCGTCCGTAACGGAGAATGTCGTTATCGTTCCTTCCCGGCGCACCGTACCTTCGACGACGAGGCCACCGAGACGGACGCGCTGTCCAGGCTGGGCTTTGGCCGCCAGTTCAGATGGCGCAACAAAATACACAACGGAATCGCGCAATCCCGCGAAGGTCAGCGCCGCCGCCAGCGCAAGCACGGCGCCGGCGACGCCGATGATCATTAGACGCTGGTCACGCCGACGCATGAGAGACTCCCCGGCTCATGGCTGTTGGCCTGCCGCAAAGCGCGCGGCCATGGCGCGGCGTGGATCGTCGGGCCCCATGCGCGCTAGCGCCTCGCCCCACATCCGGCGCGTGTCCGCCGCGTTCTCGGACTCCATCGCGGCCATGGCGCGATATATCCACGGCGCGGGATCGTCACTGATCGAGGATGCCTGCTCGAGGTAAGCGAGCGCGTCGGGCGTAAAGCGCCCCTCTATTGTGGCGATTGAACGCGCCACACCGATCAGCGCATCGACTGAGCGCGGCTCACGCCGCAGCGCCGCATCGAAGGCGCGCGCAGCCTCGTCCGGGCGATTGATGCGAAGATAAACTTCGCCGGTTGCTAGGAGCGGCCAGGGATCGGCTGGGTTGCGACGCGCATCGTCAGCAAGCACCGCGAGCCATTCCTCACCGTTATAGGTTTCTTCCGGTCGCTGGCGCAGCGCTTCAAGCCGCGACGCGTAAGCGCCGCCCGCTAGCGCCGGCCTCCCAATCACGAGATAGACGCCGAGCGTCACCACGCTCACGCCCGCGCATACGAGCAACACGAAGCGCCCGGCGCGAGCGTCACCGCCGGCGCGACGCGCGGCGCGCAGCGTCCAGAACGCGGCCGGCGGCCATCAGCGCGCCTGCAAGAATGACGATGAAGGGCGTCACAACGGTGCGAGGCCTAGCGCGGTTCGCTGACCGAAGAAACCGGCTTGGACGCCGCAGGTTAGTCGGTCGCGGGCAATCTGAGGCGCGCTTTTAGGCCGCCGAGTTGAGCTCGCTCAAAGATGAGTTCGCCAGCGTACAATTCCACCGTCTCTTGTAGGATGGAGAGGCCAAGACCCTGCCCGGGCGCGGCTTCGTCAAGGCGGGCCCCGCGTTTCATCGCCTTGGCGATTTGCTCGTCCGTCATGCCGGGACCATCGTCTTCCACGACGATCTCGAACAAGCCATTGGACTCGAACGACGGCAGCAAGCGCACGATCACCTGGCTTGTGCCGTACTTGCAGGCGTTGTCGATCAGATTGGCGGCCATTTCGAGCAGATCTTCGCGTTCGCCACGGAAAGTCACGTCGGCTTCGGCCTCGATTGAAATGTCCATCGCCTTGCTGCTGTCGTAGCGCTGCTCCATCATGAAGACGAGGTCTTCGAGATTCTTCAGCACGGGCGTCCGGTAGGCGATGGTTGATCCGGCGCTGGCTTCGGCCCGAGCTGCAACGCGGGCGCGGCGAAGCTGACGCTCAACGAAGCCTTCCATTTCTTCGATCGACTGCTTCATCACGCCGTCTTCGCCACCGCCGGCAGCCGCGTTTTTTAGTACAGCGATTGGCGTCTTAAGTGCGTGCGCGAGATTGCCGACGTGACGGCGCGCGCGCTCCACGACTTCGCGATTGTGATCGACAAGCGCATTGAGTTCATCGGTCACCGGCTGGATTTCGGCGGGGTAATCGCCTTGGAGACGATCAGCGTCGCCGCGGCGCACGGCAGCGATGTCGCGCTGCAATTCGTGTAGCGGCTCAAGGCCAAAGCGAATTTGCAGCACCGACACCGCTGTGACCATCAGTGCACAGAAGACAATGAAAACAACAAACGCCCAGCCAACCAGGCTGCCAGCGGCTTCAAGAATTTCCCCCGTTGTGACGCCAACGACGAACACGTACCGGCCTTGAACGTCGGGAATGACCTCAACGCGCGTTATGACACGGATGTCGTTGCCGTCTGGGCCAACGATACTGAAATACCGCGGTGGGTCGCCGGGCCGCATCTCCTGGATTTCGCGCTGAACCCGATCTGGCAACGTGATCGCCTCATCCACGAGCGAGGGCGAGATCGTATGCATTTGCAGACGGCCATCACCTCGGACGATCGCAATCTGGAAGTAGCGGCCGCTCAGCGGCCGGAGATAACGCGGATCGAGCGGCAGGTCGCGCAGGACGAGCTCACTGTTGAGCCCTGGCACTGCGTTGCCAATCAGCTCGCTGGAGACGCTTTCAATTTCGGGATCGATAAGCAGACGCAGCAGCCGCGCGCTGAACTGCATGTGCGCGATCCAGCCCATGAGCACGAGGCCGAAGACGCTGACAATGCCGATGGTCAAAAGACGTGCGGCAATCGAGTGGCGGATCGCTGCACGAAAACGCTGAAGAATGCCCCCCGCTGCGTCGCTCACTGCGCTTCCGCAGGATCGATCAGCCGATAGCCCAAACCTTTTTCGGTAATGATGCGGTTGGTGCCGATTTTCCGGCGAAGGATGCCAATGAAGACTTCGATCGTGTTCGAGTCACGCTCGTGATCTTGGCTATAGATCTTTTCGGTCAACTCGGTGCGCGAGACGATGCGGCCGGCGTGGTGCATCAGATAGTCGAGGACTTTGTACTGGTACGCCGTGAGCTTCACCGGCGCGCCGTTGACGGTGACCTGACCTGTGGCCGAGTTCAGCCGCAGGTCGCCCACTTCCAGGACAGAGGATTGGTGGTCGGTCTGGCGACGCACATTGGCGCGGACGCGCGCCAACAGTTCGGCCATGTGAAACGGCTTTGTTACGTAGTCGTTGGCGCCCAGATCGAGGCCCTCAACCTTTTCGCTCCAGCGATCACGGGCCGACAGGATAAGGACCGGCAGGTTTTTGCCGTCCTTGCGCCAAGCCTTCAGGACGCTGAGGCCATCGACCTTGGGCAAACCCAGATCGAGGATCGCCAGATCGTAGGGTTCGGTTTCGCCGAGGAACTGGCCCTCTTCGCCGTCCGCCGCGCTATCAACCGTGTAGCCAGCATCGGTGAGCGCGGAAGCAAGCTGCTCCCGCAGGTTCTTATCGTCCTCGACCACCAATACGCGCATACAAGTTCTCGTCCCTAGCGGCTGGCGCTCACACGGAAATCGCGGATTTGCCCGTCGGGCATGCGCCAACGCACGACATAGACGGGGCGGCCGCCCTGCTCAAGGCGATGGGAGACGTACTCGCCGCCATATTGGGCGCGGAGTTGGTCAACCACTTCGCGGATCGAGCGAAGATCTTGGTCTCCGCCGCGATATTGAGCGGGCATAGTCAAGGCGTGCTCAGGACGTTGCATATGCGGGCGTTGCTGCGCGTCAGCCGGCGCAGCGAAGGCGCTGGCCGCGAGAAGCGCGGAAAGGAGAGCAGATTTAGCCCACATGACGATCTTGGATTACGCGAGGCCCTCTGAATGGGCGCTGAATGTAGCGTCCGCTTTGCCTTAACCAGTTTGTGATCGATCGGGCGGGCAAATACCGCCGAACTCTCCTGGGCGAGGTTCAGTGCAACAAATAGCCTTGGTTCCCGGAAAGTCCTCAAGAGGACTAAGTCGGTCGCGGGGGGACGTAGTCCTTCTTGGGCCACTTCTTCACGAACTTTTTGAGGTCGTCATCGGCCATTTCCGGCAGAACGACTTGCAGGCGGACGAATTGATCGCCCTGGCCAGCGACGCCCTTCCCCTTCAGGCGCAACACCTTGCCGGTATTGGAGCCGGCCGGGATCGTTAGTGTGACGTTGCCGCTCGGCGTCGGCGCCTGAATGCGCGCGCCCTCGACGGCCTCGGTCAGCGAGATGTTGAGGTCCATGTGGACGTCCTGGCCTTCGCGACGGAAGAAGGCGTGCGGACGCACACGTAATTCGACCAGCGCATCACCCGCCGGGCCGCCTTGAACACCGGCGCCGCCCTGGTTCTTAAGCCGCAGCACTTGGCCGGTTTCGACACCCGCTGGAATGGCGACATCAAGCGTGCGGCCCTCGGCCAACGAGATACGCCGCTTGGCGCCGATGATGGAGTCGAGGAAATCGATGTCGAGCGTGAAGCGAATGTCGCGCCCGCGCATTCGTGAATACGTACGCGCGCCGCCAAACCCTGGTCCGAAGAGATCGGAGAAAATATCACCTAAATCGAACGGATCGCCTGCGCCGGCGCCGCCACCGCCGCCCGGCCCAGCGCCTGCCCCCGCACCGGCATAAGAGCGCGCGCCTTGCCTTGGCCCGCCACGCCCCTGGAACGCCATCCGCTCATTGCCGTCAGCGTCGATCTCACCGCGATCGAAGCGCTGCTTGGTTACGGGGTCAGAGAGTAGATTGAACGCGGCAGTCGCGCGCTTGAACCGCTCTTCGGCGGCCTTGTCACCCGGGCGCACATCGGGGTGCAGTTCTTTGGCAAGCGTTCGGTAGGCGCGACGAATATCGTCGGCGCTAGCGGATCGGCTGACGCCGAGGGAGGCATATGGGTCCCAGCTCAAGGTGTCCGCGCGCTCCGGCTTCGGGCGCCTCATCCGAAATCGGAATCAGGCGCGTCCGGCCATTCTGGCCTTTCCGACTATAATGTTATGGTTAACTCGCTGTTCAAGCCTGTGGCGCCGCTTTCGCCTACCTGTGCGACACGGATGTGCAACGACCCAGGCAAAGCGCCGAAATCCGCCGTTTGTGCGGCTGCACTGTAGAGAAAGCTGGGGACAGAAGTCGTTTCGGTTCGGATTGGAGTGCCGCCGTCGAGAATCTCAACGACGTAATTCTCGGAGGGCGCCCCGAGCGGAGGCTCACCCGCACCCCAGGTATCGCCACCGACCCGGGCACACCGCACCCAGGTGACGGCGACGTCGCCTGCCTCGTCCCGCGCAGCGCGCAAATGCGCAGGCGCCCAGGGACGAATGGCGGCATGCGGCAATGTCAGCGCGGCAGCCGCGGCGCGGTTGCTCGATGACGGCGCGCCCGCCGGCGGCGCGACAAAAGAAAGCGCCTCACCCCATTCGTGCGCAGCGATGTTGGTCCGCACGAGACGTTGATCGAGCTTGACGATCCGCGCGCCAACCGGGTGCGGCGCGCGCATCGCGTGCGCGCTGCCTTGGCGGCCACGTAGAAACGTGTGCAGCTCGTACACGCCGGTCGCGACGAGCTCACAATGCGCTGCCTGCAGGATTTCCCATTCCCCATCCGCCTCAATCGCAAACGCGTTGGCGCCGTTCAGCACTTCGTCACGCGTCACGCTGCTCAGCGCGCCGCCATAGAGAGCGATGCGAACGACATTGCCGTCGTCCCAACGATCGACGGGGCCTGGCCACAGCGCCCACTGCAATTCGCCCATGATCGCAGGCGCTGGGATGGTCGCGCGGCGAGCTCGCGTTACGCCGGCATAGACGTCATGCGCACCGACCCACGGCGACGCGAAGACAGCCGCGAGTGGACGGTCCTCCGCTTCGTCGTTTGGCAGAGGCGGCAGATCTAGGATCGCGAACACCGGTGTCGGCGCCGGCTGAGGTGGTGTGGGCGAACTGGGATCGACGCCGCCGACAATCGCCACGCTTTGAGAACGTGCGCGCCGCAGTTCAAGTTGACGTGCTTCCGCATCTTCTATGCGAACGATTTCGAAGACTTCGCCGCCCTCCGGAAAACTCACGCGATCTCCGGGCTCAAAAGCCAGACCTGTTGGGCTGACTGCCACTTGTAGTAACTCCGTCGCCGCGCGGCGGTCGGTAAGCAGGCGCTGGGCCATCGCTTCTGCTGTGTCCGCATCCAGCACCAAGGGCGCTTCGACTGTCGCAACCCCGCCTTCAGCGCGGTCGAGACGCCGCGCACTCACACCCGCGAGATGATAGTCGCGCGCAGCGTCGATGAACCGAACCCGCGCCTCGATCGGCGCGTCACCAACATCTCGCTGCGCGTAAGTCTGCGCGGAACTGGCGGCGGTGAAGTCAGCTGCTGACAGGACATGCACTGCCGCACTGGCATGAAAGAATGTGAGCAGCCCATCGCGCTCGCAGACTGTGAAGTCGAATGCTGCCATCAAAGGCTCGAGCGCGTCGCGTGCAGATGCTGGCGCATCGACAACATAGCCGCTCACAGCCCCGCGGACCGCAGTCGTGTCGACATCGCTCAACCCGGCGCGCGCGCAGAGCGCCAGAACCACTTCGCCTAGGTCAGACAAACCGGCGCGACCATTGAGCCAGTGGCCGCGCGCCCACGCGCCGCCATCGGACCACACATCCGTGCGCGCGGGAAACGCGGGATATGGCCTGGCGTCCCAGGCCCAAAGCATCATCCCTTCAATCATCGGTCTTCCGGTGAGCGAAGAGACAGGATTAGCTTCGCTCTCCCAGTAGCTGAGATAGGCATCAAGCACCCGCCGCTGAATGAGATCATCGCGCGCACCGGTCGAGAAGCGCGGTACGGCGCTCTCGCTGCTCTTGGGATCAGTGAAGACGTTTGGCTGATTTGAAGCTTTGTCGATGGCGGCGCAGCCGAACTCAACAAACCAAACAGCCTTAGATTGCGGAACCCACGCCGTCGGCACGGCAGCGCGCACACCACCGGAACGATCATAATGTTCGTTCTGCCAAAAGTTGCGAACATCCTTGGCGCGAAACACCCAATCTTCGCCGTGGGCGCTATCAGCGATTGCCGTCCTATTTTGCGCAGCACGATCGGCATCGTTGGCGTAGTACCATTCATAGTCCTCGCCCGCCTCGATGCGGCCGCGCAGGTAGGCGAGATCATGGATGTCGGTTGCGAGTTCGGCGTCGGCATGCGCACTGCCTGCCCGCCAATCGGTCAGCGGCGGATACCAGTCGACCCCAACCACATCAATGTTCGCATTCGCCCAAAGTGGATCGAGATGGAAGTACACGTCGTTGGAACCGTCGTTCGGTCGATAACCGGAATACTCGGTCCAATCGGCAGCGTAGGTGATAATCGCCTCGCCGCCGAGAACGGCGCGCACATCCACCGCGAGTCCCTGTAGCGCGGCTACAGCTGGGAAGCTTGTGGCGCTGTCGCGCGCGGTTGTGAGGCCGCGCAGTTCTGACCCGATGAGAAACGAGTCTACGCCCGCGATCTGCGCGAGCTTCGCGTTGTGAAGGATAAAGCGGCGATAGCTCCATTCGTCCAAACCAGAATATTGGGGCAAGCCATCGCCGCCCTGTGCGAAGTCGGATGCTTCCGCCGCACCGAAGAACGCCGCGACCTGATCGCCCGCGGCGGCAGTTTTGTCGACCGAACCACTGACGCCCGCAGCGGGATGAACGCTGATACGTCCGCGCCAAGGATAGGCGGCTTGCGACGCCGCGCCGTATGGATCGGGCAAAGCATTGCCTGCGGGCACGTCCATCATGAGGAAAGGATAGAGGCCGACCTTGTAGCCACGCTGCTTTAGTTCGGAGATGGCCTGCAGAACGCTGCGATCGCTGGGCGTGCCGCCAAAAGCTGGCCCGCCCTCATGCGTGCTGATGAGGTGCGCGTCCGCCCGCTCTACGCCGCCCACCTTCCACGCCTCGGGCGCGTTGACCTTCTCAGCGATCTCGACACCCGGTCTGATCTCGCATTCGCCACAACGCAAATCCGTTCCAAACCACGCGACCACGAGCATCACAGTTTCGCAGTTCGGAAACTCCGCCTGTAATTGATCGAGCGACACCAGCAGATTGGCGCGCTCCGCTTCGGCATGGAGATTTTCCGGCGCCTCTGTGCCTGGGCCGTCGCGCCGAAACACCGGTTCGGTCGCGTACACAAACTCACCGGCGCCTGGGATCAGGCACACGCCGCGCACGCGATCTTCGAGACGCTCTTGATCACCTCTGACTGGCCGGACGATCTCGAACGAGAGCTGCGGGATGGTGTTGCCGTAGAGATCGAGCGGCAGATCTTCGAACACGACATAGGCAAGGCCGCGATAGGCCGGCGCGTGTTCGGGGCCGTCGATGGCTTCAATCAACGGATCAGGCGCTTGGTCTTCGCTGCCGGTGTGGAGACGCCAAGCCACGGTCGAGAGATCCAGCGGCGCGCCATTGGCCCAGACGCGTCCTATGCGCGCGACCTCGCCCTCACAAAGGCCGACGGCGAAAGACAATGTGTAGCGATAGGCGCGCGTCTTCACGCTCGGGCCGCCGCCCTTTCCGCCGGCGCTCACTTCTTCGGTCTCGACGTGCTCCTTGAACCGCGCGGCCCAGATCACTTGGCCGGCGATACGCACGCTGCCAAAAAGCGCAGGAATCGAAGCGCCTTCTGTCGAGCCTTGGATGTGCAGATCGGTTAAGCGCGGGCCTTCGCGCGTTGTACCGGCGCCGAATATCTGGCGATCGATCGCCGAGCCAATCATCGCACCGCCGAGGCGGCCAAGTGCGGCCCCAACAGTGCCGAATACACCCGGCAACGATCCGCCGACGGCGCGGCCGATCGTGGAGAGAACTAGTTCGGCCATGCTGCGGCGTCCGGAAATGAAAAGGCCGCGGCGCAGCGCGCGCGCCACCAAGGCGCGAAGCGCGAGCGCACAACAGCGCGACCCCAATAAGCGTGAATGATGTGGTCGCTCTCATCGAGGATGGCTGCATGCTTTGCGGGCGCATCGGCATGCATGCGAAACAACAAAACGTCGCCAGGCACCGCAGCGCTCGGCGACCCTTCTCTCAGATGACGGCGCGCGGCCTCCAGAAGCGTCTCCGCGCCATGACGCTCGGCCCAGTCTGGGGTGTAGGCCGGCGCCAGTTCGGGCTCGGCGCCATAAACCGCGCGCCAAACACCGCGCACCAATCCCAGACAATCGCAACCTGCCGCCTTTGCCGAGGCTTGGTGCTGATATGGCGTACCGATCCATGTGTGGGCTTCCGCAAGGATCGCGTGGCGCGAGATCATGTGAGGCGCGAGCCACCGTCGAGACGGTCGCCCACACCCGGACCTGATTGCAGCGCATCGTTGCCGGGCATGTGAGGGAAGCCGCGGAAGTTCAGCACGTTGGCGAACTTGCTGCGGCATGTGTCGATACGTTTGTCACATCCGGCGTAGACCGCAAACGTCGCGCCGATCGTGGGGTCGACAGGGTCGAGAAGCTCAAACAGCGCCTCCGCGCCCTCGGTGCGATGCGTGCCAATTTCGGTTTGCCGCCCGTCATCCCAGATCACGCGACCTCTTGCGAACCATTGGTCGGCGAAGCTCTCCAGTCCCGACGCCTTGAACGAGTTCGTGCCAAGCACTTCGGTGATCGAGCCTTCGCCGCGAAACTCAGACGCCTCAAGATCGACGCGGCAACGCGTGTCGCCGACGTCAGCATCGCAGAAGCGGGAGAAAACCCGCCCGACCGGCGTGTTGAGCGCCGCTTGCAGGCCACGCAACTCCGCCTCAAAAGCCTGAGCCCCACGACGAACCTCGCCGAGGCGGCCAGCGAACAAGCGAACGCGCAGCGAAGGCTCGCTCCAGTCGAGACGATAGATATCGACACGCGCGCCGTCCCATAGGCCGCGTGCAATATCCTCTTCGGTGATGGCTGCCGATGACAGCGCACCGACAATACTGGCGGTGTCGACGCCAAGACCAACGCTCTTTTCAATTGCGCCAGCAGAGACGCCCTGTAGCGGCTCGGCGGTCATGTCTTCGAACGGCAGTGGGCAATCGTGGTCGGTGAATGCGAATATCTCGCCGTCGCGCCGCGCCAGACGCCACACGTGCGCGAGCGTGGTGACGCCTGACGCGAGCTTGGCGGCGAGCGCTTCCGGTATGGTGCGCACTAGAGTCTGATCTCCACCAATGGGACTGTCATCGCGTGGCCTGCGCCGAAGCCATCCAGTGCGAGGTCGAGACGGTCGATGTCGAAGCGAACCGGCGTATCGAAGAGGAAGCCAGCGGAAACGATCGCGCCGACCGCTGGAGCTGTGTCCAAGGTCAGCAATCCTGTGTCGGCCGCGACGTCAAAGTCGGAAGGCGCCAACGCTTCGCCATCGATTGCGACAACGACGCTTGCTGACACCGGCTTGCTGATCGGGCGCGCGTAACTGCTTGCTCCGTCGCTGTAGGATTTTTGGAATTGAAAACTGACGTTCTCGCCATCGCCTTCGCCGATCACCTGATCGGTAGCGGCTGGCGTTCCAGAGGGCACGCACGATTTGAAGTCGAATGGGTCGCGGAAGCGGAAGCCGTGGAGCTTCCCGCGCCGAGCCTCGAAGAACGAAATCAGCTCGTGAACCTGATCGAGTGTGCGAACCGCCCCGCCGATATCGTAGCGGCGGCGGCCGTGCGCCCACGGTGTGTTGCGCGCCTCGGCGCCGGAGCCGAGCGTGACGATATCGACGCGCCGCTCAGGACCGCCGCTAGCGCCAAGTGCGAACGGCAATGGCAAGAGCACTTCATGAAACGCGCTCACAGGTTTCGCCTCCCATAAGCAACCGCGCGCGCAATCGAAGCGGCGATCTGACCTTGGTGTTTGGTGATCGCGTTCGCGTCGGCGCCGCTCGCGATGTGAAAGTGGACGTTGACGGCCCCGCCACCGGCGCCGGTGATCTCGCCGGCCTGATGCGGTACAAACAGTTCCGGCCCGCGTTCGCCGACAAGGTACGCACCGCCAGCGTTTACGGCGCCGCCGTCTGCCTTGCCGCCGAAGAACGGCAGCTTCGCGCCACTTTGCGTGAATATCTGCTGCAACGCGATCTTCGCGAGTTCTTCCAAGATCACCTTGGCAAGGCGTTTGAATGCCGCTTCGCCGCCCGTCGCGGCGGCGCCAAGCGCGCGGGCGATCCGATCGCCGGCGCGTTCGAATGAGGAGCCGACAGCGTCTGCGGCTTGCCGCGCTGGTCCTTGCGCAAACGCTTGCAGAGCTGTGGAGGCCGCGCCGAGTTCGGCTTCAAAGCCCTCCAATGCGAAGGACGAGGTGTTGTCGTTCATGGGTTCATGTCCGGAAACCTTCGTGTCAGCGCGTCAAAGGCGGCTCGTGGCAGTGAAGTTGCGCCGCTCGTTGCCGTGAGCGCGCGCCATTCAGTTAGACTCAGCCGCCAGAAGCGATGCGGCGGAAGGCCAAGTCTGAGCGCCGTCGCCAACATTGCGGGCCATGGCGTCGGCTCAGGCATCGAGCGCCAGGCGGAACGCGTCCGCGACGGCAGCCGCGGCAGATCTCGGATCAATGCGCGCAGTCGCGAGATCGGTGGCGCTTATCGCGTCACCACCACCCTTCGTGAGTGCAGCTAGCACCACGATGATGTCCGCTGCGGTGAGATGCGCCAGCCGCTCAGCCAGTTCAGCGAGCGAGATGACGTCGAACGCAGCTTCAAGCTCCGCCAGCGCGCCGAGCGTGAGGCAGAGACGCACCGGGTGCGCGTCAATCTCAAGTATCACCTCGCCGCGTGCGCGGTTGTGCGGTTCGGGCATCAAAGCGCCGCGAAAGCCAGAGCGCCGGCCGAGGCGAGTGTGATGGCGAAGGCAGCCTCGCCATCGTGATCACCGGAATAGTCGAGGGCTTCGACAAGGAACGCACCAGTCAGCGTTCCGAAGTCCGGAATGATCAACTGAAACGTCGCCGCTGCTTGTGAGAAGAACGCCTGTTGGATCGACGCATCGGAGGCCGCGTCCTTGAAGACGCCCGCGCCGCTGACGCTGGCGGATTTCACGCCAGCGCCGGCGATGAGCTCACGCCAGGCCTCCGGGCTTTCGCCCGAGGTGCCGTCGACGGTGCGAGCGTTGAGCGAGATGGTCTTTGCGCGGATACCGGCAACTGTGACGAATACCTCGGGGTCTTCGCCGTCGCCGATCTTGATCAGGACGTCGCGTCCCTTTTGGCCTGACATGAATTCTCCTATTGTACTAAATGAATGCGTAAATTGGCCGATCCGACGCGGGAGTCATCGTGACGCTGCTTGAGCGCAATTTGATCATGGTGCCTGTTTTCATCGCGCTGTTCTTCGGCGGCAGTTGGATCGGCAACCCATACGTGATGTTCAGCGCACCGGTGGTTGTGCTGATCCTCCGCATCGTGCTTCCACGGTCGCGCAACGAGACTAAGACGCCTCGGTGATCGCGCGCAGACGTAGGACGCCGTGCGTTGTGCGCCCGTCGCCTGAACGGAAAACGTCGGTGAAGAGCGCGAACAGCAGGACGAGGCGGCGATCAGCGACGTCGAGTGACGCGTTGTGCAAACAGCCGCGCAGCGCAGCGATCACGTCAAGCGCTTCGGCGCGGCCGCCGTAGCGAGACCAAACGTGCAGCGTGACGCCGTGCTCCAGCGCTTCGCGCTCGCTCGCATCGATCGGCTTGGACTCGACGCGGCCGATAGTGACATAGGGAAACGTCACATCCGGCGGCGGGTCGTCGTAGAAGCGATCGGCGAGAAGGGTCTGAACGTCGGCGTTCTCCATCGCTGCGGCGCGGATTGCGGCAGCGAGCGCTGTGTCAGCGTTCACAGTGTTTCCTCTTGGCAGGTAAGACTGATACGTGGCGCGCCGTCATCGACGACGCCGATGATGCGCAGGCGCCGCGTTCCCCACGCGATCCGCCAACCAGCGCGGACATCATCGCGGCGATGGATGGTGACGCGGTAGCTCGCGGTTGAGGGTGTCGCGTCGAACGCTGCGCTCTCGCCCGCGCCAGCCGCTCCGATCTCAGCCCAAACGTCTCCATCGTCACTCCAAGCGATCGCCGCGCCGCCGAGTTCGTCGGCGACACGTGTCGGGCGCTGCAGCTTCACGCGGGCGCGGAGCACGCCGATGGCATCGCTCACAGGCGCGCCGGCGCGAACGGGCGCATCAGCGCCCGCGCCGTCTCCGGGATGCCGCCTTCGCCTTGGCGGAGCTCGTAGAGCGACGCCACGATCTGCATGGTGGCGACACGCAGCGCGATTGGCAGATCGGCGGCTTCGTCGGCGTAGCCGCAATCGTATTCGATCTCGATGCCGCCGGCGCTTCGCAACGTCGCCGGGAAACCAGATGGAAACACCAAGCGCGGGCAATCGCGGTTGCCTTCGAGGCGATAGCGCTCGGGATCGATCACGCTTTGCGCGCCATTGTTGGCGAGCAGGCGCACGGCAACGACGTTGGTCACAGGTCCCGAACCCAACACGGCGCCCTGCAGGGAGTCGCGCCGCCAGATATCAAGGCTCTCGCGCACGCGCCGCGTGATCAGTGCGCGACCGATGCCCGCTTCGACGGCCTCACGCGCCGCGCCGATGAGCGTGGCGATGAGGCTGTCTTCGGCGTTGTGATCGACGCGCAGGAAAAGCTTCGCCTCCGCCAGCGAGATGGGCTCGCTGGCGGGCGGCGTCACCATGGTAATGTTCATTAGCTTTCGCCGAACTTGAGCGCCTTGATCGCGTCGAAGTTCTGCACGCCGCCGCCGACGCGCTTGGTCACGTAGAACAAGACGTAAGGCTTGGCAGAGTACGGATCGCGCAATACCCGGACGCCGGCGCGATCAACGATCAGATAGCCGCGGGCGAAATCGCCGAATGCGATGGAAAACGAGTCGCTCCCGATGTCCGGCATATCCTCGATCTCGGTGATCGGGTAGCCGAGCAGTGTGGCGCCGCCTGCTTCGTTCGGCTCCCAGACATACTGCCCGTCGCCATCCTTCAATTTGCGCACAGCGGAAACCGTTTTGCGGTTCATCACGAAGCGCGCGTTCTGACGAAACTGCGTTTTCGGCGTGTAGATCAGATCGATGACCTTATCGACCGGGTTTACTGAGGCGAAAGCGCCATCGGCGCCGGTGGCGACGTAACCAATCTTGCCCCACACGTGACTGCCTTCGGCGATCAGATCGTAGTCGAGGAAGCCACGCGGCTTGTCTTCGCCGTCGCCGCTGACGAAGGCGGTACGCTCTTGGCCGGCAAACGCCTCTTCAACTTCGCTCGCGATCCATTCCTCGAGATTGACGAAACTATCGTCTAGCAAGGTCTGGGTGGCGGCGAGATTGGCGTAGAGTTCGGCCGTCGGGAATTCCATCAGCGCGAGTGTCGGCGTGTCGGTTTGCGACCGCGCCCCCGTCTCGGCAGTCCAACCGGTGCCGGCGGCGGTCAAGCTGATTGGCTTCTTGAACACGTTCGCGCCAGTCGTGCGCACGGTCGCGATCTCGCGCATAGGCGAAACCTGGCGCAAGCGCTGCTCGATCATGCGATCGAGTTCGGGCGGGGCGACATAGCCGCCGTCCGCGCCGCCGGGTGTGGGATCGCCGACGACGGAGAGCGCTTTCGACTCGAACTGCGTCAGCGCCGAGATGTCGCCACGGCGCAGATAGGCAGACCATGCGGACTTGTGCTCGCTCAGCGCCGGATCGGCGGCTAGGCCGGGGCGGCGGCCAGCGAGCACAGCGCGTTCGATCAACGATTTCTGCTCGGTCAGCGCGCGATCGATGCGATCGACCTTGTCTTCGAGCAACACATCGGCGCGATTGCGTTCGATGGCCGAGAGGCGCGCGTCGTTGGCGGCCTTGAAGTCTTCAAATGCGCGCATGAGCGCGTCGGCGGCGCCAGGAGGCGCAGCCTTTGTTTCTTTTCTCACGTTATTCTCCTTAAGCAGCGCGGGTGAACTCTCGCGCAAGAGTCAGCCGCGGCTGTGCGCGGCCAGCAAAAGTGGCGTCCGGTTTTGCGTCCGGGCGCACACCATTAGGAATCGCGCGCGCCGGAAGGCGCGCGGGGGGGGGCATCGGATGCGTCA
>JAWKUZ010000029.1:0-29325 GCA_041398305.1 Hyphomonadaceae bacterium
TCGGTCTGGCTTGTTCGCGCGCGCTTTGGCCGATCGCCCTCAGTATTCACGCTATGTCTGCTGCCGTGTCGGGCGCTGCGGTGAGGTGAGGGGCGCGCACCAACTTTTGTGCATTCGATGACGGCAGGCGTTTGCTGCCCAGGGGACTTTGGATTGACCGAGACGGTCGCAGAAATTGTCGCTACGCCTAGCTTGCCCCAAAAGCGGACGTAGCGGATTTTACGGCCGCGGTTAGCGATGATAGTTGTGGCTCGCCTCTAATTTGAAGCAAACCAAGGGGACCGCGTGGACAAAGAAAAGCCGGAGGCGTGGGTCTTCGTTTCCCATGCGAGTGCCGACCTGAAGGCGGTGCGAAGAGTGCGCAACCACCTAGAGGAAATGGGCGCGGCGCCGCTCATGTTTCACCTGCGCAGTCTCCAGAAGCCCGGACAGTTCTGGCCCATAATAAAGCGCGAGATCGAACATCGAAATTTCTTCCTCTACTGCGAGAGCAGTTCCGCTGAGCGGTCGGACTGGGTGCGCCGCGAGCGCGATGCGGTGGAGCGAGTTAGAGACAGGCGCCGCATCCGCGTGGGACATGTGAATGTGGAGGCGGCGGAGCTCGACCTCCGCGCGCTTGACGAATTCATGCGTCAGGTCCGTGTCTTCCCCAGCTACCAAGGCCGCGACGCTGAGAGAGTTCAACCGTACCTTGAGGCACTACGTGACTCGGGTTTCCAGGTCTACGACGCCATGGCGCAGCCTGCCGATACAAGCGACCACGTGACAACCTCGATGAAGGAGATCAGCGAAACCGCCAAACGAGGCTGGTTCGTGCCATTCATCTCGGAGGCAGGACTAACACCCGTGGAGGCTGGCATGCAGTCGTTCATGGAGATGGAAATAAACGCAGCGCGCGCGGCCGGTGCACGGATCGTCCCTGTTCTTCTCGACCGTGTCACGTTGCCTCCTCAACTCGATACGCTTCAGGCCCTCGTTGCGCACTCCCGTCCACGCGAAGCGCCACAGTGGCTCGTGAAGGAGCTGCTCGGAAGATAGTCAAAGCCGCAGTACGTGAAGCGGCAATGTCCGCTGCCGGCGAGATCACGTCATTGCTGCGTGCGCTAGGCCACTGTCCGCAATGGAGAGAGTAGGCCGGCCCCGAGAATCTTGGCTATGACGCACGCTGGCCCAAACCGGACACTTGCAGATAGCGCTGAATTTCGCGAGCGACGCTAAGACTGGGCGGCAGGACGTGCGCGAAATGGCGCTTCCTCGACCAAGCATTCAACATTTTGTTGGACGCCAGCGGCGGCCGGTGGTTGCATGGTGAGCGCTGCACGCGACTGGAGGCGGACGCGCGGAAAGCCCAAGCGTTTCAGCGCTGCTAATTGTGGGGCGGTGATGATTGGAGAAACCTTGCCGAGCGATCGGCCGAGGCGACATCCTTCGGACCCAGGTCCAAAGCCAAATCTCGCACCTGATGACGGCGGCGTGCGCAGAATTGTGACGCTCGAGACTCTTCGTAGAATTGAGGACATTGTTTCACTCCGGAGCGGGCGAAAGCAATCATTCGGCATCGTGCACGCTGGGATGCGCCGCTGGCGTACCGCGCGAAGACTTTCGATGTGCAGGGGAGCTATGGGAGCCCAAAATGAGCCTGGCCGTTGATGATACGTCGCGTAAGTACCGCGCATTCTTCAGTTATGCCCGCGCGGATGCTCGTATCGCTAATTGGTTGTTTCGCGCTCTCGACACGTACAAGACACCAAGATCGATGGTGAGCGCGGAAGGTACGTTCGGGCCCGTACCATCGAAGTTGCATCCCATTTTTCGGGACAAAGAAGATCTTTCGGGCGGTGGCTCCTTGCCCGAAAGGTTGAATGCGGCTCTCGAAGACAGCGACGCTTTGGTTGTGTTGTGTACGCCTCACTCGGCGACGAGGCGATGGGTGAATGAGGAGATTCTGGCCTTCCAAAGGCTCGGTCGTGGCGACCGCATATTTCCGGTTATCGCGAGTTCGAACCCAGAACAAGACGTTGACCGGCCGAGTTCAGACTATCTGCCCCCGGCCTTGAAGGACAGCGGGCTTCTCGCGGCGGACCTACGAGAAATCAAACGCCAGAACGGACAGATCGTTGGTGACGGGCGCGAAGGTGGCAAGCTGAAGCTAATTGCTGGTCTTCTGGGAATGCCGCTCGATGCATTGGCGCGACGAGAGCGTTTGCGGCAACGCGCCCAACGACTGGTTCTCGTCGCCGCTTCATTTTTGTTCGCAATACTGGCGCTCGGTGCGAGCATCAGTGCGGTGGAGTCGGAGGATCGTGCGAATCGAGCTTTGATGGCTGAATCGGAATACCTTGCTCGAACTTCGGTCAGTGAGTTTGAACGGGGGAACTATACGCTGGCATTTCGGCTCGCCCTGGAAGGGTCACCGCTCAGTAGTTCTGCCCCGGGTCGTCCATTCTCAGCAGCAATTGAAGCTGCACTCATGCGCGTGGTGCACGCGGACCCTCTAGCATCCGAAATTCCGATTCAGTCACAACTTGTCCGCGCCATCGAGTTTGGCCCACACGACGCAAGTATTATTGCATTCCTTCGCGATGAAAACGCCGAACGGAGTCAGTTGTTTTGGTGGAACATCGCCGGGAGCGATGCGCCTACGGAGGCGGTTGATGCGGGCAATTCAACGCACATGATAGTTTCGCCCGATCATAACTTTCTGATTGTGTTTGGGGGAGATGACGTGCGGATGTTCGAGTTACTCGACGGCGCTCCCCGCCAGTTGTGGCGATCTCAAGTAGCCATTGTCAGCGCGAGGTGGCTCAACTCGCGACGGGCCATTCTGGTTCAACAAGACGGCACAATCGCTCGTGCTGATGTCGATTCCGCGACACTTCGATCGATTGGCGTCACTGTAAGCTCCAGCGGGCTGAATAGCGCGGATGCGCTTTCCCTCGGGAATAACGGGACGCTTGGAGCAGTGGGGACAGACGGCGGTTTTGCAGTCTTCGATGTGAGCTCAGGCAACGTGCGTAACGTGGTGTGGGAGAATGTGAGCCGGGTGATACTTCATCCAACATTACCATTCGCATTCGTAGTCAGCGGTGACGTCTATGAAGAAGTCATTGATGTGTTTGATTTCGCCTCGTGGTCCGCACAAAAGACCAGCGAACCAATAAGCTGCAGCGTCTCTCAGTTGACCTTCGCCGACGATGGAGAGAGTGCGGTGGCGGTTTGCCATCCACTTTCCAATGGGTCCGTTGGTCTATTGATAAATCGTCCCTCCATACTTCTTTCAATTGACAGGGATTCTGAGGGTGGTTTGGAGGTGGTGGCCAATGGCCTCGCTGGGCATGAATTTGAGACCCTGAACGCCCTCCGGTTAAACGCTTTTGATGTTTGGGCGACAATCGGGCGAGAGGGCAGTGTTCGCTTCTGGTCGGGCTCGCAATTCATGAGGGAGTGGAGACCGCACGCGCAGCAGGTTCAAATGATTGCGTCATCTAGCGACGGTCAACTTGTGGTGTCGGTGGGACTCGATATCGACAATACGGCGGGATCCCTTCGCTTGTGGCAGATGGGAAGAATTTTCGGTGTCGAGCAGCCTCTTCCCGCAAGTGTAGAGGAACGACGGACGCTACAGACGGGAGTAACTTACTATCCAGAGACAGAAAGCGTTGCGCTCATGGGGAACCAGCTTGTCCAATTGGGCGCGGACAATCGCTTGACGGTGCATGACCTGATGACGGGAGCAACCCACGCAGCCGGCGTGGATTTTGCAGGCGCGCAGGCGGGAACGGTTAGGCTTCTCGACGCGCGCGACGGCATCGCAGTATTAGGAGCCCGAGGCTCTGACGCTGACTCAGTGTTGTTTGTCGAAGTGGCGTCGGGCAGCGTCCTAGCGCGGCACAATGCGCGGCAATCGGCACTGATATCTAGCGCCGAAGGGGGCCAGCGAGGCGATGCTCAAGTTAGGTACGATCAAAATTCGGCGCTTAGTGCAGGCGGAAACAGCTTTGTGTTCTCTGCCTGGAGTTCAGGACGGAACGGGAGTCATGGACTGAACCGCTTGGAGTCGATTGCAGTCGGTGCGGATGGAGCGGAATGGAGTTACCCGGCGCGCGGAGGTGCGAGCGTATATCGTCTGGGCCCCGATGTTCTACTTGTGAGCGAGCCCGACACCTCGCGCTATGAGGCGGGAGACTACTCCGAATATTTCACGAAGCGCTTGACGATTGGAGGTGCCTACGTGGATTTTGGGTCACTCGCGCTACTTGCAGCCTGGGCTGACGATGCCGGGGCCTTTGCTCTGCTCTCAAACGGAGAAGTGAGGCGCTCACCGCTGCGGGCCTCCGAGTTCACGTCGGTTGGAGAGTGGATGGCGGATTGGCAGCCTACGCATGGTGCAATTCACCGAGAGTTCGCAGTTGCCTGTGGCAACAACGGGAAAGTGGCAGTGTTTGATTTCGGCCGCGCACAATGGAGCGAAGGCAGCGACATAGGTCAGTGTGGAGCCGTCACGATTAACTCGACGGGGGATCGAATCCTCATAGGCGGCGGATTGTACGATAGGAGTATGAACCTTATCGCGACGATAGATCCCAACCCTTTGGGTTTCACTCCTAGGGGAGACTCAATCGTCGGGTGGAGAAACGTGGCTCGGGGAGAACTCGCGATGAACCGCCTCGAACTGCTATTGTTTGATGCTGGTTCAGGGCGTTTGATGTTGGCCTTCGGCGATGGCAACAGATGGATAAATCGAGTGGAAGTGAGCGAATCCGGCCGCGGGTTCCTGTTTGAGTCTCATGGCAATATCGGGTTTGCGATTATCCCGCCACGGTGCACCGATTTGCTCGAAAGGGCTGAGCAAATCGCCAGTCGCATTGGGCGGTTAAGCCCCGAAGAATCTAGGATCTACTTGGCCCAACAGGGTCAGCCTCGCAGTCCAAACGTGGTCTATCGCGTTTTTGCTGCTTTGGCTTCGCCGTTTGTGCCGCGGCGAGACGATGCATGCTTCGGCGACGGTGCCCAAGCAAGACGCTAGGGGGCGGCTCGGTGCTCGGTAGACAAGCACGGAATCCGAGTTTGGCTGAGATGACGCCTACGTCGGCAATCGGCGATGGAGCGCCGGATGGGATGGGCGGGCGTCAGTGTCTCGAATAGAGCGCGACGGTCGGTCGAAACCTTCTCCGACGGCCGGCTCTTGCCTGGGTGTTGTCGGTACGACCTATCACTTGTCCGAACGGACTTTGATCAGCGCGAACCACAACACAACATTCGCTGCCAACGTGCTCGCCAGGATTAGTAGCACCGTGGTTCTGCGGTCAGCGTCGGTTGGGCAGACGTGCCCGGGCAGGTCAACGCAATCAGCGGCCATTGTGAGAAGCGCCCAACCGAGCGCGAGCACGATGGACAGCAGCGTCAAACATCCACCGCCATAGGTTCGCGTTGGGCTCATTCTTGCCTCGTCGCCTTACGAACCGCTACCACGGCGCAGGGGCGCTTGCAGCATCCAAGGTCCGTTGTCGGTGACAACATGCCCTTGCTGCGAGTGCTAAGTCAGTGACCGCGTTGGAGCGGGTAGGCCGGTCGCAGAATTTGTCCGTCGCGCAGCGGACGTTGGCGCCTACGATACCCATACACCTAGAGTGCCAACGCGGACCCAAGCGCCGCGTCTTTCGAACACATAGAATGCGCCGCCGCCGCAAAGCCCGCCGCACTCTTGATTGACGTAGATGATGGCGTGAAGCCCGTCCCTGGAGAAAGCAACTGGGGAGACCATGACCAGCGAAGTGTCGGCGCCGAGCCCGAAGCTCTGCAGCGCTGCTCGCAAGCGAGCCTGATCAAGCGTGCCATCGTGAATGGGTGGCTTGCCGTCGCCAAAACAGGATGCAACCGAAGTTGACGGCGACGCCAAGTCGTCAAAATAGCCCGACGCATCTATCGAGAACTCTTGCTGAAACCTCTGGAGGACCGAGTCGCGGCGTCCTTCCAAATGAAGCTGCGCCTCCAACTCGGTGTGTTGATCCAATGGGCCTCCAGCAATCGGAGGCAAAGGCAACGTTGCTGACCTGAAGAACACGCCGCCTTTGTTGGGCAATTGCTCATAGAAGGCTTGGTAGACTGCGCAAGCAGCGATGTTGGCGTCGGGAAGGTTCTGGTCACGGCCGGAGCACGAAACCAGGCAGGCAGCCATCAAGAGCGCTCGCAGGATTCCAGATCGTCCCATCGGCTGGCTGCATATGGCTATCTCTCTGGGAGCGCCAATGGCCATTTTCGGCGAATTTCTGCCCTTCCCCAACAATGGTCGACTGACGCCTATGCGCTCATTTCCGGACGCCGAGGCGCCTTGCTCTTCACCGCCGTGTGCGCGCAAAAGTCGGCCCAAGCGTCCATGAGCGCGCGGCGCTTGTCGAAGAGGTCGCCGCGCCGATACGCGGCTTCGACCTGACTGCCAATCGAGTGGGCGAGCGCGGCCTCCGCAACTTCCCGCGGGAAATCCGTCTTCTCGGCAGCCCAATCGCGGAAGCTAGAGCGGAAGCCGTGTGTCGTCAGGTCATTCCGGCGCATCCGCTTCAGCGTCATCAGCATGGCCATGTTGGAGAGCGCCGCGCCGGGTTTGCGACCGGCAAAGATGAAATCGTTTTCGTTGGTGGCACTGACGTTCAAGCTTCTCAGAAGCGCCAACGCCGCCGCAGAAAGCGGTACGCGGTGTTCGCGCGGAATTTTCATACGCGCAGCCGGGATTATCCAGAGGCCAGCGTTCAGATCAATTTCTTCCCAGCGGGCGTGAATCGTTTCGCCAGTGCGCGTTGCTGTGAGGATGCAGAACTCGAGCGCGCGCGCTGAAATGCCCGGCACAGTGCCCAACTCCGACATGAAACTGGGCATCTGGGCATAAGGCAAAGCCGGATGGTGTTTGACACGCAGCGACTTTTTGATCACCGGCAACGCCTTCTGCAGGTGGCCGCGCCATCGGGCGGGATTGTCGCCTTTGCGATGCCCGCGGACCGCCGCCCAATCGAGGATTGCTTCAATGCGGCCGCGCAACCGTGAGGCCGTTTCGGTCTTAGTCGTCCAGATCGGGTCTAGTATCTCGACGACTTGATTGACATCGATTGCGTCGACGCCCGCTTTTCCGAAGACTGGATAGGCGTAAAGTTCGAGGGAGTTCCGCCACTGCCAACGATGCTTGGCGTTCTTCCAGCCGGCGGCGTGGCTTTCCATGTAGGCGTCGGCGCACTCGCGGAACGTCATCGGCTTCCGCTTGGCTCGAACCTCGGCGCGGTGAGCGGTCCGCGCGGCGATTGGATCGACGCCAGCTGCAACCTGTTTGCGCGCCGCCAAAGCGGCATCGCGCGCGTCACAGAGGCCGACGAGTTCAGCCGATCCCAAGCCCATTTCGCGTCGACGTCCGTCAGGAGCCGTGAACCGCAAGAGCCAAGATCGTCTGACGGCGCCGTCCGCTCCGAGCGTCACCTGCAGATAGAGTCCGCCGCCGTCGGCATGCAGGCCAGGCGTCTTGACGGTGGCCACCGCGCGAGCGCTCAAGCGATGAATGCCTGCCACTTCCTCTACGTCCTCTACCCACGCGCCTACCCACGAAAATGATGGCGCTGCAGGCGGTCGTCAACGGACGTGTTCGGCCAAACGCAGTGAAAAACTATTCTAATTCAAGGACAAATGCAGACATGGACGTACCCCAGTGAATGCCCGCGAACGCTGAGTTAGGAGGACCTCGGGTCCACCATCCCCCGCAAGAACCCGTTGGCAAGGGCAAGCACAATGCGTCAACACGCTCGTACTCTGCGCGGACCTGGGTGAAGGGCGAAAGGCGACGATGTGCTTCTACGGTTATTGACCTTGGCGTTAGCCTTCATTTCGGTGGGCGGGACAGCGCGAGCCGAGACCTTGGTTGGCAGGTGGTGTGATGCCTGGACACCGACGCTTGCGGACGAGCTGACAATTGTGCGTCGCGACGACGGCAGCCATGAGGTGCGCCACCACTTCACAAACGGGTCGCGGCTTGTGCAAGGTCTCCGTGTGCGAAATGGGATCTACTACGTCGTAGGCGGGGCAGGCACGGGCGACAATTATCGCATCAGCGGCGGCGCTCTCAACTTGCATGATAGTGACGGCTTCATTCGATCTGCGCCGCCCGTGGCCGAAGGCCGCTGTCTCCGGGCGGTTCGATAGAGATTGAGCGAACGCCAGGCAGAAGGCGCGCGGCGGGAATAAGGGGTTCGGCGATGCTGACTAAGTATGCGAGCGCGGTGCTACTCGCAGCGCTGTTCTTATGTGGGTGCGGCGAACCGCTAACGCCGGAGGAAGAGGCCGAGCGCATCGCGCGCATTGAAGCTCGTGCCGAGGCGAGGGATGCGCGCGAGCAAGCGGAGAGAGAGTGGCCAGGGCACGAACTCTTGGAGCCTAGCGGCGAAGGCATCCAGTCCGGCCGAGGGGTAAGTGAAGAGCAAATGCGAAGTGTTCTTCCCGAAGCGGTCAACTTAGTCCGTGAGAACGGATATCGCTGCGAAACAGTTTCCGCATTTCGTCCCCTCACGGCGTTCGCTGACGGACGCGGCTTTTCGCTCTACTGCGACAGCTATAATAGCCACTATCGGATCATTGATCGCGGACGCGGGTTGACTGTCGAGCGGGGGTGACAATTCGCGAATCAAAGACCCGCCAATTGGTGTCGTAGTTCAGCGGCACTAGGCGGCGTTGCGTTCGGCGGTTCGGGCTTCGTGTTCGGCTTCGATGTCGCCGGTGATGAGGCGGGCGCCGCGGTCGAAGGTTAGGTACGACCAAGTCCAATCGAGCGCGACGGCGATGCGGTTTTTGAAGCCGATCAAGTAATATATGTGCGCCGCGCACCAGACGAGCCAGCCGATGAAACCGGTGAGGCGGAAGCCGCGGAAATCGGCGACCGCGGCTTTGCGGCCGACGGTGGCGAGATTGCCGTAGTCGATATAGGCGAAGGGTTCGGCGAGCGGGTTGCCTTCGAATTGCGCGTGGATCACGCGCGCGGCGTAAACGCCCTGCTGTTTGGCGACCGGCGCGACGCCGGGGAGCGGGCGCCCACTTGCGTCGTTCACGGCGGCGCAATCGCCGATGACGAAGATGTTGTCGTGGCCTGGCGCGCGGAGATTGCCGGCGATTATGGCGCGGCCGGCGCGGTCAGCGGGGATGTTGAGCCAGCGCGCGGCGGGCGAGCTTTGTACGCCTGCGGCCCAGATCACGGTGCGGCTGGCGATGTGTTCGTCGCCGAGGGTGACGCCGGTTTCGTCAACGTCGGTGACGGCTTTGCCTAGGCGCACTTCGACGCCGAGGCCTTCGAGTGAACGTTTGGCGTTTTCCGAGAGCGTTTCGGGAAAGCTGGTGAGAATGCGCGGCGCGGCTTCGATCAGAATGATACGTGCCGATTTGGGATCGATACGGCGATAGTCGCGGGCAAGCGCTTTCTTGGCGAGCTCGGCGATGGCGCCGGCCGTTTCAACGCCCGTCGGGCCGCCGCCGATGACGACGAAGGTGGTGAGCGCGGCGCGTTCGGTGGCGTCGGGTTCGAGTTCGGCGCGCTCGAAGGCGAGCAAGATGCGCTTACGCTGCTCGGTCGCGTCTTCGAGGGTTTTGAGGCCGGGCGCGTATTGCTCCCAATCGTCGTGGCCGAAATAGGCGTGGCGCGCGCCGGTGGCGATGATGAGGAAGTCGTAAGCAACGCGGCGATCGCCGAGGACGACTTCGCGCTTCGTTGTATCTATGGCTTCCACCGTGCCGAGTTCTACCGTCGCGTTCTTTTGATGGCGGACGATGGCGCGGATCGGCGTCGCGATTTGGTTCGGCGCGAGGCCGGCGGTTGCAACTTGGTAGAGCAGCGGCTGGAACAGGTGGTGGTTGCGGCGGTCGATTATGGTGACATCGACGGGCGCGTTCTTGAGCGCCTTCGCGGCGGCGAGGCCGCCGAAACCTGCGCCGATAATGACGACGCGCGGGCGTGTAGTCGCGTTCATGGGCGAGGCCCCTCCGTGACAGCTCCGATATAGGCGCGTTCGCGCGTCAGTTCAGCGTTAATGCGGTGCTACATTGCGCCACGGTTAGTAGCCCGCGTAGCCCTTCGACAGGCTCAGGGTGACGCAACTTAAACGCCGGCGCCTGAATTGGCGTCATGCTTGTCGAAGCACGGCGCCACTCACCTAACCAGTTCCGGCGCTTGCATCGGGCGGCGAGGACGGCTCTAACGCGGCCCTCCCATGCTTGAGATTTCGGACCTCACCTTTCGCTTCGGCCCGCGGCCGTTGTTTGAGAATGCGAACGCATTCATCGCTGAGGGCTGGAAGGTCGGGCTCGTCGGGCGCAACGGCACGGGCAAGTCGACGCTGCTGACATTGATTCGCGATGAGGTGGGGAAGGCGAATTCTTCGATTCGCGTGCGGCGTGGGGCGCGGATGGGCTTCGTGGCGCAGGAAGCGCCGCAGGTGGATACGCCGCTGCTTGATCTGGTGATGGCGGCGGATGAAGAGATGACGTCGCTGCTGAAGGAAGCAGAGACGGCGGAAGATCCGCAGCGGATCGCCGACATTCATATGCGGCTGGCGGAGATTGACGGTTATTCAGGCGAAGCGCGTGCGAGCGCGATCATGGTTGGTCTGGGGTTTGAGCAAGACGATCTGCGGCGGCCGGCGCGGGAGTTCTCCGGCGGCTGGCGGATGCGCGCGGCGCTGGCGGGCGTGCTGTTCTCGGCGCCGGATCTGCTGATCCTCGACGAACCGACGAACTATCTCGATCTCGAAGGCGCGGCGTGGCTTGAGGAATATCTGCGCGAGTATCCGCACACGGTGATCTGCGTCAGCCACGATCGCGAAATGCTGAACCGCTCGGTGACGCACATTCTGGCGCTGGATGACAAGAAGCTCGAAGTCTTTGTTGGCGGGTACGATGCGTATCTGAAGAAGAAGGCTGAGCGCATGGCGCTCGCGGTGGGGATGAAGGCCAAGCAGGATGCGCAAAAGGCGCACTTGCAGAAGTTCATCGATCGCTTCCGCGCGAAGGCCTCGAAGGCGGCGCAGGCGCAAAGCCGGATCAAGCAGCTCGAGAAGATGCAGGATATCGCTGTGCCTCTCGAAGAGCGGACGATTCCGTTTCAGTTTGACAATCCCGTTGAACTGGCATCGCCGCTGGTTGTGCTGGACGAGGCTGATCTCGGTTACATCGAAGGCAAGCCGGTGCTGAAGCGCGATGTCGCTGCGGTTGGATCATGACGATCGCATCGTCATCATCGGGCCGAACGGGCAGGGCAAGACGACGTTGGTGAAGTCGATCGCGGCGCGGTTGGCATTGTTGAACGGCAAAAGGGTCGCGTCGAGCAAAGCCGTGATGGGCTATTTCAGCCAGGATCAACTCGATGAATTGCGCGCGGGCGAAACTGTGCTTGAGCACGTGCGCGATCTCGAACCCGATTGAGGCCGCCGAAGTTACGCGCGCTAGCGGCGCGGATGGGGTTTGGCGTCGAGAAGATCGACACGAAGGTCGAGAAGCTTTCGGGCGGCGAGAAGGTGCGGCTGCTCTTGGGCCTGATGGCGCACGCGAAGCCGCACGTGTTGATCCTCGACGAACCGACATCGCACTTGGATATCGATAGCCGCGAAGCCCTGATCCACGCGATCAATGGATACGAAGGCGCGGTGTTGCTGATCACCCACGATATCTATCTGGCGGAAGCGTGCGCGGATCGCCTGTGGCTCGTCTATCACGGGCGCGCGCGCCAGTACGACGGCGATCTGGAAGATTATCGCAAGCTCGTCGCGGCGGCGGACCGGCCGGCGGTCGAAAGCGATAAGCCGAGTGCGATGGCGACGGTGGCGCAGGCGGACGCGAAGCCGAAGCATTCCAAGTACACGCTGACGCGTAGGCTTGAAGCGGCGGAGAAAGAAATCGAGCAGGCGAACCAGGCGTTGACGCGCATTGATGCGGCGCTGGCCGATCCGGAGCTGTTCACGAAGGATCAGAAGCGCGGGGAGTCGCTGTTGAAGGAACGTGCGCACGCGGCGACGGCGCTGGCCAAAGCGGAGGCGAGCTGGCTTGAAGCGAGTGAGGCGCTGGAGGGCGCCTAGCTGATCTGGGGTGACGTCGCGCGCGTAGGACACTCCATGGAGGGTTCGATGTGGCGATTGGCTTTGGTGTTGGCGGTTGGATTGGGTGCGTGCGCGGCGCAGGCGCAGGTGGCGGCGCCGACGACAGAGACGCTGAACGGTGCGTGGGTGGTTGATCTTTCGACGGAGCCGGGGGCGCCATACACGCAGCCTATGGAGCTGACGCTGAACGCCGATGGCACGGTGAGCGGGTCATTTTATCAGAGCGAGATCGAAGCGGGGCGGTGGAAGACCGATCGGGGGCGAACGTGTGTGAGCTTCCGCACGAGTGATGGCGCCGGGCCCTATCACACGGCCGCGTGCCTGGTTGACGATCACGTTGAAGGGCAGACGTGGGCGGAGCACCGCAACTTCTTGTTCAACTGGAATGCAGCGCGTTAGGTCGCGTTGCGGCGTCATGCAACGGGCGTGATCGGCGCGTCTTTGATGCGATCGAGATTGCCGCTGCCGGGGATGAAGAGCGCTTCGATGCGGATGCCGTCAGGGTCTTCGAACAGTGTCGAGTAATAACCGGGCGCCCAGGGACCTTCTTCGCCGGTGCGGATCATCTTGGCGCCGAACCCTTGCATCGCAGCGGCGAGCGCATCGACGTCTTCGCGCGAGCGGAGGCGGAAGCAGAAATGATGCAGGCCGATGCGCCATTGGTCGAATGGCGTGTCTTGGTGTTCGGGCGGGGCGGGGCGGATGAGCACGCCGGTGCGCGCGCCGATGCAGTAGAAGATCTGGCCGGGCACGTCGTACTGGATCGCCATGCCGAAAGCTTCGTGCAGCAGCTTGTAATAGAATGGGCGCGACGCGGCGACGTCGCGAACGGTGAGCTGGATGTGGGCGATGCCGTTTGGGGAGATCATCTCAGTCGTCCTTGGCGCTACCCTCGCTCGGCTGAGCGGTCAGTCTCGCCAGACGCGTTCTATAACGCTCGACCGCGGAATACACGTCCGCAACGCTCTGCTGGTAGGCGGGTTGAGCGACCTTGTCGCCAGCCAAGCGGACGTTTCCCTTCTCGTCGAGGGTGACGAGGCCCGCAGCCGAGAGTTCGGCGATACGACGACGCACGGTTTCGCGGGGGAGCCCGGTGCGGTCTGCGACCATGAGCCGGCTGATAGAGCCGCGGACGGAGTCGGGCACGCGCTCATCACTCATATGCTTTGCGGCCAGCGCTGGATCGAGAATCCATGGCCGCATGGTTTCGTGACCGATGACAGTCAGGATCCAAATCGCCTCGAGATCGAGCTGATAGAATTTGGTCACCGTGTAAAAGATATCGAGCAGGAGCTCAGCCGCAGCGAATGCTGCTGGACGTGTAAACGGTGGAACGTCGTCGGCCATGATCGCTCTAAGTCACCTGGGGCCGACAGAATGCGCGAGGCTCCACGTCTGGCAAGGGCCGCTTTCAGGCGCGATGCCGCCACCGCGGGGCTGCTGCGATGACGGCACTGCACCAGGCGCGTTCGCCGTAGATATGCTGCGGGCGCAAGGTTGCGAGAGAACGCTATCGTTGAAGTCAGCGCGCGTCGAATGACAAGGAGGCTTGCTCTACCCAAATTGGGCGCCTTCCGGATCAAGCATGAACGCTGGCGCAATGGTTTGGCTCTACACGTTGCGAGACGCGCATGGCGTCTATGCCTTTTGGTCTATCCGGAATGTCAATTACGCTGAGCATGCATCGCCGGTGGGGCTTTCACATCATCCGGTTCGCGGATGTTGTGACGTTTGCCGAACTGGCCGAGCTTGGCCAGCTGCACGCGGCGTTTCCGGCTTTTGCCGGCGCTGACACGATCCATATCATTGAGGCGGATGCGGACCTGTCGGCTCTGCAATTGAGTGAGCTTGATGTGATGCGCGATCACTACGCGCGCCTGCAGCAGAGCCTCGATCTTTATCTCGTGCGGCGCTCGGCTTGGGTGTGCGCCACGGCCGCAACTTGGCGGCTTGTTGAGTATTGGCTCGATGGACGCCATTCGCTCGATGGTCGGCAGACGGAAGTTGTCGTTGCCGCCGATCTAGCGGGCGTGTCTCCGCTATTTCTTGAGGACGAGCTTGAAGCCGTCGCGGAAGGGCGCGAGTTCACGCACATTGCGCGCATCGGTGGTGACCTTGCTCATCGAGAGGTGCGGCGAGGCGTCTGAATCGCGCCGACGAGAGGATCACCGCGTCCTGCGCTCTGCTTCGCGCTGCTCACGTTCATGCCACTCGCGCGGTCCGGATTTCGCGAACCACCAGAGATTTGCGCCGAACATGGCGCCGACAATCCACCATCCAAATTGGCGTTGAATGGCGTCGGGAACGAAGATGATAAAGCAGGCGAAGATTCCGAATAGGATCAGGAATCCTCGGAGACGATACCAAGACATGGTTTGACGTTAATACTCCCCGCGTTGCGAACAAAGGCGAAACACTGCAGCCTCCGCGCATGTCGCGAATCAGCAGCGCAGCTTTTGACGATCTGAACGCGGAGCAGCGGGCGGCGGTGGAGCATGGGCCAGAGCCGTTGCGGGAGACTGCCGGCGCGGCGCCGGGGAAGACGAAGACGTTGTCGTGCCGGGTGGCGCACCTGGTCGCGAACGGAGCTGATCCGTCGCGCATTCTGCTGCTGACGTTTTCGCGGCGTGCGGCGAGTGAGATGATTGCGCGCGTCGGCAAAGTGATGGCCGGCGATGTGCGAATCCCGTGGGCGGGGACGTTTCACGCCATTGGCGCGCGGCTGTTGCGCGAACTGGCGCCGGTGATCAGGATAGATCCGGAATTCACGATCCACGATCGCAGCGATAGCGCCGATCTGATGGGCATGGTGCGCCAGGAGCTTGGCGTGGCGACCGGCGCGAAGCGGTTTCCGATGAAGGGGACGTGTCTCGCGATCTATTCGCGCGTCGTGAATGCGGATGAGTCGATCGACGATGCGGTGGTGGCGCAGTTTCCGTGGTGCCGCGAGTGGAACGCGGAGCTGAAGACGCTGTTCGGCGCGTATGTCGAAGCCAAGCAGAAGCAGAACGTGCTGGACTATGACGATCTGCTTTGGCTTTGGGCTGAGGCGATGAATGAGCCGGCGTTGGCGCGTGAGGTTGGCGCGCGGTTCGATCACGTGTTGGTCGATGAGTATCAGGACACCAACAAGCTGCAGGCGCGCATTTTGTTGGCGATGAAGCCGGATGGGCGTGGGCTTACTGTGGTCGGCGATGACGCGCAGTCGATCTAGTCGTTCCGTGCGGCGGATGTGCGCAACATTCTGGAGTTTCCGAAGGCGTTCACGCCTGAGGCGCGGCTGGTGACGTTGGAGCAGAATTATCGCTCTACGGCGCCGATCCTGGATGCGTCGAACGCGGTGATTGATCTTGCGAAGGAGCGCTACACCAAGAATTTGCGCACGACGCGTGCGGGTGGTGTTGCGCCGAAGTTGGTGAGCGTGCGCGATGAGGCGGCGCAGGCGAGTTACATCGCTGAGAACGTACTGGAAGCGCGCGAGCGCGGCCTGACGTTGATGCAGCAGGCGATCCTTTTCCGCGCGGCGGATTTTTCGGCGCAGGTGGAGTTGGAGCTGGCGAAGCGCGACATCCCGTTCGTGAAGTTCGGCGGGCTGAAGTTTCTCGAAGCGTCGCATGTGAAGGACTTCCTCGCGATCCTGCGCTGGGCGCAGAATGGCGGCGATCGCATCGCGGGATTTCGTGCGTTGCAGTTGGTGCCTGGAGTGGGCCCGGCGAAGGCTGCGCGGATGTTGGATGCTGTCGATGAGACGGGCGCCTACGGGGTCGTGCGCAACACGGCGCCGCCGGCTGGCGCGGGCGAGGCGTGGGATGCGCTGAAGCAGATGCTTGGCGATCTTCAGGGCGCGACGTGGCCGGGCGATCTTGATCTTGCGGCGCAATGGTATCGGCCGATGATGAACGAGCGCTACGACGATGCGCGCGTGCGTGCGGGCGATATCGATCAGATGCAGCGCATTGGCGCGACGTTCGGTTCGCGCACATCGTTTTTGACGGAACTCACACTCGATCCGCCGAACTCAACCAGCGATGAAAGCGGCAAGTCGTCGAAGGATGACGACTATCTGATCTTGTCGACGATCCATTCGGCCAAGGGGCAGGAGTGGAAGAACGTGTTCGTGCTGAATGTTGTCGATGGCTGCATGCCTTCGGATCTGGGCACGGGGTCGACGGCGGAGCTGGAGGAGGAGCGGCGGCTCCTATATGTGGCGATGACGCGGGCGAAGGATGAGCTGCATCTGATCACGCCGCAGCGTTTCTATCACACGCAGCAGTCGAAGGGCGGCGACAAGCACGTCTATGCGATCCGCTCGCGCTTCATTCCGGAATACGTGGCAGGCAAGTTCAAGCAAACGGCTTGGGCGCCGGAGGCTGCTCCAGGTGAAGCGAGCGTCGGCCCGTTGCCGAAAATTGATCTCGCGGCGAAGGCGCGTTCGCGCTTCGGCTAGCGCGCCCAGGGGTCCATGCTTCTTGCGATGGTTACGATCTGTTCGTCTGTCAGCCTATCCAATTGCGATAGCGTAGGCTGGCCACGCTCAAAGCCGGCGATCTCATTGTGGTGCGCCCGCATCCAGCGGCGATAGCCTTCCAGAACGCGCCGGTTGCCGACGCCGTGGGCGCTTTCGTTGATCACGCCGCCGGCGACACTCGCGAGCCCGAGGCGCGGATAGTCCGCGAAGATGATCTGCGAAAGTTTGGCGCGGAACTCGAGTTGTGAGTCCGAGAGACCAGGCTGATTGGCCTTGTCGAGCTCGTGTCGACCCTCATGCGATTCTATCGAGGTCTGGTTGGTCCCACGCCAGACTTCCGCGATGAACGCGTCGTTGTCCTCGCCGACTTGCGCCGCGATACGGTCGTACACTTGCTGCTTCAAGCGGTCCGACGTCGCCGGTAGTTGTGCAACGCCGTCTCGTCCAAGAGCGGTGCGCTCGTCGGCCCCAGCCCGAGCGTTGTTGGCGAGAAATCGATCGCGCTCTACGCCCGGCCGAGTGCGGCGAAGGGCGTTAAGAGGGCCATCGGTGTAAGACGACCGAATCTGAACGATTGTGTTGTCACTTGAAGACCAGCCACCGGTTTCGGCCCAACCATCCCACAGCCAGGACTCGAAGCCGTTGGACACCATGTGATCGATCACAATGAAGCGCACCTCGCCGCTGCGGCCGTATTGCGAGACTTGGATCTGTTCTTCTTGAACGAAATGTCCGCCGTGAAGGCTAGGGTAGCCGCCAGTATTGCCGATCGATCCGTAGATGCCGAACATTTCGGCGAATGCGATGCGCGGATCTCCCTCGACGCCGAGCGTTTGCGCGAGCGTGCCCATCGCCGCGTTAATTTCACCGATGTACCAATCGGCCGGGCGGCCAGTTGTGGCCATTTCGCGATTGGCGCGCAGCGTGATGGCGCGTGTGTTCTGGTCGAAGGCGAGAAAGGCGGCGCTACGGATCCAGGAAGCGTCGTCGTTCGCTCGCGCGGCGATACTTGTCTCCGCCGCAAGTTGTCGTGCTTCGGGCGCCCACCCGGCGCGCACCAACATCTCGATCAAAGCGACGACGGCCGTATCGCTGGCGCTAGGCGCAAGGCCGGCCGCGAGCATCGCCTGCACGCGGCCAGCGTAGCGAGAGAGCGCTTGCGGCGCGTCCGTCTCGGTGAGCCAGTAATAGTCGCGCCAAGCGCTGAACGCGGCAGCGGCGTCTCTGCGCGCGAGGGCGACGGCGAAGCGCGCGCCAGCAACTTCGGGCGCGCCGCTAGCGATATCGCTAACGCCATCTAGCTGCGCAACAGCGGCGGCGAGGTGCTCGGCGCGCGCGCTAGTTTCGGAAGTGGCTAGCGCAAGGTAGGTGCGCGCCAGCTGCACACGCAGAGTGTCCGCCGCTGCAGGGCGGCAGGCGCCGATCGCGTTCGAGGCGTAGGTGAGGGGCGTAGCTGGCTCATTGGCGTCGCGATAGGCGCGAAGCGCGACGGCCGCTGTCTCGCAAGCCTCTTCGCCATCAGGGGTATGCGCCATGGCGGTGGCGATAGCGTCGGTCTCGCCGCGGACGAGGCCGTCGATGCGGCCGAGCTCTCGGAGCGCGGCCGCGCGGTCAGCGGAAGATGCGTTTGGGTCGGTGGCGATTTCCGCAAGTTGGCGCTCGGCATCCGCCACCTGATTGTTGCGGTAGGCAGCGAGTGCTTCAGCCAAGGTCGCTGCTTGCGCGCCCGGGATGAGTGCGACGAGGGAGAGGAAAATTGCGACCGCGAGCGACGGCGCCGCCTTAATTCGAGTGTGCATCCGCGAGAGGATGGCAGCGCATCTGGGAGATGTATTGGACGATTCGAAGGATCGCCGGGCTAACGCCCATGACTACGAAGGCGCCGTGGTGGAGCACCAGCGATGCTCGGGCGCGCACGTCTCGCGCATCATGCATCCCCCGAGGCAGCGAATCTCCACGCACGAGCATGACTGGCCGGTGCTCACTTTGTATCGGCTGGGCTCTTATCGTGAGCTGGCGGATAATGGCCGTACGATGGTGTTCGATGGCCCGAGCGTTGTGTTTCAGCCCGCGGGCGCAGCGCACGCGGACGAAATTGGCGAACGCGGGCTTGAGACGCTTGCGATGACCTTTGATCCCGCTTGGTTGTCGGATGCGGCACGAGAGAGGTTGCCCTCGCAGACTTTGTGGCGGCCGGGCGGTGCAATTGCATTGGCGGCACGCAGGTTGGCCGATGTCTGGCTCGATGTGGAAGCAAGCGATGAGCGGTTGAGCGCGGCGACGTCGCAATTCTTGACGCGGTTGTTCGCCACCGGAGAGGCGCGTGCGCCGTCTTGGGTAGGTCGCGTCTCTATCGAGGCCAACACCGAGGACTTGGCGCGCTCTCTTGGCTTGAACGCTGCGTGGCTCGCGCGCGCCTATCGCGCTTGGCGGGGCGAAGGCCTTGCGGAAACCGCGCGCCGGCATCGGGTGGAGCGTGCTGCGTTATTGCTCCGCAAGGGATGCGATGCATTGGCTGACGTCGCGGCGGCCTCTGGCTTCTGTGACCAGAGCCATATGAATCGCGCTTTTCGAGCGGTGCTGGGGCGCACGCCGCTCGAGGTGCGGCGCGAAGCGGCGCTGCTTACGACTTTGGCGGCATAGGAATGTAGGCGCTGGTGCGCTTTTTGTAGGCTTCGTACTCGGGGCGTGTGCGTTGCAGATGCGGTTCCGTGGTCGGGCCGCCGCTGACGCGGGTGAGCAGGAATGTGAGCAGAAGCGGCCCCGCGATACTCAGAGGCCCACGCCAGCGTCGAGCGCGATCAGCCACATGCCCCACCACGCAACCATGTCGCCGAAATAATTGGGGTGGCGTGAGTAGCGCCAGAGGCCTTGGTCCATGACCTTGCCTTTGTTGGCCTCAAGCGACTTGAAGTGCGCGAGCTGCGCGTCGGCGATGGCTTCGAAGATGAGGCCGGCGATGGAGAGCCAAAGGCCGACATGGCGAGGGCACCAAAGTTCGTCGTTTCCGGAATTTGACCAAGCTGCGCTGGCAACGACATGATGAATTGCAGCACCAGTTGCGGCGCGAACACCCAGAGCACCGAGAACATCGCGAAGTTGAGGCCGTGCTTTTGCTTGGCGCGTTCGGCGAGCTTGGCGTAGCGGCGATCTTTGCCGTGATTGGCCCAGCGCCAGAAGAGATAAACGCCGAGGCGCAGGCCCCAGGCGCTGGCTAGGAAAAGCAGCGCCGTTGCGTGCGGACCGGGATCGGTGAGTTGTACGAACGTTGACCATGCGAGCACGACAACGCCAAGCGCCCACCAGGAGTCGATGTAGCTTGGGTCTTTCAGCGGAATGGAGATCAGCCAGAGCACGGCGAAGCAGATGCCGGTGACGATGAGATTGGTGAGGAGGATCGGCAGCGCTTCGGTCATGCGCGAAGGTTTAGTGCGACAACCTTGGCGTGCGCAAGCAGCTACGCGATACCCTTCAACGCGTCGCGCACTGTGTCGGCGATCTGATCGATCTGGCTCTTCTCGATGATCAGTGGCGGCGAGAAGGCAAGGATGTCGCCGGTGACGCGGATGAGAACGCCGGCGTCGAAGCACTTCTTGAACGCTTCGAGCGCGCGTGCTGTTGGTGCCCCGGGCCGGGGTTCGAGTTCGATGCCGCCGATGAGGCCGAGATTGCGGATGTCGATGACGTGCGGCGCGTCGCGGAGCGAATGCATCGCGTCTTCCCAATAGGGTGCGAGTTCGGCGGCGCGTTCAAACAGGCGCTCTTCCTTGAAGGTGTCGAGCGTGGCAAGGCCGGCAGCGCAGGCGAGGTGGGTGGCCGCTCGTTGTGTAGCCGTGGAAGAGCTCGATTGGCGTGTCGGAATTGGCGAGGATGGTGTCGTAGATATCGCGGCTCGCGGCGACGGCGCCATGGGCACGGCCGCGTTGGTGATGGCTTTTGCCATGGTGAGGAGATCTGGCTTTACGTCGAAGAAGTCGGCCGCGAAGGCGCTGCCGAGACGGCCGAAGCCGGTGATGACTTCATCGAAGATGAGCAGGATGTCGTGCTTGGTGCAGAGTTCGCGCAGGCGCTTCAGAATGGCCTTTCGGCGGCATGATCACGCCGGTGGAGCCGGCGACGGGTTCGACGATAACGGCGGCGATGGTGCTGGCGTCGTGGAGCTGGACGATGCGTTCGAGCACGTCGGCAACTCGGCGCCGTGAGGCGGCTCGCCGCGTGAGAAGGCGTTGCAGGCGATGTCGAGCGTGTGCGGCAGGTGATCGACGCCAGCGACCATCGGGCCGTAGGTCATGCGATTGCGAACGATGCCGCCGACGCTGATGCCGCCGAAATTGGTGCCGTGATAGCCGCGCTCGCAGCAATCAGGCGATACTTGCCGGGCTTGCCGCGGGCTTTTTGGTAGGCGAGCGCGATCTTCAGTGCGGTGTCGGCGGATTCGCTGCCGCTGTTGGTGAAGAAGATGCGATCTAGGTTTGTCGGCAAGATTTCGCCGAGACAGTTGGCGAATTCGAACGCGGCTGGGTGGCCGAGATTGAAATTGGTGGCGTAGTCGAGTTCGGCGGCGGCGCGCTGGATGGCTTCGACAATGCGCGGGCGGCCGTGGCCGGCGGCGACGCACCAGAGGCCGGCGGTGCCGTCGAGGATGGCGCGGCCGTCGGGTGCGTAATAATGCATGCCCTCGGCGCGGACGACCATGCGCGGGTCGGCTTTGAATGCCTTGTTCGGCGTGAACGGCATCCAGAAAGAGTCGAGCGAGTTCGGTCGCGGCGTGTCGGCGGGCATGGATGTAGTTTCGGACTACGCACCGGCGCGTGCAAGCTCATTGCGCGCGCTGCACCTCGACTGTTCGCCACTGGCGGTTCGCGAACAATTCGGATTGGTCGTCGTAGTGAGGGCTTTCGGGGCGGTCGCTGGCGCCCCATTGGCTGATGACGCGGGTGGTGAGTGTGCCATCGGGCGCCCAGTCCATCACCATCATGAAACCATCGCCGAAATCGGCCACTGCGCGGCCGTCGGGATCGTCGTGCCAACGGAAGGCGCGAAGCACGTCGGGTGCGCCTTCCAGCGGAAGGTCGACATCGCCGCGACGCAGCCTGAGCACGTCGCCCAGCGGCGGATCGATGCGGCCGAAATGTTGGCGAAGGTGTGCAGCAGCGGCGCGTGCGGCGTCGATCGGCGCCGGCGGCGGCGTGTTGGCACGGCCAGCATTGTAGATCGGTTGGTAGATTAGGCCGGCGAGCGCGGCGGCGGGGCTATCATTGGCGGCGCGGCGATCCCACGTTCGGAGCAGCGCCTGGATTTCAGCCAACTCGGCGTCGTTGCTGGAGTCCGCCGCGAGGATTTCGTTGATCGCGGCCATGGTGGCGGAGCGTTCGCTAGAGGTGAGGTCGAACTTCGCGGCGAGCAGTTGCTCGTCGCTGATGGTGCGGAGTGGCGACAGGATTTCGACGGCGCGGTAGCCGCGATTGGTTATGTAGGTCTCGATCGATCGCGCGGCCTCAGGGTATTGCTCGGGGCGCATGTCTGAGCTGGCGTCGGTGGAGGACCACGGCGCGCCGTTGGTTGAGTAGAGCCAGCCGCTGGCGGGATCGACAAGTGTCGGCGCATCAAGGCGCTCGTCCATCGCCCAGATGTTGGCGCTGGTGTCGCCCGGCACGCAGCCCCACCAATCCGGACCTTCGGCGCGGCGCGGTAGGATGGCGTTGTAGTGATAGGCGATGCGGCCGGTGTGATCGGCGTAGATGAAGTTGAACGAAGGGATGGCGCGCATCGACATGGCGTCGGCCCATTCTTCGTAGGTATGCGAACGGCCGAGTCGGAAGAATTGTTCGAGTGCGCGGATTTCGCCGCGGCCAGCGTAACGCACCGCGACCCAGCCATCGGCCGTTTTGAAAGCAGGGCCGTGTTCGGTGAAGCGGAGCGTGCGCGGCACCGGGATGGTGACAGGCCCCATTTTCACCCACAGCCAGATCGTGCGCGTTTGGAAGCGGCGCCATTCGCCGTCGAAGAAATATTGACCGCGATGCTGATCGTCAGTGGTGAGGCGATAGATGTCGGCGAGATCTGGCAGGTTCACGGTGGCGGCGTAGGCGATGTCACCATTGGTGCCGAGCACCGGGAAGGGCGAGCCGGGGAAGAGGCCGCCGTGCATGCGCCAACCGGTGTCCGAGGTGATGCTGGCTTCGTACCAAGCGACGGGGCCGGCCCAAGGTTGGTGCGAGTTGACGATGAGGCGAGTGTGTCCATCGGCGCTGCGGCGTGGCGAGACGGCGAAAGCGTTAGAGCCGTTGTCGATGATGTCGGCGCTCGCCTCGTGCGTGACGCACGGGTGGCCGTCTTCGCTGGCGACCATGCCGAGCGTGCGCTCGAAACCCCAGAAGAGTGGCACGGTGAGTGCGGAGCCGGCGACCACGTCGCGCGCGGTGACATTGCGCGCGCCGGGAAGCACTTCGTCGGGATGTTCGAGCGCGTAGGCGTTCAAGCCATCAGCGTAGCCTTGGGCGACGGCCTTGAACTCGTCGGAGATGCGCGTGTCGTACCCCGCGTCGACGGCTTCGCGGATGCCGAGCAGGTGCCAGAGGAAATCGGACCTAGCGCCGTCCTCACCCAGATGTGCGCCGAGACGGCCGCGGGCCGCGAGGACAACGAGCTGGATAGTGGCGAAGTTGTCTTCGGCGTGCGCATAGCCGACGCCGTAGGCGGTTTCCTGGTCGTCGCGGCCGTGGATCGACGGGACGCCGTATTCGTCGCGTGTAATGGCCGGGTTGTAATCGCGCGCGGGCGGAATGGGTGCGGCCGCTGTGCAGCTTCCGAGCAGCACGGCAGCCGCGGCCAGTACGATGTGCCAGATCTTCATATCGTTCCCCCGTCTTGCGGACAGACTAGCGTGCAGTTCGACAGAAGAAAGCGCTTCAAAGATCGGCAAGCGTCCTTTAGGTCAGCCATCTGGTTTTCGGGGACGGGTTCATGTCGGGCGACAGCTACACCAAGCTCAAGGGCAAATCGGGCGCGGAATTCATGTTCACGATTGTGCCGCGGCAGACTACCTTCCTGGCTAATCCTGGTGTCTATGTGCTGGCCAAGGAAATTGGGCCGCACCGCTATGCGTTTTGCTTCGTCGGCCAATCCGGCGATCTTTCACGCCGGCCGCTCAATTCGGACAAGACCGCATGCTTCGACCGCTTTGGCGCCAACCTAATCTTCGTGCTTGAGGAGCACAGCACATCGAAGCGCGAGCAGATGGTGGCCGATTTGGTGCAGGCGTATCAGCCGGTCTGCAACACGCAGTAGGCGCTTCATGCGCGCCCGCTTCTGCGCTAGAGAGCGGTCATGACCCTGCAAAAAAATCTCGACCGCGCACGCGGCATCAAGTTTCCCACACACGCGCTGATTGACGGCAAGCTCGTCGCTGCGAAGAGCGGCAAGACGTTCGATAACGTCGGGCCGCGTGATGGGAAAGTGGTCTCCAGAGTTGCCGCGTGCGAGGCGGAAGATGTCGACGCTGCTGTGAAGGCGGCGCGCGCGGCGTTCGAGGACGGGCGCTGGCGCAACAAGCATCCGCGCGAAAAGAAGAAGATAATGTTCAAGCTCGCCGAGCTGATGGAGCGTGATCTGGAAGAGCTGGCGTTTCTGGAAACGCTGGATATGGGCAAGCCCATTCGCGATACGCTGAGCGTCGATATTCCGACGGCGGTCAATTCGATCCGGTGGTACGCAGAGGCTCTCGACAAAGTTTACGGTGAAGTAGCGACGACGCCTTCGGAACGTTTGAGCTTCATAGTGCGCGAGCCGTTGGGTGTGGTTGGCGCGATCGTGCCGTGGAATTTCCCGTTGCATATGGCCTGCTGGAAAGTCGCGCCGGCGCTGGCGACGGGAAATTCGATTGTGCTGAAGCCGGCGGAGCAATCGCCGTCAACGGCGCTGAAGCTTGGTGAATTGGCGCTTGAAGCCGGTGTGCCACCGGGCGTGCTGAACGTTGTGCCAGGCTTCGGAGATACAGCGGGCCAGGCGCTGGCGCGGCACATGGATGTCGATCTGATTGCGTTCACCGGCTCGGGCGAAGTTGGCCGTAAGCTGATGACGTATGCGGGCGAGAGCAATCTGAAGCGTGTAGCGTTGGAGCTGGGCGGGAAGAGCCCGCAGATTGTGTTTGCGGATGCGGAAGATCTCGACGCGGCGGCGGATGCGGCGGCGTGGGGGATTTTCTTCAATCAGGGCGAGATTTGTAACGCCGCGTCGCGGCTCTTGGTTGAAGCGTCGATCAAGGATGACTTCCTGGATCGCGTATTGAAACGCGCCAAGACCTACACGCCGGGCGATCCGCTTGATCCCGCAAGCGTCGCCGGCGCGCTGGTGAGCGAAGGCCAGATGAAGCGTGTGCTTGGCTACATCGACACGGCGCGGAAAGAAGGCGCGACGTTGGCGCTCGGTGGTTCGCGCATGCGCGAAGAGAGCGGTGGGTATTATGTCGAGCCGACCGTGTTTCATCGCTTAGATAACTCGCACACGCTGGCGCGTGAGGAAGTGTTTGGGCCGGTGTTGGGCGTGCTTGGATTCACCGATGAAGATCATGCGGTGAAGGTCGCGAACGATACGGTGTACGGGCTGGCGTCGGGCTTGTGGACGGCGAATGTCTCGCGTGCGCATCGGGTGGCGCGCAAGCTGCGGACGGGGCTGGTGTGGATCAACGGCTGGGATGCTTGTGATATTACCGTGCCGTTTGGTGGCGCGAAGCAAAGCGGGTTTGGGCGCGATCGCTCGTTGCATGCGCTTGAGAAATACACCGAACTCAAGGGCATCTCGATTACGTATCGGCCGTGAGTCTTGCTGATATTATCTCGCGTGAGACGCAGCGTTATCTGGACACGCATCCGAAAGCCGCCGCTGAAGCAGCACGGTTGAAGCAGCATTGGCTGTTTGGGGCGCCGTTTCATTGGATGAATGATTGGGCCTCGCCGTCTGCGATGATCGCGGAGGACGGTGAGGGCGCGGTGCTCACCGATATTGACGACAATACGTATGACGACTTCTGCCTCGGCGACACGCCTGGGATGTTTGGGCATGGGCGGCCGGAGGTTGCGCGTGCGATCGCTGAGCAAGCGCGGCGTGGGGCGACGTTTATGTTGCCAACGACGGAAGCCGCGGACGTGGGCGCGTTGTTGGCGGAGCGGTTTGGGTTGCCGTTTTGGCAGACCACGCTTTCAGCGTCTGATGCGAACCGTGCGGTGATCCGATGGGCGCGGGCAGTGACGGGGAGGTCCGTGATCGTGGTGTTCGACGGTTGCTATCATGGCATGGTCGAGGACTGCTTCGTGGAGTTGCGGCATGGGCGGACGCGGCCGGATGCGGGGCTGATCGGTCAAGTGTTCGACATGACCCGCACGACACGGGCGATCCCGTTCAACGATATCGGCGCGCTCGAGGCGGCGCTGGCGCAGGGCGATGTAGCAGCGGTATTGGCCGAGCCTGCGATGACGAATTGCGGGATGATTTTGCCGGAGGCGAATTTCTGGAAGCGTGCGCAGGCGTTGGCGAAGAAGGCGGGCGCGCTGTTGGTGCTGGATGAAACGCACACGCTCTCGAGCGGGCCGGGTGGGGCGACGAAGGCTTGGGGCTTGGCGCCGGATGCGCTGGTGATCGGCAAAGCGATCGCGGGCGGGTTTCCGGCGGCGGTATGGGGCGTGAGCGCGGAGCTGGCGGAAAAGATCGCTTCGGTGAAGACCAGCGGCGGCCGATCGGGGATCGGGACGACGTTGGCCGGGAACGCGATGGGGATCGCGGCGATTGGCGCGACGTTGCGGGATGTGGCGACGCCGGCAGCCTATGAGGTGATGCTCAAGGGCGCCAAGGATTTGGTCGCGAAGCTCCGGAGCATCATCGCGGATCGCAAACTGCCTTGGTGCGTGGTGCATGTGGGGGCGCGGGCGGAGATAGTGTTTACGCCGGAGCCGCCGAAGGATGCGGCGGCGATGCGTCCGGCGCTGGCGCAGAGCGAGCTGAACCACGCGCTGCATCTCTACCTGATCAATCGCGGTGTGCTGATCGCGCCGTTTCACATGATGATGCTGGTTTGCCCAGCCACCACCAGGCAACAGATTGACCGGCTCGTCGCGGCGGTCGATAGCTTTGCGGAAGAATACGTCAAAGAAGCAGCTGCATGACCATCGCCGATCCGAAGGAAGTCAAAACCTTCCTCGACAAGCATCCCGAGATTCAGTTTTTCGAGATCGTCTTCACCAACATGGCGGGTGTGCCGCGTGGGAAGCGTCTGCGGCGCCATGAGATCGAGGCGGTGTATGCGAACGGGCGGTTCTTGCCTGGCTCGATCCTGGTGAATGACATCACCGGGCAGGACGTCGAGGCGACGGGGCTGGTCTGGGAAGATGGCGACGCCGATCGCGTAGCGCGGCCGATCGCGGGGCGGATCACGCCTGCGCCGTGGCTGGGGGCCGACGTCGCGCAAGTGCCGGTTACGATGTACGAGCTGGATGGCAAGCCGCACGATCTCGACCCGCGGCATGTGCTGCAGCGTGTGATCGATCGCTTCGCGACGGATGGGCTCGTGCCGGTTGTAGCGTGCGAGCTTGAGTATTATCTGGTCGATGCACGCCGCACAGCGTCGGGCAGGGTGCAGCTGCCGCCGTCGCCGTTGACGGGCGATCGAGCGACACAGCATCAGGTCTATGGCTTACGCGAGGTCGAGGAGGCGTCAGGCTTTCTGCGCGATCTGTGGGCGTCTGCCGACGCGATGGGCATTCCGCTCGAAGGTGCGATCAGCGAATACGCGCCGGGGCAATTGGAATTGACTCTGAAGCATCACGCTGATGCCCTGCGCGCTGCCGATGATGCAGTGCTCTACAAACGTGCGGCCAAGGGTGTGGCGTTGCGGCATGGATGCGAGGCGACATTCATGGCGAAGCCATTTGCCGAGCTCGCGGGTTCGGGGATGCATTTGCACGTCAGCGTCAACGACAAGGCGGGCAAGAATATCTTCGCGTCCGACAAGCCGGAAGGTGAACCGGTGCTGGCGCATGCAGTCGGCGGCATGAAGGCGTTGCTCGGTGACTCGATGGCGATCTATGCGCCGAACGCGAACTCGTACCGGCGCTTCAAGGCGAACTCGTATGCGCCGGTGGCGCCGACGTGGGGCGTCAACAACCGCACCGTCTCTTTCCGCGTGCCTGCCGGTGCGCCGAACACGAGGCACATTGAGCATCGCGTCGCGGGTGCGGACGCGCATCCGGCGTTGGCGCTGGCGGCTCTGCTTGCTGCGGTGCACCATGGGATCAGCAACAAGGTCGATCCAGGGCCAGCAATTGTCGGCGATGGCTACGCGCAGGCTGAAGGCGGCGAGAAGATTCCGACCAATTGGTTTGCGGCGACGGATCGGTTCGCGGAGTCCGCGATCCTGAAGGACTATCTGGGTGAGCGGTTCGTGCGGATGTACGCGACCGTGAAGCGCGTGGAGCAGGATCGGTTCCAGAGCATGATCCCGGATATTGATTATGATTGGTATTTGCGGGCTTGTTAGCGGCGTGAGGGTCGCGCAAGCTTCGGGTTTCGATGACCGCGGTGGCGGCTGAGCTAGGGAAGGCAGACTATCATGGCCAAGGGCAAGTATCTCCGGGGCGCATCGCGCCGTTCTCTGCTTAAGCAGTTTGGTGCAGGCGCGATTGGCATTTCGTTCGCCGGCACATTAGCTGCGTGCGGCCGGCCGAGTGGGCCAACGGTCAACTTCTACAACTGGGATACGTATATCGGCCCGACGACGCTGGATGATTTCCGCGAAGTGACCGGAACGAACGTGAATATGAGCCTTTTCGCGACCAACGACGAGTTGTTCGCTCGGCTACGCGCCGGCAATCCGGGCTTCGACGTAATCGTGCCATCGAACGAGTTCGTGACGCGCATGAGCCAGGCGCAGATGGTTCAGGAACTGGATCATTCGAAGATCCCGAATATGGCGAACCTGCTGCCGGAATTCCAAGATGCTTCCTTCGATCCGGGCCGGCGTTACTCGATGCCCTACACGTGGCTGGTGCTCGGGATTGGCTACCGCAAGAGTGCAATGCCAGCTGGCTTTGTGCCGAACTCCTGGCGCTATCTGTTTGATAGCCCGCAATTCACTCAGCGCATCGCGCTGCTATCGGAATCGGCGGACCTTATTCGCCTATGTGCGAAGTATCAGGGCATTTCGCTGAACAACATTCCTGACGCCAACCTGACGTCGATCGAGCAAATGCTTATCCGGCAGAAGCCGCACGTGAAGGCATTCCACGAAGACGATGGCCAAGATCTGTTGGCGTCGGGCGAAATCGACGTTGTTCTTGAGTACAACGGCGACATCGCACAGTTGATGTCGGCGGAAGGCGGCGATGACTTTGATTTCGTCGTTCCGCAGGAAGGCACGCTGATCAATTCGGATTGCCTTTGCATCCCAACCGGCGCGCCGAATGTCGACGGCGCACACGCGTTCATCAATTATCTGCTCGACGCGGACGCAGGTACAAAGATCACGGAAGAGATTCAGTATCCGACACCGAACGCCGCCGTGGCGGAGGCGCTTGGCGATGCTTACAAGAACAACCCCGTGATCTTCCCGCCGGCCGATGTAATGGCGAAGAGTGAGTACGGTGCCTTCGAAGGCGATGAGCGCGCGCGGCTCTACGAAGAAATCTTCACGCGTATCAGCGCGGCGTAAGGAGCGCCCATGGAGCAGACTTGGCGCCAAGCGAAGGCGGCGTTCGC
>JAWKUZ010000030.1:0-23740 GCA_041398305.1 Hyphomonadaceae bacterium
ACGTCGCTCGTTCGCCCGGCCGGGTCCAGCCGTCGAACCGGAACTCTCCGCTGCAGCGACGCGGGCGGCCCCGCGCACCTACGCGCCCCGCTTGTCGCTGCTTCCGGCGCGCCCCTGGGGACGAGGCGCGTTGCAAAACGGGGATGCTCCCATGCGCTAGATGTTTAGGGCCGCAATGCTCGCGGCCGTCTCTCTCTCCGCCCCGCTGCCTGCTTGGGCGCAGGACACAGACGACGATCTCATCATCACCGGCACCCGCCGACCGGCGGTGGCTGAGCGGTTGCCGGCGGATGTCGACGTGATCGACGTCGATCAAGTTCGCAGCCAAGGCGTGGTTTCGCTCGCTGACGCGCTCGACGACACGCCCGGCCTCGACGTTGTCGGCTCTGGTGGCTTTGGACAACAGACCAGCCTCTTCTCAGGCGGCGGCAATTCAAACCACACATTGGTGCTGTTCGACGGCATCCGCCTGAACGACCCGTCCACGCCCGGTTCGTCATTCGATGGCGGCCAAGACACCCTTGGCGGCCTTTCGCGCATCGAAGTCGTACAGGGCCCGATGAGCGCCGTGTTCGGGTCGGACGCGATCGGCGGCGTGATCAATATTCTCCCGCGTCACGGGCGCGACGGCGTATTGAACGGCGAACTCGACGTGTGGGGCGGCTCGTTCAATTCGGTCGGCGCCACCGCCAGCCTCGACGGCACGCTTGGCCACCGCTTTCGCTTCGCACTGACAGGCGAAGGCTTCGCCACCGATGGCTACGATCTCGTGCCCGAACGCATGAGCACGCACACGGGTGACGAAGACGGCGCTCAATCCGGCACGTTCACCGGCGTCTTCGATTTGGATCTGACCGACACGCTCGCCGTAGATCTGCTCGTGCGCCACCGTGAAGCGCGCGCCGACTTTGACGCCTTCATCTTTCCGCCGCCGACGTTCAACGAGCAGCGGGTGGACGATGCCGACATCGAGATCGCGCAAAACGATCTGACTGTCGCTCGGCTCGGCGCCACGTGGCGCGTGAGCGACGCGCTCTCGCTGCGCGCAACGGCTGGCCGATTAGAGCAAGACCGCGAGGAGCGAGACGGCGCATTCACCACCGCCACGTTCGAGGGCGATAGGCGCTTCGCCGATCTGACCGCGGATTGGCGCTTCGGCGAGACCGGCGTGCTTTCCAACGCGGGCGTGTTGTTCGGTGTCGAAACGCAGAACGAAGAGGTCAATATCGACCAGGGCTTCGCCACCGTCGTCGCCGACCAATATCACACCGGCGCATTCGTCACCGCCCAAGGCGACATCGGCAACCTCACGCTCACCGGCGCCTCGCGCGTTGATGATTTTGAAGGCTTCGGCACGGAGACAACCTGGCGCGTTGGCGCGTCCTACGGCATCTTCGACGCGCTTCGCCTTTACGCCGCCTACGGCACCTCGTTCCGCGCGCCGACACTTTACGAGCGCTTCATCTCGTGGGGAAATCCGAACCTCGATCCGGAAAAGGGCCGTGCCTGGGAAGTTGGCGGCGACGCCGGATTCGCGGCGTTTGGCCAAGTGAATGGCATTGAAATCGGCCTGCTCTATCGCAGCGCCGAGATCGAAGACCTGATCGATTTCAACTCGTTCTTCATCTACGCCAACATCGACGAAGCGGAAATCGATAGCGCCGAAGCACGCATCGCGGTTCGGCCAACACCGTGGCTCACCGCGCGCGTCGCCTACGTTTACACCGAGGCCGAAGATGCGGTCGCGAACACGCCGTTGCTACGGCGCCCTGAAGATGCGTGGCTAGCGTCGCTCGATTTCGAGCGCGGTCCCTTCACAGCGCAGCTGGCCTGGCGATCGGTGGGCGAGCGCGCTGACCAAATCTACGGCGACGACGGCTTCTGGCAGGGCGTCGGCGTCACGCCGCAATCCGACGTGCTGCGCGCGTCAGCGGCGTGGGACATTGCGTCCGGCGCCCAAGTCTATGTCGCCGCCGACAATCTGGCGGACGAAAGCTACGAGCCAGCCAACGCCTTCGCCGGCGCGCCACGCAACGTGACTGTGGGCATCCGCCTTCGGCCACAGCAAAACTAAGAAGGTTCCAATGGCGGCGTGCGATTGGCGTGCGCTGCCATTGGGCGTAGCGTTCGTATGTTCAGACACATGGAGGACGCTATGGCAGTCGCAAAAGTCGTTGAGATCACCGCCGCCTCGAAAAAAGGCCTGGAAGACGCAATCGAGCAAGGCATGGCAAAAGCTTCCGATACGCTCGAAAACGTCGAAGGCGCGTGGATTCAGGACATCAAGGTCACCGCCAAGAACGGCAAGATCAGCGAATGGCGCGTCAACATGAAGGTGACATTCGTTCTTAACTGATCGGGCTCGCTATTGCGCGTTGAGATTGAGGTCATCGCCGATCACGTTTCGCGCTCCGTCGAGACAAAGCGAACGCAAACTGCCGCTCTCGACACCTGGCGGCGCGGCGCGCTGTCGGAACCATTGACGGCCGAGCGTGACCTGGCCAGTCAGCGGCACACCCGGCGGCGCCCAATTCGCGTCAACACGTTGGCGCGCGGCTTCCGTGCGCGCCCACGACGGCCAAGTATCGGCCACATGCGTGAACGTCACACGCAAGCTGCCGCAATCGAACTGGCCGAACTCCATGTCGGTGATTTCAACAACCCGGCGCTGTGAGTTCGGACAGAATTGTGGGCGCGCGCCGCCATATGGCGATCCGCGCAAGAACGCGGCGCCATCATCAGTCAGACTGTATTCAACGACGCCCGGCCCCATATCCGGCCGCTCGCGCGAAACCAAGAATCCGAGCTCGACAAACTCATCCATCCGCTCGCGACTTGCGGTAGTGACTTCCTCGCCCCAATCACGCGACATCAGATCGTAACGCGCAAAATAGAAGTTGCGGCGATCACTCGCGCTGAGCCAAACGCCAGGCCACGGATAGCAAATCGGCGCGGCGGTCACGATTGACTGCACGGCGGCTGCCACTTCCGCTCTGTCAACGGCGCTGTCGACACGCTCGATCACGCTCTCTGCCGCGCCCGTGCGGATTTCACGCGGCATGCGCATGAATTCTTCACGCGACGGCAATTCGCTGATGCACGCACAAAGCGTGAGTGAAATTAGTGTCGCTGCCATTGCCCGCAGCGCGTGCGCCATGATCATCGCCGCCTCCCCGTCAAAGGCTCTTCGATAGATCAGTATTGACCAGTATCGCGGTGCAGCAAACCCAAGCGCGCAACAGGTGTTCGCTTTGTCGGGGAAAAGATCAGCAATCGCCCGATCGTGGCGCCGGGGCGCCTGCTGAATCGGCAATCGGAGATGGAGCGGGTAGAGGGAATCGAACCCTCGTCTTTAGCTTGGAAGGCTACGGCTCTACCATTGAGCTATACCCGCATGCGCCCGGCTGATTAGCTGCAGAAATTGGCCGCGTCGAGGCCGTCGATGACACTCTACAGAATGACACGGGCTTGCCTCCTTGCCCCCACTGAACTTGCCCGCTAGAAGCCGCGCTCCGGCTGGAAGGGTGGCCGAGTGGTTAATGGCAGCAGACTGTAAATCTGCCCGCGCGAGCGTACGCTGGTTCGAATCCAGCCCCTTCCACCATCCGGATTTTTCGTTGTGAGCCGCCCTCCCCACTCCAAAACGCCGCACGGTACTCCGCCCCTCCAGGCAGACCGCGCGCGGCCGATCAATCCGCTTCCGCGGCGGGAGTTCGAAGCCGAGACCGGCGGCCCGTCCTGGATATGGGGCGTGCATGCTTCCCTTGCCGCCTTGGCAAATCCCGCCCGGCGCATCGAGCGCGTGGTCGCCACCCGGAACGCTGCTTCGAGGCTACCGGACGGCGTTGAGCCGCAAATTCTTGAGCCGGACGCCATCGACGGCATGCTGCCGCCAGGTGCGGTACATCAGGGCCTGGCCGTGCGCGCGCATCCGCTTGAAGCGGCGGAGCTTGAATCGGTTTGCGCGCCGCCCGATGGACGCAGCGTGCTGGTATTGGACGGCGTCACCGATCCTCAAAATGTTGGCGCCGCGTTTCGCTCCGCAGTCGCCTTCGGGGCGCGCGCAGTGATCCTGCAAGATCGCAAGTCGCCGCCGCTGACGGGCGTCTTGGCGAAAGCTGCAGCTGGGGCGATCGAGATCGTGCCCCACGTGCGCGTTGTAAATCTTGGCCGCGCCGTCGAGACGCTGCGTTCGCTCGGATACGTTACCGTCGCGCTGGAAGGCGAAGCCGAGCTTGGCCTCTCGGATGCGTTGGCAGACAAGCGCTCTGCAGCCATGGTGGTCGGCGCCGAAGGCAAGGGCCTGCGCCCCGGCGTTGCCGAAGCGTGTGAAAAGCGCGCGCGTATTCCTATTGCGTCGGCGATCGAGAGCTTGAACGTCTCGGTCGCAGCGGCGATTGCGCTCTATGAGGCCAAGCGTTCGCGCTAGTGCGCGGCGGACTTCCTGAAGATCATGCTTTTGATCAGGTAGAACACGCCAATGATGATGGCGTAGCCCGCGAGCAGCACGCCCGTGCTCGTCCAAAAGGCCGGCTCCATAATCGGGGGCAGCGTTACCGCGCCTTCGCGATCGCCTGCGAGCACCGGCGCTAGACGATCGATCGCGATGTGAATGACGGTGGCCACCAGCGCGATCGGAATCCACTGACGCCACGATCCCATGAACAGCGTCGCCGCCAGTGCGATCAGCAGACCCTTCGGGTTGTTGGTGTTGGCAAACCCCTCGCGCAGAATTTGTACGGCCTGATCGACGTATTCCATGCTCGCCCCTCCGCGAATGGCCCCCGTCCCCGCGAGGGTTCCCACGCCTCAATTGTTAGGCGCCCGCCCAGGTTCCGTCCAGACCGGACCGCTCGGCTCAAACCAATTCGAGTGTCATAAGCACGTCGTCGACGTAAACGCCGGCAACCTGGATACCGCCAGGAATGTGACCCGTCTGGCGGAACCCCATCCGCTCGTAGAGGCCACGCGCATGCGGGTTCACGCCATTGACCCAAAGCGCCACCCGACGCGCGCCCCTGGTACGGGCGCCATCAATGGCCGCCTGGATGAGCTTGCCGCTCGCGCCGGTGCCGCGTGCATCTGGATGCACATAGACCGCGTGAATCCAGAACGTGTGCGCCAGTGATGGATATGGCAGCGCGTCGATCGTGAGCTTGGCGACAAGCCTATCGCCGTCGAACGCGCCCCATCCGTCACCGCGCTCGAGCATTTCTCGAACTTGCGCGTCCGGGCGTGCGGCATCCGTCGCCACGACATCGACGAAGCCGGTCGGCGACTCGCCTATGCCGAACCGGTGCAGCGCCCGATATGCTGCTGTGTCGTCCTCAGTGAGCTGACGGATGATCACGCCCCGCCACCGCCGAAACGCGCCGCAAGCTCAGCCACCTGCTCGTCCTCGATCTTTTTGAACAGCACATCTGGCGGCGTGAACTTATGACCGCGCGGCAGCGCGTCCCACACACCACGATCCTTGGGATCAGGCCACATGCGATTGCCTTCCGGCACACCAAGCGCGTCGAGCACGACTTTCGCGGCGTCCGGGATGAACGGCTGCGCCAGAATTGCGAACAGAACGCAAGCATTGAGGCCTGTGCGCACACCGACGGCTGCTGCGTCACGATCCGTCTTCAACGCCGTCCATGGCGCCGCAACCTGCAAATACTCGTTCCCGGCAACCCAAATCGCACGTAGCTCCGCGGCGGCTTTGCGATATTCCATCTGATCGTGGAATTGGGTGAGCGCCGTTAGCCGTTCCGTGAACTCGGCGTAGAGCTTCTCTTCATGCGCGCCGGGCGTTCCGCCGTCCGGCACTTGGCTGTCGAACTTCGACGCGGCAAAGCGCGTGATGCGGTTCACGAAGTTGCCGAAAACATTGGCGAGGTCGGCGTTGATGGTTTGCTGGAATTGCTCGAGCGTGAAAGCCGCGTCGGAGCTCTCCGGCGCGTTCGCCATCAGATACCAGCGCCAATAATCGCTCGGCAAAATCTCAAGCGCGGCATCCATGAAGATACCGCGCTTTTCGCTAGTGCTGAACTTGCCGCCATACCAAGTGACCCAGTTGAATGCCTTCAAACGGTCAACGAGCTTCCACGGCTCTTGGCTACCCATGATCGTCACCGGGAAGCTCACAGTATGGAAGGCGACGTTATCTTTCCCCATCACTTGGACATAAGTGACGTCGTCCGCGCCCTTGTCGGTGCGCCACCAGCGCTCCCAATCATTGCCGGTCGCTTCAGCCCATTCGACGGTCGAGCCGATGTACTCCACCGGCGCATCGAACCAGACGTAGAACACCTTATTCTCGAAGCCGGGTCGGACCTGGCCGTTCTGGGTGACCTTGATCCCCCAAGAAAGATCGCGCGTGATCGAGCGATCAATTAGGCCCTCATCCAGCCACTTGTAGGCAATCGATCGCGCCAGTGGCGGCCACTCAGTTGACTTGTCCACCCACTCGCGGATGCGGTCTTGCATCTTCGCTTGCTTCAGGAACAGGTGCGCAGTGTCGCGCGGCTCAACATTCGTGGAGCCGGAGATCTTCGAGCGCGGATTGATCAGCTCGATCGGATCAAGCAGCGTTCCGCAATTATCGCACTGATCGCCGCGTGCGCGTTCAAAACCGCAATTAGGGCACGTGCCCTCAACATACCGATCAGGCAGGAAGCGTTTGTCGTCGATTGAGTAAATCTGTTTTGAGACGCGTTCTTCGATCAGCCCGTTCTTCTCCAGCACTTCGCAGAAATGCTGCGTGAGCTTGTGGTTCGGCGGGTTGGACGAACGACCGAAGTGATCGAACGAGAGCTTGAAGCCGTCGCACGCGTCCTTCTGAATTCGGTACTGCTCGGCACAATAGGTCGCGACGTCCTGCCCGGCTTCCGCCGCGGCCAACTCGGCAGGCGTGCCATGTTCATCGGTCGCGCAGATGAACAGAACCTCGTGACCCTGCAGGCGGCGGAAGCGGGCATGGATGTCCGCCGGCAGCATCGAACCGGCCAAATTGCCGAGATGCTTGATGCCGTTGATGTACGGAAGCGCGGACGTGATGAGGTAGCGAGCCATGAGGCCCGCTACCTAAGACGCTTCCTTGACGCCAGCAAGGCGCGCTTACGAACTCGCCTTCAACCGGTTGTAGGCATCGCGCATCATGCCGCCATAGCGCTCGACTTGGCCGGAGCCGTTGTAGCCACGCGCAAAGCCTTCCCAGTCCTTGCGGACCAGTTCGTCGGCCAAGTTGTTGGCGCGGACGAAGGCGGTGAACGCCTTCAGTTGTTGCGCTTGGTTCTTTGACATGTCGCTGACGAATGACTTCGGATCGGCGAAGCCACAGGCTGCGTGGTTGAAGCCCATAATTTGGAAAAGGCCATAACTCGCCGAAGCGATCGCATTTTGCGGATCGAGGGCGTACGCCGCCTTCAGCTGGTTCCAACGGTCCTCTTGGCTCCGAGGATACTTGGAAGCGTCCCAGGTCGGATACGAGATCGTCGGGTGGCTCGCGTCGTACATGCGATTTGTACGGCGCGAGAATATGTGCGGCTCGAAAAGAATGACAGGACGTCCATCGGAGCCGAAGGCGCCAAGCCGGCCGCTTTCCACTTCGACGACTGCCTGCACGGCTTCGACTTCGCAACCGAGTGTAGCGGCGGCGGCCTCGTAGTCGGCCCTGGTAAGTGCATCGGTGCTCTGTGCCTTCAGCGATGTGATGTAGCCGTCGTCAACCGTTGGCGGCAGTGCCGCGTATGCGGCCGCCAAGGCGTTGGCGTACGCCACCGCGTTTGGTCCGCCTTCATATTCGCCGGCGAATGCTGCCCAATCTCGGCGCTGCAATTCGTCGGCGAGACCAGCGCGGCTCACATAAGATTCGAACGCCGCGAGTTGGCGTGCTTCGGACTTCGCCATGTCATCAACGAACGCGAATACGTTGGCATAGCCTGCTGTCGCGAAGTAGCGGCCGGGCAGCTGGAAGACACCCCAGCTTGTTGCGCCGAGAGCAGCTGCCGGATCAAGCGCGTAAGCTTCAGCGACCTTCGCCCAACGCGCGGCTTGATTGCCTGCGGCGGGAGCACGGCTGCTGCTGCTCGATACACCTGGGTTTGAAGTATCGAAGCGATGGCCGGTGAGTTCGCTGAAGGCGAACGGTTCGTATGAGATCAAAATCTTGCCAGCCGAGAAGCCTGGGCCTGCGCTCTCCACGCGCAGGATTGCCTTCACGACGTTGGCGTCGGCGCCGAAGCGCTGAGCCAGCGCGGCGATCTCAGCATCTGGCAGGCGCGCCGCGTCTTGCGCGCGCAGCGTATCGAGCGAGAAGCCAGCCGGGGGGCCTGTTGGCGCCGGCGGCTCCTGCGGCGGCGTGGGTGGTGTCGCCGGCGGTGGCGTTGGCGGAGTGGCTGGCGGCGGTGCAGGCGGCGTCGCCGGCGGAGGTGCAGGTGGTGTCGCCGGCGGAGGTGCGGGTGGCGTCGCCGGCGGCGGCGCTGGCGTGCGCGGCGGCGGCGGAGGTGGTGGTGGCGGTGGCGGCGATGTGGGACGAGTGCTGCCGCGAGTGCCGAAAATGGCGCGGAAAACTGAGTCCCAGAAGCTCATGCTCATCCCCGATTTTGAAGCCCAGCCACAACGCCGCGTTCGGCGGCGCCCCTCATAGGCAGCGGTCCGCATTAGCCATTTCTAAGGCGGCGGGTAAACCACTTAACGGCGAACACGACGCTTTCGCCGAGGCTCACAAAGTGGCAAAAGCCCGCTCCGCATGCCGCGTTAGCTCAGCTGGTAGAGCACCTGATTTGTAATCAGGGGGTCAGGGGTTCGAGTCCCTTACGCGGCACCGCTCCCTAATGCGCTGTTTCGGGGCGCGTTTCTTTTCCACAATTCGCACATGGGACGCTTCGCCCGCTTGCGCGACGCAATTTGCGCGCGACAGTACCGCACCTTCCTGGGGAACCCACATGCGCATCTTCTTTTCCGCCGCCGCCTTGCTTGTCCTTACCGCGTGTGGATCGCCAGACGCGCCGAGTTCGGGATCACAGAACGCTGCAACCGCTGCGCCGAGCAACGAAGAACAACAGGCCAAGATCGAAGCCCTCGCCCCGCCCTATAACGAGGCAAACTACGAAGCTGGCAGACGCGTCTTCGCCCAGTGCCGCTCATGCCACGTCATTCAGGCCGGCGGCGCACATCGCGTGGGGCCGAACCTTCACGGCGTTTTCGGCCGCCAGGTCGGCACAGCCGAAGGCTTCACCTACTCTCAGCCAGTTCAGGACGCGGATTTCGTTTGGGACGCCGACCACCTCGATCATTGGCTCCAAAACCCGCAGACATTCCTGCCTGGCAATCGCATGGCGTTCGCCGGCGTACGTGATGAAACACAGCGCCGCGATTTGATCGCGTACCTAATGGTGGAAGCGTCGGAGTAGTTATTCCGCCGGGTGCGCGGCGGCTTCGCCGTGTTCGTAATCTTCGATCGCCTTTGCGGTAGCTTCCGGCGATTTCGTGTACTTCGCCAGCAGATCGTAGAACACTGGCACGACGAACAGCGTCAGCATCGTTGCCACGAGTAGGCCGAAGAAGATTACGACACCGATCGTGAAGCGGCTTTCTGCACCCGCGCCATGCCCGAGGATCAGCGGTATCGCGCCCACGATCGTGGCGATTGACGTCATCAGCACCGGCCGCACGCGCAGATCAGACGCTTCAATAATGGCGTCGCGAACGCTGCGCCCCTCGTCGCGCAATTGGTTCGCGAATTCGACGATAAGAATCCCGTTCTTGGCGGCGAGCGCGATGAGAATAATGAGACCTATCTGGCTGTAGATGTTCAGTGTCTGGTCGAACAGGAAGAGCCCGAACAGGCCACCCGTGAGCGCCAACGGCACCGCCACCATAATCACGAAGGGGTGCACGAAACTCTCGAATTGTGCCGCAAGCACCAGGAACACCACGATCAGCGCAAAGCCAAAAGCAAAGGCGATAGCGCCAGTCGACTGTTTGAACTGACGCTCAGCGCCCGCGTAATCGATCGTGATCGGCTCACCGCCGATTTCAGCCCGCGCGATCGTCTCAATCTCATTCAGGGCGTCGCCAATAGCATAATTGCCGGCGATGGAAGCGGATACGGTGACCGCCGCCTGGCGGTTCATCCGTCTACGCTCAGCGGAATCGCCAACTGTATTGAGATGCACCAACGTGGCGAGCGGCACGAGCTCATGCGTCCGATCCGACCGCACATATTTGTTGGCGAGATCGGCGATGTCTGAGCGTTCGTCACGCTCAGCCTGAAGATAGACGTAGTACTCTTCGCCGCGGTCACTGATCGTGTTGATGCGCCGCGCGCCCATCGTCGCTTCTAGTGTGCGCCCGATCGCCTGCACCGACACGCCCAGCGCAGCCGCGCGTTCGCGATCAATGTCGACCATCACGCGGGGCGACGTCGGTTGGTAGTTCATTCTCGGGCGCTGGAAGTTCGGACTCTCCCGCATGCGGTCCATGATGCGTTCAGCGACAGCCGCCAGCCCCTCATAGGTGGACCCCAGCAACACGATCGACGCGCCATCAGCGCCGCCACGGCCCTGGAAGGGGTTTTGCATGCGCGCACGCACCGTAGCCCCCGCAATCTCGCCAAAGCGCTGGTTCATCTCGGTTTCGATTTCAGAGCCACTGCGGTGGCGGTGCTCCCAATCGGTCAAAAACACACGTCCGATACCGGACGAAAACCGATTGGTGCCGGCGTCGCCAAAGCCAGGCGAGACAATCAAGACTCGCTGCGCTTCGCCGTTCTCGACATAGCTGAGCAGTATCTCTTCCACCTGCTGCATCACGCGATTGGTGTACTCAAAGCCCGAACCTTCGGGCGCCTGCACCTGAACAATCAGGTTGCCGCGATCTTCCGGCGGTGTGAGTTCGGACGACAAGTTCGTGAAGAGATAACCGCCCAACACGATCACGCCCGCAAACACCGCAAAGACGAGCGGCTTCACATTCATCGCTGCTTGCAGTGAGGCGCGATAGGACGCGCGCAGTCCATTGAGGAGGCCATCGACGATTTTCGTCAGCCGAGTACTCGATTTCACCGGCTTGATGAGCTTCGAACACATCATCGGCGACAGAGATAGCGCCGCGAACGCCGAGATGACGATCACGCCAGCGATCGTCACCGCCAGTTCCACAAACAGCCGCCCAACGTAACCGCCGACAAACAGCAGTGGCAGAAACACCGCGACCAGCACCGCCGAGGTCGCGACGATCGCGAAGAACACCTGGCGCGAACCGCGTTCCGCTGCCACCAACGGGGGCTCGCCTAACGTATCAACGCGCCGTTGCACGTTTTCGAGAACAACAATGGAGTCGTCGACAACCAGACCAATTGCCAACACCAGCGCCAAAAGAGTCAGCAGATTGATGGAGAAGCCAAACAGCATCAGCACCAAGAATGCGCCGATCAAGCAAACCGGGATAACAGCGGCTGGAATGAACGCCGCGCGCCACGATCCGAGGAAAAGAAAAATCACCAGGACAACGAGCGCCGTAGATTCGAGCAACGTCTGCCCGACGCGCCCGATCGCTCGATCGATGAACACGGTTGAATCGTAGGTGACGACTATATCGGTGCCTTCCGGCAAAGACGGCCTGATGCGTTCGATCTCGTCCTTGACCGCCCGCCCTACTTCTAGCGCGTTGGACCGCGACTGACGGACGATGCCGAGGCCAACTTGTTGGACGCCGTTGCCACGGAAGATGCTGCGGACCTCCTCGGGTTCGATCGCAACGCGCGCGATATCACCTAATCGAACGACGGCATCATCCGGGCCACCTTGCCCCGATATTGGAAGGCGTTGGAATTGCTCTGGCGTCTCGAACGCCCGCTCCACGCGAACCTGATAGTCGCGCTCCTGGCTCTGAACATAGCCGGCAGGCAGCTCGATGTTTTGCGCGCGAAGCGCGGTCTCGACATCCTGGACTGTGATCCCGCGCGCGGCCATCGCGTTGGTATCCAGCCAAATGCGTAGAGAGCGGCGGAAACCACCACCGATCTGAACGTTGGCAACGCCGTTGAGGACAGCGAGGCGATCTACAACATAGCGGTCCGCGTAATCGGTCAGCGCCATCCGGTCGAGCGTGGTCGACTGCAAGCTAAACCAGATGATTGCGTCGGCGTCGGCGTCGGCCTTCCGAATAGTAGGTTCAGTGATGTCCGCCGGCAGTTGACCACGCGCGCGGCTAACCGCGTTGCGTACATCATTGGTGGCGTCTTCCAGATCGCGATCGAGCGTAAACTCGATGTTGATCGAGGAGCGACCGTCTCGACTCGTCGAGTTGATCGTGTCGATACCGTCGATGCCAGACAGCTGATCTTCAATGATCCGCGTAATCTGATTTTCAACGACCTGCGCGGAAGCGCCGGGATAGCTCACGTTCACAGAGACGATGGGACGATCAACGTCCGGCAATTCACGCAGCGGCAGCCGCGTGAACGCGATCAAGCCGAAGGCGATGATGATGAGGGAGAACACCGTCGCCAGCACAGGTCGGCGAACGGAGAGATCCGAAAGCGTCATGGAGAGCCGCTTACCCGCCGCGAGGGCGCAACGGCAGCGCGCCTTCGGCTGCGGAGGGTTCAGGCGAACCAAGCTGAACGGGCTGGCCCGGGCGGACGCTCTGCACGCCCTCGGTGATCACCTGATCGCCGGCGTTTAACCCCTCAAGCACTTCGGCCATGCCCCCAGAGCGCTGACCGGTGCGTATGCGCACGAGTTCGACGGCGGTCGCACCTTCGCGCGCGACGACACGATAGACATACGCGCCATCAATCTGATCAAGGATCGCAATTTCCGGGATCGCCAGTGCTTCCCGAGGATTGGAGCGGACGTCGACCGTCAACAGCATACCCGGTCGCAGCATCCCGTCGCCGTTCGGCAGGATGGCGCGGACACGTACGGTCCGGGTGGAGGGGTCGACGCGGCTATCGACGTTGGCAATCGTGCCTATGAAGCTGCGATCAGGGTAAGCAGCGGTGCGTGCGACTAGTTCAACGCCCTGCGTTACACGCGCGATCTGCGTTTCCGTCACCGTAAAGTCGAGCTTTATCTCAGACGTGTCGTCGAGCGTGCCGATCTGATCACCGGGGCGCACGTACTGGCCGGGGCTTGCGAGGCGCAAACCGACGACGCCTGCGAACGGCGCTCGGATCGTGCGGTCGGCAATGCGAGAACCGCCAGCGTTAAGGCGAGCCGCAGCTGCGTCGGCGGCCGCTTGCACTGCGTCGAGGCGAGCCTGCGAAGCAAAGCCGCGATTGAATAGTTCCTGGGTGCGGCGAAGGTCTTCCTGCGCAGCCTGGTTTGCGGCCTGCACTTCAGCCAAGTCCGCCGCCTGCTCGACGCTCGACATTTCTACGAGCACCTGACCGGCGCGCACCCGATCGCCGCTTTCGAAGCGGATGCGACGGATCGTGTCGGCCACTTTCGGCGTCAGCACGATGCTTTCGCGCGCTTGGGCGGTGCCGATTGCCTGAAGGCCGTCAGTGAAGGTGTGAATGCCGGCAGCCACCGCGACGACATTGGTCGCCCCGCCACCACCGCCGCCTCTGCCTCCGGGGGCCGGCGCGGCCTTAGCTGCGCCGCCAACCCCACCCAATACCGCATCGGTCGCCGACTTCCCGGCGACCACCAACAGCATCAGCGCAAGACCGACGACGACAACCGCCGCAAAGCCAAATCGCCTGAAGAGCCCCACCAACATTCTGTAACGGTTCCTACACGGCAAGTTTTGCGGATGTGTGACCAGATTTGCCGAAAGTCCACAGCCAATGCGATCAACCGCCCGGCCGACCCCACAACCCTATCACAAGCGCCGGTTCGAGGGCGCCGCCATCTATACGCGCCCGCACGCCAACCTGGATGCCCCGGCCTGTGCGACCGAAGCGCACCACCGTGAGCTGCGCCTTCACGGTGTCGTCCCCTTCAACTGGGGTATCGAGAAAGATCTGCCCCATCGCCAGCCAGTTATCGCCTGGACGGTAGCCGGCGGTTAGGTCGAGCCGACCTCCCTCGCAGCCGCCGCTGAGAGCGCGGCCGGCTGCTTCAACGTTGAAGAACATGCGTCCCTCGCTCGCCGAGTGGCCTCCGAGGAAGCGAACTTCAGCGCCGCCCTCGCTGCACCCCTCGTCTGGATGGGACACCCAAAGCGCGCCTGCTTGGATCGCGAGCACGTTGTCGTCCGATCGATAGAAGGCGTGCTTCACGCCGGCGACGGCTTCCGCCCGCCAAAGATTTTCGGCGTACTGGTTGCTCTCCACCCACGGCGCGACGACGAACGATGTGTCGGGCCGGACGGGCACTTCGAGATACGCTGAGGCCTCGCTGTAATAGGTCTCGTCCTCACGCTCGCCGAGCACGGTTGAGGTAATCCATTGGCCGCCTTCGGGCGCGACCCAAGCACCGGCCGCGGCCGGTGCAGGCGCCAACGCTGCGACGATGCCTAGGAGTCGTAGCCCGGCAGTTCGCGATCCAGTTTTCGTTTCAGCCCCGGCCACGCCAACCCCGATACCCCGCCCATGGCCTTCGCTGGACCATTGCGCGTTTCTTCCTGAGCTTCCTCTGGCGCGATCAGCACAGTCTCGCGGCCACCACTGAGCGCCGCCACTTGCTGCGCGCACGCACGCTCAAGGAAAAAGATGCCGACAAACGCCGCAGCTGCGGTTGAACCAACGGAGAGCGTGCCGTGATTTCGCAGCAGCATCAGGTTTTTGTCGCCAAGATCTTTCACCAGACGCTCGCGCTCATCCAGGTTCAGCGCAACGCCCTCATAGCCGTGGTAGGCGAGGTTCGGCAGCGTCAGCAGCGCATTTTGCGTAAGCGGCAGCAGGCCATCCTTTTGCGCCGAAACACCGACGCCAGCGTCCGTGTGCAAGTGAATGACGCAAAGCGCATCTTCGCGCGCGGCGTGGATCGCCGAATGGATCGTGAAGCCCGCTGGATTGATGTAGTACGGCGTCGGCGCAACGATGTTGCCGTCGAGGTCGACTTTGACCAGGGAAGACGCTGTCATCTCTTCAAAGAAGAGGCCGTAGGGGTTGATTAGGAAGTGGTGTTCCGGCCCAGGCACGCGCATCGAAATGTGCGTGAAGATCATGTCGTCCCAACCGTGGAGCGCCACCAGGCGATAGAGCGCCGCGCAATCCACCCGCGCCTGCCATTCCTCAGCGCTCACTCGACCTTTCAGTGATGTTCCTGCGTCGTCGGCCATCGGTCGCGCTCCGTTCGTGACTGTGTTAGGAAAACACTAGGCCCGACCGGGCGATATGCAAAGAGCGTCCGACCTCCCCATGAAGCTCTCATTCACCGCCAGCGCCCGTCCCGAGGCGCAAGAAGCCTTGCGGCGGCTTCGGCATACCTATGGGGAAGCCGGTGACGAGGCAGACGTCATCGTCGCTCTCGGCGGCGACGGGCACATGCTGGATACGCTGCGGAGGCGGCTGAAGGACAAGAAGCCGGTCTACGGCATGCATCGCGGCACCGTCGGCTTCCTGATGAACGAGTTTGACGAGACCGACCTGCCGGAACGTATCGCAAAAGCGGAGCCGATCCGCGTCCGTCCGCTAGTCGCCAAATGTGAGACCGCGGCCGGCATCGTAGAAGAACGCGCCTTCAACGAAGTCTCGCTCTTCCGCCAGACCGGTCAGACGGCGCGACTACGCATCTGCATCGATGGGGCCGAGCGCCTCCCTGAGCTGTCGTGTGACGGCGTTCTGGTCGCCACCCCTGCCGGCTCCACCGCCTACAACTTCTCAGCTCATGGGCCGATCCTGCCGATCAACTCACGGCTGTTGGCTCTGACCCCAATCAGCGCCTTCCGGCCCCGCCGCTGGCGCGGCGCGCTGCTGCCCCACCGCTCGCTGGTTCGCGTCGAGGTGTTGGAGCCCGATCGTCGACCGGTTAGCGCCACCGCCGATAACGTGGAAACCCGCAACGTCACGGCTGTCGAGATCCGCGAAGACAGCGCCGCCGCGCTCACGCTGCTCTTCGATCCGGGACACGCGCTCGACGAACGCATCGTCCGCGAGCAGTTCGAAGTGTAAGCAGAAGCATCAACGCTCTGTTCACGAAGCGCGGGCCAGCTTGCGTCTGCATGGCCCATCCGCAAGCGCCTCGTTGCCTTAGTCCAACGAAATCGCTTCTTGCGCCTCGGGCAGCGGGAGTAACACCGATGGCCAAAGCGGAGATGATCGACCCCCGTGAAAAGGGTCTGCGCACCATCGACCTGAAGAAGCCCATCTTCGATGCCGGAGCCGTAAGCCGCGCCGACCAAGCGCTCGAAGCGATGGGGGACGAATTCCAGGTTTGGCTAGACACAGATGTGGAGCGCCTGCAATCCGCCCGGCTCCGCGCTGACGCCGCGAACTGGTCGCCCTTGGCGCAGGAAGATCTTTACGCAATCGCGCATGATCTGAAGGGGCTAGGCGCCACGTACGGCTCGGTACTGTCGACCCAGATCGCCGCCTCACTGTGCCGGCTCATCGAAACCGACGCCGGCAAAGCTCTTGCTCAACGCGACCCTGCTCTCGCGCGCGCGCACGTTGATGCGCTGCGCGCCGCCGTGCGAGACGGCATTCGCTCCACCGATCATCCGGTGGGCCGCGCGGTTCTTCAGGCTTTGGAAACGCGTGTGGCGGACCTCGGCGTCGCGCCGCGCTGATTTCTAAACACCGCTTTACCCTCTTCGTCCGCCTGACCTTAACTGTGCGCGTGCGATAAGCGCGCCCTCCATGAACGTGATCCCGTTCCGTCCGCGGCCACAGGCTGAGCCGCTTGCCTTCGCGATTGGCGCGCGCGTCGACCTGCGCGTGGGCGCGCTTGCGGCTGGCGTTGTGCGTCCCATGGGTGAAGCGCAGGACGCGTTCGCGTACTCTAACCTTGCCCGCCTTGTCCGCGGTGCGCGCATGGCATGGCTTGAGCGCGGCGCACAGGCAGTGCTGACCCTCGCCGTGCCAGCCGAGGTTCAGAACAGCCTTGAGGCGGATCTGTTGAGCGAAGCCGCCATCGAGGCAGGCTGCACGCGCCGAAACTTCAATTTTCAGATCAACGAGCGCGAACTCGTCGCCGCCGGGCCTGCTCTGGCGGAGGATCTTCGTGCGCGCGGCTGGAATGTCGTGCTGCGCGGCGATCCCGCGTGCCCGCTGCCGTTCGGCGCCAAAGCACGCAATCTCTATTGCGAACTGATCGTTCAAGCGCCCGCTATGCCGGACCCGTTCTTGGCGATGGACGATGGCGATCGCTCTCCGCTTGGGCGGCGTTTGCTCGCAGCCAAGGCGGCTGGCCTCGTCATCACCGCTGAAGCTGTATTGACCGCATCACAAGCGCGAATGCTTGCGATCGCCGGCTTCGATCGCGGCGGCGGCCCCTTCGCTGAAGCGGGCTTGCGCTAGATCGCGACGCGCTCGGCCTGCAAGCCAGACGCATCAAGCTTTTCGAGCAAATAATCGAGATCGTCCTTCGGCACGGACTGGAAGAGCGTCAATGTGCGCTCCAGCATACGCTTGCGGAACGTGAGCCGATCTCGCGCCACGCCTTCGCGATCGATCGAGTGATAGACATCAATCGCTGCACGGAACGACGGGAAGAGCCGCGGCGGCAAACCCGCGCGATCAAACGCAGCCTTCAGTCCAAGCGGCCCGCTATCATGCATCAAGAGCCACATACGTTGATGCGCGATGCCGCCGAGTTCCGCCATCGCGTACTCAACGAAATCGATCTGGCCGAGACATAAGCCACGCATGATCAGCGAGGGAGTCAGGCGACCATTCAGGTTCAGCTGCTGCACGAACTTAGGAAGATCGCGCTGATGGCCCGCCTGCTCCACGATATCCAAGGTCGCTCGCTCGCGGGCGCCCATGGCGAGATCGATGGCAATCTGCGGCGGCAGCTCATGATTGTTGACGAGGTGATCGAAGAGTTCACCCGTCACCATTGAGACGAGCTTCTCCGTCACACTTACCGGCAATTGCTCACGATAGACCATCGCTGTCGTAATCGTCGACAAACCCTCAAAACGCGTCAGCGCGGTCTCGAGGCCCTCTTCGTTAAACAGCGCGTTGTCATTCGCCAACGCACGTTCAACGGCTTCGGAAACCGCGTAAGAGGAAATGGCTCCGGTTACCTTGGTGCTGAGAGTCTCGCGGCTCGCGACGGCAACCTGCTTGTTCGGCGGGCAAGCGCGCACGATCTGAATCAAGTCCTCGTCCGTGAGCGAGGGTGAATTCATGATCACCGGCAGCGAAATTGAATCGACGTCCCGCGAGAGCCGCATCGCGACTTCGCGCGGCAGCTTCGGTGAGTTCTTTAGCGCGACCGCGAGCGCCCGGCGGACCAGAACCGCGGCGTCCTGCGCCATAATGGCAATGATGCCTTCCGCGTGAATCCGTTCCTCTGGGGAAAGCTCACCCTCCTCGATGCAGCGGCAAATCTTATGCGCCGCATGCGCGCGTTCATCCTCGGTCGGACCCTTGATCAGGGACCGGATGTCGCTATCGGTGAGATTGGCACGCATCGTGACGATCGACATGTGGCGCTCACACTCCAAGGCGGGCGGCGACTCCCGCCGCACCCGTTGGGGCCACCCTCGGTTGCGTCTCTTAACGAAGCCTTGATTGCGAACATTGCGAAGGGGAAACGGCCAATGCTCGAAGGACTGAAGATCATCGAGATGGCCACCTACGTCGCTGCCCCGGGCGCGGGCGGCATCATGGCCGACTGGGGCGCCGATGTAATCAAGGTCGAACCACCCGGCGGCGACCCGATACGCTTGTTTTTTGCTTCGCTCGGGGCCGAAGAGCAATTGAACCCCGTGTTCGACATGGATAACCGCGGCAAGCGCGGCGTGATCCTCGATACGTCGAAGCCAGAAGGCCGCGATGCGTTGCTGAAGTTAATCGATAGCGCGGATGTATTTCTCACAAACGTTCGCCCCGGCGGCTTGGCGCGCGCGGGCCTCGATCCTGAAACCGTGCTGAAGCGGTGCCCAAAGCTCATCTACACAACCCTCACCGGTTACGGCCTCGAAGGCCCCGACGCGGATCGCCCGGGCATGGATCAAGCGGCGTTCTGGGCGCGCAGCGGACTTGCGGCGATGTTTCGTCCGAAGGGCGGCGATCCGATCACGCTGCGCACCGCGTTCGGCGATCATGTTGCGTCACTCGCTATCGTCGGCGCCGTGATGGCGGCGATCTATGAACGCCAACAGACCGGCAAGGGACGCCTGATCGACGCTTCGCTTCTCCGCGCCGCTCACTATGCAGGTTCAAGCGATCTCGCGATCCAACATACGCGCGGTCGCATAGCCTCCAACCGCCCACGTCCGAACGTACCCAACCCTCTCATCAATTATTTTCAGACCGGCGGCGGACATTGGATCAGCCTGTTGCAGCGTCTGGGTGAGAAGGACTGGCCGAAGCTGGCGCGCGCACTGAAGGTTGAACATCTGATCGATGATCCGCGCTTCGCCAACAGCCGTGTACGCCGGGAAAACGGCGCCGCGCTTGTGGCGCTGCTGGATGAAGCCTTCGCCGCGCGAGATTTCGACGACATCGCGGCGGCGCTCGACGCCGAAGAAATGATCTGGGCGCCAATGCTGACCGCCGCTGAAGCCATCGCTGATCCGCAAGCCATCGCCGCGGGCTGCGTCGTGCAAACTCCAAAACACGACGGTGGCGTGATGAACGCACCTGCAGGACCCGTTCGTTTTCCAGGCGCAGACGATGGCCCGAAAGGTCCCAGCCCGCGCGCCGGCGAGCACACACGCGCGGTGTTGGCGGAAGCCGGCTATAATGGCGCGGAGATCGACGCCATGTACGCAAGCGGCGCGGCGGCTTAAGCGATCGGGATCGTCTGCCCCGTCTTCACTCGATCCATCACCACGCTGGTTCGATAACGACGCACCAGAGGGTCAGCAGAAAAAAGATTCCGCGAGATGTCTTCGAAGTGCTCCACGTCGCGCGCCAGCACGATGAGCATGAGATCGACATCACCGGTGACATTATAGATCTGCTGCACCTCGGGCGCTGCCTTCAATCGCTGCTTGATCGCGCTAACTTCCGGCACCCGCACTTTCTCGAGCACGATCTCGACGATGAACGTCATGCCGACGCCGAACGCCTTGGGTTCGAGCACCGCCACCTCCGCGGCAATCACGCCAACCTCACGCATCCGCGCAATCCGGCGATGAACCGCGGATGCTGACAGGCCGATTTCAGCCGCGATTTCATCGGCGCCGCGGCGGCTGTGGACCTGCAAAATCTCGGCGATGCGCCTGTCAGACTCGTCCACTGCCATTTTCTCGCATTTAGAAACCGCACTATGCGTCAATCCTGCGTCAGTCGGCATTCTTACGCCAGACGATTGCCACGAATGACGTTCGTCGCGCTGAAATATTGCTGCAACACTGTGTCGTCAGCCTTGGTGTCAAAGAGGAGACTATGATGCGTTGGATGCTTGCGATCATCCTGTCGGGCTGCGCGGCAGCCAGCATGGCCGATCCACAGGCGATGGATGAGGCGACGTTTGAGCGCGAACTCGCAGCGCGCTTTCAATACGGCCCGCCGGAACCAGCACCGGCAGAGACAGCCGACCAAAGCGCTGGACAGATTGCTGACGCCGCCTACTTCGCACGCTTCCCGGAGTTTGACCGCGCCTACAGTCCATCTGCGCGCGCTGAGGCCGAGCGGCTGCTCGCGCGCCTGCAAGCAGATGCGGGCTCGCTTAGCCATGAACAATTTGTGTTGCGTGTCGCCGAGATCGCCGCGCTTGCCGATAACGGCCACACCGCGATCGGTGAAAACGCGTTCAGAAAGAACACAACACGGCTGCCACTGCGCACCTACCAGTTTGCCGATGGGCTCTATGTTGTTTGGGCAGCTCCTGCGCTTACGGATCTTCTTGGCGCGCGTATCGATGCACTCGACGGGCGCAGCGTTGGTGATATTCGCGCGGCCACCCGGCGCTACGCTGGCGGCACAGATGCTCATCGCCAGCGCCTTTTGACAGCCATGCTTGAGTCTCCGGCGTTGCTGCAAGCAGCAGGACTCGCCTCGTCACCTGATGCGCTAACGCTCAGTGGCGTTTTGCTTGATGGAACGCCGTTCGAGCAGCGAATTGCCGCCGAAGAACGCGATCGCTCAGCCTGGGTGTCCAGTTCCCAACGTTTGCTGTTCCCCGCTTGGGAGCGAGCGCCGATGCAGAGCTTAATCAACCGCGGCGACGATCTTCCGACCTATCTGCTCCACAGCTCCGAGCTTTTTTCGCTCGAAGCCCTGCCCGAGCGCGGGCTCTATATTGGCCTGGCGCACAACGCCGACACCGATGACACACCCATCGCCACATTTCTTGAGAGCGCACTGACGCACATTCGCACGCAGCGCCCCGACTACATAGTGCTTGATATGCGCATGAATGGCGGCGGCGACTACACGACGACCTACGCCTTCGCGCAGACGCTCCCACGAGCGGCAAACGGCGCGCCAATCTACGTCTTCACATCGCCCTGGACGTTCTCGGCCGCCATCACCACCGTCGCGGCGCTCGAAACCGCTGGCGGCGATCAGGTGATCATTATTGGCGAGGAAGTCGGCGATCGGCTCGATTTCTGGGCGGAAGGCGGCACTTTCAATCTGCCGAACGCATTCGTGCAAGTGCACTACACGTCCGGACGCCACGTTTACAACGGCCCCTGCAGCGATCGCACGACATGCTTTTGGTTGAATGATCGCTATCCGGTCCGCGTTCGCACTCTTGTACCCGATATCTCGGCGCCGCTGACCTTTGCAGCCTATCGCGCTTTGCGTGACCCCGCGCTGGACGCTGTTCTCGCGCGGCAGGCTAGCTTGCACTCGTCCGCGCGTACGCACTGAGCGCTTCCAGCGGGCTGCGCTGGTTTGTTGGTTCTTCTTCACCGCCACGTAGCAACGGCAGCAGCGCAAACGCGAACAACGCTTGAGCCAGTGCAGGCGACATAGCTTCGCCGTCTTGGCCGTATTCCAGCCGTCCGACAGCACCTCGGCTTTGACCTGCGCTCATTGTTGCGTCGGCGTTGAGTTGCAGGCGATCGAGCAAACCCTGCGCGCTGCGCGGCTGGCCATTCGCGTAGAAGAGCCCGCGGTTCGCCGCTGCTTCGCGCGGAAACAGCGACACCGCATTGGGCGCGCCTTGCTGTGCAGCCTCAATCAAGCGTAACGCTCCACCCGGACCCATCACGTGAGCGGCGTATAACTCACCCGCCGATGGCGCGCGTCCCAAACGCGCTTGCAACGTCGTGGCGTTCTCACGCGCCAGCTCGCCCGCCATGCGCGCAGAAATTTCTGGATCACTACGCAGCGCGAGAATCTGGCGCCGCGTCTCCGCATTGGCGCCGTTCTGCAAAGCCGCCGCTTCCGCGCCCAAACCGTGATCGGCGCCGTGACGGCGCACCATGTCGAGCCAAGTGCTTTCGATGAACTGAAAGAGACCCGTCGCGCTCGACGTGCCCGCCTGCGCCGCCGGATTTAGCGCGCTCTCGCGGCGCGCGGTCTCAACGAGCAGCGAGAAGTTCACGCCCGTCGCGTCCGCGCCCCGGCGGATCGCGGCGCGCACGGCGTCTGGCCCGGCAGGCGCGATCGGACTTGTCATGCAAACTGGCGTCTGCCGGTTTGGTAAATGCAGCGTTAACCCCGCATTGTGCCCATTCGGTACGGAAGCCAAACGAAAGCTATAAGACGACTGCCGGAATAGCGAGCGAAACGCTAATAGCTCTTCGGCAGGCCCAACACGCGCTCGGCGATGAAGTTCAGAATCATCTCGCGGCTAACCGGCGCTATTCGGGCGATCATCGCTTCGCGAAAGTAGCGCTCGACGAAATACTCTTTCGCGTAGCCCATTCCACCGTGCGCCAGCACCGATGCCTCACACGCGCGGAAACCGGCCTCAGCTCCCAAATACTTTGCCGCATTGGCCTCGGCCCCGCACTCCTTGCCCGCATCGTAGAGGGCCGCTGCTTTGAACGCGAGCAAGTTGGCGGCTTCCAGTTCCGCCCAAGCTTTGGCGAGCGGATGCTGAATACCTTGGTTCTGGCCGATCGGCCGGCCGAACACGACGCGCTCTTTGGCGTACTGCGCGGCACGCCGAAGCGCCGCGCGCCCCAAACCAATCGCCTCTGCCGCAAACAGAACGCGCTCCGGGTTCAGGCCGCTGAGCAATATCTTGAAGCCTGCCCCTTCTTCGCCGATCAGCTCCGCATTCGACACTTCTAGGTCTTCGATAAACAGCGTGTTGCACTCGACGGCCTTGCGCCCCATTTTCGGGATCGGTTGCGCTTCAATGTGTTTGCGGTCGAAGTCGGCATAGAAAAGCGATAGCCCTTCCGTTGGCCGCTTTACCTGATCCTTCGGCGTTGTGCGCGCGATGATCAGAATCTTGTTCGCGCGCTGCGCGTTGGTTGTCCAAATCTTGCGGCCGTTGATCCGGTAGCCGCTGTTTGTACGCTCGGCACGCGTCTCTAAACTCGAAGTGTCCAGACCTGAGTTTGACTCCGTCACAGCAAAGCAGGCTTTGTCCGCGCCATTCATCGCGGGTGGCAGGAAGCGCTGCTGCTGTTCGGACGTGCCGAACTTCACGATCGGCATCAGGCCGAATATGTTGAGGTGGATGGCGCTGGCGCCGGAGAAGCCGGCGCCGGACTCAGCCACTGTCTGCATCATCAACGCCGCTTCGGTGAGCCCCAACCCTGCGCCGCCGAC
>JAWKUZ010000031.1:0-22165 GCA_041398305.1 Hyphomonadaceae bacterium
GTATCGATGCCGCCAAGGGCTGAGACTTCCGTCGTCTGATCGCCGGCATTGTCGACATAATAGGTGTCGTCGCCATTGCCGCCGAACATATTGTCGGCGCCGGCCCCGCCATCGAGAATGTCGTTGCCGTCAAAGCCATAAAGCTGGTTGGCGGCGCCGTTGCCGGTGATGGTGTTGTTGAGGATGTTGCCATAACCGGTGATCGCGGAACCGCCGGTCAGGACGAGGTTCTCGATGTTGGCGTTGAGCGTGCGCGTCACTGACGATTGCACCGTGTCGGTCCCGCCAAGCGCCGACGTTTCGGTGGTTACGTCACCGGCGTTGTCGACGACGTAAGTGTCATCGCCGTTGCCGCCGATCATCGTGTCGGCGCCTGCGCCGCCATCGAGAATGTTATTGCCGCTGTTGCCGGTAATCGTATTCGCCAGAGCGTTGCCCGTACCGTTCAGCGCGCCGGTCTCGAGGATCAGGTTTTCGACATTGGCCGACAACGTGTACGACGCCAGCGTCGAACGCACCGTATCCGTGCCTTCGCTCGCATTCTCCGTCACCACGTCGCCGGCGTTGTCGACGTAAAATGTGTCGTTGCCCAATCCGCCGATCATCGTGTCGGCGCCCTCGCCGCCATTCAGCGTATCATTGCCGCCGAGACCGGAAAGCGTGTTGGCATTGCCGTTTCCGGTAATGACGTTGTCCAAGCCGTTGCCGGTTCCGTTCGTCGCGGCCCCGGTAAGGATGAGATTTTCGACATTTGCGAAAAGGGTATACGACCCCGATGCGATCACCGTGTCGTTGCCGGCGTTCAGTGCTTCGTCCACGAAGTCGATGGAGATGTTGGCATAGTAGGTGTCGTCGCCGAGGCCGCCGCGCATTGTGTCTGTGCCGGCGCCGCCGTTCAGGATGTTGTTGGCGTCATTGCCAATGAGCGTGTCGTCACCGCTGCCGCCTGAAGCGTTTTCGATGACGACACCGTTCGCGATCGTGAAGCCGCCCAGGATGCCCTGAACAGACGATACATAACCGCCGCCGCCGATTGCGTTCTGCAACGTCGCAGCGCGAAGGTCGATCGTGGCGTTGTTCGCGCCAGCGTAGGAAATCGTGTCAGTGCCGCCAACGTCCCAAATGCAAATGTAGGACGATGCAGAAAGCGATAACGCGTACGCGCTGTCACCGGCGCCAGTATTTGGATTAACACCGTAACGCTGCTGCATGAGGGCAACATCGAGCGCCATTGGCGTGGACTGCGCGCTGTCGTTGTACGTCATCGTTGTGTACAGGCCGCGGTTCAATCCGAACGTCCCGAACGAACTGAACGGATCCAGCACGCCTTGCATGACTTCGCTATTGTTCGTGCCGTAATTGATGGCGCCCTGGTCGTGCGGGTGCGCCATGCCGAGGCCATGGCCGGCTTCGTGGATCACCGTCACCCAGCTGTCGCCGCCCGGCACAAGGCCTGCTGTGAAACCCGCCACGGTTGGATCGAATGCAGCGAACTGATTGCCAACCGAGAAATAGCCGAGCGTGTTGCCCTCAAGCTCAGTCAGCGTGAATATCCAAGTCGCTTCACCCTCCGAGGCGGCGACGCTGAACGTCAGCGGCGTAATCGCGCTGTAGGTCGCGAGCGCGGCCATCACGGCGTCGATTTCGCCCTGCGTCCAAGAGCGCAGCGTCGAGTCGCCTAATGGATTGGTGTAACCCGGCGTCGAGAACCAGACTGCGATGCTCGTCGTCGGCATCGTGTAGTGATAGTCGATGGCGTCGAGCGGGCTCGCTGGCGCGCTTGTTGCGGCCGTGAGGGTGTAGCTGCCGGTGAGCGTCGGCGAACCTTCGCCCGGATCAGGCTCCCAAGCGCGCGCGTTGATGTAGTAGGTGCCTGAGTCCGTCGCCGTCCAACGGAGCGTAGCATTATACTGGCTGCCAAAGTCGTCGTCGAAGCCAATCAGTGTGCCGGCGGAGTTGCGGATTTCGAGATACGCGTCTCCGAGCGTGCCGCCGACCATCGTGAAGGTGTAGCTCTGGCCGGCAACCAGCGTGACTGCGTACCAGTCGTCGTCACCAGCCGTGTTGACCCAACCGTTTGTTGAGGAGCCGATCGCGAGCGCGACGGCTGTGCCGGTGGTGTTGCCGACGCTGTCTACGCCTGACGTTTCGTCGGCTTCTACCACTGGAACGTCCGTACGCGCGTCTTCGCCGCCCGGCGTCGCGTTGCTAGCGTTGGCCAGCTTGCGTTCAAGGTTCACGAGGCATCCGGGGCATCCGCACGACGCCAGAGCTTCGATGCTGCTTAAGCTATCGCCCGACACGACGGTGAAGGTTCGATGACCCGCACCCAGCTCCACCTCAAGCGTACCCGAGCCCCATTCTTCGCCTGAAAGCCGCATCGTCATCCCCTCAAAATTGCCGGCGATGGGTAGCGTGAATTACGGGGACGGCCAAGGGGAGAGGAGGCCGCTGGCTGCGAGAGAGCGGACCTTCACGCGCAACCGCCCGATCTCCGGCGAACACGTTCATGTCATCGGCCAAATGAATGAGAAGAGTTCCATTGTCCGCCATCGCGGGGGAACTTGCCCACAAGGTTAGGACGGCATCGGTTTGCCGGGCGAGGTCGCGAGCTTTCACGCTGTTCGAGTTTGTCGGTCGAGGTTGCCGGTCTGAGGCGTCCTTCAGCATCGCGTTTCGGTCGCCGCGCTTGGCGAATCTTCGGCTTCGATCCCTTCTGGTTTCGGTGTTGTCGACGTCAAAACTGACGTCGACCGCCATGGGCTTCGGTCAACGCTCGAGCCGCCGTCGGCGGCCAATGCCGCAGACGCCAGAATGAAGTTCCATAGTCTCGGTTGCATCCGAAGGCCTTCGCATGCAAAGCGGGCCAGCGCCCGGCGTCAGTGATCGCAGTGCTTCAACTAGCTTGGACGAAAGTACCGAACACGCCATGGCAATTGTGATCTTGTATTGAGCGCATAACCGGCGAAAAGAGAAAATAATAAACTACGCGTCATCGGGGGATGACGGCATTATGGCTTGCGTGGCTATAAGTATTCGCCACCGACCAAGGCGCGAATATACGAATTGTTACTTGCCAGTGCCGAATCGCAACACAAGCCGCCGCAATGCTGGCGCCGTCTGGCTTGGCAACACTTAGGCGTGTATCGAGTATTCTGTTTCGAACTGGGGGAAGGGGCCGAGGGCTAATGACATCGTTTGCTCTCCGCCGGCCTGAGGGGCAGTTTGATATCACAGCTTTGAAGACGTTCTTTGCCGGGAAGCGCGTGCTGATTACGGGGGCAGCCGGCAGCGTCGGCGCCGCGCTTTCGTTGAAGCTGGCAAAGCTCGGCTGCGCGCACCTTGCGATGCTCGATCAGTTCGACCACGGCCTCCTCGAAATTGTTGAATCGGTGAAGCGTGTCGCGCCCAAGCTGGCGACCACCGAGGCTCTGTGTGATGTCCGCGACAGTGGCCGTTTGGATGCCTGGATGCGCCGTATCGAGCCTGACGTCGTGATCCACTCTGCTGCACTGAAACACGTGCATTTGGGTGAGCGTCATCCTGTCGAATGCGTGCTCACCAACTTGGTTGGCGTTCGCAACGCCGTAACTGCTGCAGCCAACGCCGGCGCATCGCATTTTGTGCTGATTTCATCGGACAAGGCCGCTGCGCCAACGTGCGTGATGGGCGCCACCAAGCGTCTCGCCGAACTCTTCTTGCACGGCTTCCATCTAGAATATCCGACGCCGATGAAGCTGAAGTCCGTGCGCTTCGGCAATGTGATCGGTTCGCAAGGTTCGGTGCTGCCGCGCTTTGCCGCGCAGATCGAAGCGGGCGGGCCGCTCGAAGTCACCCATCCTGATATGGAACGCTACTTTATGTCGTCGGGTGAAGCGGTGGGCCTCATCCTCAGCGTTACGGCGCTTGAGGACAAACAAGGCGCCTACTTCATGGAAATGGGTGAGCCCGTTTCCATCCTTGAACTGGGTCGCGGGCTGATCGCCGGCTCGGGCAAGGACATCGAGATCGAGTTCACCGGCCTGCGCCCCGGCGAGAAGCTGACCGAGCAACTGACTGACGATTATGAAAACGTCTCCGAGAGCGGGCTCCCAAACGTCTTTCGCGTCGCGCCGATCGGTGTCGACGCCTACCTTACCTCAGCCGATGTGGCGCATCTCGAAGCCATGGCGCGTACGATGGAAAACGCCGTCGTTCGTCAGCGCGTGTTCGCGCAACTAGACGAGCGCCTTAGCCGTGAAGAGCGCGCCGCCGGCTAATGGCCTTCGAAGGCGCAGAGAGCCTCTGTCCGTAGTCCCATATCCCGCAACTTCTGCATACCGCCGAGCTCCGGCAGATCGATCACAAAGCTCGCGCCAACCACAGTTGCGCCCAGACCTTCGATCAGCTTCACCGCAGCCAGCGCCGTGCCGCCCGTAGCGATCAGATCGTCGATGACCAACACCTTCTCACCAGCCGCCAACGCGTCCTCATGCATCTCGACGGAGTCGACGCCGTACTCGAGCTGATATTCCTGGCGCAGTGTGCGCCAGGGCAGCTTGCCCTTCTTGCGCACCGGCGCGAAGCCGACCGCGAGTTGATGCGCTACGGCGCCGCCGAGCACGAAGCCCCGCGCCTCAATGCCTGCAACCTTATCGATGCCTGCGCCCACATAGGGCTCAACCAGCCGGTCGATTGCCACGCGTAGCGCGCGCGCGTTGCCGAGCAGGGTGGTGATGTCGCGAAACATCACGCCGGGCTTGGGATAGTCCGGAATGGTACGGATCGCGTCTCTCAGGTCCATGGGCGGCGCTCCCGCGCCGGGCCTACTGGTCGCGCCCGGTCGCGGTTTCGAGTGTGAGGGCGCCCGTCGCCGCCATCAAGGCGTAGGAAGCGACCACCGCATCAGCATTGGCGCGCGCCCGCGCGATCAGTGCATCGCGGGCCTCTTCCTCAGCATTGAGCACATCGAGCGTGGAGCGAAGACCATAGCCACGTTCGCGTTCCGCGCCCTCCACAGCGATGGCAGACGCCTCGACCTGCTCGTCAGCGACGGAGAGGATTTCGCGGCTGGCGGTTAGATTGCTCCAAGCGCCACTGACATTGGCGACCACCTCGCGCCGCTGCGCTTCCGTGCGCTGTTCGGCGCGGCCGACATTGATGCGGCCTTGGCGCGTGCGCGAATAGGCGTAGCCGCCCTCGAACAGCGGCATGCTGAATTGCGCCAACGCGCTCGTGCTTTCCCGGCGCGACTCCGAAATGCCGAGATCGCGATTCTCGTCTGCACGCCCAACCAGCGACACTTGCGGTAGCAGCGCCGCGCGCTCGATCGTCACCTGCGCCCGCGCCGCGCGTTCAGCCGATTCAGCACGCCCCAAATCGGGATGCATGTCCTCTGCTTGGTGGATCGCTTCTTCAAGCGAGTGCGGCGTCTGCGGAAGCGCGGTCACTGGTGTCAGTGACTGCGGCTCCCGGCCCACGATCGCGATATAGCGCGCCTGCGACGTCTCCAGTTCAGCCCGTGATCTGGCCAATGCGGCACGCGCCGCGGCGAGCCGCGTCTGTGCTTGCGCGACGTCCGTGCGGCTCACTTCACCCACATCCAGCCGCCGCCGCGTGCCGGCGAGCAACCGGCTCAAGCCGTCCACATGCTCCTCCCGCAGCCGCACGATCTCCTGATCGCGCAGTACGCCGACATATGCGTCCACAGTCGCCAGCAGCACGTCTTGCGCACGCCCCCGCAGACCTTCCTGGGCGCCGGCGATGTTGGCGGCCGCCAGTCGCGATTGCCCGCTGCGGCGGAAACCCGTGAAGACTTGCTGCGTCACCTGCGCGGTGGCTGTGGTCGGCTCCAGATCCGCTTCATCGGTGCTTGGTCCGAATATTCCGTTGGTGTCGCTCTCGATCGTTTGGACACCGGCGCTGCCGCTTATGCCGACAGACGGCAGATACGATGAGAACGCTTGCCAACGCTCTTCGCGCGCGGCGCGCACGGCCAAGCGCGCTTCTTCGAGATTCGGATTGTTGGCATGTGCAGCAACTAGCGCATCCTCCAACGTATCCGCGAGAGCAGGGCATGGCGCCACGATCGCCGGCGCGAGGGCTAGCGAAGCCAGGAGCTGTCTCATGTTCATTCCTCCCGGAGCGATCGCCACAGAGTCTGATTGAGTGGCTCAATCAAGTACTGCAGCGCCGTGCGCTTGCGTGTGGGGATGACGACCTGGGCGGAAAGCCCCGCGCGCAGGCGATGCTCATCGCCCGCCGCCGCTGTCAGCCGGCGGAGTTCTTCCGGCGGTACGGCGACCTGAGCGAGGAAATAGCCCTGGCCAGTGCGTTCATCGGTGAAGCGGTCGGCTGACACCTGACGCACTGCGCCGAACACGATCGGGAGGTTACGTCCACCGAAGGCGGTTATGCGCACTTCTGTGCGTTGGCCGACTTGAAGATTGTCCGCCGATTCCGGCGGCACCTGGGCTTCAACAATGAGATCCTGGCCCTCTGGAACAACATCCATCACCCGTTCGCCTGCGCGGATCACGCCTCCAACGGTGTGAATCTGGAGGCCCACGACGAGGCCATCCACCGGCGCCCGCAGCCGCGTCAGCTCAAGCCGTTCGCGTGCTCCTGCGAGCTGCGGTGTAAGTTCAGCCAGGCGCGCATCAACTTGCCGAAGTTCCTGATACCGATCCTGCTGCGTTGATGCGATGAGCGAGGTGAGTTCGGAACGCCGGCCCTGCAGCTCCGCCAAGCTTCGTTCCAGCGCGCGAACCCGTGTCATCGGCACAAGCTGTTCTTCGGCTAGCGTACGCATGCCGGAGAGCTCTTCGTTCAACAGTGTTTCCTGCCGGTTCAGGGAGGCAACCTCGCCGCGATAGCCTGCGATCCTCGCATCGAACGCACTCCAGGCGCCACTGCGCGCCTCTCGGCGATGCCGCTCAAACGCTGCATCGGCAACGGCGCGGTCCTCTGGCGAAAGGCTCGCCCATTCTGCCGGCGGTCGCAGTTCGCGTGCGCCGCTCTGCTCGGCCGTCAGGCGCGCGCGTTGCATTTGCAGATCTACGACCTGCGAGAGCAGCGCTTGTTCTTGCGCCACCAATTCGGGTGAACCCAGTTCGATCAGGACTTGGCCGCGCTCGACGCGATCGCCTTCCTCGACGTTGAGGCTCGATACGACGCCGCCGTCGCGATGTTGAACGGTCTGGCGATTGCCAGAGACCACCACAACGCCCGGCGCCACTACCGCTGCGTCCAGTGGCGCGAACGCCGCCCAGCCGCCAAATCCGACGAAGAACACCAGTAGCGCGATCACGCCCGCGCGAATTTCACTGCGGCCGGTGTCGTCGGCTTCCATGACGTCAGATTCGCGCGCCGGTTCGCGAGTTAGAAAATCGAGCGTCATAAGCGTGACCCTTCATTCGGCACAGCGCTGATTGGCCGTGGTCCGCCTGGATTGAGCCGAGCGATGATCGCGTCGCGTGGTCCGAAGGCGTCGATGCGCCCGTCCGTCACCACCATCAATTTGTTGGCCTGACTGATGAAGCCAGTGCGATGCGCGACGACAATGGAGCAGACGCCGCGTGCACTTGCATCCTTCAGCGCGTTGAGCAGGGCGGTCTCGCCGTCATTGTCCAAGTGCGCATTCGGCTCGTCGAGCGCCAAGAGCACCGGATTGCCATAGAGCGCGCGCGCCAGCGCCACACGCTGAGCTTGGCCTGCGGACAGGCCCCGACCGTTTGCGCCGATTTCCGTATCGTAGCCGCGCGGCAGCGAGAGAATCATATCGTGCGCGCCGGCCGCCTTCGCCGCCTCTACGATCGCCGCATCGACATCGTAGCCGCTGGCGCTGTCGAAGCGCGAGATGTTCTGACCGATAGTGCCGCCAAACAGCGCCACTTCCTGTGGCAGGTAGCCGATATGGCGTCCGAGCCGGTCCGGCTCCCAATCGGTCATCTTGGCGCCATCGAGCCGCACCGCGCCGCCATCGGGGACCGCTGCGCCTGCTATGGCGCGAATGAGTGTGGTCTTACCCGCGCCGCTCGGTCCGATGACTCCAATAATATCGCCTGGTTCGGCCTTGAAGCTTGCATTCATCAGCAGGAAGCGATCACCGGCCGGCGCGCGCACCGTGAGGCTTTCGACGCTCAGAATGCCGCGGGGATCGGGGAGGCTGGTAAACTCGCGCTGCGTTTCCTGTGTACGCAGTACGCGCGTGATGATGCCGTATGCTTGCCGGCCCTGCTCGAATTGCCGCCAAGCCCCGACGATTAACTCCAGTGGCGCGAACGCGCGCGAGCAGAGGATCGACGAGGCGATGATGCCACCGGCCGAGATTTGCTGCTGGAGCGCGAGATAGGCGCCGAGACCCAACGCCGCCGATTGTAGCACCAGCCGTGTGAACTTGGTTGTCGCCGAATAAAATGAGTTCGAGCTGCCAGCCGCGTTGAGCGCATCGTTCAACGCTACGCGCGCGCGCAACTGCCGCTCGACGAGCCGTTCCTGCATGCCAAGCGCGCGAGCCGTGTCGCCCTGATTAGCATCGGCCGTGTGCAGGCCGTACATGGCGCCAGCCGCCTCTTCGTTTGCCTTCATCGCGCCTTGCACGGCGCGTTGATTGATGAAAGCGATCGTCACCAGCAGGACGCCGCCCAGCAGCGCCAGCACTCCGATCCACGGGTGGATGAGGAAGCACACGGCGATGTAAATCGGCGCCCAAGGCGCATCGACCGCCGCCATTGCCGGCGGACCGCTCAGCGCGCCGCGCAGCGCATCGAACTCGCGCAGGATGTGGGCTTGGCCGGCAGCGCTTCGCCCCTCGCGCCGTAGCGCCGCCAACAGAACGTGCGGCGCCAGTAATCGGTCGAGCCGGCGCGACATCACCAAAAGCAGCCGGATCCGGGTCCCGTCCAGGAACGCCAGCACCGCTAAGCTGGTGAACAGAACCAGCGAAAGATAGAGCAGCGTCAGCAGACCGCCCGAGGCCAGCACCCGGTCATAGACCTGCAGCATGTAAATCGACGGCGCGAGGTAGAGCAGGTTCAGGCAGGCGCTGAACAGGATGACGAAGCCAATATGGCGCCGGCACGCATCAAGCGCCGCCTTCAGCGTGCTCGACGCCGGCTGTTGTTCGGCCCTTCCGGCCATGATCGCATCCCACCTCGGCGCCCCAAGGCGGACGCCTCGTTTCTATAAAGCATCGAAACCCCCGCGCCAGGAGGGCGGGCAGCCCTGGGGCGAAGAGTTCCCCGAAAGCAACGCTCTAAAGCCCGCTTTCCGGCCCCGCTATCGCGGGTTAGGAGAGCTCAACCTTGCGGTGTTAGAGGTGAGGACGCATGAACCCCGTCCCCTTTGACGCCGCGCGCGCCTGGATGTTCGAGGCGGCTTTGCCCCTCTGGGCGGACCGTGGCGTCGACCGCGTCAATGGCGGTTTCTTCGAAGAACTCGACGCCGATGGCCACCCGACGGCATGCGACTACAAACGCGTCCGGGTGATCTGCCGTCAGATCTATGTGTTTTCACACGCCGCCTTGTTGGGCTGGACGCCGGGCGGGGCCGTCTCGGAGTGGGGATACAAGTTTCTTGTAAGCCAAGCGCGGCTACGCGATGGCGGTTGGGCGCGCCAACTCTCGCGCCACGGCGTTGTCACTGACGATACGATCGATCTCTACGAGCTCGCCTTCGTGATCTTCGCCATGGCGTGGCGTTTCCGCGCCTCCGCCGATCCCGAGGCCCGTGCGCACGCCCTCGCAACGCTCGACTTCATACGCACACGCATGCGCGCGCCGAATGGCGGCTTTTGGCATTCGCTGCCTCTGACCGGTCTTCGCGAACAGAATCCGCACATGCATCTGGCGGAAGCTTGTTTGGTTGCATTCGAAGCGACGGGCGAGGAGGTGTTCCTCGATACCGCCCGCGAAGTCGTTCAGCTCTTCGCTACGCGCTTCTTCGATCCACGCACGTTGGGCGAACGCTTCGATCAGACTTGGACCCGCGTCGGCGGCGGCGTCGAACCCGGCCATCACTTCGAATGGACCTGGATCCTCGCGCACTATCAGCGCCTCACCGGCGATCCAGTTGGAACACTCGCCGCGCGTTCAGCTGAGTTTGCCGAACGCCACGGTGTCGATCCGGGAACCCATGCGGTCTATGACGCGCTGACGGAGGAGGGCGATGTGTTGAAAAGCTCGTCACGCCTCTGGCCGAACACGGAGCGCATCAAGGCTGCGCTCGGCCTATTCGAACTGGGTGGCCGCGATCCGCGCCGTGCGCTCGCGAGCTCCTGCGGGCTCATTTTTGGCCGCTATTTCGCAAACGACATGCCCGGCCTCTGGACCGATCAGTTTGATGGCATGGGCAAGCCGCTGACCACAAAGACGCCAGCGTCGTGCGTCTATCACTTGTTCTTGGCGTTTTCTGAAATGCTGCGGCTTGAGCCGCAGATCGCGAAGCTGCCCTAGCCGCCCGCTTTAACAAACTCGCGCACCGCGCCTGCAATTTTTGTTTGCGTTTGACCGTCGAGATAGGGGTGCATCGGCAGCGCCAGGACGCGGTGACAGATCGTCTCGCTCACCTTCATCCCACCCGCGCCCAGTGGGAATGTCTCGTATGCGGTCTGCTTGTGCAGCGGTTTCGGATAATACTGCGCAGTCGGAATGCCCGCCTCACGCAAATGCGCCGCTAGGCCATCGCGATCATCAGCCTCGATCACATATTGCGCCCAGGTCGAAATACCGCCTTCGATAACTGTAGGCGTGCGTACTAAGCCCTCAAGCATCTGCGCGTAGCGATCCGCTACGTCGTTCCGCATCGTGATTTCTTCGGCGAAGATCGCGAGCTTCTCGATCAGGATCGCCGCTTGAATCGTATCAAGACGCGAGTTCATGCCAATGCGGGCACAATTATATTTGTCGTCGCCACTGGCGCCGTGGAACGCGATCGAGCGCATCATGACGTTGTCGGCATCGTCGTTCGTCAACGTCGCGCCGCCGTCGCCGTAGCAACCGAGTGGCTTTGCCGGGAAGAACGAGGTGGTTTGCGCATCGGCCCAGTGCATCGGGTGCTTGCCGCCAAGCGTGCAGCCAAAGCCTTGCGCGCTGTCGGCAATGAGCTTCAGCCCTTCGCGCTTACAGATCGCGCTGATCGCCGGATAATCCGCCGGCTGGCCGAAGAGATCGACAGCGATCACCGCCTTTGGTTTCAGCTTACCGTCTTTCTTCACGCCTGCGATCGCCGCTTCGAGCGACTTTGGGTCCATGTTGTAGGTGTCCGGCAGAACATCGACGAATACCGGTGTCGCGTTCGTCCAAGGCACGATCTCGGCGGTCGCCGCAAACGTGAAGCTCGGTGTGAACACCGCATCGCCTTCGCCCACGCCCCACGCCCATAGCGGCAACACCAGAGCATCCGTGCCATTGGCATTGCCGATGCAGTGCGTCGCCTGCGCGAACGCCGCGAGCTGACCTTCGAGCTGCTTCACTTCCGGCCCGAAAATGTAAGCGCCAGAGCGGACGACCTTGGAAACGGCGGCGTCGATCTTGGCCTCAATGCGCGCGCGCTGCGCTTGCAGGTCGATAAACGGGATCATGTTATCCTCGGATACTTAAGTCAGTGAGGGCAGGCCGGAGGCGCGATCGACCTCCAGCGCCAATTCCAGAACCGCCAGCGCTTCGTCGCCATTTACGACGGGACGTGGCGCGACGCCAAGCACAGCGTCAATAAATTGCGCGACGTTGGCGCCCAGCGGATCGCTACCGATCCGCGTTTCCGCGAACGCGGCGTTGAGCGGGAAGCGAGTCGTGTTTTCGAAGGTACGCGCCAGGAAATCGATCTTCACTTCACCCGACGGATAGACTGCGTGCATATAGCGGCGGCGGCCTTCTTCGATGCGGCTCGACACGAACTTCGCTTCTGCGCCGCCGAACGAGAGCGTCGCTTCGATCCGATCCGCCGTGCGGCCATGCTCGCTCTTCGCGGTCGCCGTCACACGCTCGGGCTTCTGCTTCAGCAGCATCAGCGCCAGATCAAGATCGTGGACCATCAGATCGAGCGTCACCGAAACGTCGGCGCTGCGGCCCGTCCAAGGGCCTTCGCGAACGCTTTCAATGTGCGTCGGCTTTTCCGGCGCCGTTAGCAGCCCCATCGCCTCGAACACAAGGCGTTCCTGGTGTCCGCAGCCGACCACGAGCTCCTTCTCGCGCGCCAGCTTCACGATCTCCGAACCGCGCTCAAGATCAGTCGCGATCGGCTTTTCGATCAGTAGATGTTTGCCGGCCTTGAGCGCGGCAAGCGCCGCATCGCCGTGAAACGAAGGCGGCGAGGCAATCGTCACGATATCGCACGCCGCGAGCAGTGCATCGCGCGTCGCAAAGCTCTCAGCGCCGTGTGTATCCGCAAGCTGCTGCGCGCGCTCATCGTCCGGATCGAACACGCCGACGAACTGCACGCGCGCGTCTTCGGCATATTTTCGCGCATGGATGCGCCCGAAGGCGCCCGCGCCAAGCACGCCTCCACGAAGCTTCGTCACTCGACCGTCACCGATTTTGCGAGGTTACGCGGCTGGTCAACGTCCGTGCCTTTGTGCACGGCCGTGAAGTACGCCAACAACTGGATCGGCACCGAATAGACCAGCGGCGCAATGAACGGATCGCAGGCCGGGATCATGATGATGTGCTTCGCGATATCGGCGCACGCCACAGCGCCCGCCGCATCCGTGATCACGATCAGCTTGCCGCCGCGCGCGTTCACTTCCTGCATGTTGGAGAGCGTTTTTTCGAAGAGCTCGTCATGCGGCGCGACCACAACGATCGGCGTCGCCTCATCGATCAGCGCGATCGGCCCGTGCTTGAGTTCGCCGGCGGCGTAGCCTTCGGCGTGGATATAGGAGATTTCCTTCAGCTTCAGCGCGCCTTCGAGCGCGATCGGGTAGTGCACGCCGCGGCCGAGATAGAGGACGTCGCGCGCCTGCGCGAGTTCGAGCGCGATCTTCTCAATCTCCGGCTCGCACGCCAACGCATCCGCGACCAAACGCGGCGTCTCCATCAGCGCGTGCACGAGGCGGCCTTCGTCCTGGCTAGACAGTGTCCCACGCGCGCGACCCACCGCGATCGAAAGCGCAGCAAGGGCTGAAAGCTGCGCCGTGAACGCTTTCGTTGAAGCCACGCCAATTTCCGGGCCGGCCAAAGTCGGCAGCCGCGCATCGGCTTCGCGCCAGATGGTCGACTCCGGGACGTTGACGACCGCGAGCGTCTTCAGTCCGTTCTCTTTGCAGTAACGCAACGCCGCCAGCGTATCCGCCGTTTCGCCGGACTGCGACACGAACACGCCGAACGCCTTCTTGCCGAAAGCCGGCTTCCGATAGCGAAACTCCGAGGCGATATCGGTTTCGACCGCGATGCCGGAGATTTGCTCCAGCCAATACTCAGCCACACGCCCCGCATAGTGGGCCGTGCCGCAACCGATAACGATGGCGCTGTCGGCCGAAAGATCAACGCCGTCGAGATCGGGCATCTCCACGCGCTCGTCGTATGCATTCACATAGCGCGTGATCGTGCGGCCAGTCGTCTCCGGCTGCTCGTAGATTTCCTTCTGCATGAAGTGGCGGTGGTTGCCCTTTTCCGCCGCCGCCGCGCCGCCCGCGAAAACGTGCACTTGGCGCTCTGCCACATCGCCCTGGGCGTCCAGCACCTTCACCTTGGCGCGTGAGAGCACAGCGATGTCGCCTTCTTCGAGGAACATCACACGCTGCGTGAAGGGGGAGAGCGCGATCGCGTCCGAACCCAGGAAATTCTCGCCGTCACCCAAGCCAACCGCCAGCGGGCTGCCCTTGCGCGCGCCGACCAGGATGTCGTTATCGCCCGCGAACAGCACCGCGATGCCGAACGCTCCTTCAAGGCGCCGGACGGCGCTGATCGCCGCTTGTTCGGGCTTTTGGCCCTTATCCAGATAATCGGTGATGAGGTGGGCGATCACTTCGCTGTCGGTTTCAGACGCGAACTCCGTGCCTGGCCGCCTGCAGCTCTTCGCGCAGTGCACGGAAGTTCTCGACGATGCCGTTGTGGACGATGGCGACCTTATCGGTCGCGTGCGGGTGGGCGTTGCCTGTCGTCGCGCGCCGCAGTTGCCCAGCGCGTGTGACCGATGCCGCTGACGCCAGCGAGCGGCGCGCTCTCGTTCGGCTGCCAGGTTTGCAAGCCTGCTGGCGCGGCGGCGCGTGATCGCGCCGTTTTCCAGCGTCGCGACGCCTGCGAATCGTAGCCCCGGTATTCCAGCAGCTTCAAAGCCTGAACCAGCCGAAGCGCCGCCGGATCAGCGCCCAGGATGCCGATAATGCCGCACATGGTTAACTCGTATGTCCCTTCGCGCGCCCCATGGGCCTCATGCCTGTTCGCATGTCGAATTGCACCTCAATTAGTCTTTCAACATGCGACGGTGTTTCGTGGTGCGCGCAGCTGGCGTGTGCGACGATTTTTGCTTAAGCGCTCACCGCTGATAGAATTACCTGACTTTGGGCCAAGCCTAAAGCCGGTTGGAGCATCGACCCACAATGAGCAGAGCCTATTTCGGCACAGACGGCATTCGCGGAACAGCGAATGAAGTTTCCGATGACGCCGGAAGTCGCCATGCGCGTCGGTCTGGCGGCGGGCAAGCGTTTCCGCTCGGCCGACGATCGCCGCCACCTCGTGGTCATTGGTAAAGATACGCGCCTTTCTGGCTACATGCTCGAACCGGCGTTAACCGCGGGCTTCACCGCCGCGGGCATGGACGTCGTCCTCTTTGGCCCGCTGCCGACGCCGGCTGTGGCGATGCTCACCCGTTCGTTGCGCGCCGATCTGGGCGTCATGCTCTCGGCCTCGCACAACAAGTTCGCCGACAACGGTATCAAGCTCTTTGGCCCGGACGGCTACAAGCTCTCCGACGACGCCGAGATCGAGATCGAGAAGCTGATGGACGCGGGCCTGGACGCGCACTTAGCCGAACCCTCCAAGCTCGGCCGCGCCCGCCGCATCGATGATGCTCAGGCCCGCTACGTCGAGATCGTGAAGGCGACCTTCCCGAAGCGGCTTTCGCTCAAGGGCCTCCGCATCGTCATCGACGCCGCCAATGGCGCTGCCTACCAAGTCGCGCCCGTTGCGCTCTACGAGTTGGGCGCGGAAGTCATCAAGATCGGCGTCGAGCCGAACGGCTTCAACATCAACGAGGAGGTCGGCTCCACCGAGACCAACGCGCTCAAGGAAGCCGTCCTCAAGTATCGTGCGGACATCGGCATCGCCCTCGATGGTGACGCCGACCGCGTCGTCATCGTTGATGAGAAGGGCCAAGTCATCGACGGCGACCAGCTCATGGCGCTCATCGCCAAGAACTGGAAGGAGCAGGGCACACTCACCAAGGGCGGCATCGTCGCGACCGTGATGAGTAATCTCGGCCTCGAGCGCTTCCTGAAAGGCCTGTCGCTCAAGCTTGAGCGCACCAATGTCGGTGACCGCTATGTCGTCGAGCAAATGCGCGCCAAGGGTTACAATGTCGGCGGCGAACAGTCGGGCCACATTATCCTCTCAGACTTCTCCACCACCGGCGACGGCCTTCTCGCCGCTCTGCAGGTGCTCGCGGTCATAGTGCAGTCTGGCAAACCGGCCAGCGAAGTCTGCAAGCAATTCGATCCCGCGCCGCAGATCCTTGAGAATGTCCGCTACGAACGCGGCAAGCCTGATCCGATGGAAGCCGCCACCGTGAAAGCCGCCATCAAGGATGCGGAAGAGCGCTTGAAGGGCTCGGGCCGCATGCTGGTCCGCAAGAGCGGCACCGAACCGCTCGTCCGCATCATGGCCGAAGGCGACGATGAAAAACTCGTCCGCTCCGCCGTGAACGACGTGAAAGCGGCGGTCGTAGCGGCGGCGAAGGCGGCGTGAGTTACTGCTCGATCGAAGCCGGCGTCGCAACAGGCCGCGGCGGCAGCGGCGCGGTATTGTTCGCTTCGCTGCAGTCTGGGATGCCGCGGCGCGAGCCTTCGCTGGCATAGACCAAGCGCAAACGCAGACGCCGGCCCGCGGCCTCCGCGGGCACAACGCCACGCACCACGCCGCGCACGCCGTGCGCGTAAGCGAGGAAGACGCGGCCTTCTTCGTTGACCGTCGTAATCGCGGGCGCAATCGCGATGCGTGTCGCGCCAGCGGCAGTTGTGTATTCGAGCGCGACTGACGTGTCGGCGACATCTGCCGCGACAAACGGCGAGGTGCCATCATTGCGCACCTGCCAGCTCACGGCGATTTCGTCTGGGCCAAGCGGCGCTTCACCTGGCACTTCGGTGAGATAGGCGACTGTGCCGACGCCGAGATCGGGGCAGCGCGGCGGAGGTGGTGGCGGCGGTCTGCCCTTCTGCTTGCCCTGACCACCTTGCTGCTGCGCGAGCGCGTCACTCATCACCACTGCGCCGTTCAGCGCAGCTAACCCCACAAGGCACGCCAATAATGCATTACGCATGTCGTCCAGCCCGAATTCATCGCGTCCCACAGACAGCGTAGCGCATCTCCTCCGCACATTGAACAAGCTTGCGACAGCGAAGCGAATGCGGCGCGAGATTTGACGCGGACGGCGAATTTGTATTATAATTCAATACATATCAGCGACGCTTGCGAGCGCAGCGTCAACTTCCATCGCCGCACGCAGTGCATTGAGCGCCTTCGGACGCTGCGCCTGTCTGCGCCTTATAACAGGAGCTCTTCATGGCAACGGCCCAACAAGCCGTCACTCCTTCTTTGTCCAAGTCTCGGCACGCCGTTGCCAAGCTTGCGCGCGCGCCAAGCGTCCCGAGGCGACGCGACGTTGAGGTCGCGCCGCATAAGCGCGCGGCCGTTGTGCTTCGGCGCGGCATGCGGCCACTCGAGTTTAGGCAGGTGGAAGAGCAAATGGAGACGCTCCGTCTCGTGTCGCTTCCCGTGCTGCCGGGCCAGCGCAAGATGCACGTTACGAGCATTCCGGTTTGCGGGCTGATCGTAACGGGCAGCGACTTTGAAGCGTCGTTAGCCGAGCGAGCCATGATCGAGGAGGCGGTCCGTCACGTTCACGCGGCGGGCGCGCCCGTGCTCGCTCTCTCCGACGCCGCGCCGCTCGTCCTTGAGGCGTTGAATATGGCGCCGATGGAGGCTGGTGCTGGCATCTTGGTTCACACCGATGTGCAAGCGCTTGCGACCTCGGCCCACGTCGAACGCGCGCTAAAGGTCATGGCGAAGTCGCCGGAGGTTGTGTGAGGGCGGTCGGCGATATTCTGCGGACCATCTTCATCGTACTCGTGGCGAGCGCGGCGACCTTGTTCGTCGTGCAGAACCTCGATCTGATGGAGATCAATTTCCTCACCTGGTCTTTGCAGGCGCCGCGTTTCATCGGCGTGCTCACGAGCTTGTTCCTGGGTGTCGCCGTAGGCCTCATCCTACGTAGCGGACGGCGCAAGGCTCACTAACGCAGACGCGCGAGCCAAGCGGTGGTGCTGGCGTCCACATTGGGCGCGGCGCCGCCTTCGAGCGCCGGCAACAGCGCGTTGGCCATTTCCTTGCCAAGCTCGACGCCCCATTGGTCGAACGGGTTGATGCCCGCAAGCACTGCCTGTGTGAACGTACGGTGTTCGTAGAAGGCGAGGAGTGCGCCTAGCGCCTCCGGGCTAAGCGCATCGATGGCCATGAGCGTCGAGGCGCGATTGCCGGCGAAGGCGCGATGCGGCGCAAGGCGTTGCGCTTCCGCTTCGCTCATGCCCTTGGCCATCATCTCGGTCTTGGCCTGCGCCGCGCTCTTGCCCACCATCAGCGCTCGCGCTTGCGCGAGTGCGTTGGCGAACACCTTGGCGCGGTGTGAGGCTGGCCCTTCCTGGCCCCCGGCATTGACGATGAACTCGACCGGTATTTCTTCGACGCCTTGGTGCAGCAATTGGAAGAACGAGTGCTGCGCGTTCGTCCCCGCCGCGCCCCAGGTGACGGCGCATGCCGAACGCTCGAGCGAGGCGCCGTCGCGTGTCACACCTTTGCCGTTCGACTCCATCTCAAGCTGTTGTAGCCATGCCGGCAGCAACCGCAGCCGCTCGGCGTAGGGGATGAGCGCGTAGGAGCCGTGGCCCAACGCCTCGCGATTCCACATCTGCACGGCGGCTGAGAGCGCGGGCAGATTTTCCCCGAATGGCGCATCGCGGAAATGATTGTCCATCGCTTCCGCGCCTTCGAGCATGCGGAAGAAGATTCCATGCGTCAGCGCGATCTCGCAGACCAGCGACACGGAGGACCACAGCGAATAGCGTCCGCCGACCCAATCCCAGAATGGGAATACATCTTTTTCCGCCACGCCCCAAGCGACGGCCTTCTCCGGCGCGGCGGTTGCCGCCGCGATCCGGGCGGGTCCCCAGGCGCGCACGAACTCGGCGTTGGCCAACGTCTCTTGCGTCGTGAATGTCTTCGACGCGACGATCAGCAGCGTGCGCTTCGGATCAAGGCCTTCGATAGCGTCGGCGACATCAGCGCCATCGACGTTGGACGCGAAGCGCACTGTGATGTTAGGCCGCCGATAGGCTTTCAGCGCATCAAGCACCACGCGCGGTCCGAGATCGGAGCCGCCGATACCGAGATGGATCACCGCATCGAAGTCGCCGCTCTCGGCGATTTCGTGGGCGAAGGCATGCATGCGATCGAGCACGGCGGTGATCTCGTTATCGCCGCCCGGCGGGTCTTGGATACGCAGCGCCCAATGCTTCGCCGCGCGGTTCTCCGTCGTGTTCACGATCTCGCCCGCGAACAGCTTCGCGCGCCAGCCATCGAACGCCGCTGCTTGCGCCGAGCTTGCGATAGCGCCGAGCGCCGCGCCATCGATGCGCTGCTTCGAGAAGTCGGCGATCAGGTGCGGCGCCTCGAACGTGAGCGCGCTCCCGCGGTTTGGATCGGCGGCGAACAGATCGGTGAGCTTCGCGCCTCGCAAGCGCGCCGCTTCCGCCTCGACCTTGCTCCAAGCCTCTTTCATTGTGGCGCTCATGGGGGTGACGCTCTAACAGGACGCGGGCATGGCGACAATTCTCGTAACCGGCGGCGCGGGCTATGTGGGCTCGCACTGCTGCCTCGCGCTCTCGCGCGCGGGGCACAAGGTCGTCGTTTACGACAATCTCTCCAACGGGCACGCCGAGTTCGCGAAATGGGGACCGCTGGAGCAAGGCGATATCCGCGACGCCCCGCGCCTCAGCGAGGTGTTCGCGGCCCATCGCCCTGACGCGGTGTTGCACTGCGCGGCACTGATTGAGGTCGGCGAGTCGGTGAAGTTTCCCGAGCGCTTCAACGAGGTGAATGTCGCCGGCACGCAGGTTCTGCTCGATGCGATGGCCAAGGCGGGCACGCCTGTATTCGTGTTTTCTTCTTCCTGCGCGGTCTATGGCGCGCCGCATCGCTTGCCGATGGACGAGACGCACCCGTTCGCGCCCGCCAGCCCATACGGCCAGAATAAGCTCGACGCTGAGCGCCTGAGCGAAGCCGCAGCTGAGGCGCGCGGCGGGACGTTCGCGCATCTGCGCTACTTCAACGCCGCTGGCGCCGCATGGAGCGAGGGCACAGGCGAGAGCCATGAGCCTGAGAGCCACGCCATTCCGCTCGCGCTTTTCACACTGCTTGGCCGCCGCGAAGCGTTCCGCATTTTCGGCGAGGACTACGACACGCGCGACGGAACGTGCCTGCGCGACTACGTCCATGTGCTCGATCTCGCGGATGCGCACGTACGCGCAATCGAGCGACTGCTCGGCGGCGGGGCAAGCCTCGCCGTCAATCTTGGCACCGGCGATGGGATCACTGTGCGCGAACTCATTGCCGCGATTGAGCGCGTCACGGGTCATCGCGTGCCAACAATCTCCGCTCCGCGGCGCGCAGGCGATCCACCGGCGTTGCTCGCGGACAACGCGCTGGCGCAGCGTGAGTTGGGCTGGGCGCCCACGCGCGGCATCGATGAGATCATCGCCGACGCGTGGAAGTGGCACGCAGAGATCGAGGCGCGCTAAGCGCTTGGTCCGACGCTGAACGAGAGTATGCGGCTCACGTCGCGTTGGGGCAGGCCGCTTTGTTCTGTCCATGCGTTGAAGGCTGACTGAACTGCTTTCATGTCGGCCTTCGACGTCGGCGCTTTGGCGACGACCTTTTCTCGGATCAGCGCCTTCGTCACGTCGGGCGAGAGGATGAAGCTGTCCCAGCCATTGGAGCGCAGGAAGTACATCGTCGCCGAGGGGCCGAGATGGGAGGCGTGCTTTTTGAAGTGTTCCATCAGGCCGATCTGATCGCTCGCCGGCCATGACTTGAGGAATGCGGCGAACGAGCCGTGTTCTTTGGCCGTGTCGATCACGAATTGCGCGTTGTTGATGGTCGCCTGAATCTTCGCACCGTTGCGAACGATCCGCGTGTCCTTCAGCAGCCGTGCGATCTCTCGATCAGCGTAGAACGCGACCTTGTGCGGATCGAAGTGATCGAACGCTTCCTCGAAGCCTGGCCACTTCTTCTCGATCACGTCCCACGAGAATCCAGCCGAGAACGCCGCCTGCGCCATCGCCGCGAGCCAGCGGTCGTCGCTCTGCTTCTTTACGACAGGCTTCTTGGCGTTCTCCGCCAAACGCTTCGCCAATCCCGCTTTGCCGTGATGCTTCTCAGCCAGCTTCACGATCTCGGAGAATTTGCGAAGGGCCATGCCGACCTGTTTACAATTAACAAGCGCGCGGGGCTAGAGCAGGCTGGCCTCTGCGAGCGCGGGCAGCATTTGTGAGACGCGCTGCTCACTCTGGCCCATTGGATTGTTCGATAGGCAGACGATTGTCAGCCTTTTGGCCGGGAAGCGTACGACATAGGAGGAAGCGTCGATATCGCCGCCCGAATACCAGATGGACATGCGGTCTTGGTTCTCGTCCAAAACCAGTCCGAAGGCGTCGTTGTCCTTATCATGTGCAAAGCGCTGGCGGGCATGCATCAGATCATAGAAGCGCTGACCGCCGAGCCGGTGCGTTGTCCAATTTGCGTCCCACTTGGCCCAATCCGCAAGGGTAGTGAACACACCGCTGCCGCCATAGTGCGGCGACACGCGCGCCATTCGCAACCAATCGGATGCGCGCTCGCTGACAGGAATATGAACGCTGTTAAGGTCGCGCACGACAGCTGCTTCTCGCGGCGCATAGCCGATTGCGCGTTGAGCGATGGGCGTTGTGGCGTCGTCGTCGACAAGCGAGTCGCCCATAGCGAGCGGCGCGAATACCCGCTCTTGCAAGAAGCGCGCAAAGGTCAGTCCCTGGCGGCGCGCCACCACCTCACTCAGCAGCATGTAATTGATGTTTCTGTACGCCCAGCGCGAACCTGGCGCGAATTCCAATTGCCCTGCGGCCGCGACCGTCTCGATCGCCTCGCGCACAGTGAAACGATACGCCGAGAACCAGGGCAGGCCGGATCTGCGGACCAGCGACGTATATTCGGGCAGGCCGCTTGTCATGTAGATGAGGTGGCGAAGCTGTACGGCGTGGGCGAATCCGTCGAACTCCGGGAGATGGCGCGCGAGAGGATCGTCTAGCGCGATGGCGCCATCGAGGATCGAGAGTGCGACCGCTGCGCCGGTGAATTGCTTCGAGAGCGAGGCGATGTGGAAGCGAGTTTGCGTTGTGATCGCAACGCCGTCTTCGATGTTGGCGAGGCCATAGCCTTTAGCGAGCGCAGTTTCGCCATCCTTGAAGATCGCGACAGCATGACCTGGTGCGCCGTTCGGCGCGGCGAAAATATCGTCGATCCGGGTCGTCAGCGCAGCGGGGAGGGACGATGCTTCACCCAGCCCGCCGGTGACGCAAGCCGTGGTCGCGAGTGGGAGCGCTGCTCCGAGGGCCCCGCGACGGGTGAGATCAGTCATCGCAGCATTCCGGCTTGAATTGCTCACGCCCGCCCGACGCTCACGTATTTGAAGCCCTTGGCGCGCATTTCGTCGGGGCGGTAGATGTTGCGGAGGTCGATCAAGGTCGGCGTTTTTAGCGCGTCCTTGATGCGATCGAGGTCGAGCGCGCGAAATTGATCCCATTCGGTGATGATCACCACCGCGTCGGCGTTCTGCACGCAATCGTAGGGGCCGGTCGCGAACTGGACGTCCTTAAGCATGTGCTTGGCTTCGTTCATGCCTTCAGGATCGAACGCGCGCACCTTCGCGCCTTCGGCTTGAAGCG
>JAWKUZ010000032.1:0-20196 GCA_041398305.1 Hyphomonadaceae bacterium
TGCAAGTGATCGACCAAGCGGCCCGGGGTGCCGACGACAATATGCGCGCCGCGATCGAGCGCGCGGCGTTCGTCGCGTGCATCCATGCCACCGACACATGAGGCGACCACGCTGCCGGCTTCCGCATAGAGCCATTGAATCTCGGCTTTCACCTGCATCGCCAGCTCGCGCGTCGGCGCGATGATGAGCGCGAGCGGATCGCGCGCTTGTTCGAAGCGATCGCGGCCGCCGAGCAGCGTGTGCGCAAGCGCCAAGCCGAAGGCCACAGTCTTACCCGAGCCAGTTTGCGCAGAGACCAGAAGATCTGCGTCGCGCAACGAGTCCGCAAGGATAGCTGACTGGACCGGCGTTAGCGATGCATAGCCGCGTTTTTCGAGCGCGCGCGCGAGGGCGGGGACGGTGATTTGCGATAACGACATGGTGCTTTCTGGCCTGGGTGCGTATCCCCGCATTCAGGAACAGTGGCAACTTCGGACACCTAGCAGAGTTTCCGACCACTGTTCCGTCAAATCAGCTTTGCAGCAATGCCGGATGGCGCGCGGCGCTTCCGGGTTCTCTACTTATGATCGGGGTCAAAGACTGGATCGAAGTCCTCGGACGGCGCGGCGCGCGCTTGGTCTATGCGTTCACGATAGTGGCGATAGAGGGCTCGCATGTCGGGAGGCGCCGCCAGCTCCAAGTCGCAGAGCAAGCGGTTAGCCTCTTCTAAGCGTCCAGCCTCGAAGTCGACCAGAAACTGGGCGTGAGAGCTGGGCGCGCTCACGCCCTCAAGGAAAGTGAACACCCGCGTCGGAGCGGCGCGGCCCTTGAGACGGACAATCCCCGTCTCAATGAACGTGAACTCTGGACCGTGCGCACGGGTCTCTTCGCTGACGAGCATAGTGACGCCGTAGACTTTAGTGAGGCCTTCCAAACGCGAAGCAATGTTAACGCTGTCGCCGATTGCAGAATAGTCGAAGCGCTTCTCTGATCCCAAATTGCCGACGCAGGCTTGGCCTGAGTTGAGGCCAATGCCGATGCGAACGTCTTCGAACGCACGGCCCGCCGCGTTCGCTTCCGAGCGCCAGACCTCATTGAGTTGAGCCATACGAGAGACGATTGCGAGAGCCGCGTTGCAGGCGCGCTCAGCGTGGTCGGGTTGATCGAGCGGCGCATTCCAGAAGGCTAGGATTGCGTCGCCCATGTACTTATCGATGGTGCCGCCGCTTTCGATGATGATGTCACTAAGCGGTGTCAGAAAGCTGTTGATGAAAGAGGTAAGTTCTTCCGCACTCATCGCCTCGGCGATGGCCGAGAAATTCCGGATGTCGCAGATGAGGATAGTCAGTTCGCGGACTTCGCCGCCCAGTTTGAGGCGCTCCGGATGGGCCTCAAGTTGGCGCACGACGCTTGGGGCGACGTATTGATTGAAGGCGCGCCGGATTTCTACGCGCTGACGTTCAGTCTGCCGGTAGAAGTATGTGGTCGCCGCCGCGCCGAAGACCATCGCCGACAGTGTGGGAAAAATCGGATCAAAGAGATAGCCCGCCCGTGCGAAGAGTAAGAAGCCCGCTATCCAAAGGGCGGTGACGATCGTCACGCTCAGGCCGGCATTGATTTCAGGACGCAAGCGTGGCGCAGCCAGCGCCAGCAGGAAGATCACTATGACTGAAACGATCAGCTCAATGCCTGGCGCAAAGTCGGGCCGGGTCAAAAACGCGCCTGACAGAATTTGTTCCAGCACCTGACGGTGAATCTCGACGCCCGGAATTGCGCGGTCCAAAGGCGTTGCTCGCAGATCCATAAGTCCCGGCGCGCTTGCGCCAATCAGAACGATCGTGCCCTCTAGGTTCTCGTCAATCTCACCAGAAAGTACGCGCCACGCTGGGATGGCTTGATCCGGATCATACGGGCGAAAGCGCATCCAAAGCTGACCGTCGGCGTCGGTGGGTATTTCAATCGGGCCGAGCCGTATGCTCTCAATCCCGGTATGAGCGCCCCACGCTTGCGCGCCGCTCGCGTTCGATGAGCGGATCACATAGGTCGAGGCTCCTAGCGCCACACGCAAGCTTTCAAGCGAGAGCGAAGGCGCGGGCGCGTCGTTGTACGAGAAGAGTAGCGGCACCCGCCGCACGATCTGATCGTGATCCGGTAGCCAATTGATGAAACCCGCGCCGGCGGCGGAGTCGTTAAAAATGGCGAGGTTAGACGAGACGCCTGCTAACGTTGGCAAAAACGCAATGGGGTCATCGCCAGCGGCTGCGAAGCCCGCTCGAACCGGAAACGATTGCCCATTTGGCGCGCCGTGAAGTGTCACGGCCAAAACACTCGGCGCCTCGGCTATCGCTTGAGCAAACACCGCGTCGTGGTTGCGGGCGCTTGTTCCAAGTTCACGCAGTAGCGCTTCACGTCGCGATGAGGGCAGCGAAGAGAATACTTCTTCCGGTGAGGTGCGGTCCGGTTCGGTGAAGAGTACATCAAACGCGATCGCCGCGGCTCCAGCGTCTCTGAGGCGGGCAGTGAGTTCGGCCATGGTTGTTCGCGGCCAGGGCCATTGCCCCAAACGTTCCAGCGAGGCCTCGTCGATCTGAACCACTTTGACTGGAGAGTCAGGCAGCGCAGGTAATGGGGCGGTCCGCTGATAGGCGTCAAAGGCGAGCGCGCGCAGTGAGCCTAGTAAGGGTGGGCGCAGATAAAAAATCCAGGCGGCCAAAACCGCGAACACGAATACGGCGATCCAATAGCGGCGCTGCGCGCGCACGCTGGGAGCGGGCGTAGCTTTACCCATCGCGCGCATGGCGCTGACTAGCCGCATACCATTCCCGAACCGCTAACCGCACGCTTTCTCCGCTCAATCGAGCAAAAGACCCTGGCTCCTGCTTGAACCGGTATTGAGGTCGTCGGTGCGGTTGGTTACGTCATCGGTATCGTACGCGCCTTCGAACTCTGGAAAGTCCGCGAACGGATTGCCGAACAATGGGAATGTAGCGCTGCTGAACGACGTCTCATAGCGTCCACGCCACGTGAAGGGACGAGAGGCGCCGCCGCCAGCGAAGAACTCGATGGCTTGGCCTGGACGGTTGAGATCGATGGTCTGCCCGTTGCCAAGAGTGAAGCTGGCTTGGCCTTCATCAAGAATGCCGAACATCCGGCCCTCATAAAGCAGGATGTCGACGATTGTTCCACGCACACCGATCGTGGCGACGGGCGTTCGCACGTCATAAGTGCGGGGGTTCTGAGAGCCGCTGACAAAACGGAGCGCGCCGCGTGTCATCGAGACGCTTGCGCCGGCGCCGGTCCGCTGCGCCGGATCGTAAACGTAGCGGTCGAGCACGACTTCGGAACGCTGGCCGATGCTCAACGTCGTTTGATCGGAGAAGAGCAATTGAGCGACACTGTCGGCGCCAGTTCGAATGGTCTGGTCCTGATAGACTGGATTGCCGCGCGCCAGAGCCTGAGGCTCGCCTGAGGCGCGCGCGGCGGTAACTTGGTTGCGCACGGCGGCCGCGGCTCCGATGCGCGCGTCGTTCGACTGTGCTGACGTTCCCTGTGGGAACAACACCAAACCGGCGAACAATGCTCCCAATGCGAGCGAGACGCGCTTCATGGCCAAAACCCCTAGATACTCGGCGATGAGAACGTAAGCGTGGCCGCCGATGCATGGCAATGGCGAACATGAAGCGGGCGTATCTAGGGCAAATTCACCTGTGGCTACGCTTGGCGACCGAGAACACTTGAATAGCGGCAATGGCGGCCCTTAAGTGGCGCCGCGTGTTGGTTTGTTGAGGGGAGGCCGCTCGTGGCCGCAAAGGGTAAGAAGCGTCGCCTGGGCCGAGCGCTCGCCATGGCGGTTAGCCTTATCGCTCTGAGCTCCGGCATAGCCGCCGCTCAGGACGCCAATGATCTTGAGTCGCTCAACCAAGAGATACTTAATAATCCGAGCGATGTGCAGCTCAATCTGCGCTACGCGCGGCTCGCTGAGCAGGAAGGAAAGCTACGCCTTGCACTCGTTGCTTATGAACGCATCCTAATCAACGACCCCACGAACGAGGCAGCGCGCCGCGGTTATGAACGCATCAGACGTGAGATCGAACCTAGCTACACGGTCTTCCGCGCCGAGATCGGCGCGCGCTGGGACACAAACGCGGTCAACGCCGACGCCGACGCGTTGTTCGTAGATGCCGATGAACTAGAGGCCACCACATATTACGCGCACATGATGATCGCCGACGAGCGCGAGTTCTTGGGACGGCGTTGGCGCTCGGCGATTAATCTCGATATCGAACGAACCCCCGATATTGACGAACTCGACTATCAATATTTGGGCGTACAGACCGGCCCCATTTTCTATGTCGCGCCCCACCTTGCGCTCATCCCGCAGGTGGGTGCGGGGATATCCTGGCTCGACGGTGAGCAATACTACAATGATGTCCACGCCAACGTGACTCTTGAGGGACGCACGGGTGGATCTTCGTACTGGGTGCGCGCGCGCGCCGGCTATCGTGACTACAATCCGGACACGTTCTCGTTCTTCAGCACCGTTACAGAAGAAGGACCCTACGCTGAGGTCCGCGCCGGTATCGCGAAGCCACGTGTGTTCTCTGAGCGCGACGCTGTTCACGTCGAGCCATTCGTGCGCTGGAGTGACGTGGAGGGAAGCCAATTTAGCTTCTGGCTATTAGACGATGTCGCTCCAGGCAAGTATTTCGAGTATGGTGCCGATATCCGTTACCAATATCAGTTCGGCGACCACTTTCAGGGCGCCGGGGGCCTCTACATTCGCGAGCGCGACTTCGGTGACAGCCGTCGCGAGGACACCTACGTCTCGCCTTATGTAAGCCTCACCTGGCAGGACGCACTGCCGTGCGAGTGCGATCTGCGCTTGCAATATCGCTATCGCGACAACGACAGTAATGACACGATCGCCAACTACGATGCTGATCAAGTGTCTCTTGCCCTGCTGGCGCGGTTCTAGGCGATCCATTTCCGAGTAGATACGCTCGACGCCGAGGCAGGGTGAGGTTCTTCCGCCCTCCGGTCGTGACTTGCGTGGCCGCTTGTTCAGGGGAGCGTCGATGCTTCGATTAATGATTTTTGCTTGCGCACTTCTTGGAACGAGCGCCGCCTACGCCGGACCCGATGACTTCCGGCCCGGTCCGGTTGTCGCAATCTACGGCACGGTTGCGGATGTTGAGGGCGCCGCCCCGATTGCTCAGGATACGACCTTCAGGGTGGTGTTCGATGTGGCGGAGGCCGCCGAGGCCAGCGCCGTGAACCGGCGGCTCGAATCGGCGGCGCGCTTTCTCAACATGCATGCGCGCGCCGGCGTGCCGCGCGAGAACATTCATCTCGCGATCGTTGTCCATGGTCCCGCTTCCCGCGATCTTACGAGTGTGTCGAACACTGATGAACCGAATGCGAATGCTTAACTGATTGCGGCGCTGATAGAGAGCGGCGTTGAGATCTATCTGTGTGGGCAGACCGCCGCCCACTACGATATTGGCCGCGAAGATTTGTTACCCGGTGTAAAGGTGGCGCTGTCGGCCATGACTGCACATGCTTTACTGCAGCAAAGTGGATATACTTTGAATCTGTTCTAAGGCGACGTTTCGGTTCTAGGAGCCGACCAGTGGAAAAGCGCAAGCTCGCAACCATCCTTTCACTGGACGTCGTCGGCTACTCAGCGGCGGCGGAAAAGGACGACGCCGCCGCAGCCGCGAGCGTTCGGACATTGCGCGCTGCCATTGAAGCGATTGTGTCGCCGTTCAGCGGACGCATCTTCAGCAGCGCTGGCGATGGTTTTATGGTGGAGTTTCCGGTCGCCAGTGCTGGTGTTCAGGCGGGTATGGCGTTGCTTGAAGCCTGCCAGTCGCCCGTGCAGCCGCTTCCAAACATTCGTATCGGAATGCATTTGGGCGAGGTGATCGTCGAGGCGAACGGTGACTTGCTGGGCCACGGCGTCAACATCGCCGCACGCCTTCAGCAGCGCGCGCTGCCGGGCGCCATGATCGTTTCTCAAGATGTTCGAAACTCGGTGCGCGGTGAGGCGGCGGAGCTTCTCAAGCCGTTGGGCACGATCAAGCTGGATAAGATGGTCCAGCGGCTCGCGATCTATGGCTTCGGATCTGGGGCGATGCTCCGGCCAATTCCGCGCGATCCGCGGAGGCTTCTAATCGGTGTGGGCGTTGTGGGGCTCGCGCTCGTTGCCGTGATAGTCGCCTTCAACGGCTTCACGGTCCGTTCCGACAGTGCACGGACCGCTGTTTTTGCGTTGCAAGCGGCGGGCGATGACGCCGAGGCACGGGCGCTGGCCGGCGGTATCGCCAACGAGATCGTAGATACAATGAGCGAGATCGGGCTTGAGCCCGTCGCACGCAGTGAAACCAACGTCGCGACGGATCAATCCCGGCTTGATCGCGCGAAAGACCTTAACGCCGTTTATGCGCTCGATGGCGACATCGTTCGTGACGGGGATAACGTGCGCGTGTCTGTTCGGCTTGATGATGTCGGCGCGCATCAGACTGTGTGGGCGCAGACCTTCGAACGCAATGCAGATCGTATGGAGGGGTTGCGTTTCGAGGTAGCGGCCTCGGCGGTGCGCGTGCTGCGATGCGCCTCGGATGCGCGGCGTGAACGCGCGCGATTGCGGCATGCGCCGATAGCAACGTTGCTGCGCATTTGTGAGGTTTCGGCGGACTCAGGCAATGCTGAGCGCCTTCGGCTGGCGCGCGAGTTGGTGCGCGCCGCACCCAACTCAAGCTTGGCGCACGGGCGTCTTGCGATCGAAAGCGCGAACGCTTGGCAGGTGGCCCCTGAGGCGTTGAGCGAGCAATTACTGCATGAGGCGTCTGACGCGGCCGACAACGCGCTGCGCTTGAATGCACACAACGGGGCCGCTGCGGCTGTGAAGGCTTTTGTGCTCGCAGGACACCAAACGAGAGTTGAGCGAGAACGAACGCTTCTCGGATTCTTGCAGAATGCGCCGGACAGTCCAGAACTGAACACGCTCTATGCCACGTTTCTTCGAGAGGTGGGCCGCAATCAAGACTCGGTGGCGTATCTTGAGCGGGCGTTTGCGTTTGAACCGCTTTCGCCGTACCGCGCGAGTTCGCTTGTGCGGCAATTGTCGGTCGTGGGGCGCGGGGCCGACGCGCAGGCGCTCCTAACTCGCACGACCGCAATGTGGCCCGAAGACAGCGGTGTTTCCTGGGAACGCTTCCGGATGTCTTTCTATTTCGGGACGGAGGCCGAGACGAGACGCATCTTGGCGGAAAGTTCCATAATAGACAGCGAAGATAGGGCGTGCTGGCGCGCAGCGCTTCAAGGACGGGCTGCTGCTTCGGTGGCTGCTCGCAGGAGCGCTGCCGCCCAAGTGAGGCGGTGTCTCGCTGATGACCCCGGTCAAGCGGTTCAGGTGCTTGCAGTTCTTGGAGACACGGATGGCGCTTTTGCATTCGAGGACGGTGTGATCCGTCAAGACGGTTCGCACGTTTTCTTTGTGCCGGCGACGCGTGCGTTACGCCTAGATCCGCGCTTTATGCCTGTTATGGATCGTATAGGTCTGCTGGATTATTGGCTCCAGTCAGATCATTGGCCAGACTTCTGCACGGACCCGCAACTTCGGTACGACTGCAGAGCGGAGGCGGCGCGTCTGGCCGCCAATTAGAGCCGTGTGCCTGAGACCTAAGCCAGTTCTTCGAACAAGCTTGGCTCGTTCTCGCGCCAGCCTTCGATCTTCAGCATTTTGAGTTTGGTTTTGATGCCGCCATTGGCGCTGAAGCCGACGAGTTTGGCGTTGGCGCCAATGACGCGGTGGCACGGTACGATGATGGCGAATGGATTGCGGCCGAGCGCTTGGCCGACAGCACGCGCACCGTCCGGCTCACCGATGGCGCGGGCAATCTCACCATAGGTGCGCGTGGCGCCGGGCGCGATGGAGCGCGTGGTTTCATAGACGCGGGCGTTGAAGGCGGGCACGCGCGAGAGATCGAGCTGCACAGCGCGTAGCGATTTCTTCTCGCCGCGCAGCAGCGCTTGAATGTCTTCGATGGCGCGCGCGATCTGCTTCGGCGGCTCGGCTTCGTCAGCGTTGGGGCAGAGGCGCATGAGGCGGATGCGGGTGGCGTCGTCGCCGCGTTCGGGCAGTTGCACGCCGATGATGCCGCGCGGCCCCCAAGCTAGAGCGCAGCGGCCGACGGCGGTGTCGAACAGGGCGTAAGCGAACATCTGCGTTTCGACCTCCAATTCATTTCGCACCCGCCTTGCCGAGGCGGACTCGAAGGAGTAGAACATATAGAGAACATGAGTCCGCGTCCAGCCTCCTTTTCCCAGTTAGATGCGTCGCCCCAAGATGTTGGGTTCGCCGCCAAGCTGGCCACTATGACGGCTCAGCCGCTGCATGAGATTGGACCGGCTGGGCCGGGATTCGAGGCGGCGGCGCTGGGGTTCACCTTGGCGCTGGCGGCCAGGTGGGCCGGGCCTGCGGGTGTGTTCTGGGCCGGTGAGGACGCTGCGTTTGCTGAAGAGGGCGCGCCTTATCCGGCGGGGCTCGCGCAATATGGCTTGCCGCTCGATCGTCTGATCGTGGCGCGGGCGAAGAAGCGCGAAGATGCGCTCTGGGCGGCGGAGCAATCGCTGGCGGCGACGGGCGCGGTGGTGATTTGCGCGCTGGGTGCACAGGGCAAACCGCTCGATCTGAAAGCCAGTCGCCGCTTGTTGCTGTTCGCGGAGCGCTACTCTTCGCGCTGCTTGCTCTTAATGCCGGAGAACGGACCGAGTGCGGCGTGGACACGATGGCGTATCGCGCCGGCGGAGAGCGATGCAGGACCGGATGAGCTTGGGCTGCCTGCGTTTCGCGCCGAACTCACGCGCAGTCGCGGTGGGCCGGCTGGCGCGCAGTTCGTTGTGGATTGGAACGCGCACGAGCGTTCTTTTGTGGAACGCGTTCAGGAAAAGCGTGCCTCGGTTTTCTGGGCGGACGCGCGTGAAGCATGAGCGGCGCTCGTTGGCTTGCGGTTTATCTGCCGCGCATCAGGACGGACCGGCTGATCCGCTCGGGGCTTGGACCGTCCGACGATCGGCCGCTTGCTGTCTATTCCAAGGAAGCTGGCGCCTACGAGATTATTGGCGTCGATGCGCACGCGAGTGCATTGGGGTTGCGCCTGGCGATGTCACTCGCCGATGCGCGCGCGATCCAGCCAAAACTCGAAGCGATAGAAGCTGAGCCGGAAGCAGATGCACGCGCCCTCGATAACATTGCCGCGTGGTGCGAGCGCTTCACGCCGGTTGTGGTGATCGATCCCCCGGAAGGCCTGCTTCTTGAGATAACGGGTTGCGCGCATCTGTTTGGCGGCGAGAAAAAGCTCCGAACGGAAATTCTGACGCGCTTGCACGCGCAAGGTTTCGGCGCGCGCGCTGCGATTGCGCCAACGCCGGGCGCGGCGTGGGCGTTCGCGCGCTATCGCCGCCAACAAACAAGCACCGGCGCGGATGAAAACTTGGCGCAGGATCTATCGCCTTTGCCGGTGGAAGCACTCCGGCTCGATCCGGACGCAGCCGCCTTGTTGCGGCGTCTTGGCATGAAGACGATCGGGCATATTCTGCATGCGCCGCGATCTTCGTTCACGGCGCGTGCGGGTGAGCGCGCTATGCTGCGGCTCGATCAAGCGTTTGGCCGTGTGCAGGAGGCGTTGACCCCGCGCCGGCCGTTGCGGCCTGTGTTTGCGCTGCGCCGGTTCCTTGAGCCGATCTTCACGGCGGACGCAGTCCTGCAAGTGACGCAGGATTTGTGCGGAGATGCGATCGAGAAGCTCGATGTGCGCGGCGCGGGTGTGCTGAGTGCGGAGCTGGTGCTGTTCGGCGTCGATGGACGTGATCGCGTGATCGGCGTCAACGTCTCTAAGCCGTTGCGCGAAGTCAGGCCGCTGATGCGGCTTTTTCGCGAGAAGCTGAACATTGTGGGCGAGAACTTGAATGCTCAGTTTGGATTTGAAGCGGCGCGGCTGGATATCGTGCGGTTGGCGGAACTGGATGCGCGCACGCGGACGCTGGTTGCGGTGGAGGCGAATGCCGCAAGTGCCGAAACAATTAGCAGTATCGTAGACATTCTAAGCTCACGCTTAGGCCCCAAGCGGGTTGTGCGTCCACAGGTACATGATGAGCATGCGCCAGAGCGGGCTGCGGGCTGGCGGTCAGCGCTTGCAAATGGCGTTCTGAATAAATGTGTGAAACCGGCGGTGGATGGCGTGCAGCGCCGGCCTGTGCGGCTATTTTCGCCCGGTCAGCAAATTGAAGTCATGGCGAATGTGCCTGATGGGCCGCCGATCCGCTTTCGCTGGCGGCGTGTGATGCGAGAGGTGGTGCGCGCCGAAGGTCCAGAGCGGATCAGCGGCGATTGGCAGAAGCATGAAAGAACGCGTGACTATTATCGTGTCGAAGACAAGCAGGGGCGGCGATATTGGCTCTATCGTGAGGGATTGTACGGGGAGAGCGACGCGATCCCGCGCTGGTTCGTGCACGGGCTGTTCGCATGAGCAGCTTCGCTGAACTCTGCGTCACTACGAACTTTTCGTTTCTGCGTTCTGGCTCGCATCCCGAAGAGATGGTGGAGCAGGCGGCGGAGTTGGGGCTTGCGGGCATCGGCATCGCTGATCGCAATACCCTTGCGGGTGTCGTGCGCGCACACGTGAAGGCGAAAGCGCTGAAAGAGGAGGGGAAAGGCGATATTCGAATGATCGTGGGGTCGCGCCTTGTGTTTCGCGACGGCACGCCAGATCTCATCGTCTATCCTAGAGACCGTGCTGGTTACGCCAATCTCACGCGCGTGTTGACGATCGGTAATCGGCGTGCGCCAAAGGGCGAGTGCTGGCTCGATTTCGCGGACTATCTCGCGCATGCGCAGGGGCTTCAAACGATCCTTATTCCGGCTTTCGCGCTTGGTGAGCCGCCCTTTACGCTTGGGCGATACCTGCAAGAGATCAAGTGCGCAGCAGATGGGGTTTGGCTCGCGGCGCCGTTCCAGTTCAACGGCGAAGACCGTCGCCGCATCCGAGGACTGAAGCAACTTGCTGCGCAGACCGGCGCGCGGTTGCTCGCAACGACGGAGCCGTTGATCCACGAAGGCAATAGACGGCCGCTCCTCGATGTCGTCACCTGTATTCGTGAAAAGAAGAAGTTGACCGACGCGGGCGCTTTGCTTGCAAAGAACGCCGAGCGTCAGCTTAAGCCAGCGCAGGAAATCGAACGCCTCTTTCGCGATGCGCCCGAAGCGATGAGAGAAAGTTTGCGCTTCCTCGAAGGTATCGACTTTTCAATGGATCAGTTGCGCTATGAGTACCCCGAGGAAGTGGCCGAAGGTTATCCCGATCCACAATCGGCGCTCGTTGCTCTTTCTTGGGAGGGTGCGCGCAAGCGCTTTCCAGAGGGAATTCCGGAGAAGGTTTCGAACGCGCTTAATCGCGAGTTGGAGATCGTGGGGCGTATGCGTTACGCGCCCTACTTTCTCACTGTTGCCGACATCGTTCGCTTTGCGCGATCGGGCTTCGACAAAGATGGCAACAAGGTCGACAAGATTCTCTGCCAAGGCCGAGGCTCCGCCGCCAATTCCACCATTTGTTATTGCCTGGGCGTAACGGCGGTGAACCCGGCTAAGAGCGAATTGTTGTTCGAGCGTTTTGTCTCTGAGGAGCGCGGTGAGCCGCCGGATATCGATATCGATTTCGAGCACGAGCGGCGCGAAGAGGTCATTCAGTACGTCTACAAAAAATACGGTCGCGATCGGGCTGGCCTCGCCGCCACGCTGATTTGCTATCGCGGGCGCAGCGCCATTCGCGAGGTGGCGAAGACGTTCGGCTATTCAGAAGATCAAATCGGCAATCTGGCGAAGATGCTGCACTGGTGGTCGCGCGGCGTCGATGAGAAGGATCTTAAGGAGCAGGGCCTGGATACCAGCGATGAAAGGCTGATGCAGTGCGTAGCGCTTGCCAATGAGATGCAAGGCTTTCCTCGGCATTTGTCGCAACATGTCGGCGGGTTCGTCATCACCCGTGAGAAGTTGCACGATGTAGTGCCGGTGCAGAATGCTGCGATGGAGGAGCGCACCGTCGTTGAGTGGAACAAGGACGATCTGGAAGCGCTTGGCATTCTGAAAGTCGATCTACTTGGCCTTGGCATGCTCACATGTCTGAAAAAGGCGTTCGATCTGTGCGCTGAGCACTATCCGGGCGAACCGCTTGTAAAACTGGATTCATCCGACACGAGCGATGAGCGCGTCTATAAGATGCTGCATCGCGCGGACTCGATCGGGGTGTTTCAGGTTGAGAGCCGGGCGCAGATGTCGATGCTGCCGCGGCTCAAGCCAGAGGACTTTTACGACCTCGTCATCGAAGTCGCGATTGTACGCCCAGGGCCAATTCAAGGCGGCATGGTGCACCCTTATCTGAAGCGGCGGCAGCGCCTGGAGAAAGCTAGCGCGCCGAAGCCTGAGTTGTGGGAAGTGCTGAAACGCACGCTCGGTGTGCCGCTCTTTCAAGAGCAGGCGATGCAGATCGCGATTGTCGCTGCGGGATTCACACCCTCGGAGGCTGATAAGCTCCGTCGCGCGATGGCAACGTTCAAGCGCGTCGGCACGATCGGGTCGCTCAAAGACAAGTTCATCAACGGCATGATCGGTAACGGTTACGACAAAGCGTTTGCGGAAGCCTCGTTCGCACAGATCGAGGGGTTTGGGGAGTATGGTTTCCCGGAGAGCCACGCCGCGAGCTTCGCGATCCTCGTTTATGCGTCTTCGTGGCTGAAATGTTATTACCCGGACGTGTTCGCAACAGCTTTGCTGAACGCACAGCCAATGGGGTTTTACGCCCCGGCGCAGATCGTGCGTGATGCTGCCGATCATGGCGTCGAGATCAGGCCGATCGATGTCAATCACTCGGCGTGGGACAACACGCTTGAGCCCGGGCCAGCTGCATCCGCAAGGCTTCATAAGCGCCATGGCGACATGGTGGGCGATATTCGTTCAACCCATGCGATGCGTTTGGGGTATCGGCAGGGGCAAGGCCTGAAAGAGGCGGAGATGCATCAGCTCGTCGACAATCGCGGCGGCGGTTATGATTCCGTGCGTGATGTGTGGCTGCGCAGCGGTTTGCCGCCTTCAACAATCGAACGCCTCGCCGATCTCGACGCATTTCGTTCTCTAGGTCTCGATCGACGCGATGCGCTCTGGGCCGCGCGTGGGTTGAACAGGGTGGGCGGGCAGGAAGATTTACCGCTGTTTGAGCGCGCTACTCTGGATCGCACGCGTGAGCCAGATTTCGATTTGCCGTCGATGTGCATGGGCGAGCATATCGTGGAGGATTATCGCACTGCTGGATTGTCGTTGAAGGCGCATCCAGTTTCACTGTTGCGAGAGGCGCTTTCGGGGCGGCGCGTGATTAAGTCTGAGCAGCTTGCACAGATACGCAATGGCGAGCGCGTGCGCGTCTCGGGTTTGGTCCTGGTGCGTCAGCGCCCTGGCACGGCTTCTGGTGTGATCTTCATGACGTTGGAGGATGAAACCGGCATCGCTAACATCGTCGTGTGGCCGAAATTGTTTGAGCAGTACCGGCGCGAAGTTCTCGGTGGGCGTTTAGTGACGATAGATGGTCCGGTGCAAAGCGAGAGCGGCGTCATCCATGTCATTGCTGAGCGTGTGCATGACTACACGCCGCTCTTGGCGGAACTGTCGGCGCAAAGCGAGCCTATCGACGCGAGCGGTCCGACTGATGAGCCAAGGAAAGCTACGTATGAGGATTCACGACAACGGCACCCCCGCGATGTGCGGATCAATCTCAATGTTGCGAAAGCTGCGAACGTAATGCCGAAGGGACGGAATTTTCACTAGCTGCGCCAGCGTGCGAAAATCGCGGTTGGCAGCAGCTCGCCGCGGCCTTCGTGCGGCAGGCACATCTCGCCGGACTGCCACTCGCCGCCTTCGAACATCTGCTGCGCTGTTTGTGCGAGCGCCAAGTAGGAGAGGCGCACGGCATAGACGGTTGCTATCATAAAGCCTTTGGCGCTGGCGCGGTTTGCGGGATCGGTGCGCAGCAAAGTTTGACAGGCGTCGAGCAACTCCGGCAGATCGGATTCGAGGCGCCAGGTTTCGCCGTCGGGGCCGCGGCCGAACTTTGGCGGATCGAGGATGATGCCATCATAGCGGCGGCCGCGCCGGATTTCGCGCTTCACAAAGCTGAGCGCGTCGTCGCAGATCCAGCGGATCGGCGCATCGCCTAAGCCGGCGGCTTGCTGGTTGTCGCGCGCGAAGCCGATGGCTTTCTTCGAGGCGTCGACATGCGTGACCTTCGCGCCCGACTTCGCACAGACAAGTGAAGCAAGACCGGTGTAGCCGAAGAGGTTCAGCACCTCGGGCTGCGGGCCACGATGGGCTTTCAGATACTCGCGCGCGTAGCGCCAGTGAACGGAGTGCTCTGGAAAGAAGGCGAGGTGACGGAATGGCGTTGGGCGCGAGACGAAGGAAATGTCGTCCCACTTTAGCGTCCAGCTTTGCGGCAGCTCGCGGTTGAAGCGCCAGCGGCCCGAATCTTCATCGTCTCCTGACGAGCCCGCGAAGATCGCGTCAGCAGAATCCCAATCGTGCGCCGGACGCAGAGGCGCCCACAACGCCTGCGGTTCGGGGCGCACGAAACGGAAGGGACCGACTTGCTCGAGCTTGCCGCCATTGCCGGAATCCAGCAGGTGATAGTCGGCCCAATCGTCGGCAATCAGAAGCTCAGGCGCGCGCGCCGTCATATCCACGTCTCCGCCAGAGATCGTAGAGCATTACGCCCGTCGCGATCGCAAGGTTCAAACTATCCGCCCGCCCACGCATCGGCAGCTTTACCAGCGTATCGCAGGCTTCTTCCATGTGTGGAGGTAGGCCCGACTGCTCGTTGCCCATAAGCACAATGGCGCGCGCGGGCGCCGGTCGATCCGTGTCGAGTGCTGCGCCTTTCAGCGAGAGGCCCATCATCTGCGCGCCGCGTTCCTGTTTGAACTGCAACAGCTCTTCGAACGAGGCGCGCGCCAGCGTCATAGCGAACAGCGATCCCATGCTGGCGCGAACAGCTTCGACCGAGAACGGGTCGCAGCTCTCGCCAACGAGGACGACACCTGCGGCGCCTGTGGAGTCCGCGGTGCGCAGGATGGTGCCGAGATTGCCGGGGTCGCGAATGGCTTCGAGCGCGACGACAGTATCTCCGCTGATCTGATTGAGCGGCGAAAGGCGCTGCCTATAGGCGCCGATGACTGTTTGCGGGTTATCGCGCTTGCTGATCTGCGCAAGCACGCTCTCGCTGGTCTCGATCAAGCGCACGCGCCGCGCTTCGGCGTTCTCAATCAAGCCGCGAACCTGATCGCGTTGTAGCGCGGCTGGTGAGGAAGACCAGGATCTCCGGCCGCCTGGATCCGCCTCGACTGCAAGGCGCGCGCCTTCGGCCAGGAACTGAAGACCGGTCTCGGCTCGTCCCCTTCTTCAGGTGCAGGCTTTTCAGCGCCTTGATCTGCGGGTTGGAGGTGCTGGTAATGTGGTGGGCCATGTGCGCGCTGGACGTTTCGCGTTCTCCCTCGGGGGTTTTCCAGTTTTCGCCTACAACGCACGGCATTGAAGGGCGTTAAGGCGTTAACAGTGCGCGCAAGCAGGAAAAATGATCAGCCTTATCTTCTCAGAGGTGATCTTTGTGCTGGTAGCGGCCGGGCTTGGCTTCATCATTGGCTGGCGCGCGTATGTGATGATGGCGGCGCAGCGCCGCGACGCGCAGGCGCGGGAGACCGAACAATTGCGCGCGGCGCTTACCGAGGCGCAAGTGCGCCGTGCGCGCGTGTCATGATCGAGCTTGGCGGTACTTGCCGGACGCCGGCAGCCTGTTGCCGCTTGATCGTCGGTCTCGTAGGTGCGGTCCTTTCGGCATTACTGGCGCTGTTTGCCTCGAGCGCGCATTTTGGCGTGTAGAGAAGGTGTGCTGCGCGATCGCGTCGAGACAGCGCTTTCGGCTGAGAGCTTTCCTGGCATTGACGTTGAGATGAGAGGCCAGCGCGTCGTTCTGCGCGGAATTGTCGAGAACGATGCGGATATCGTCGCGGCGCGCCGCGCGGCGTTGACGGCGGCGGGTGGCGGCGGGCCATGGGCTGGCGGCGTCACCAGCGTCAATACCCAGGCCGTATTGGTAGGATCTTTCGAGCGGCCGTTTGCATGGAGCGTGGAAGCGAGGAGCCTCGCGCGTCGTGTTGAGCAGCCGTGCCGAGTGAGAACACCCGAACCGATTTGATGGCGGAAGCCGCACAAGCGTTCCAGGACTTGGAGGCCGTCGATGAACATGTCGCCGGCGGCGTGGCCTCGCCTCGCTTTTCAGAGATGGCGCGCCGCGCCGTGCGTGCTGTGGCGGAGTTGAATACCGGCGAGGCACGCATCGACGGCGGGATTGTCGTGATAGGCGATGGCGCACAGCCCGGCGTCACGCTCGTGCGCGACGCGTTGGAAGAACCGCCCGCGCCCTTCCGCTCAAGGCTGGCCGTGACGGTGGACGGACTCGACGTCGACCATCCCGAACTGCAGGGCCTCAACTTGAACGATGGCGACGCCGAAACCTGCGAGCGCGCGTTCGATCGCTTGTGGAACGCAACGGCCTGGTCACGTTCGCGGAAGGATCGGCGGCGCTTGAGCCAGCGAGCCGTGGCGTGCTGAATGCGCTTGCCTCGGTGGCGCTCCGCTGTGACCGCTTCTCGATTGAAGTCGCCGGACACACCGACAATACCGGCGATCGCACCATGAACATGGATTTGTCGCGGAGGCGCGCTGATGCCGTGGCGACCTACCTCCACAGGGCAGGGTGTCGCCGCGCACGCGAGCGCACATGGCTATGGGCCAGATCGTCCGCGCGCGAGTAGTGCGACGCCTACGGGGCAGGCGGCCAGCCGGCGTATCGAATTCTATGTAGATTAGAGATGATTTATCTGATCGCACAGTGGCGCCGTTCTTGTTGCTGACGTTCGCGTTTGCGGCGCTGGCGGAGTTGGATGTTCGCTGCCGAACGCGCGGCGCCTGGCGAAGCAACGGCGCTCCGCGAGCGCGAGAATTGCTTCGCGATCTGGTCCGATTCACAGGCGATGGGCCGGTGGCGCATGATGTCGATCTCGACACTGCGCCGACGCAGCGCGCTGGAGATCCGCGATGGCCGCATTGCCGAGTTGGAGCGGGCGCTAGAAACGGCGCGGGGCCGGGCCGACGAGCTCACGAGCGAACTCGCCGAGACACAGCGTGGCGGGCGATTCAACGAACTGGACGCCCAGGAACTAGCGCGGCTGCGCGCGGCCGAAGAAGAGCGCTCACGTATGGTCGACGCCGAAGCCGAGCCGGTCGAGGATGAGACGGTGGCGTTGCAGGCGTGGCGTCTCCGCTACTTTGAGCAACGGGTGAATTATCTGGAGGGGCGCGCGGCGGCGGCGGCGCCGGAAGCGTCACCAGTGCCGGCGGCTGTCGAGGAAATGCCGCCGTTGCTTGAGTGGACAGCGCGCGAAGCGACTGCCCGTGCCTCCTTCCTTACAGAAGCGAGCTGCGCAATGCGCGCTCAACCGCCGAGGGCCAGCGGAAGGCGAAGCGCCGGAGGCCGAGGCCTTTGCGGCGAGACGCCGGCTACCGACATGCTGTTGCGTTGGCGTTTGCTCTATCTTGAGCGCCGGGTCAGCGCTGCAGGCAGGTGCGAGCGCAGGCGCCACCAGCGGCGACTGCCGATCCCGATCGCTGGAAGTGCGCGCGCCCGCTATCTAGAAGCACGCGTTCGTCACCTTGAGCAGCGACCGCCGCAGACGCTTGCGGCGGAGCCAGAGCCTGGTGAGAAACTGAGGCCACGCCAGTTCGCGCCGCTACGCCGCCGACCGCCCGCCGGGCAAAGCCGCCTGTGCTTCCCGCCGCGCGCAAGGGCGCGCCGGATGATCTGACACTCATCGAGGGTGTGAGCTTGCTGCAGCAAACCACACTCTATTCGCTCGGTATCTTCCACTTCGATCAGATCGCCGCATGGAGCGAAGAGAACGTCGCTTGGGTGGATCAATATCTGCGCCTGCAGGGCCGAATCGGCGAAGAAGAATGGCTCGAGCAGGCGCGCGAACTCGCGGCGCACGGGCCCGCCGCAGCGCGTCGCGCGCTCGAGAGCGAAGACGCCTAAGTCTTCAGTGCGGACGGGTGTTTAGCCGCACTGTTTCGCGTGTGCCGTCGCGGCGTTCTATGAACACCTTGCTGTAATCCGGGCTAGCGTGCGCGCGTGAGCCTGTCGCTTTCGCTAAAGCGATCTCACGCTCGGCGCGTTCGCGCAGCTTTTCGATGTCGAGTCTTTGCTCGCTCATGGATGTTTCCTCCGTGAGAGGAGTCTGGAGCGAGAAACGCGCGCGTCAAATTACCCTTTGTAGTAGGCGCAGAACTTGTTGCCTTCGGGGTCGCGAACGTATGCGCCAAAGAAAGGCGGATCGCTTTCGCCACGCACGCCGGGGCCGCCTTCGTCCTTACCGCCCGCTGCGAGGGCTGCCGCGTGAAACGCCTCAACCGCCGTCCTCGACGGTGCTTTGAACGCAAGCATCGAACCGTTGCCCAACGTAGCTTTCTGGCCGTTCTCGGGTGTCGCGAGATAGACTTCTAACCCCTCTTTTTTGCCGTCAGGGCCGTAGCCCGCCCAGCCGCCGCCTTCGAACGTTCGCTTGTAGTTCAGCGGTTCGAACGCGGCGTCGAAGAAGGCGCAGGAGCGCGTGATGTCGTTGGTGCCGATAGTGACGTAGCCGATCATGTTGATCCCTCCGGTCGAGACTAGACACCAAACCGGAAAGCAGGGCAAGAACAAAAAGAGAACGGTCAGAGTCCGGCGATGAGCACCGCCAGGACCTCGTTGCCGTACTTTTTCAGCTTGGCTTCGCCGATGCCGGATACGCGCCCGAGGGCCACCAGGTCGGCAGGTTTGGTGCGGACCATCTCAGCTAGCGTCGCGTCGTGGAAAATGACGTAGGGGGCCACGCCGTTGGCGTGCGCCGTTTCGCGCCGCCAGCCTTTGAGCGTTTCGAACAGTTTAGCGTCGGCGCCGTCGAAGCCAGCTTTCGCGGCGCCTTTCGCATTGCGTGAGGCGCGGCGATCTTCCTTGCTGCGGCGCGTGGGCTTTGCCGCCTCGCGCATGCGCACTTCGCGCTCCTTGCGGAAGATGGCGCGCACGGCATCGTTGTCTCCGATGGAGAGCGTGGGACGTTGATCGTCGCCTTCGCTGAGCACGCCCTCGAACAATAAATGCTCGATTACGTTGCGCCAGATCGGTTCGCCTTGATCGGCGCCGATGCCGAACGTGGAGCGCGAGGCGTATTGTTCATCGAGGCCATCGCCGGTGCGGCCGAGCAGATGGTTCACGACGCGGCCGCGGCCGACACGCTGATCCATGCGCATGACCGCAGAGATCGCTTTCGCGGCCAAGTCGGCCGCGTCAATCGAGACGGGTGGATCGGTGCAAATATCGCAGACGCCGCAGGGCTCGACGTTCTCTTCGCCGAAATAGCGGCGCACGCCGGCGCGGCGGCAGGTGAGGCCGTCGAGGAACGCGAAGAGTTGGCGCGCCTTCTTGATCTGCACCGCTTTCACTTGCTCGCTGGCGCTCGATTGGTTCGCAAACATGATGGCGCGGCGAAGGTCGCCGGCGCTGTAGATGCAGAAGCCTTCGGCGCTTTCGCCATCGCGCCCGCCCCGGCCGACTTCTTGCCAGTACGCCTCGATGCTCTTCGGCGAATCCGCGTGGATCACGTAGCGCACGTCGGGTTTATCGACGCCCATGCCGAAGGCGATGGTTGCGACCATCACCACATCGTCTTCCTCTTGAAAGCGATGCTGGCGTTCGGCGCGGACACTGGCGTCGAGACCTGCATGATACGCGAGCGCGGGAACTTTCAACTCTTGCAGGTTGGCCGCGGTCTTTTTGACGTTGTCGCGCGTCGCCGCATAGATGATGCCGGACTTGCCACGTCTGGCGCGGACGAGATCGAAGATGCGGTCCTGGTTCTTCGGGCCTTTGCGCTCGGCGCTGAGCACGAGGTTTGGGCGATCGAACGAGTCGATGAAGCTCTTGGCGTCTTCCAGATGCAGTTGCGTGCGGATGTCGGCTTGCGTCTTCAGGTCGGCGGTGGCGGTGACGGCCATGCGCGGCACGCCGGGGAAGCGGTTGGCGA
>JAWKUZ010000033.1:0-18773 GCA_041398305.1 Hyphomonadaceae bacterium
CACGGCGGGCGCACGGGGCAGCCGCCGTTGCCGCACGCCGCAGCATCGGTCGGCAGCAGGAAGAGGCCAAGCGCCGCGACGCCAAACGCGATCGCCGCCAGGATGTACCGGGTTGGAACGGTCATAAGCCGTTGCTCCTTAATTTCGCCAACTCAGGTGCAAGCGTAAGGCCACGTCTCGCGTGAGGCGGGAAAGCGCGCCGGAAAGGTCCGCAATTCCCCAAAAATTCCAGGCGCTAAATGGGCGCGGGGTTTGCGTGAGCACTCGCGCACTCGGACTCACATCACGGCGCTTAAGATTAATGCTGGGGGAAGAGACCTTTCATCCCGATACACGGGCCCTGCTCGCGTATGGACGCGCCCTGGCAGGCGCAGCTGGCGCTGCGCCGAAGAAGGGCGGCGCCGATCAGGTGCTTGAGCGGTTGTTTGTAATCGAGCGGACGGTTGATGGGCGTCTGCCGATCCGCACGTTCGGACAAGACCTGGTCCAGGTGTTTGGCCGCGATTTGCGTGAGCACGATTTCTCGCGCTTCTTCCTCGCGCCCGACCTTGCCTTGGTGAATGCGCTCATTGACGCGTGCGCGGCAGCTGGCGAACCCGCGATCGCGCGGGTCACGGCCGAAACAGCATGCGGCAAGAAATTAGGCGCTGAGATTCTGATAACGCCGCTCAAGGTCGACGCGACTTTGGGCAATCGCTACCTCGGCCTCTTCCAAACACTCGGTGGCGATGATTTCATCGGTGGCCGCGCGATCCAATTGTTGCGCCTAGGCTCGCTGCATCCGCCATTGGCGCAGGCGCCTAAGGGCGTGCGGCTTGTTGTGGTGAACGACTAGGCGCGGGCCGACAGCGCGGCGCGAATGTGGGCGACGACGCCATCATAGTCGTAAGGCTTCGGCATCAGAGCACGTACGTTGGCGCACGCTTTCCGCGCAGCCTCGAGCGAGCTGTTCACACCGGAGGTTAGGATCACGGGCAGGTCCGGCGCGTGGGCGCCGAGCCATTGCGCAAGACCAGCACCATCGAGGGCGCCCGGCATCGTAATGTCCGAGAAGACCAGATCGACCTTGAGGCCGGAGAGAATGAGCTCTTGCGCCTCGGCGCTGCTGCCAGCTTCCGCAACTCTGAAGCCGCAGTGGCGCAGATGATCTGCAGCCGCCATGCGGATCAGCACTTCGTCTTCGACGACAAGCACCAGTGGCGCAGCGTCGGCGTGCTGTTCTGGCATTCGGTCTTCCGCAGGACTCATTTGCTTCCCGTCCTCGACAATAATGCCCCTTACCCGCCTTAGTTCCCGGCGTTCAACACATGAGCGCCTTCGTTCCACCGCGCCGAGTTCATCTGACGGTAATCTACGGAACCAGAATTTTTCTCAAGCCGTTTTCCAACTGGCGGGGCGTCGAACTCAAAGGAACTTATGGCCGCTCGCAAATCCTCCCCAAAGAAACTCTCCGTTCTGCTGGTCGAAGCGGATGTTCTGGTTCGCTTCGCGCTCGCAGATCACCTGCGCGCCTGCGAAATCACCGTCGTCGAAGCCGTAAATGCGGACGACGCCAAGGCGATCCTCATCGCGGGGCCAAAGATCCACGTCTTGCTGAGCGACGCGCAGCTTGCTGGCGAAGGCTCGGGGTTTGTGCTGGCGCAGTGGGTGCGTCGCCACCGCCCGGGCATTGAAGTGATGCTGACAGGTTCCATAGCAAGCAAAGTAGAGGCGGCGGTTGAGCTTGCATCGCGGATGCCTGCGTGCGCGTCTGGCGGCGATGCGAAGCTAGCCACTAAACTCAGCGCTATGCTCGCTGAGCGCAAACGCCGGCTGCGTCAGCAGCCCAAGAGCGCGCCAGTGCGCCGGCGCACGCGCCGCGCGTAGGCTATTTCCAATGTTCGTCGCGGCGGACGCTGATTTCGACGCGGCGGTTGCGGGCGCGGCCCCATTCAGTGGCGTTGGTGGCGATCGGCGCCATCTCGCCCATGCCAACGGCGCGGATGCGGTAGCGATCGACGCCGAATTGCGAAAGAACTTCACTAACGGACCAAGCGCGGCGTTCGGAGAGTCGGTGATTGTACTCGTCGGAACCAATGGCGTCGGCATGGCCGGTGATGACGACGGACATGTTGGGATAGCGGTTGAGGGTGCGCGCGAGATCGGAGATGCGCGGCACGAACTCGTACTTCACATCTGCGCGGTTGAAGTCGAACGTAATGTCCGACGGCATCCGCACGCGCACCTCGTTCGGCGATACGCGCTCCACCGTCGCGCCCGCTTGAGCCGCAGGCGCCATCGCATCGCGCAACTCGCTCTCGGCGCGGTCCATTTCATCTTGAGCGAACGCGGCTGAAAGCGATGCGGCGAAGAAGACAGCGGCAAGAATAGCAACGCGCATGAGCGGCTCCCCAATTTTGCGCCGCTTGGCGTGGGCCGCGTCTGTGGCGTTATTGCGGCTTACGATGCCCCAACGCGCGGCTGATGCCGATGAGCAACAAGGCGCCCAACATGAACGCCACGACTAGACCAGCGAGGTTCAGCGCGATTTGCCCGTAGCTGGCAGAGGTCGGGTCCATGAAGAAATACGGATAGAAGCCGTCGAGCGCACCGCGCGATAGGCCGTAGATCGCGTAAGCGAGCGGCCATGACGCCGCGAAGATCGCATGGGACCATTTGAGGCCGCCATGCGGCCGTAGCGCCCAAAACAGCAGGAACAGCACCGGCACAATATTGTGCACGATCACATCGGCGACCTTCTGCCAGCCTTGCGGGTCCCAGCGGGACGCCAGCAGTAGGTTGTAGACGATGCAGACGAACATGATGGAGGTGACCGCCATCAATTCAACGCGCGGCGCGTTGAGGCCATTGAGGCTATCGGGCTTCAGCGCGGCGCGCGCGAAGACCAGCGTCACGAACGTGTTCGTCAGCAGCGTGAAGTACGCGTAGTAGCGCCACAGCACATCGAGCGGTGAAGCGCCATCCTGGGAGAGCTCGGCGTAAAGCAGCCAGTACTGCAGGCCGAGGCCGAAAAGGCCGAGCAGCGCACCGAGCGCTGCTAGTGCGCTCGCGGCGGCCTTCAAACAGTCACCCGCTCATCCTCGGCAATGGGCGCATCCTGCGGCGGCAGGAAGGGCTTACCGCGCAGCAGATCGGATATCTTCTCGGCGATCATGATCGTCGGCGCGTTGGTGTTGCCGCCGACGAGCGTCGGCATCACCGAAGCATCGACGACACGGAGGCCATCAACGCCCCGCACGCGGAGCTGATCGTCCAACGGCGCCTTCGCGTCGGCGCCCATGCGAACGGTGCCAACTGGGTGATAGATGGTCTCACCGTTTTGACGAATCCAAGCGTCAATCTCGCTGTCGGTGCGGACATGATCACCAGGCGCGAACTCCGGACCGCGATAAAGATCGAGCGCAGATTGTTTGACGATCTCGCGAACGATGCGGACGGAGTCGCGCATGGTGCGGCGGTCCGTTTCCTCAGCCAGGTAACGCGGATCAATCGCTGGTGAATCGTATGGATTGAGCGAAGCGAGCGTCACCGTGCCCTTGCTCTCCGGACGAAGTTGGCAGGCGTGGATAGTGAAAGCATCGCGATCGGCCTTCACGCGGGCATGGTCCCGCATCTGGGCGTTGACGAGGTGGAGCTGAATGTCGGGACGATCCAATTCGCCGCGGGTCTTGAGGAAAGCGCCGGCGTGAAGGTGGTTGGTGCGGCCGTGACCCTGCTTTGTGAGCATGTATTCGATGCCGATCATCGGCTGCTTTAGACCCTTGGTCAGCGAATACATCGAAAGCGGCTTCGTCATCTCGTAGATGATGCAGACGTCGAGGTGATCTTGCAGGTTCTGCCGACGTCCGGCGAGTCCCGGACGACGTCCACACCCGGCCTTCTGCAATTCCGCACCTGGGCCGATCCCGGAGAGCAGCAGCAAGTGCGGGCGACTGGAATGCGCCGCCACACACGAGCACTTCGCGCTTCTGGCGTACACATTCTGCGTGGGTTTGCCCGCGCCCGCAGAAAACTCGACGCCGATAGCGCGCTTGTTTTCGATCAGAATGCGGTGAGCGCGCGCGCCGGAGATCACTTTGAGATCTGGGCGGTCAATGACCGGCTTTAAAATATGCCAGGCCGCGCGCCCAGCGTTCGCCGTCGCGCACAGGTGAGGTGATATGGGCCGACGCCTTCTGTTGATGACCGTTGAAGCCACGCGTCACCGGGTATCCGGCCTGCGCGCCAGCTTGGATGAAGGCTTTACAGACTGGATGCCCTGGTGGCCGCGACACCCAGCGGGCCGCTCACCGTTCCAGTTATCGCCGCCGTTCGTGGTGCTGCGGAGCGTTTGAAGCAAGGGAGCACATCGGCGGGTAAAGCCCCAGCCTGTGAGGCCCATCTGGCGCCATCAGATCGTAACGCGCGTGGCCGCGAATGTAGATCATGCCGTTGATGGCCGACGAGCCGCTCCAGCCGCGACCTGCGGGGCTGATAAAGGCTGCGGCCATTCATGAATTCCTGCGGCGTCGTCTCAAAGCCCCAATTGGAGACGCCCTTTGAGCGATGATTGCCGACACTCGCCGGCATCTTGACGAAGCAAGCTCGCCGGTTCTGCCGCCGGCCTCAAGCACCGCGACCGTCACATTTGGATCTCGGTCAAGCGGTTCGCGAGCACGCACCCGGCCGAGCCAGCGCCCACAACGATATAGTCGAAGCGATCGCCGCCTTCGGTCTCAGCCACGGTTTCCCCGTCCTTAGGTATCTGTTGCGGAACTTTTGCGCGCGCTGGCCCCGGCGCCAGCCTGCCCCGCCGTCAAAGCTAAGCAAACGTTTACGGTGAAGAGGCATTAATGGCGTTATGTCCGCCGCACCCAAGATTGATGTCGTCGCCTCCGCCGCCCGCCGGCTTGCCGCCGCCGCTGTCGGCATTCGCGAACGCCGCCGTTTCCGGCGGATGCCCATCGAGGTGAACGGACGCCTGATGGATCTGCCAGGTCGCGAGCACGATTGCCGAACCGTCGACATTTCTCCCGGCGATATCCGCATTGCCGCGCCGGTCTGCCCGTTGGCGACCGCGTTATTTACCTTGCTACTGGCCGCGTGTCTGGCTTTATCGCCCGCAAGTGCGGCGAGGGCGAAGTGGCGGTCATTTTCGATTTTACCGCCCACAAGCGAAACGGTTGAGCAGCTGGACAGTTGCGGCTAACCGCAATCCGGCATCGAGGAGCCGCACCGTCCCGCGATCAAGTGACGGTCAGTAGATGATCAACTCGAGTTTGACGGGCGAGGCCTATGAAGGCGAGGTCGACTTCTCGCTCGCGGGCATCACTATAAAGAGTGGCGGCGCCCGCCGCCGCTAATTGGCGTTTGGGTTCGCGCGGGCAACGTTTACTGGCCGCGTGGCGCGTTTGATTGAGGGCGGCCGCTGATCGATCTCGAACCGCGCAAAGTCGGCTAACAAGAGCTACTGAAAACTCCGCATAGCGATTGCAGGCCTCCGGTTTCGCCGGGACGCGAGTAACTGTCCTGAAACGGAGCAAACTCGTGGAGTGACGTCGTTACGCTGAAAACCGCGACAGCCGCACTCAAATGGTGGGTGCAGATCCGCGGTCGCTCAGTCCCTACACGATCGAACAAATGGCGAGCTTCTCGCGAAGGCCGCGTCCGCCTGACTCCTGTCATCTCGGACAATGGCCACGACAATTGGATCGAAGCGCGCCGGGTCATGGCGCTGCGCGGCCTGCGTAAGCCCGCTGCCGCCAACGATGCGGAAGAAGCGGCAAACGTATTCGTCCACGCCGAAATTTTCTCGGGCGCCTGGATGCCGTTCATGGCGGCGCTCGAAAGCATGGGCTTTGTCTGCGACCTGGGCCCTGGCCTCTGGCTGGTGCGTACGCGCTTCACGTCAGGCGTCATCCGTAACACGCTCTCGCAAACGCTGGAGCGGGGCGATCGCTTCGTGGTGATCGACGCGACGCGGGATCGTCTGGCTTGGTTCAACCTGGGACCGGAAGTGGACGTTCGCATTGGCAAGGTGTGGAACGGCCCGCTCCGCACTGAAGCAACTAACGACGCGCGCTAAGCGCCGATCGCTGCTGCGAGCCGCTCATAGGCACGCACGAAGTCTTCCTTGAACTGCTGCACGACCGCGCCAGCGGATAGCGGTGTGTTCATCAGCCCAACACCCTGACCGACCCAGTAGGTCGCGAGATCTTGCGCGCCGGCGTGGCCGCCATCGGCAAGTTTGTCGATCAAGCGCAGAGGCGGCTCGGAGATGAAAGTCTGAAGCGGCATCGGCAGCGGCTTCGGCGCGTCCTCGCTTTCCCATGCATCCGTCCAGGGCGAGCGAAGTTGGCGTGAGGGTTTGCCGGTCCTCGACTTTGAACGCACGGTGTCGCGCGAGGTGGCGGCGAGGAGCTTCTTTTTGATGACCTCGCTCGTCTCAGCCTCCGGGGTTGTCAGCCAAACTGAGCCGCACCAGGCGCCAGCCGCGCCCATCGCCATCGCGGCGGCCATCTGAGCGCCCGTGACGATACCGCCAGCGGCCAGCACTGGGGTATCGATGTTCGCGGCGCGGAGCGCTTCGACGACTTCGGGCACCAGCACCATAGTGGTGACGTCACCGCAATGACCGCCCGCTTCCGTGCCGGCGGCGATGATGATGTCGACACCGGCCGCAGCTTGCGCGAGCGCGTGCTCCTTGGCGCCGACGAGGGCTGCAACGGCAACGCAATGCTTCTTGCCCATCTCGATCATCAGCGGTGGCGGCGTGCCGAGCGCATTGGCAATGAGCTTGATCGGATACTGGAACGCGACCTCCAACGTCGACGAGCCGCCATCGGCCAGATTGCGCGCGAAACCACCCGCTCCTTTGCGCGCCTCGTCCAGCTCGGACCCTTCGATGCCGTGCTGCGCGAGGATGTTTGCGGCGAAGTCCTTGTGCTTCGAGGGAAGGCCGTGCACGAGCGCATCGACGCTCACTGAAGCGCCACCTTTGCCTTCGTAGGCATTGGGCACAATGAGATCGACGCCGTAAGGCTTGCCGCCGACGTGCGCCTCGATCCAATCGAGCTCTTGCTTCAAGCGTTCGGTCGAGTAGCCGGCCACGCCGAGGACGCCCATCCCGCCAGCCTTCGAGACTGCCGCAACGACATCGCGGCAGTGCGAAAACGCAAACAGAGGAAACTCTATGCCTAGACGTTGGCAGATCGACGTATGCATCATGGGGCGAGCATAGCGCGGCGGAGCCAATGGACGAGAGCAAAATCCCGGTCATCGTCGGCGTCGGCCAGATCAACGACCGCGAAGAGCGGCTGAACTCCGTCGAACTGATGGCTGCTGCACTGCGAAACGCGGATTCGGATGGCGGCGGCGGATGGCTATCGCGCGCCGACAGGCTCGATGTGGTAGCGCAGCTTTCGTTTCCAGAATTTGCGGATGCGTCTGCGCCAGTAGCGGAGTTGCTCGAGATCACGCCACGGCATCGCGCGCAGACGCGCTATCCGATGGGCGATAGCCCTGTCGCGTTACTTAACCAAGCCGCAAACCGGATCGCTTCGGGCGAAGCGGAAGTCTGCCTCGTCGCTGGCGGCGAAGCGCTTCGCACGGCTGCGAGGCGCGCGGCAGGCGGCAAGCGCGATGCGGTGCGCGAGTCAGCAGCGCGGGCGACGCGCGAGGGCCGCGCGCGCTATGGGATTGTAGCGCCCACCGATGTCTATCCCTTCTACGAAAACGCGTGCCGCGCGGCATGGGGGCAGACGTTGGCGGAGGCCCAAGCCGAGAGCGCAGATATCTGGGCGGGGATGTCGCGAGTTGCCGCGGCGAACCCGAATGCGTGGCTGCAAGAGGCTCTTCCGACAGAGAAGATATTGGAGGTATCGCCGGCAAATCGGCCGATCGCGTTTCCCTACACAAAGCTCATGGTCGCGAACGCGTCCGTCAATCAAGGCGCGGCATTCATCGTTACAAGCCTAGCGAAGGCGAAGACTTGCGGCGTTTCGGAAACGCGGCTCATTTACGTTGGCCGCGGCGCCGCCGCGCGTGAGCCGGGCGACGTCATGGCGCGCGACCGCGTCGACCGCTCGTTAAGCTTGGAAGCATCGCTGCAAGGCGCGCTTCGCATCAATGGTCTGACTGCTGCCGATCTCGATTGCGTCGAACTTTACTCGTGCTTCCCAGTGATGCCGAAGCTTGCGCGCCGCGCCATCGGCTGGCCTCTGGAGAAACCAATGACGGTGTTCGGCGGGCTCACATTCGGCGGCGGTCCAGTCGGGAATTATATGAGCCACGCCATCGCCTCGATGACGGAGGCGTTGCGTGCGAGCGGGCGCCACGGCCTGCTCTTCGGCAATGGCGGTTTCGCTACTACCAGCCACAGCATCGTGCTTTCACGGGATGCTTCGCTCGCAGCGGCTGGCGTCCATGACTCTAGCGTGCAAAGTGACGCAGACGCGCACCGCGGCGCTCCGCCGACCCTCCTGGAGACCTATTCCGGTGAAGGGACAATCTCCACTTACACGGTGTTCTACAATCGAGAAGGTGCGCCGAAGAGCGGCGTCATCGTAGGCGCCACGCCTGGCGGAGAACGCTTCCTGGCGTATGTAGGAGCGGAAGAGCGCGGCCTCATCGATTTTCTCACGAACGGCGAGCATGAACCAGTTGGCACTGAAGGCCGCGTTTCGACCGACGCCGAAGGCGTCAATCACTGGCGACTTTAGTTCGGCGCTCGGCCTGCAACGAGGAGCGGGTACGGGTTCATCGAATCCGCCTCCCACCAGCGGCGCGACGGCGTGAGGCGCTGGATCTCGAAGTGAAGATGGGGAACAGGCGCATTGCCGCTCATCCCGACATAACCGATCACTTCGCCCTGCTCGACGGCATCGCCCTCCGCCAGGCCGGGCGCGCGACGGCTCAGGTGTGCGTAGTAATATACGAAGCGGTCGGTGCTATCGAACTGGTAGATAGTGACACCGCCACGGACGCTATCGAAGAAGCGGACGATCCGGCCACCTGCGACGGCGCGCACGGGTGCGCCGAACGGCGCCATTATATCTATGCCTTCGTGTAAGCGTCCCTCGGAGCGGGATGCGCCCCACGTGTCCGTGAGATCGCTTGCGCGGATGCCCGCCACGGGAATGATCAAACCGCTCCTGGTAGTAACCGCCGAGCTGCGCTCGCGCTTCTTGAGCGCCTGCTCATGCTCGAGCGGCGGCGCCGCTCGCGCTTGTTCCACAGGCTCAACGGTGAACATCGCGTAGAGGCACAGCGCACTGACAAGCGCGCCAGCACACGCAGCAGATTGAGTCAGCGTCATCTACCGCCAATGCAGATGCATGCGCTCGTGTTCCCGCATTTCTCAGCCGTCATTGTGCCTCACAATGGTCGTGAGACCGCGCTAGGTTCGCACGCTGTGGAGCGCTTGGGCATGAACCGTCGGAACTTTTTGCAAGCAGCGGGCAGCGCTGCGGTCAATGTTGCGTTGCTTGGCGGCGTTGGAGCAAACATCTTGATGCCCGCCTACGCGACGCCGCCCGCTTCGCCGGTGCGAGCGTCGTCGGCCCGCCGGCTCGCATTCGTCAATACCCACACGGGCGACACCTTCGCCGACGTGTACTGGGAAAATGGGAACTATGTTCCCGATGCTATGGCTGCGATCAACAACGTGATGCGCGACCATCGCTCCGGTGATGTCCACGCTATAGATCCGCGCCTGCTCGATCAGTTGCATACGCTCGGCGGCCTCGTGGAGGCATCATCGCCCTTCCAGATCATATCGGGATATCGCTCACCGGCGACGAACGCTGCGCTGCATGCGCGCTCGGACGGTGTGGCTACGCGCAGCTTGCACATGGATGGTCGCGCAATCGACATCCGGGTTCGCGGCGTGGACCTAACGCGCCTGCGGGATGCTGCGATCGGCATGAACGCGGGCGGTGTCGGTTACTACGAAGGCTCTGACTTCATTCACGTAGACACCGGCCGCGTTCGCCGTTGGTGATCAGCCGTTCCGCGTCGCGCGCTGCGCCACGCTACTCTCGCGGATGGCTACCGCAACGCCGGGGCGAACTGCGCGTCCGAGCTCGACCGCGTCCCAATTCGTCAGCCGAATGCAGCCGTGGGATTGCGTCTTGCTGATTTGTGACGGGTTCGGCGCGCCATGAATGCCATAGGTGTCAGCGCTGAGCGCGATCCACACTGCGCCAACCGGATTGTTGGGACCGGCGGCGATGTCGAGCGCACCGTGGTTGCGTTGGCCGAAGGTTGGAAGGCGCTCAGGATCGTAACGATAGGTCGGATCGAATGCGACACCGCGGACGGTGTGGTCGCCGATTGGCGCCGGGGCGTCGCCGCTGCCGATTGTGGCGGGATAATACGCCACCAGCTGGTTTGAAGCGTCGAACGCGCGCACCGCGCCTTCGGCCACATCAACCTCTACCGACGCGACCTGCACATCGAGTTCGCCGCCGCCATTCGCGACAACGATTTGCGTTCCGGCTTGATTGAAGTCGACACCCGGATTGAGCGTGCGCAGAAGGTCGTCGTCCATATGGAATTTCTCGGCGATCGCTTCTTCGGCGGACTCATAGCCGACGTGATCCAACCGCGACATCGCCTCCAAATCGCGAGGCACATCGACGAAGGGGCCCGCGACATCTTCGGCGGTCAATGTGTAGCTTACGAGCGCTGGTGAAGAGTCCGTCTGTTCAAGGCGCGTCAGCAACGCATCGTCAGCGAGGCCGGTGACAGGAAGGCTGTTGGCTTCCTGATAGGCGGAGACCGCCTTCCGCACGTTGCTGCCGTCGTACCCGTCGATAACACCTGGCGAAAAATGCGCGCGATCGAGAAGCACTTGAATACGCACCATGCCAGCGTCGAAGCGCGCGCCGTCTGGGGCAACGGCTTCAACGGGCGTCACGCCTGCGGGCGGCGGTTCCGGATTGATGCCGGGATCACTGTTGTCTGGCGTGGGAGCAGCGCCACCCGGCACTGCCGAGGCCGGAACAGCAGGCACTTCCGCCAACCGCTCAGACATCGCCATAGTGAACCGCGACGCATTTATCTCGTCCATCTGCGCGCGCGCCGTCTCGCTCATCTCGATGGCGGGCGGGGAACTTTGATCAGCGGCAGGCGGAGAGCATGCTGCGAGCATCAAAGCCGATGCAGCGGCCATCAACATCAATCTCATGAGGCAATCCCTGGGCAAACCTTTGGGTGCTCAATTGATGAACGCGCGCTTCGTTCCCGTTCGCGGTACGATGTTACTCGAAACGGCTCGGCCTCATGTCGCGTTTGTAGCGTTTCCAATTCTCCACGTAATGATGTGCAGAGAATTGAATGATCTGGCGCTGTTGCTCTTCGAGTTTGCGGGCGACGCGCGCGGGCGCGCCGGTGATGAGCGAACCTTCCTCATAAGTCTTGCGCTCGGTGATCAGCGAATGCGCGCCGACGAGGCAGAAGCTTGGAATGACCGCGTGATTGAGCACTGTCGCCTTGATGCCGATGAGCGAAGTGTCGGCAATGGTGCAGCCATGAAGCATCACCTGGTGGCCGATGGTGACGTCTTTGCCGATGGTCAGCGGCGCGCCCATATCGGTGTGGAGCACGCTGCCGTCCTGAACGTTTGAATTTTCGCCCACCACAATCGGTTCGTTATCGCCACGAAGCACGGCCCCGAACCAGACGCTGGCATTTCGTTTCAGCACCACTTTGCCGATCAGCACCGCACCGGGCGCCACCCAGTAGGCCTCCGGGTCCTCCACCTCCAAATCGGCGTCGGCGAGGGAAAAGATCGGCATCGTTGCGGCTCCAGCTCTTATGCGAATTTTTTGAGACGTTCCGGGTCTTCAATGCGTCGTTAACCGTTTCAGCGCTTCCTGTAACCATCGGATCGGAATGTTCCGGTCCACCCGTCTCCAGGGCTTCGGCTCGTTAGTGGGGGAGTACGTGGGCAGAAGGCGCAAGATCAGCGCAACGACCAGAACGCCCAACGGCGCATACGCCGACGACTCCTTCGACTCCTCAGACTTCTTCGACTCTCCACCGCCTGCCGGCAGAAGCCGCGCGGGCTCTTTGTACTCCCGAAAGGAGCACTCTATGGCGAAGCGCACTACCAAGCGTCGGCAGGCCCAAGGCGTGTTGAACGTTCAGGAATTCCAGCGCGACGATCGGCGTCAGCGCAATCTGCAGGTGCTGGAGGGCGGCTACCAGCCAGCCAACGACAGCAACCGGGATCATAGCTTCGTCAAGAATGTGCGTCCGAAATCCAAAGGCCAAAGCGCCCTCATGGAAGCGATCGACACGCACGCTATGGTGTTGGCGCTTGGGCCGGCAGGCACGGGCAAGACCTATCTCGCCATCACCAAGGCGGTTGAAGCACTAGAGGCCGGCAAGGTTGGCCGCATCGTGCTCTCGCGCCCCGCCGTAGAAGCTGGTGAATCGCTGGGCTTCCTGCCCGGCGCTATGGAAGACAAGCTCGCGCCCTACCTGCGCCCGCTCTACGACGCGCTACAAGATCGCCTCTCACCGAAGCGCCTCAAAGCGCTGATGGCGGAGGGCCTGATTGAAATCGCGCCGGTTGGCTTCATGCGCGGCCGCACGCTGAACAATGCGTTCGTCGTGATCGACGAAGCGCAGAACTGCACCTACGGCCAGATCAAGATGCTGCTGACGCGCTTGGGCTGGAACTCGACCATGGTGGTCACGGGCGATCCCGCGCAGACCGACTTGCTGCCGGATCTCTCTGGCTTGGCGACCATCGCCGACAAGCTTGACGGCGTGAACAACATCGCTGTGTGCCGCCTCGGGGAAGTCGATATTGTTCGACACCCGCTGGTCGCTTCGATGCTGGGTGTTCTGTAACGCGCCGGTTCGTTTCCTCGTAAACGTGTGTTGGATCAATGAAAACTCAAAGCCCCGGCGATGCCGGGGCTTTTTCTTGATCTTTATTCTTCGCCGTCGAGATCCATTTCCAGGATACTCATGGTCAGCACCTGGCCTTCGTCCTCGTCAGAAGACACCGTGCCGACGAACTCATCATGCACATAGACTTCGGCGCTGTCTGTCTTCCGGGGACGGGCGCGGACGTCGAGATCAGCGGCGTGTAGAACTTGGCGAAGAGCGCCCTGCAGACGCGTGCGTTCGGCATCATCGATCGGCGCGCCCTTCTTGGCGCCCGGCGCCGGCGGCACCGTCAAGCCAATGGAATAGGAAAGTTCACCCTCTTCATCGTCGCGCAGCAGGCTCGCCACGCGTTTGCCGTCGACAAGCACATCAGCCTCGTCGCCCGACTTCGACACCACCGATACCGTGGGTGAGCCAAGCAGCTTCGATAAGTAAGCGCCGAGGCGCGTGCATTCGGCAGCGTTCAAGGGAGACTCCGTTCTGGAGGCGGAAACTCGCGCCGCGCGCCGCTCAGGTCAAGCGCGGGACTAGTCGAATTCCCAGTGGGTGGCCTCTTTGCGCAGGTGGCGGCCGTAGAGGAACGCAAACACGCCGAGGCCGGCGAAGACGCCCATGACGGCCACGTAGTCATACATGCCGTCGTTGATCGCATCGCGCAGTGTGAACGGCGTGTAGAGCGCTATCGCCGCTAAAGCCACGGCCACGGCGACACCGGTTTTGATCAGCACGTCACCGAAGAAGTAGTTGCGGTCGATCTCGCCGCGTGGACGACGATGGGGCTTCGGGGTTTTGCGCTTGGCCATGACACGCAGCGTAACCGGATTCGCGCGCGAACCCTTAACGGCACACTATTGCGTAGAGACAACGATCTTAGCGTCGACGGCCAGTGTCGACCGTGCGCACGGGTTCCAATTCGTAGGAGATGACACACGATCGCGCCTCGTCGCGCGTCTCCTGGCTGCAATTGCTACGCGCAAAAGCGTCGGCCAGTTGCAGCGCCCGCTCCCGGTTCGGACCCCAGCCTTGTTGTGTATCGTAAAGCACGGCGAACGCGCTCCACGGCATCATGGTTTGGCCAAGCGTCTTGCTCTCGAAGATGCGCTCGATCTTGGGCTGGAAGAAACCAAGGCGCGCCGCAAGCGTGCCGGTATCGGCGCCGTTGAGCTCGGTCAGAAATTCGCGCCAAGCCTGGTTAGCTTCTTGGCACATTTGAATGAGCCGCACATCGCCGCGACCGAGACGTTCGAGCAATTCATGCATGACGCGCCACCTTCCGGCGGCACACGATCATGCCTTCACGGCAGACGCACTTAGGCTCACCTGCGAGGTGGGGCTCAGAGCCACCACTTCGCGGCTTTGGCGCGGAAATTCGCCGCTCGCTCGAGTTCGGCGCTGACGGCGAATACGCTCTCTTCGTCAAGCGCCTTGCCGATCACTTGGAGGCCGAGCGGCAAACCATTGGCGTCCGTCGCCGCCGGCAAGGCGAGAGCCGGCAAGCCGGCCAAATTCGCCGTCACGGTGAAGATGTCGTTCAGATACATCGCCACTGGGTCGCCGCTCTTTTCGCCGAGGCCGAATGAAGCAGACGGCGTTGCCGGCGTAAGGATGGCGTCGACCTTCTCGAACGCATCGCGGAAATCTTGCGCAATGCGCTGGCGCACTTTTTGGGCGCGCAGATAGTAGGCGTCGTAATAGCCGGCGCTCAGTACGTAGGTGCCGATCAAGATGCGGCGTTGCACTTCCTTGCCGAAGCCGGAGGCGCGGGTGTTTTCGTAGGTGCTGTTCAAGTCTTTGCCAGGCACGCGTGCGCCGTAGCGCATGCCATCGTAACGCGCGAGGTTCGACGATGCTTCGGCCGGCGCCACGATGTAGTACGCCGGAAGTGCGTACTTGGTGTGCTTCAGCGAGATGGGCACGATGGTTGCGCCCGCCGCCTTCACCCACTCAATGCCTTGCTGCCACAGCGCCTCAATTTCCGGCGGCATGCCGTCGACGCGATACTCTTCAGGCACGCCGATCTTCATGCCTTTGATTGAGCGCTTCGTCGCGGCGCGGAAATCCGGCAGCGCGTTGGGCAGTGAGGTGGAATCCTTTGGGTCGTGGCCAGCCATCGATTGCAGCAGCATGGCGCTGTCTTCGACCGTCTTCGCGATCGGGCCGGCTTGATCGAGCGACGAGGCGAATGCGACAATGCCCCAGCGCGAGCAACGGCCGTAGGTCGGTTTGATGCCGACAGTGCCGGTGAAGGCTGCAGGCTGACGGATCGAGCCGCCGGTGTCGGTGGCGGTGGCGCCAAGGCAAAGATCAGCGCTGACAGCGGACGCCGAACCGCCGGACGAACCACCCGGCGTGAGCTTTGTATCCTCGTTGCCACGCCGCCATGGACTGACAACTGGGCCGAAGTGCGACGTCTCGTTGGACGAGCCCATCGCGAACTCGTCCATGTTGAGCTTACCCAGCATGACAGCGCCATCGCGGAAGAGATTGCCGCTGACGGTGGACTCATAGGTCGGCGTGAACTCGCCGAGCACGCCGGAGCATGCCGTCGTGCGTACGCCTTCGGTGCAGAAGAGGTCCTTGATCCCGAGCGGCGCGCCTTCGAGTGCCCCTGCCTTGCCCTGCGTGCGGCGCGCATCGGAAGCTTTGGCGCGATCGCGGGCCAGTTCCGGCGTCGTCACCACGTAGGCGTTGAGGTGCGGGTTGGCCTTATCGATCGCGTCAATGAACGCGTTCGTTATTTCAAGCGAGGAGAATTGCTTCTTCTCCATGCCGTCCAGAGCTTCGGCGAGGGTAAGGGTGGTGAGGTCGGTCATTCGGTCAGCAGTTTTTCGTAATAGATGTTGTGTGGGCTATCGGGCGGATAATCGAGAAACGATCCGCACCGTTTGAATCCTGCGCGCTCATAGACGCGCCATGCCGCGGCAAAGCCCGGAACGGCGCCCGTCTCAAGCGCGAGACGCTGCAAGCCTTCCTGTCGCGCCAGGCTTTCGATCTTGGCCACGATCTGACCTGCGAGGCCGCTGCTGCGCGCATCCGGCATCGTGTACATGCGCTTCAGTTCACCCAGGCCTTCGCCATGACGCTTGAGCGCGCCCATGCCAATGGCCTTGCCCGACGCGTTGCGCGCGATGAACACAGTCGTGTCTGGCTGCGCCATTTGATCAACGGTCATGTGGTGCGTAAATTCGCGTGGCGTCTGCCCCAGCGCCCAATTGTTGAGCGCAGAGACCAGCGCGCGCACATCATCCGAGAGTGGCGTTTCGGTGGTGATGGTGAAGCTCACTCCACGACTTTCGGCACGACGAAGAAGCCGTCTTCCGATTTCGGTGCGTTCTTCAAAACCTTCGCTGGGTCATCACCAGCGGTGACGACATCCTCGCGCATCGGCAACGAGAGACCCTCGACGGCGCTTGCCATCGGCTCGACGCCCTCGATGTCGACCTCGTTCAGCTGCTCGATCCAAGCCATGATGCCGTTCAGCTCATCGGCCATCGGCTTCACGCGGTCTTCGGGGAGCGCCAGGCGCGCCAACTTGGCCACCTTGCGGACGGTTTTTTCATCAATCGACATAGTGGCGGGGCTTATAGCCCGGCCTTCACCGGTTCAAGAGCCTGCCGGGCTGCACTCGCCTGTCCACGTGTCAATGCCGCTAGAATCGGCTTGGCGCAGAGTGAAAGTCCGCAGATCGCGCGCGATTTCGAGGTCGGCGACGAAGTTCGTGCGGTCGGTGGTGCGCATCGTCGCGGTCCACCCCAGCGCACGGGTGAGCGTGGGTGCGAACTGCGCGTCTTCGCAGCCGGTGGCGATGCAGAAACGCCCGTCGCCGCCCCGATCGGGCACCGAAAGCGAAATGTGCAGCGTCATCGTCTCGCCAGGAGACGAGCCAGTGCAGCCACCCGCCGGGCACTGGCGCACTTCGCTGGCGTTGCAGCTGAGGTCACTGCCAAGCGCGAAGGCGAGATTGGAGTTGGAGCCGCTGTCAGCGGCGGGCGAAGCTGCGCAGGCCGCGAGGCCCAGCGCAGCGGTCAGGATAAGGACGCGCAACATGGCTGCATTGAAGCCCTGCGCTTGACGTCCTGCAAGCGCGCGCCGAAGGGATGAGCGCCTTTTCATGCCGCTGCTCGACCTCCCCGCCTTCGCCGCCGCACTGCCAGCGCGCGCAGCCCTCATCGGCATAGATCCCGGCGAGAAGCGCATAGGCGTGGCCGTGAGCGACACAACGCGCCTGATCGCGTCCTCGCTCGATACGATCGCGCGCGGGAAATTCGCGGACGACGCCGGAGCGATCCTGAAGCTCTACGACGCGCGCCAATGTTCGGGATTTGTGATTGGCCTGCCGCTCAACATGGACGGCTCATCAGGGCCAGCAGCTCAGAGTGCGCGAGCGTTTGCGCGCAATTTGTTGGCCAAGCGCGATGCGCCACTGCTCCTGTGGGACGAGCGACTCTCGACAGCAGCCGTGACGCGAACGCTGCTTGAAGGCGACGCGTCGCGCCGGCGGCGCGGCGAAGTCGTGGACAAGATGGCCGCCGCCTACATGCTGCAAGGTGCACTGGACGCGATGCAGGAACGGCGCGGCGATGGCTGAGGTTTTCGGGGCGCTTGTCCCCACGTTCATCCTGATCGCGCTCGGGTATCTCGTGCGGGCGGCGCGGATCGCCACGGCCGAACAATTCGGCATGGTCAATCGCTTCGGCTATTTCGTGCTCTATCCGGCATTTTTGTTCACACTCGTCTCGGGAGCCAACTTCGCGGGCGCGGACGCGCTGCCGTTTCTCGGTGGCGTCATGGGTGGGTTCTTGGCGCTCGTCCTCGCAGCGCTGGCGCTGCGGCTGGTGTTTCGCGGCGACGGGCCGGCTTATACGAGCGTGTTTCAGGGAAGCGCGCGTTGGAACGGATTCGCGCTGCTGGCCGCCGCAACGGCGCTATTCGGCCCGCAGGGACAGGAGTTGATCGGCCTCGCGTTTGGGCCGTTGGTCCTGACACTCAACATTATCTGTGTGGTTGTGTTGGCGCGCTGGGGATCGGCGAAGGCCACGTCGATGCGGGCGGTGCTCGATCAGATCATCGCCAATCCACTTATCCTCGCCTGCGCGGCTGGCATCACGACTAACCTGATCGGCGTGCACGATCTTGGCTATGTGAGCGACGCGCTGCGCCTGTTGGGGCAAGCGGCGATGCCGATCGCGCTCATGTGCGTCGGCGCCGGTTTGGATTTCGGCGCGCTGCGCGCCTCGCTGCCCAAGGTGGCGACCGCATCAGTGATGCGCCTTCTGCTCGCGCCAACGCTTGTTTGGGCTGCATGCACCCTGACAGGCGCAAGCCCGCTTGCCACCGCCGTCGCTTGCGGCATCGGCTCAACGCCGACTGCCGCAGCGGGCTACACGCTGGCGCGCGAGATGGGCGGTGACGCGCAACTCATGGCCGCAATTATAACGGCGACGACACTACTTTCGTTTATCACCATGCCGATCGCGATTTCGCTGGCGCTGCACTAGCGCTTGCGCAACGGCTCCACAGCCTCGCTTTGGCCAACGACCATGTCCGGATCTTCCTCGAAGCCTGGATGGTTCGTCGGATCGACCACGTAGGTCTTTGCATTGGCCACGGGCTCGAGCGGCGCATGCGAGCGCGTTTCCGCGTCCGCCTTGCCGGCGCTCAGTCCTGCAACAACTGCCGCTAGCGCGATCCCCACCGGCCGCAGCGTTTGTTCTTCCTTCTTGGGGTGCGATTTCAGCATCACGCCCTCCTACCTCTCGCCCTCCAAACCCGCCGTCCCACCATTGTAACAAACCGAGTACAGCACCGTGTCCGGGTCAGCAAGATGGCTGAAACGATTATCCCCGCCTTAGTGTCGCCGCGCTTGCGGCGAAGCGGCCATAGCGCTTAAC
>JAWKUZ010000034.1:0-14657 GCA_041398305.1 Hyphomonadaceae bacterium
GCAGCCTGAAGCGCCCGGCGGCGCCACGCGTTTTCGCACTTTGATCGGCGCGGCGCGGGAAATGATTGTCACGGATGATCTGCCGCTCAAGGCGCGGACAGCGCTACGCTCTTTCCTGAACGATCTGGATCGCTGGCGCGAGCAATCGCGGACGATGAGCCATGTCGAACTCGCGGAAATCGTGCTCGATGAAAGCGGCTACACGGAGATGTTGCGCAACGACAAATCTCCGCAGGCGCAGACGCGGCTCGAAAACTTGAAGGAATTGGTCCAATCGATGGGCCAGTACGATACGCTGGAAGCGTATCTCGAACACGTCGCTTTGGTGCTCGATATTGAAAGCGAGAGCGAAGGCGAGAACGTCCAACTTTCGACGTTGCACGCGGCGAAGGGTTTGGAGTTTCCGCTGGTGTTTCTGCCGGGGTGGGAAGAACAAGTCTTCCCATCGCAGCGCTCAATCGACGAGAGCGGCGAGAAAGGCCTCGAGGAAGAGCGGCGTCTCGCATATGTCGGCATCACACGCGCGCGCGAAAGCGCCCGGATTTCGTTCGCCGCCAACCGGCAGATATACGGACGCTGGCAAGTGGTGCTGCCTTCGCGTTTCATCGATGAACTCCCCCCTGCGAACGTCGATGCAGTCAGCGAGACGGGTTACGGCACGCAGGCGCCGGGCGTGCGCGACATGGCGGTGGAGCCGTTCACATCCAGCTACCAATCGCCCGGCTGGAGGCGCGCGCAGGAGCGCGGCGCAACGCCGGGCCGGCCGCCAACGATCGATGGCGAGGCGCGGCTGATCGCGCGGTCGAGCGGCGATGACTCAACCTACAAACGCGGCGACCGCATCTTTCATCAGAAGTTCGGATACGGCCGGGTCAGCGCTGTCGAGGGTAACAAGCTCACTGTGGCCTTTGAGAAGGCCGGGGAAAAGCGGGTGATTGATAGCTTCGTTGTACCAGCGAGCGCGGCCTGAACCGCCGCTGAGCGGACTGGTCACCTCCAAACACCTGGGCTAAATTCGCACCGGCGAGGACGGTGGAGGGTGCAATCGTGTTAGTGGGCTTCAAGCGTGCGTTTAGCGCGATGATTTTTGGCGCGTTCTTGGCCGCGGCGACAGCGTTAGCGCCAATCGGGGTTGGCGAAGCCTCGGCGCAGCAACAACGGGCGCACCCGTATGACGTTACGCAGCTTCATCCCGAGGTACGCCTCGCTGCCGAAAGCGCGCGCGAGAATTACGTCAAGGCGAACATGGCGGCCGCACGCGCCCGTTTCGGCGGCGCTGGCACGCTCTCTTTCGTCGGCAGCGGCGGCGATCGCTACGACGGCGAAGGCTACAACGGCGACATCCGCAACGGCTTCGGCGTCAATTCCTGGAATGATGGCGAACACCATGGCGGCCCCTATCAGGGCCAAGGCGATCACGACATTCGCGTCGGCACCGGCGTCTATGTGTTCGTGAGCGGGCGCCGTTACGAGGGCCAGTTCGCCGACAACGACTTTTCTGGCTATGGCGTGATGTGGAATCCGGACGGCACCGTGGAGTCCGCCGGTATCTGGCGCGAAAACCAACTGGTAACGCCGCTTAGCCGCTAGGCGTTAGCGGCCACCCTCAGCGACGCCGCCCCGTGCACGCTTGTTCGGGTGACATATCTGGCGCGGGGCGCTAACGCTCCGCGCCATGCTTTTGCTTACGGCCCTTGGAACACTCGCTCAAATCCGCGCGGCGGCGGATGAACTGGATCGCCACGATCCCTCGCCTGCCGATGCTGTCAGCTGGTTCGAAGAGAAGCCGGGCAAATTCCGCATCGAGGTTTACGTTCCGACGAAGCAGGACGCGCTGAGCGTTGAAGCCATTGTTGGCGCAGCGGCCCCAGAGCTGCACCTCAAGCAAAAGAAGGTGAAGGCCGCAGATTGGGTGGCGATGTCGCTCGAAGGGCTGCCAGCGGTGCGGGCGGGCCGTTTTGTAGTCGCCGGAGCGCATGCGCTTGCGGGCGAAGCGAACGGGCGCACAAAAATCTGGATTGAAGCAAGCGAAGCCTTCGGCACTGGCCACCATGGCACAACCTGGGGGTGCCTAATAGCGCTCGAGGGCGTGTTGCGCGAGCGGCGCGCCGCGCGCGTGTTAGACATGGGCGCGGGCTCGGGCGTGCTGGCGATCGCGGCGGCCAAGCACGGCGCGGATGCGCTGGCGATCGAGATCGACAAACGCGCCGCGGCGATCGCCGAGGTCAACACGCGACAGAACCAGGTTGCGCCGCGCGTGCAAGTAATCGCAGGCGACGGTGCGCGCTACATCGCGGGCAAGCAGTTCGATTTGGTGTTCGCGAACATCCTGATGCGGCCGTTGATCCGGCTGGCGCCAAAGCTTGTCCGCGCGCTCGAACCGGGCGGCACGCTCATCCTCTCGGGATTGTTGCGCAACCAAGCGCCTTTGGTACGCGAGGCTTACGCCAATCGCGGGCTGATCTTGGAGCGGCAGATTCCGAAGGAGGCGTGGATGACGCTGGTCTGGCGTAAGCCTTAGTGCGTGTAGACGTTGACCGCGTAGCGGCAGCGCGGCGCGCGGCAGTCAGCCATGGCCACTTCAATCGTGTGCTGCCCGAACATCTCGGCACGAAGGTCGACCACCGGGTGGTCATTGCCGCGAAGGTCGCTCGCGATGAGCTCACCACGCGGGTTGAGGACGCGCAGGTCGAGATCATTGCAGGCTTGGTCGCACACGCCGACGATCCGGATTTCCTGGCCCGCGCGAAGCGTCAAGGGCAGTTGGGCGACCCCATTGCTGGCGAGTGCCCCCGAGAGCGGCCCGACAGCGTGGGCGAAGCCCCGCTCGGCGTTATCGGGCTCCTGGCTATCAAGTTGGCGGGTGAGGTAGTCGCGCAGGTCGGGTTGGGCGGACGCGGTGGAGCCCGCCACCAACGCCAGGGCGATCAATGCCGTCGCCGCCTTTTTTGCCCAAAGACCCATGTTTCTCCGCGTTGGGGCCGGTATTCCTTCAGCCGCCCCTTAAACCTCTCAGCGCAAAGGCTTAGACTCCAAGCTCTGAACCTGCCCTGAACCAGGGCCTAAAGGACGTTAAGCACGTGTTCCAGACCTATGACGATCCCGGTGGCCCCGCCCTTGGCCGTAAGCATCTGCCCCGCTTGAGAAAAGCGCTGAAGGCTGCTGGGCTGGATGGCTTCATCGTGCCGCACGAGGATGAATGGCATAACGAATATGTTCCGCCAGCCTATGATCGGCTGGCCTGGACGACGGGGTTCACGGGCTCGGCCGGCGCCGCTGTGGTGATGGCCGACGAGGCGGCTGTGTTCACGGACGGGCGCTACACGCTACAGGTGCGGGCGCAGGTGGATGGCGATCTGTTTGCTTATCGCGATCTGGTCGATGGCGGTGTGCCGGCGTTCATCCGCGAGCGCGGGAAGTCTGGCCAACGCATCGGCTATGACCCGAAACTGCACAGCCCTGACAGCTTAGACCGCCTACGTGCGGCGGCGGACGCCTCGGGCGTGACGCTGATCGCGCTCGATCGCAATCCGATCGATGAGATTTGGGATGATCGTCCAGCGATCCCGATGGCGAAGGTAGTGCCTCAGCAAGAGACCTACACTGGCGAAGCGGCGAGTTCGAAACGGCATCGCCTGGGTGATGGACTTAGCGGCGAAGGCGCGGACGCGGTGGTGATCACCTCGCCTGCTTCGATTGCTTGGTTGTTCAACGTACGCGGCGGGGACGTCGCACGCACGCCGCTGCCGCTTGGCGAAGCTGTTCTTCGGGCTGACGGCACGGCGGACTTGTTCTTGGCGGACGAGAAGGTTTCGCCGGAATTGCGCCAGTGGCTCGGCAACGAAGTCGCGATCAAGCCGAGCGACGAACTGCCATCGGCGCTGCGCGAATTGAGCGGCAAGAAGGTGAAGCTCGATCCTTCGACTGCGAGCGCCTGGTACTTCGAAGAACTCAAGAAGGCCGGCGCGGAAATTGTACGCGGGCAAGATCCGGTGATCCTGCCGCGCGCGTGCAAGAACGCAGCGGAAGTCGCAGGTTCTCAAAAGGCCCACGAGCGCGATGGGGCCGCCATCTCACGCTTCCTGCACTGGTTGGCGACCGATGGTCAGACCGGCAAGGTGCAAGAGATTGAAGCCTGCCAGAAGCTTGAAGCTTTCCGGGCGGAGACCGGCGCGCTGAAAGATCTGTCGTTCGACTCGATCTCTGGCGCCGGCCCAAACGGGGCGATCGTGCACTATCGCGTCACCAAGAAGACAAACCGTAAGCTCGCGCGCGGCTCACTGTTCTTGATCGATAGTGGCGGCCAATATCTGGACGGCACTACTGACATCACCCGCACTGTCGCCATCGGGCGCGCGTCAAAGGAAATGAAGGACCGCTTCACGCGTGTCCTGAAGGGTCACATCGCCCTTTCGCGCGTGCGCTTCCCGAAGGGCACGACGGGTCACCAACTCGACGCGCTGGCGCGCATGAGTTTATGGGAGGCTGGACTCGACTATGATCACGGCACCGGCCACGGCGTCGGCGTTTATCTCGGCGTTCACGAAGGTCCGCACCGGATCGCGAAGTTCGTGAACACGCAGCCGCTTGAGCCTGGCATGATCGTCTCGAACGAGCCGGGCTACTACAAGACCGGCGCCTACGGCATCCGCATCGAGAACCTGCAAGTGGTTACGCCTGCCGCGGACATCGAAGGCGGCGAGCGGCCGATGCTTGGCTTCCAAACGCTGACACTGGCGCCAATCGCCCGCGACCTCACCGTGAAGTCCCTGCTTTCCAAGGAAGAGGTCGCATGGGTCAACGCCTATCACGCACGGGTTTGGGAAAAGATCGGCCCGCAACTCGGCGGCGAGGCCAAGACGTGGCTGGAAGCGGCGACAAAGCCGCTCTAGGCTTTCTCCTCTTCTGAGGGGATGCAACATGACTGATCGCAATGATGGCGCGGCAAGCCGGCGGGGCCTGCTGCAGGGCGCCGCGCTTATGGCGGCGATGTCGCCTGCGATTGCAGATGCGCAGACGCCGAACAGGAACGCGCTGCGGCGCGTGGTCGAAAGCCAGAAAGATCAGACGGTGGCGATGATCCAGGATTGGATTCGCAACCCGTCGATCGCGGCTGAGAATCTCAACATGCAGCAAGGCGCTGAATACATGCGCCGCCTCGCGCAGGAAGCTGGCTTCCAGCAAACGGAAGTGGTGCAGACAGATGGCGCGCCGGGCGTGTTCGCGACGCTTGATGCGGGCGCGCCGAAGACGCTCGGCGTCTACTTCATGTACGACGTGAAGCAGTTCAATCCGTCGGAATGGTCGTCGCCGCCATTGGAAGCGGCGATCGTTGAGCGTCCGCAGGGCCGCGTCATCATGGGGCGCGGGGCGGTAAACCAGAAAGGTCCGGAAGCGTGCTTCCTTGCAACGTTGCACGCGTTGCGCGCGGCTGGACGCACGCCGCCGGTGAATCTCGTGCTGCTCGCGGAAGGCGAAGAAGAAATCGGCAGTCCGCACTTCCATCAAATCGCGCAGCGGCCTGACATCATGGCGGCGTTGCAGCGAAGCCAAGGGATTTTCATTCCGGTCGGCTGGCAGGATCCGAGCACGGGCGGCGTGACGGTCAGCTTGGGGGCCAAGGGCATCATCGAAGCCGAACTGATCGCAAGCGGTGAGCGTTGGGGCCGCGGCCCCGCCCGCGACATTCACTCGTCGAATAAAGCGATGGTGGATTCGCCGGTGTGGCGTTTGGTGCAAGCGCTACAATCGTTGGTGAGCGCCGATGGCAATACGCCGGCGATCGAGGGTTGGTTCGAAAACGTACGCCCCCTCACCGATCGTGAGCGGCAGATCATTCGTCAGAACGCGGCGAACACCAGCGAGGAAGATTGGAAGCGCCGCAATGGCGTGCCGGCCTTCATCGACAATCTCCCGTGGGCGGAAGCGTTGGAGCGCTTGGCGTCGCAGCCGACAGTGAACATCGAAGGCTTAGTCGCCGGCTACACTGGGCCTGGTGGCATGACCATCCTGCCGGGGCGTGGCACGGCGAAGCTCGACTTCCGCCTGGTGCCGAACCAAACGCGCGCCGAAGCCGAGCGCAAAGTGCGCGCGCATCTGGATGCGCACGGCTTCAACGACGTCGAGTTCAACGTTACCGGCGGCTACGATCCGACTGAGACGCCGGAGAACAGCCGCTTAGTGCAGGCGCAGCTTGCCGTTTATCGCCGTTCACGCATCGAAGCGACTTTGAACCCACGGCTTGCCGGCTCGTGGCCAGGCTCCGTGTTCACGCAGCCGCCGGTCTCGATCCCCGCCGCGCAATATGGCTTGGGGCACGGCGGCGCGCAGCATGCGCCCGACGAATATTTTGTTGTCGATAGCTCGAACCCGAAGGTGATGGGCGTCACCGGCGCGGTGATGGGATTCATCGACTTCATGTATGAGATGGCGCGCTAGGAGGCTTCGGTGTTCGTTGGCCACTATGCAGCCGCGATGGCGGCGAAAGCGATCGAACCGAAAGCGCCGATGTGGACGCTGGCGGCCGCGAGCCAGCTGATCGATATCGGTTGGTCGGCCTTCATCATTGCTGGCATCGAGCGCGCGAGTGTTGATCCCACCCTGCCCGGCTCAACGCTTGTACTTGAGCACATGCCGTGGACGCACTCTTTGCCAGCGGTGTTTGCGTGGAGCGTTGGCGCCGCGCTGCTGACAATGTTGCTGATGCGCTTGCCGATGTGGGCGAGCGTCGTTGTCGGCCTCACGGTGTTTTCGCATTGGGTGCTCGATCTGTTGGTGCATCGGCCTGACTTGGAGCTTTGGCCCGGAGGCGAGCGCTTGGGCTTCGGGCTTTGGAACTATCCCGTGCCTGAGCAAGCCGTTGAGATCGGGCTGATCGCGCTGTGTGGCGGCGCTTGGGTGGCGAGCCGCAAGACGCTCGGGCGTATGGCGTGGCCTGCGCTTGCGTTCATTGGCTTTCTAATTGCGCTGCAGATTGTGGCGATGCTTTCGCCACAGCCTGCCGGTCCACTCGGCGCGCAGAGCGGCGCGACGATCTTGGCGATTTATCTGGTCGTCGGAGCAGTCGCGGCGCTGACTGATCTGCGTGGCAAACACGAGGAGCAAGCTGATGTCCAACGCTGACCCAGTACGTGCGCTTTATGCCGCCTTCGCCAAGGGCGACATGCCGGCAGCCCTCGCGACGATGGCGCCTGATATCGTTTGGAACGAAGCAGAGAATTATCCGTACGCCGACCGCAATCCATACGTCGGTCCGGAAGCGATCTTGATGGGCGTGTTTGCGCGCATTGGCGGCGATTGGGATGGGTTCAGCGCCGTCTCGGATGAAATCATCGATGGCGGCGATACTATCGTTTCGCTCGGCCACTACGCAGGCACGTCGAAAGCGACGGGCAAGTCCATGCGCGCCCAGTTCGCACACGTCTTTCGCGTGAAAAACGGCAAGATCGTCGGCTTCCAGCAATACGCAGACACTCTCGGCACCGCGATCGCGCTTGGGCGCTAGCTGCTCAGAGCGATCCAGGCGTCTTCGTCAATGACCTTGACGCCATGCTTCTCGGCCTCAGCGAGCTTTGAACCGGCGCCCGGGCCGGCGACGACGAGATCGGTCTTCTTGGACACGCTGCCGGAAACCTTGGCGCCGAGCGCGATCGCGCGCGCCTTAGCTTCGTCGCGTGTCATTTTCTCCATCGAGCCGGTGAAGACAATGGTGAGGCCGGAGACTTTGCTTGAGGTCGCGGCGCGCGGCTGATCTTTCGGCGTTACGTGCTTCAGTAAACGCTTGAGCGCGTCGGTGTTGTGTTTCTCGGCGAAGAAATCAACCAGGTGATCGGCAGCGACTGGGCCGACACCATCGATGCGCGCCAGCTCAAGATAATCCTCGCCTGGCGCCTCTTTTGCGGCCGCCTTGATGGCGGCGATGGCCCCGGGAAGCGTGCCGAACGCGTCCACAAGGCCCTGCCAAGCCTTTGCGGTGACACCTTTGATCTTCGGCGCCTCCCCTTCCTCGAAGAGGTCGTCGCGCGGCGCCTTCAGTTCGGTCGCAGCCGCCATGAGTGCGGCACGCGCGCCATCGCCGACGCCGGCAACGCGTTCGAGGGTTTCATAGGCCTCGCCCGGGCGCGCTTTAACCGCGACCTTCATGGCCTCCTCGAACGCTGCCCAACTTTCAAAGCGACGCGCGATGACACCCGCTGTCGTTTCGCCGATATCGCGGATGCCGAGCGCATACAGGAAGCGGCCGAACTCCGGCTCGCGGCGCGCATCAATGCTGGCGAGAAGGTTTGTGACGCTCTTTTCGCCGTAGCCTTCACGCATGGCGAGCTCGTCGCGGTGGTCGGCGAGACGGAATATGTCCGCGGGTTCTTTGACCCAACCGAGCTCGTAAAATTCCTCAATCTGCTTTGCGCCGAGACCTTCAATATCCATCGCGCGGCGCGCGACAAAGTGGATCAGTCGCTCGACCGCTTGCGCCGGGCAGTTGAGGCCACCCGTGCAGCGGGCGATGACGCCCTCCTCGCCCGGCTCCAGTTCGCGCGCGACGTGGCTATCGCAAACCGGGCAGCGCTCTGGGAAAATATACTTGCGCGCGCCTTTGGCGCGCTTCTCCAAGAGCACGTCGACGATCTGCGGGATCACATCGCCGGCACGTTGAACGACGACGGTGTCGCCGATGCGCAAATCTTTGCCGCCGCGGATAGGACCGCCATCGGCCCCAACGCCACGAATATAGTCGGCATTGTGAAGCGTCACATTGGTGACGGTTACGCCACCAACGAAGACAGGCTTTAGGCGGCCGACTGGCGTCAACGCGCCGGTGCGGCCGACTTGGATGTCGATGCCCTCAAGTGTGGTTTGCTGCTGCTCGGCGGCGAACTTGTGGGCAATCGCCCAACGGGGACTGCGTGAAACGAAGCCCAGGCGCTGTTGCAGCGCGAGCGAGTCCACTTTGTAGACAACGCCATCGATTTCATACGCAAGCTTTTCGCGGCCTTTGAGAATGCCGCTATAGATTGCGAGCAATTCCTCGGCGCTCTTGGCGCGCTTGATGCCGGCAAGCGGGAATCCCAATTTCTCCAAGCGGTGCACAGAGTCGAACTGGGTATCCGCCAGCGGCTCGCTCAGTTCGCCCCAGCCGTGCGCGAAGAAGCGGAGCGGACGCGTAGCCGTGATTTCAGGATCGAGTTGGCGCGCCGGCGGCGCTGTTGCGAGGATTTACGTAAGTCTGCTTGCCATCCTCTCAAGCGCGGCGTTCATGTTCGCGAACGCCGCCTTCTCCATATAGACTTCGCCGCGCACTTCGAGCACGGCAGGCGCGCCTTTGATCGTGTGCGGGATGTCGGCGATGGTACGGAGGTTCGCAGTGACATCCTCGCCCTCGCGGCCATCACCGCGTGTGGCGCCTTGCACGAATTTGCCGTCCTCATAGCGCAACGACGCCGACAGGCCGTCGATCTTCGGCTCGGCGGTGATGATCGGCGCGGTGTCGAGATTCAGAAAGCGCTGCACCTTGGCGACGAACGCCTGCGCGTCATCCGCATCGAACGCGTTGTCTAGCGAAAGCATAGGCACGGCGTGGCGGACCTTGCCGAACTTAGCCGCCGGCGCGCCGCCGACTTTGTGGGACGGACTGTCCGGTCGCACGAGACCGGGAAAACGCGCCTCGATCGCGTTGTTGCGGACGCGGAGCTTGTCGTAATCGGCGTCGCTAATCAGCGGCGCATCTTGTTCGTGATAAAGCTGATCATGACGCGCAATTTCTGCGGCCAACCGCTCAAGTTCAGCGGCGGCTTCCTTATCGTTCAGCTTGTCGACAGCTTTGTCGCTCACGGCCCTCCCCTCGTGAGGAGGTTAGAACACCCGGCCGAACGTGCGACCGAGCCAGCCACGACGTTCCGCTTCTTCGACAGCGACGGGCGCGACGCCTTCGTTGGTCATCAGCGCGTAGCTGCGCTGGTACCATTCGCTGCCCGGGAAATTGTAGCCGAGGATGGAGGCCATGCGCTGAGCCTCTTCGGTCATGCCGACGGACAGGTAAGATTCGACCAGGCGATGCAGTGCTTCCGGCACGTGGGTCGTGCGTTGGAAGTTCTCGTTCTCAATCACATTGCGAAAGCGATTGATCGCAGCGAGGTGCTGGTCTCGCTGCAGATAGAACCGGCCTATAGCCATCTCTTTGCCGGCGAGCTGGTCATAGACCATGTCGAGCTTCAGACGCGAGTCACGGGCATACGGGCTGTCGGGATAGCGGCGCACGACATCGTTCAACGCGGCGAGCGCGCGCTCAGTCGTGCCCTGGTCGCGGCCGACATCCATGATGCGCTCAAAGTGGCAGACGGCGATCAGGTAGTAGGCATAGGGCGCACTCTCATTGCCCGGGTGCAGAGAGATGAAACGCTGCGCGTCTTCGATCGCGTCATCGTACCCCTGGGCCTGATAGTGTGTGTAAGCCTCCATGAGCATCGCGCGGCGCGCCCACGACGAATACGGGTGCTGACGCTCGACTTCTTCGAAGAAACGTAGCGCGCGCGGATAGCGGCCACGATCGAGAGCGTCCGCGCCACGATTATAAAGCTGCGTCGCTGGCTCCTCGACGTACTGAACGTCCTCGCGACCGCGTACGCCGCCAGCACAGGCAGCGGTGCTGCCAGCAAGCAAAGCGAGCGCAATAGCCCGGGTCAGATGGATCTTCCGAGGGGTCATTCTGCCGGGCCTCTTTTTAGCTCAGGGATCCCCGCAAAGCGGGCTCTAGACCGCTGATACAGGAACCAAAGCGCGGCGCAAAGCGCCTGCGGCTGTGGCGTGTGAGCAGTGATTAGCGGGCAGCAGCTGCCAGGGCCGGCTGGGCCTCGCGCACCGTTTCGGGCGCGTCGCCATACTCCCAGCACCAGGCTTCCGGGGTATCCAAAAGCGCGCGCACAAGGCGGGCATTAAGGGCGTGACCAGGCTGATCCGCCACAAAGCGGCCACAAATCGGCGCGCCAGCGAGCGAGAGATCACCCACCGCGTCGAGCATCTTGTGACGCACAAATTCGTCGTCGAAGCGAAGCCCTTCCGGGTTCACAACGCGCCCAGAGTCCACGACGACGGCATTGGCCATCGAAGCGCCGAGGCCGAGACCCGCGGCGCGCATGGTTTCGACGTCAGCCAAGAAGCCGAATGTGCGCGCGTCGGCGATCTCATTCAGGAACGTTTCCGGCGAGAGATGAACGTGGCGACGTTGCGTACCAATGGCGGCGTCCGCGAAGCGGATCGTCACGTCCATATCGAGGCCGTCATAACCATCTGAGGGCAGCAGGGCCGCGCTTTTCGCGCCCATACGCACTTCGATCGGCTCGAGGATTTTGATCACGCGGCGCGCGATATGTTGCTGCTTCACGCCGGCGTTCAGCAGAACTTGCACGAATTGCGCAGACGAACCATCGAGGATTGGCACTTCCGGACCGTCCACCTCGACGATCAGGTTATCGATACCCAAGCCAGCGCAAGCCGACATCAGGTGCTCAATAGTGGCGAGTTCGACGCCCGAGGCGTTGCGGATGGTGGTGCAGTTGCGCGTTTCGGAGACGCTGTCAGCATGGGCAGCGATGGAATTCGACGAAACGCCACGGACGTCCGAGCGGACGAACACGATACCGGTATCCACTGGCGCCGGACTAAGCACCATGCGCACATGGGCCCCCGAATGAACGCCTACGCCCGCGCACATGGCCGGACCTGCTATGGTCTGTTGACGACGCACAGATGCCACCTTCTCGTCCCCCAGCAGGACTTCGGGCCCCCCGACCCGACGTTTCGTGTACCGAAAGGTTCCGAACCCGACAAAACACGTTGGGTTACGGTTTGTGACGGTTTACCAACCGATATTAAGCGACTGAAAGAATGATGGAAAATGGCAGGCCAATCGGCCCAGACGCGGAGGCGTTATGGGCGGTCGCTCAGGGCGGCGGACCGGGTGCGGCGCTCGCCGCGCGACGGGCCGCGGCGCTTTGGGAGCCGACTGCACCAGCCCAGGCCCGCCGAGCGCTGGCCCTGGCGGTACAATTGGCCCCGCTCGATCCGGCCCCTCGGCTTGGGTTGGCGCGCCTCGCGGCGGAGGCTGGAGACCTCGAGGCTGCCAGGGCGGAAGCGACAGCGGTGCTGTCAGGCGGCGCCGCACCTCTGGTCAAAGCACGTGCAGCATTTTTGCTCGGCGATCTCGCACGTGCGAACGGCGCGACGGCCGACGCGCGCAGCGCCTTTGCGCAAACAATGAAGTTGGCCGAGACGGTGATGAACGTGGATCGCGGCGACCCGCACGCAGCACGCTGGTACGCGCGCGCACGCGGACGCACGGCCGAACTCGACGCCGGCACAGGTGATCTGGCGCGCGCGAAGGCAGGCGCCGAGGGCGCACTCTCGATGCTGCAGGCGGCGGCGGTGCAACTCACCGAGACGCCGGAACTCGCCGCCGACATCGCCGACGCTGAGTTGCGGCTTGGCGCCCTTGAACTCGACGCCAATCAGCCCTCCTCCGCACGGCGGCGCTTTCGCGAAGCGATAGGCCGCTACGAAGCGCTCGCAGTGACGGAAAAGAACGAGCCACATTGGCGCGCCATACTTTCGGATGCGTGGGCGCTTGCGGCGGAGGCGGATTATGCGCGCGGCGCCGCCGATGCGGCGCGCGATGCGATGGACAAGTCACTTCAAGCGCGTCTGCGGCTGGCTGCAAATGACCCCAGCGAGGCTTGGGCGCTCGCCGGAACGTGGCGAGTGCGCGCCGCATTGCGGGCGGCCTTGGGTGACAACACTGCGGCGGCGGAATCGATGCAGCAAGCGCGCGCGCTGGCGGAGCAGTTGCATTCATCTGACCGCTTCGCTGAGCAGCCCGCGCACTTTCTGGTGCACACGTTACTCGATCAATCAGACCACGCGTTGCGCGCCGGTGAACTTCACGTCGCTGGCGAAGCCGCTGACGAGGCGCGCGCGTTGGCTGAGAGCTTCGCGGCGATGAAGGACGCAAGCGCGGCGTGGCTAGCCGACGCATCAGCATGCTGGGACCGCATGGGCGAGATCGCGCGCGCTGGGCGAAAGCCGGCGCAGGACGCGTTTGCGCGTGCGGTGGAAATGCGGCGCATGGCGTATGAGCGGGCGCGCGATGACCTGCGCCATGCGCGCGGACTTGCCGCGGCGCTGGTGAAGCAAGGCGACACGGCGCTGGAGGCCGGCGACAACGTAACCGCGCGCGCAGCGTTCAGCGAAAGCATGACTCTTCGACTGAAGCTTCTTCAGGCTTCGCCAGAGGATCGCACAGCGGTGCACGCTCTTGCGGTCGCGCTTGAACGCCTTGGACTCGCAGCGAAGGCGCTGGGCGATCTCGGCGCCGCGCGCGATGCGTGGGAAGAAGAACTCACCCTCGCCTTCCGACTGTTTGAACCGAACGACCTGGAGGGCCTGCGTTTCTGCGCAATCATTGAGAGCCATCTTGCACAAGCTGGCGGCCCAGACGCCGAAGCGCATCGCAGTGCAGCGCTCGAGCGCTTCGACGTGCTAGCGAAAGCAGGTGTGCTCACGGATCGCGAAGCGGCTGTACGCAAGAAGTTGTGGGGCGGCGCTTAGCGCGGGTTCATTTGGCGGCGGAGGAAGGCTGGGATTTCCAGCTCTTCGTCGAGCGCGGGGTCACGCACAGCTTCATCCTGCGTGCGACGCGGCTCTGGATCCGGCGCATCGAGATTGAACTCACGCGGCTCGTCGTCACGCGACGCCTCCGGCTTCTTCCAGCCGAACATGGAGAAGCCGCCGCCACTCTTCGCGGGCGGTGTTTGCGCAGCTGGGCGGCGCACCGGCTCTTCTTCGTCATTGGCGAAGCTGGGACGCGGTTCGTCGTACGCCGGCTCGCGCATCGGACGCGGTGTCGGTTCGCGAGCGACATCGGCGCGCGGCGGCACGACTGGCCGGCGCGGCGTGGTTTCAGCAGCGCGGCGTGCGGGCTCGACCACGGTATTTTGCGCGATGATGGCTTCATCATCGATGCCGGTGGCGACCACCGAGACGCGCATGCGGCCTTCGAGCGTTTCGTCGAACGTCGAGCCCAGGATGATGTTGGCGTTGGCGTCGACTTCGGCGCGGATTTCGTTGGCGGCTTGATCGACTTCGTACAGCGTCATGTCGAAGCCGCCGGTGATGTTGATCAGCACGCCCTTGGCGCCGCGCATGGAAACGATGTCCAGCAACGGATTGGCCATGGCGCCGTGCGCCGCGTCGAGCGCGCGGTTGGGGCCACCGGCTTCGCCAGTGCCCATCATCGCAGTGCCCATCTCGGCCATCACGGTGCGGACGTCGGCGAAGTCGAGATTGATCAGGCCCGGCATGACCATGAGATCGGTGACGCCGCGGACGCCCGAGTAGAGCACTTGGTCGGCCAGCTGGAAGGCTTCGGCGAACGTCGTGCGCTCGTTGGCGACCCGGAAGAGGTTCTGGTTCGGGATGACGATCAGCGTATCGACGTGCTTGCGCAATTCCTGCACGCCCGCTTCCGCGAGTTGCATGCGGCGCTGACCTTCAAAGTGGAACGGCTTGGTGACAACGGCGATCGTCAGAATGCCGCGCTCACGCGCCGTGCGCGCGATCACTGGCGCTGCGCCAGTGCCCGTACCGCCGCCCATGCCGGCGGCGACGAA
>JAWKUZ010000035.1:0-14139 GCA_041398305.1 Hyphomonadaceae bacterium
CGATAATGGCGACGTTCGCGCCTTTCTCCACGCGCAATTGCGCAAGGCGAGCATTGATTGTCGTCTCCATATCCGGAAACGCTTCGTGGAAGGCGAGGCCTTCCAATTCGCGCGCCATCTTCTCCATGCCGATGCGGCGCGCGAGCGGTCCGTAAATTTCGAGAGTCTCAAGTGCGATGCGGCGGCGCTTCTCCGGCTTTGGAATGTGACTGAGCGTGCGCATGTTGTGCAGCCGGTCCGCCAGTTTGACGATCAGGACACGCACGTCGCGCGACATAGCGAGAATGAACTTTTGCAGGTTCTGCGCCTGCTTGTTCTCTTCGCTCATCACCTCAAGCTTCGAGAGCTTGGTGACTCCTTCAACCAATTCCGAAACCTGCGCGCCGAAGAGCTTGGTTATTTCTTCGGGGGTCGCGTCGGTGTCTTCAATTGTATCATGGAGCAAGCCCGCAACGATGGTTGCGGCATCAAGTTTGTACTCGGTGAGAATGCCTGCGACCTGAATCGGGTGAGCGAAATACGGGTCACCGGAGTGGCGCTTTTGGCTTCCGTGCTTCGCCGTCGCGTACACGTAGGCGCGGTTGATCAAGCTCTCGTCGACGGAAGGATCGTAGCCACGCACGCGCTCCACCAGTTCGAACTGGCGGAGATAGTTTTTGCGCGGTGGCGCGCCCGCGCCTGCCGCTTGTTGGCTGGCCGGGGTTGTGGCGGCGACTCCGTCACCGCCCGACATGTGCTTAGTACCGCTCGTCGCGCTGAGCCTCGGCCTCTTGCTGAAGCGCACGCTGCACTTCGTCTTCGCTGGTCTCGACCGGGGCGGCGATCGCCAGGCGATCCTGCTCTTCCTCGGCGGCAGCGGCGGGCTGCACGTCCTGGTAGAGCATCACGTAGCTGTCGCGGAGCTCTTCGGGGGTAATGGCGCCATCGCCGATTTCGCGGAGGGCGACGACCGGGTCTTTATCGCGATCGCGGTCGACCAGGGGTTCCGCACCCGAGGAAATGTTGCGCGCGCGGTGCGCGGACAGGAGCACCAGCGAGAACCGGTTTGGGACTTTTTCTACGCAATCTTCGACGGTTACGCGAGCCAAGGCGTGCTTCCTCAGAGTCAAAAAGGGTCGGAACGAGGCTCCAACCTAGTGGGCCTCGCGGTTTTTCGCAATGCGGCAAGGGTATTAGCTGTCCTGCGCCGCCTGGGAAAGATCACCAATGCGGCGATAACGGTATCCGGGGGCCAGCGCCGCGAGCAACTCGATGGCTGTCCGGCCACTCACAGGATGTCGCCAGTCCGGGGCTATCTCCGCCAGCGGGGCTAGGACAAACGCCCGGTCCTGCATTCGAGGATGGGGCAAATCGATGCCGCCGAAGGTTCCGACGAATCCGTCCATCGTGATGATGTCGAGATCGAGGGTGCGTGGCGCCCATTTCTCGCGGCGCTCGCGGCCAAACTTCCGTTCGATCTGAGACAGCTGGCGATACAGCGGTTGCGGCTCAAGCCCTGCACCGTTCAGTACCGCCACCGCGTTGTGGTAGTCGGGCTGGCCGCTCCCTTGCGGCCACGCCTCGGTTTCCCAGACACCCGAGAGAGTGCGTAGAACCAGCCCCTCCGCCCGCATCGCTCCTACCGCGCGCGCCAGAAGCTGCGCGCCCGAGACGCCATCGAGCGGCAAATTGGCGCCCAACGCCACGAACGTGCGTCTCTCAGCTTCCACTGGCAACGAGCCCTCGTGCCGATAACGGCGCAATAATCCTCACCATACGTCCCTCGTTGATTGGCTCGGCGACAACAGTTACTCGCTCGGAATAGAGCCTGAGAAAGCCAAAGACGAGGACAGGTGAGCACTACTCCACCCGAAGCGCCGAAGGACTGCGCCCTGTGTCCCCGGCTCGTTGCCTATCGCCAATCCAATCAGCGCTCAGAACCCAGCTGGTTCAACGGCGCCGCGCCCTCGTTCGGCGATGCCAAAGCCCACCTCCTCATCATCGGCCTCGCGCCCGGGCGTACTGGGGCCAATCGTACCGGCCGGCCCTTCACCGGCGATTATGCGGGTGATCTCCTCTACGGCACTCTCAAGAAGCTGGGCCTCGCAGAAGGGGAGTATCGCGCCGACCCAAACGACGGCTTCACGCTGAAGGGCGCGATGGTCACCAACGCCGTGCGGTGCGCGCCGCCCGAAAACAAACCGACGCCCGCCGAGATCGCGACCTGCCGGCCGTTTCTCTCCTCGCGCATTGATGCCTCTTCCCAAGTGCGCGCCATGCTGGCGCTCGGATCGATCGCGCATGAAAGCGTACTGCGTGCGCACGGTCTGAAACCTACATTTTCGAAGTTCGGGCACGCTGTTGAGACCGAGTTACCCGGCGGGCGGACACTGGTCTCAAGCTATCATTGTTCACGCTACAACACGCAGACGCGCCGTTTGACGACGGAAATGTTTGAAGCTGTCATGGCGCGCGCCAAAGTGTTGGCCTTCGCTTAATCGGCCTCAAGCGGCGCGGGCTTTGGCATCGTGATGTTGTAGCTCTCGTAGTCTCGCGCGATACCGGGCTCTAATTGCTCCGCGCGCGTCAGGTCAGCATTACCTTCTGCTCTCAAGCCAAGCGCCAAACGCGCCAAGCCACGCCCATAAAGGAAGTGCCCGCGTTCGGGCTCAAGGCTGACTGCGGTTTCGTAGTCGGCAAGCGAGGCGGCGAAGTCTCCGCGCTTGAAATAGGTCAATCCGCGGCTGTCGTGCACATTCGCGTCGTTCGGCGCCACCGCCAGCGACGCGTTGCAGTCCGCGAGCGCGAGATCGAGGCTGTCGTTGTTGACCGTGCGTAGCCAGCAGCGGCTGTTGAGCATCTCCGCGTCGTTGGGATTGCTGGTCAGAAAGTCATTTAGTCGAGACAAATCCCGCAGGTAGGCGCTCGCGCGCTGTTGAACCACCTCGGCGCGTCGGTCCAAGGCCGAGCGCAGGCCGGGCTCCAAAGCCAGCGCTAGATCGAAATCGCGCATCGCATTCTCGTAGATGCCGCGCTCCTGATAGAGCGCGCCGCGTTGCAGATAAATCTGCGGATTGTTTCGATCTATTCGGAGCGCGCGCCCGAGGTCGGCCAGTGCACGCGCGTAATCGCCCTCGGCGGAACGGATCGATCCGCGCATGAGCAGTGCGGCTGCCCGGCGTTCGGGAGACGTTTCGCTAAACCCGATGACGACGGAGCATTCGTTGAGGCGGAGCGCAGCGTCGGCGGCGCCCTGACAACGCTCCCAGGCAAGCTCCACAGTATCGCTGTTAACCGGCGGCAAGCACCCGCCAAGGCCAACGCTCAGACCAACCGCAAGAAGAGCAGCAAGCTTCTTCATCCCTTGTCCCGCAGCAGCCGGCCTTGTTGGCGCTTCCACTCACGATCCTTGGTCGCTTCGCGCTTGTCATGCGCCTTCTTGCCCTTGGCGAGGGCGATCTTCAGTTTGGCGATGCCGCGATCGTTGAAATAGAGCTCAAGCGGGGCGAGCGTTCGGCCTTCACGTTCGACGGCGCTTGCCAGCTTTTTAAGTTCGCGCCCACGCACCAAGAGTTTCCGCGCGCGCCGCGGTTCGTGGTTGAATTGTCCAGCGGGCGGATACTCGGGAATGGTCGCGTTGATAAGCCAAAGCTCACCTTTTTCGGTGCTGGCGTAGCTTTCAGCGATATTCGCGCGGCCGTTGCGCAGCGATTTTACCTCGGTACCGACAAGCTGAATGCCAGCCTCAAGCGTATCTTCAATCATATAGTCGAAGCGCGCGCGGCGGTTCTCCGCGATCAGCTTACGGGGTTCGTCCTTCTTCTTTGCCATGGCGTTTAGATAAGCCCTGCATGGGTCATTGCCGAGCGGACCTGCGCTTTTCCGGCGTCACTAAGAGTAATGATCGGCAACCGTACTTCGTCTGTGCAGAGCCCGAGGAGCGAGCAGGCGTACTTGGTGGGCGCTGGGGACGGCTCACAGAAAAGCGCCTTGTGGAGCGGCGCGAGTTTGTCATCGATCGCGCGCGCCGTGTCGAACGCGCCCTGCAACGTGGCATCCTGCATTTGCGAGCAGAGCTTCGGCGCCACGTTAGCCGTCACCGAGATGCAGCCGCGGCCACCCTGGGCGTTGAAGCCAATGGCGTTGGGGTCGTCGCCGGAAAGCTGGATGAACTTCTCTCCCGCGAATGAACGATGGAAAGCGACACGCCCTAGGTCGCCGGATGCGTCCTTGATGCCGACCACATTCTTCAGCTCCGCCGCCTTGCCGACGGTCTCAGCCGAAATGTCCACGATGGTGCGGCCAGGTACATTGTAGAGGTAGATCGGAATGTCGACGGCGTCGTTTATGGCTTTGAAATGCGCCAACATCCCGGCTTGGCTTGGCTTATTGTAGTACGGCGCAACGACGAGCACGGCGTCAGCGCCGGCGCGCTTTGCGTGCCGGGTCAATTCAATGGCGTGAGCCGTGTCGTTCGAGCCCGCGCCGGCGATCACCGGGACTTTGCCGGCGGCGACTTCCACACACATTTCCACAACGCGGATGTGCTCCTTTAGGCTAAGCGTGACGCTCTCACCGGTTGTTCCGCAGGGAACCAGCGCGTGTGAACCTTCGGAAATCTGACGCTGCACCAGCGTCTGAAACGCCTGTTCATCAACGATTCCGTTGCGAAATGGCGTAATGAGCGCAGGAATCGACCCGTGTACCATCTGCATAACGACCTTAGGGGTGGAGTTGGCGCGATTCCTGCCACAGTGTCGGGCGAGGTTAAATAGCGGCCCGCCGACCCAGGTTTGCGGGCCGCAGGTTGTTTCGTTGCGAGGCGGGTAAATGGACCGACCCAAATTGATCCGTGCGTGCGCCCTTGCGGCGGCGGCTTGCTCCGTTGTGGTGGCATCGAGCGCCCTTGGCCAACAAGAGGCCCGACCTTTGCCGCCGAACGCCGAAGCGGTCGGCTACGCGCCCGCCGCACCGATGCCCTCCGCCGCCGAGCGGATGCGCCTCCGTGACGGCCTGGCCGCCGCGCAAGCTGATGACTGGGGTGGGCTGGCGGCCCTGCGTGACAACGCCACCGACCCGCTCGTGCGCCGTATGCTTCAATGGCGCTGGGCCTCATCCACGGATGCGCCGCTCGCGTTCAGCGACATCAGGCAGGCGCTTGACGAATTGCAAGGCTGGCCGGGGCGCACCTCGATGCGCCAGAGAGCCGAGCAGGCGATCTTCACCAGCACGCTATCACCTTCAGATCGCATCTCGTTCCTTCGCCAAGATGGCGGCCCGATCACTGGCGACGGCCGGATCGCGCTCGCGATGGCGCTGCGTGACACCGGCCAGCGATCCGAAGCCAACGAAATCGCACGCGCTGCTTGGCGTGACGACGCGCTGACGAGCGCAACCGAAGATCGAGCACTGCAAGAATTCAGTTCCGTGCTGACGCAAGACGACCACGCTGCGCGCGTGAGCGGTTTGCTCTGGCGCGATCAACGCACGGCGGCACAACGTCTGTTTTCGCGCATATCGCCGGCCGATCGTGCGTTGGCGCAGGCCCGTATCGCCATTCAGACTCGCGCCCGCCGCGGCCTGCAGGCCGCGATCGACGCCGTGCCGGCCTCCCGCCAAAACGATCCAGGCCTCCTTTTTGACCGCGTGCAATACCGCCGGCGCACGGATCAGCCCGTCGACGCCATGCAGATGGCGTCACGCATCGACCCGCGCGAAGCGCCCATGGCCGCCCGGTCGGACATCTTCCGCGAACGCCGCCTCTACCTCCCGCGCGCCATGCGAGCCGGCAACTACAGCCTCGCGTACCAGCTCGTGTCTAACCACGGGCTCACCAGCGGCGAATCCTTCGCAGACGCCGAATGGCTCTCGGGCTGGCTGAGTTTGCGTTACCTCAACCAACCTCAACGGGCCGCTGAACACTTCTCGCATCTCAGCGAAAACGTTTCTTCGCCTGTTAGCCTTTCTCGGGCGCTCTATTGGCGCGCAGAGGCCCAGCAGGCCTTGGGCAATCGTGGCGAAGCCGAGCGGCTATTCAACGAAGCTGCGCGGTTCAACTTCACATATTATGGCCAGCTTGCCGCCACCCGCGGAGATCGCACCGCGATGCTATCACTGCCTGCGACCGAGCAAGTGAGCGACGGCGCACGCAATCGATTTAACAATCGCGAACTGGTGCGCGCGCTTCGCTTGATGGCGGAAGTCGGCGCCCAGCGTGATTTCGAGTCGATTGCGTTTTATCTCGACGACACACTCGACGATCCAATGGAAATGGAGCTGCTTTCGCAGCTTGCCCGAGAGCAGAATTTCCACCGCACGGCGCTGCGCAGTGCGAAGGCGGGACTTTTCCGCAATGTCGTGGCGACCAGCTCCGCCTATCCTCTGATCGATTTGCCACAAACCGTGCGCTCGCAAGCGCGTATTGAACCGGCGCTAGTGCTCGCCATCATCCGTCAGGAGAGCGAGTTCGACGCCGGCGCGATCTCGAGCGCCAACGCGCGCGGCTTGATGCAACTCATTCCGTCGACGGCTCAGGCCCAGGCTCGCCGCGAAGGCATGACCTTCCAACGCCAAGCACTGACAACCGACCCGCAATACAACATGACGCTCGGCTCCGCCCACTTGGCTGACTTGGTCGATAGCTTCAACGGTTCGTACGTGCTGGCGATTGCGTCTTACAACGCAGGCTCGCATCGGGCGCGCGAATGGATCTCCGATTGGGGCGATCCGCGCTCCCCGTCAGTCGACGTCGTTGATTGGATCGAACTCATCCCGTTCTCGGAAACGCGCAACTATGTGCAGCGCGTGACGGAGAACCTGCAGGTCTATCGCTACCGCCTTGCAGGTCAGCCGACGCCGATCACGTTGGAGCGGGACCTGAGGCGCGGCGGCTAGGCCGCCAGCGCACGCTCGAACGTCTCAACGTCAACATTGCCGCCGCTGGCGATAACCGCGATCGTTTGACCGCGCACGTCACCGCCGCCCTCCAGCAAAGCCGCCAGCGAAGCCGCGCCCGAAGGCTCAAGCACCAGCTTCAAACGCAAGAAAGCAAACTTCATCGCGCGCAGCACGGCTTCGTTCGACACCGCGAACACCCGTTCAAAGCGTTCGCTCGCGATGGCGAAGGGGATTTCGCCCATTTGCTCGGTGAGGAGGCCGTCGCAGATTGAGCGGATACCGGGCGGGTTACGTTGGATGGCGCGCGCTTCCAGCGTGCGCTGAATGTCGTTGTGCCCCTCGGGCTCCACTGCAAACACCCGCGCCTTCGGCAACGCCAACGCTGTGCCTGTCGCCAGGCCACCGCCGCTCGCTGGCACGAAGACAATGTCCGGCGCGATCTCCTCGGCGACCTCAAGTGCGGCGGTCCCCTGCCCCGCCAGCACAAAGGGATCGTCGAAAGGTTTGATTAAGGAGAGACCTCCCTCGGCCGCCAGCCGCGCGCCAATCTCTTCGCGGCTTTCGCCAACGCGATCATAAGTCACCACGGTCGCGCCGAGACTACGCGTCGTATCAAGTTTGATCTTGGGCGCGTCCGCCGGCATCACGATCGTTGCCTTGATGCCGAAAATCTTCGAGGCGGTCGCAACGGCGATCGCGTGGTTGCCGGAAGAAAACGCGATCACGCCCTTGGACCGCACCTCTGGCGCCAGCGCCGCGATAGCGTTTGTCGCGCCGCGCATCTTGAAGGCGCCGCCGCGCTGCAGGTTCTCGGCCTTCACCCAGACCTTAGCGCCGGTGATCTCATCCAACACGTCGTTGCGAATGAGCGGCGTCTTTACGGCGATGCCGTCAATACGCTTGGCGGCAGCCTTCACGTCTTCAATCGTCGGGATCATCAAGAACCTCTTGGTTTGGCGCGCCGGGTCGGAGGCGCACTCAGCGGGTCGTCTGGCCAGGGATGCTTTGGGTATCGGCCGCGCATCTCGCTCCGCACCGCCGCGTATGAGCCGCGCCAGAACCCAGGCAAATCCTTTGTGGTCTGCACTGGGCGGTGTGCGGGCGACAACAGGCGCAAGCTCAAAGGCGCACGGCCATTCGCGATCGTGGGATGCTTGGCTTCGCCGAACATTTCCTGCAAGCGAACGTCCAAAGCAGGCCCGCCTTCGCTTTCATAGTCGATGGAGAGCGATGAACCTGCGGGCGTTTCGAACCTCGCCGGCGCTTCAGCATCGAGCCGCCGCCGCTGCTCGTGATCCAACGCATTCGAGAGCGCCCGCGCGACGTCAACAGCCTTCAGCGATGAGACGCCCAACAACGCCGGCGCGAGCCACGCGTCGAGGGAGGCAAGCAACGCCTCGTCACTCCAATCGGGCCACGCATCGCCTTCAAGGCCTCGCATGAAAGCCGCACGCGCCCGCATCTTCCTCGCGGCGTCGTTCCAGTCCAGATGCGCGAGACCATCCTCGGCCACGACATCAAGCAACGCTTGGCTCAGTTCGGCGCCCGAGAGCCGCTCAAGCGGCGCTTCGGAGAGCACGAGCTTTCCGAGGACGCGCACCTTGCGGCCACGTAGCGCGCCGCTGGCGGGATCGATCGTAGCCGAGGCGCGCGTCTCGATCTGATCGCCGAACATCGCTTCGATCTCAGCCGCGCTAATCGGCGCGCCGAGGATGACCTGCGCGCGTCCGGCGGCGCCCGCCATGTCGGCGATCACCGCGTATTGGGCCTTCACCAGCGGTGAGGCCTCGTCGACCATCGCGGCGCGACCGTTGGCGAGGCTGAACCCGCCTTGGCGCGTTTTCGCGACCCGATCTGGATACGCCAGCGCCAGAATACGACCCGCGTCGTCTTCATGCACTTCGCTACGCGCGCCGCCCGCTGTGCGCGCGATCCGATCTGCTAATCCGCGCGCGCCGTCCGCGCGTTGACCGCGCTCGCTTCCGAACCGGTGTAAACGATCCCGCAAATCGCTGCTGCGACCGCCCAAGCCTTGCTCGGTAAGCACCATCGCGATCCGCGCGGCGAGTAACGCTTCATCCGTCTGCGAAGCGACTATGACCATGTGCGCAAGGCGCGCAGGCAAAGGCAGACGCGCGATCGCCGATCCATGCGGCGTGAGCCTTCCATCGCTATCGAGCGCGCCAATGAGCTTCAGTAGCGCCACCGCCTCCGCCCATGCAGGCGCTGGCGGCGGATCAAGCCAGGCGAGCGCCGTTGGATAACTGACGCCCCAGGCGGCGAGATCGAGCACCAGACCACTCAGATCCGCATCCATGATCTCGGGACGATCGAATGGCTGAAGAGAACGCGTCTCGCCCTCGCTCCACAAGCGCCACGCAGCGCCAGGCTCCAATCGTCCGGCGCGACCGGCGCGTTGTGTCACTGAAGCTTGGCTCGCACGCACGGTTTCGAGGCGCGTCAGGCCGAGCGCAGGTTCAAACTTCGGACGACGGGCCAAACCGCTATCGACGACGATGCTGACGCCCTCGATGGTCAAACTCGTCTCCGCAATCGAAGTCGCGAGCACGACCTTCCTGCGACCGGCGGGCGCGGGTGCGATTGCCGCGTCCTGATCGGCGGCGCTCATCGCGCCATAAAGCGGCCGGACATCCACCCTTGGATCGTTAATCGTCGCACGCAGCTGCTCCGCTGTCCGTTCGATCTCGCGAACGCCTGGGAGAAACACCAGCGCGGATCCGGCATCCGCCGCCAGCGCCGCGCGCGTTGCCGCCGCCACTTCATCTTCGAGGCGTGCCCTGGCGTCGCGGGGTCGATAAACGTGGCGCACCGGAAACATGCGCCCCTCGCTGACGATCACCGGCGCGTCGCCAAGCAAGGACGCAACACGAGCTGCGTCTAACGTCGCCGACATCACAACAAGTCTGAGATCCGGCCGCAGCGCGCCCTGCGTATCGCGCGCGAGCGCCAGCCCTAGATCGCCCTCAAGGCTGCGTTCGTGAAATTCATCGAAGATCACGGCGGCCACGCCATGCAGTTCCGGATCGTCGAGGATCATCCGAGTGAACACGCCCTCGGTGACGACCTCCACGCGCGTGTCGCGCCCCGTTTTGGAATCGAGCCGCACGCGATAGCCGATCGTGGCCCCAACCGGCTCGCCGCGCTCAAACGCCATGCGCGCCGCCGCCGCACGCGCCGCGATCCGGCGCGGCGAAAGCAGGATGATCTTCCCGGCGTTTAACCAGCTTGCGCCAAGTAAGGCCGGCGCCACACGCGTGGTCTTACCCGCGCCGGGCGGCGCAACCAGCACGGCCTCACTGCGCGTCTCCAGCGCCGCAAGCAATTGGGGTAGAACATCCTCAACCGGAAGCATGAGCGGGGCTTAACCTAACCTTCCTGTCCCTGTCTCGCCGCATTGGCGCGGCAGGTTGGCGAAGGTATAGGCTGGCCGCCTGAGCCGGGAGCTGGACAATGCGCATGCGGAAATTGGGGAAAATCGCGTTGGTCGCCGCCGCGTGTGTGAGCGTCGTGGCTTGCTCGACCGGGCGCACAGCGGATACGCGCCGTGGCGTCACAGGCGCCGCCTCTATTCCGCTCCGCGATGTAGGATTGGTGCGACCTGAAATCCCGCTGCTTCTGCGCAATCTGCAATATCCCTACGCAACCGCTTCGCTCAGCAATTGTGCCGCCATCGCACAAGAGATCAGCCAATTGGACGCCGTACTTGGCCCGGAAAGCTACCAGCCCGGCCCAAACCGCAACGCTTGGGATCGCAGCGGCGACTTCGTTGAGGACCAAACCATTCAAGCGGCCGAGAGCACGGCGGAAGATCTGATCCCGTTCCGGTCCTGGGTGCGGCGCATCAGCGGCGCCAATCGCGCCGAACGCGATGCGTTGCGCGCGGTTGCCAACGGCCAGCAACGCCGCACGTTCTTACGCGGCTACGGTGCTTCGCTCGGCTGTCCGAACATAATTCCGCCACCGCCACCAGCGGCGCGTCAGCGCAACAACTAAGCCGCCGTCTTCGACTGCTGCGCTTTGAACTCAGTCACGAATTGCGTGAGTTGGCCTGCGGTGATCGCCTCGCGTAGCCGCGCCATCAGAAACTGATAATAGGCGATGTTGTGCCACGACAGCAGCGTCTGCCCGAGCAACTCGCCGGCTTTGAACAGGTGGTGCAAATAGGCCTTCGAATAATCGCGGCTCGCGGGACAATCGATGCGCGCGTCGAGCGGCGTTTCGTCCTCGGCGTAGCGCGCGTTGGTGATGTTGAGCGGGCCACTGTCGAGCCACGCTTGGCCGTGGCGGCCAGAACGCGTCGGCAGCACGCAGTCAAACATATCAACGCCGCGCGCAACGCTCTCGACGATGTCGATCGGCTTGCCAACGCCCATGAGATAACGCGGCCGATCATGCGGTAGGTACGGCGTGGTCACGCCGAGCGTCGCCAGCATCGCCTCGTGACCTTCGCCAACCGCAAGGCCGCCAATGGCGTATCCATCAAAGCCCTCATTCACCAGCGCTTCAGCTGAAATACGACGCAACTCGGGATCGATACCGCCTTGAACGATGGCGAACAGGTTCTGCGCTTCGCGCGCGCCGAAAGCAGTCTTGCAGCGCTTCGCCCAATCCAGTGAAAGCCGCATAGCCTTCTCAACCGTCTCACGCGGCGCCGGCAGCGCGGGGCATTCGTCCAATTGCATGACGATATCGGCGCCGATTTCATCCGCTTGAATTTGCATTGCGCTTTCGGGCGTTAGGCGATGCTGGCTGCCATCAACGTGACTTCTGAAGGTGACGCCATCCGCGTCGAGTTTCCGAAGCTGCGCCAACGACATGACTTGATAACCGCCGCTATCGGTGAGGATCGGCTTGTCCCAGCGCATGAAGCGATGCAGGCCGCCAAGCTTGGCCATGCGCTCGCCGCCCGGGCGCAGCATCAGATGGTAGGTATTGCCGAGAATGATGTCGGCGCCTGTCGAAGCGACTTGATCGACCGTCAGCGCCTTCACCGTCCCGGCCGTGCCCACCGGCATGAACGCCGGCGTGCGGATGTCGCCGCGCGGGGTGCGCAACACGCCTGTGCGCGCGGCGCCGTCACGCGCGCTTATCTCAAACGGAAAGCTCATTCGGCCCGCCATAACAGGCTGGCGTCGCCGTAGGAATAGAAGCGGTAACCGCTCTCGATCGCGTGTGCGTAAGCGGCCTTCATGCGGTCCAACCCGGCGAAGGCGGAGACGAGCATGAACAGTGTCGAACGTGGCAGATGGAAGTTGGTCCAAAGACCATCGACAATGCGAAAGCGATAGCCGGGAGTGATGAAGATATCGGTGCCGCCAGACTCCGCGCGCAGACGCCCGTCTTCATCAGCAGCAGATTCCAACGATCGCAACGCTGTCGTGCCGATGGCAATCACGCGCCGCCCTTCGGCCTTGGCGCGGTTCACGGCATCAGCGGTGACTGACGAAATCTCTCGCCACTCCGAGTGCATGATGTGGGCCGACGTGTCTTCGGCCTTCACTGGCAAAAACGTACCGGCGCCGACGTGCAGCGTTACGTGCGCTCGCTCTACGCCCATGGCGTCGAACTCATGCATTAGCGCGTCCGTGAAATGCAGGCCCGCCGTGGGTGCGGCGACGGCGCCATCCTTCGCGGCGTAGATGGTCTGATAGTCCGCGCGGTCGTCCTCATCGGGCGCGCGCTTGCCGGCGATGTAGGGCGGCAGAGGTGGCGCACCGATCTTGGCGATCACTTCATCCAGCGCCTCGCCCGCACGATCGAAGCGTAGCGTCAACTCACCCTCTTCGCTCTTGCCTTCAATGGCGGCGAACAGGCCGTCATCGAAGAACAAGCCGTCTCCCGCCTTCAATCGCTTGCCCGGTTTCCCGAGCGCCCGCCAACGATCGGCGCCGAGGCGCTCAATCAGATTGAGCGAAACGCGCACCACCGGCCCCTGCGGGTCACGGCTTGGACGCACAGCCTTGAGCGCTGCAGGGATCACCCGCGTGTCGTTGAACACCAGGAGGTCGCCGGCACGAAACAGCGCTGGTCCGTCCCGCACGACGAGGTCTTCAAACGCAGCTGCGACAGGCACATGCAGCAGCCGCGCGTCATCCCGCGGCCGCGCTGGACGCAGCGCGATTAGATCTTCAGGCAGCTCGAAATCAAAAAGGTCGACGCGCATCGCGGCGCCGCCTTAGCACGTCACTCAGCTTTGGCGCTGACGATCTTGCCTGGGTTGCGCGGCGGCTCGCCTTTCGGGAGAGCATCGACAGCTTCCATGCCTTCCATCACCTGGCCCCACACGGTGTATTGCTTGTCGAGGAACCTGGCATCGTCGAAGCAGATGAAGAACTGGCTATTGGCCGAGTTCGGATCGTTGGTGCGCGCCATAGAGCATACGCCTCGCACGTGCGGCTCGGCGTTGAACTCTTGCTTCAAGTTCGGCTTCGACGAACCGCCTGTGCCGTTCTTGCGGCCGCCGTCGCCACCCTGGGCCATGAAGCCCGCGATGACGCGGTGGAACGGGACATCGTTGTAGAAGCCCTCGTTCGCCAGTTCACCGATACGCTGAACGTGGTTCGGCGCTAGATCAGGACGGAATTTGATCTTCACCGTACCGGTGTCGAGCTCGAGCGTCAGGGTATGAAAGGAATTATCGACCACCAGCTTCTCTCTCTGTTCGGATTGCGCGGCACGCGCGCGGGGATTTCAACATCACAGACCGAAAAGTCCGCGCGGCGCTGGCGACGGGTATCTTCGATCAGATCACGGAACTGCGGACCATCGGTGCGCAGCACGAAGATTGGCGCGCGCTCGCTCTCGGGCAAGTCTGCTGCGACACGAACCGCGACCATGCGGTCCGGATTCGGCGGGGGATTTCCGACTGCGATCTGCATGACCGCATCCTGACCCCAGACCACGCGTCCGAAGATCGTGTAGCGCTTGTCCAACGACGAGTTCGGCTGACGCATGATGAAGAACTGGCTGTTCGCCGAAGCCAAGTTTTCAGCGCGCGCCATCGAGACGACACCCTGACAATGCAGCGCGTTGGCCGACACGCGGCCATCCGAAGTCACCGCCATTTGCGCATCCGGCTGTGACTCAATCGGCAGCGACTTATAAAAACCGAGCCGGGCGCGGCTTTGCTCCGCCGCCTGCACGAACGGCATCTCCGGTCCCCGGCGGAACATGAACTCAGGCGCCAAATCCGGCAGCGAAGACGCGCCTTCCCCGGTGCCCAGCGGGTCACCTGTTTGGGCC
>JAWKUZ010000036.1:0-12064 GCA_041398305.1 Hyphomonadaceae bacterium
TGGGCGGCGGCGTTGCTTACAATCTTGAAGAGTTCAAAGAGATCGTTGAGCGCGGCTTGGCTGCGTCTCCGATCACGGAAATTCTGGTCGAAGAATCCATCATCGGCTGGAAAGAGTACGAGATGGAAGTTGTTCGCGACAAAGCGGACAATTGCATCATCATTTGCTCGATCGAGAACATCGATCCGATGGGCGTGCACACAGGCGACTCGATCACCGTCGCGCCTGCACTGACGCTGACCGACCGCGAATATCAGATCATGCGTAACGCCAGCATCGCGGTGCTTCGCGAGATCGGCGTCGAGACCGGCGGGTCGAACGTGCAGTTCGCGGTAAACCCCGCAAACGGACGCATGGTGGTGATCGAGATGAACCCGCGCGTTTCGCGGTCGTCCGCCCTTGCCTCCAAGGCAACAGGCTTCCCGATCGCCAAAGTCGCGGCGAAGTGCGCCATCGGCTACACGCTAGATGAAATCGCCAACGACATCACCGGCGGAGCAATGCCGGCGAGCTTCGAGCCGACGATCGATTATGTCGTCACCAAAATTCCGCGCTTCGCGTTCGAGCGCTTCCAAGGCTCGGATACGACACTGACGACGAGCATGAAATCCGTCGGCGAAGCGATGGCGATTGGGCGCACATTCCAGGAGTCCCTACAGAAAGCGCTGCGCTCGCTCGACACCGGCCTCACCGGATTGGATGAAATCCCAATCGATGGCGCGACGGACGAGGACAATGGCCGCGCCGCAGCAAGGCTGCGCCTCGTCACACCGAAAGCCGATCGCCTTCTCGTGTGCGCAGAAGCGCTCCGCCGCGGATTGAGCGTTGAAGAGATTTGCGCGGCGTCGCACTTCGATCCCTGGTTCGTGCGCCAGATCGCTGAAATCATCGAAAAAGAAGCGGAAATCCGTGCTGACGGTTTGCCGAAGGATGCGGCGAGCTTCCGCGCGCTGAAGGCGCAAGGTTTCTCCGATGCGCGCTTGGCGAAGCTCACGGGCGGGCGCGAGCGCGACGTGCGAGCGGCGCGCCGCAAACTTGGCGTGCGCCCGCAATTCAAGCGCATCGACAGCTGCGCCGCCGAGTTCCGGGCGACCACGCCCTATATGTATTCAACCTACGAGTACCCCACCTACGGCGCAGAGGCCGCCGATTGCGAAGCCGATCCATCGGATCGCAACAAGGTCATTATTCTCGGCGGCGGCCCGAACCGCATCGGCCAAGGCATCGAGTTCGACTATTGCTGCTGCCACGCCGCGTTTGCGTGCGCCGAGATCGGCGTCGAGTCGATCATGGTCAACTGCAACCCGGAAACCGTGTCGACCGACTACGACACCTCCGATCGCCTCTACTTCGAGCCGCTGACGACGGAAGACGTACTCGAGATCGTAGAGACAGAGAAATCGCGCGGCACGGTGCAAGGGCTGATCGTGCAGTTCGGCGGGCAAACGCCGCTGAAGCTGGCGCAGCCCCTGGCCGATGAAGGCGCGCCGATCCTCGGCACTAGCGTCGACGCTATCGACCTCGCGGAAGATCGCGACCGCTTCCAGGCGCTCTTGCGCAAGATCGGATTGAAGCAACCCGACAACACGATTGCGCCGTCGCTTGAGGCAGCGCGCAGTGGCGCAGCCAAGATTGGCTACCCGGTGATGTTGCGGCCATCTTACGTGCTGGGCGGCCTGGCCATGCAGATCGTCCATAACGAAAGCGAACTCGAAGAATATGTCGCGCGCATCTCGCGCGCGCTGGGCGGGCCGTCTGAACTCGCCGTCTCGGACAAGAAGCCGCTGCTCGTGGATTGCTACTTGCGTGACGCCATCGAAGTCGATGTCGACGCTATTTGCGATGGTGAGGACGTGTTCGTCGCCGGCGTGATGGAGCACATCGAGGAAGCCGGTGTCCACTCCGGCGATAGCGCTTGTGCGCTGCCGCCCTACTCGCTCTCGAAGAAGCTGGTCGAGGAGATCGAGGCGCAAACAAAGAAGCTGGCGCTCGCGCTCGATGTGCGCGGTCTGATCAACATTCAGTTTGCAGTGAAAGACGACGAGATCTTCATCCTCGAAGCCAACCCGCGCGCTTCACGCACGGCGCCGTTCGTCGCCAAGGCAATCAATCGCCCGATTGCGGCGGCGGCAGCGAAGGTCATGGCCGGTGTGAAGCTGAAAGAGTTGAAGCTCGATCGGCCATCGAAGCAGCACGTGGCAGTGAAGGAAGCCGTCTTCCCGTTCGCGCGCTTCCCGGGCGTCGACCCGGTGCTTGGCCCAGAGATGCGCTCGACCGGCGAGGTCATGGGGCTGGACGAAAGCTTCGTCGCTGCCTTCGCTAAGAGCCAGATTGCCTCTGGCATCAACCTGCCGGTTGAGGGCTGCTGCTTCATCTCGGTGAAGAACGCCGACAAGCCGGCGCTCGTGCCGGTTGCCAAGGATCTCATCGCGCTGGGTTTCAAGCTCATGGCCACCGGCGGCACCGCCGATTACCTCATCCAGAAGGGCCTGGAGATCGACAAGGTCAACAAGGTCGCTGAAGGCCGGCCGCACGTTGTGGACGCCATGAAGAACGGCGAGGTCCAGCTCGTGTTCAACACGACCGAGGGCGCCCAGTCCTATCGAGACTCCTACTCGATCCGTCGCACGGCGCTTGTGCAGAACATTCCCTATTATACGACCGTGTCGGGCGCGCGGGCGGCCATCCAGGCGATCCGATTGCTCAAATCAGGGGCGCCCCTAGGCGTTCGTGCCCTTCAGGCATATGCTTGACGTCAGGCCGGATCGGACCCAAATTTTCATATCCAAAACGGACTTTTACACCACACCCATGGAAAAAATCCCAATGACCGCCGAGGGTTACACCGCCCTCGACGCAGAGCTAAAGCGTCTCAAGACCGAAGAGCGCCCGGCGGTAATCCAGGCGATCGCGGAAGCGCGCGCCCACGGGGACCTCTCCGAAAACGCCGAATACCATGCGGCTAAAGAGCGCCAGGCGTTCATCGAAGGTCGCGTGACCGAGCTTGAGGATAAGATCGCTCGCGCCCAGGTCATCGACATATCGAAGCTCACTGGCAAGCAGGTCAAATTCGGCGCGACCGTGAACCTGCTCGACGAGGATTCCGGCGCGAAGTCCAAGTACAAGATCGTCGGCGAAGACGAATCCGATGTGAAGGGCGGCAAGATCTCCATCACCTCGCCGATCGCACGCGCGCTGATCGGCAAGGAAGAGGGCGACGTAGTCGAGGTCATGGCGCCCGGTGGGCCCAAGTCCTATGAGATCACCAAGGTGAAGTACCTCTGACACCTGAGGCGGACGGGGGCTGAATGCGCAGCGCTGGCTATCAGCCCGCAGAACCCCTGAACGTCTGGATCGTGACGGACGGCCGCGCCGGCATCGAAGCGCAAGCGCTCGGGTTGGCCGAGGCGATCGCGCGGCGGGCGCCAATCTCACTCACCACCAAGCGCGTACGCCTTCGTACGCCCTATAGTTGGCTGCCGGCGGGCTTTGTGCCTGCGCCCAAGAACGCGCTGACGATCGGCTCTGATCCGATCCAGCCCCCATGGCCGGACATCTTCATCGGGTGTGGCCGTGCGTCGGTCCCATTCGCGATGGGGATGCGTGAGTGGACGAACGGCAAGACCTTCGTCGTGCAGCTGCAAGACCCCCGCGTGAACCCGCGCGAGTTCGATGTGGTGATCCCGCCGATGCATGACGGACTTGAAGGCCAGAACGTCTTGCCGATCGTCGGCGCCTGCAATCGCATCACCGCGGAGCGCATGGATCGCGCGGTTTCTGAGTACAAACCGGCGAATTTGGAGGACCTCCCAGCGCCGCGCTTTGCCATCCTGATCGGAGGCAAGTCCAAGCGGCAGGACATTTCACCAGCACGCGCGCGCGCCATTTCGGACTCGCTCGCCGCGGTGCAACGCGCCACCGGCGGCACGTTGATGGCGACCCTCTCGCGCCGCACCGGTCGCGCCGCGCGCATGCAGTTTCGCACATGGCTCGCGCCGCATTGCGCAGTCTTCTACGAAGACGAAGGGGCGAACCCCTACCCGGCAATTCTTGGTGTGGCCGATCATATCTTTGTCACGGCCGACAGCGTGAACATGGCGACGGAAGCCGCCGCCACCGGTAAGCCGGTGCACATTCTGGCGGTCGATGGTCAACTTGGAAAACTTGCGCGCTTCCACCAAAGCCTCGCGCGCCGCGGCTGCGCGCGGCCCTATAACGGCAAGCTGGAGACCTGGTCTTATCCGCCGCTGCTGGAAACAGATCGCGCGGCGGCGGCAGTGCTCACCGCGTGGGCCGCACGCGTACGTCAGGGTTGATTGAGCAGTTTCTCAAGACAGGCCTTGATCTGCGCGTCGCTGACCGGCTTGGTCATCACCGGCGCGTTGGCGAGTTGAGGGGGCGCGTCCTTCACTTTGTCGTAGCCCGTGCAGAACGCCACGCGCACGCCTTTGGCGTGGAGGATGACGGCAAGTGGCACACTAGACACGCCGCTGCCCAGGGTCGCGTCCAACAGCGCGCCATCGGGTGTTTCGCGAGCAAGCAGCGCCTCCGCCTCGGCGATCGAGTGCGCGGGCCCGAGAACCTCGTAGCCCATGTCCGTCAGCCGCTCGCTCAACTCCATGGCGATCAGCGCGTCATCTTCGACGACCAATATCTTCGGCAAAGTTCCCCGCCGCCTCGTTTATGAGCCTAGTCCCCAGCCCCAGCATAGCTGTGGAAAATTCCTAGGCAATTCCGTGCGTCAGCCGCGCTTTGACCTTAGCTCGCCAGCAAAACCGGCGACTTTCGGAGCCGCGCCCGTAACGCCATATTGGGCCGACACGAATCCTTGCAAGAGCCGCACATGACCTCAACCGCCGCCCGCCACGCCCCCATCGTCATCATCGGCTCTGGCCCGGCTGGCTACACCGCCGCCATCTACGCCGCGCGGGCGCTGCGCAAGCCGATGCTGATCGCCGGCCTTCAGCCCGGCGGCCAACTGACGATCACGACCGACGTTGAGAACTATCCGGGCTTCGCCGACACGATTCAGGGCCCCTGGCTGATGGAGCAGATGCGCGCGCAAGCGAAGCACGTCGGCACAGAGCTGGTGGAAGACATCATCGTGAAAGCGGAGCTGGATCAGCGGCCGTTCAAACTCATAGGCGATAGCGGCCAAGTTTATCTGGCGGACGCAGTGATCATCGCGACCGGCGCGCAGGCCAAGTGGCTGGGGCTCGATAGCGAGCACAAATTCCAAGGTTTCGGCGTTAGCGCTTGCGCGACGTGCGACGGCTTTTTCTATCGTGGCAAGGAAGTCGCCGTGATCGGCGGCGGCAACAGCGCCGTCGAGGAAGCGCTATATCTGGCTCACCTCGCCAGCAAGGTGACACTGATCCACCGCCGTGACTCGCTTAAGGCTGAGAAGGTCCTCCAAGAGCGCCTCTTCAATCATCCGAAGATCGAAGTGATGTGGGACAGCGCGCTCGAAGAGATCGAAGGCACGGAAGACCCCAAGGGCGTTACCGGCATCGTGATCAAGAACGTGAAAACCGGCGCCCGCGAGGAGCGCAAGCTTGATGGCGTGTTTGTCGCCATTGGCCACGCCCCTGCGACAGAACTCTTCAAAGGCCAAGTGGCGATGAAGGACAGCGGCTACATCATTGTGAAACCGGGCACGACTGAAACGAATATCCCTGGTGTCTATGCCGCCGGCGACGTCGCCGACGACACTTATCGCCAAGCGGTCACCGCTGCGGGCCTCGGCTGCATGGCCGCGCTAGAGGCCGAAAAGTATCTGGCGGCGCTAGAACTCGACCGCGCCCGTGGCAAAGCAGGCGCGGCGGCGTAATACACTTAGGGCTAAACGGATTTCGACGCCGCGCGCTCGTCGTCACCCAATTCCTCAGGCTCAGGCGGCGGCTCGGGCTGCATCAGATCTTCGGCCGCATCATTGTGTGTAGGCTCAGGTGGCGGCTCATACACATCCGGCTGGCGCTCCAACTTCAACGCTGCGAGCGCATCGTCTCCCTCCTCGCCGAAGAAGCTCCGAATGCGAATGTCACGCTGCGGGAACGGGATCTCAATCCCGGCTTGGCGCAGTGCGTCATCGATCGCCCAAGTATAAGCCGCTTGCATTGCGCGCGGTCTCTTCACCGCTTCAAGCGTAGGCCAAACGACGAGTTCAAAGTTCAAGGCGGAATCGCCAAAGCTCGTCATCCAAACTTGAGTCTTGCGCGCGCCCTCATCCGGCAAAGTGAATGGCACCTCCCGGGCCGCAGCAAGAACGGCGTCGCGCACCTTCTCCTTGTCGACGCCGTAGGCCACTGAGAACGGCACGTGGATGCGGCGTGTGTCTCCGCGCAAGGTCCAATTGATAACGGTGTTTTCGATCAGTTTCGAATTCGGCACGAGCAGATAGACGTGATCATTATTGCGGATGCGCGTGGCGCGCGGCCCGATCTCTTGAACCAGACCCCGCGTGCCATCGGGCATCTCGACATAGTCGCCAATGTGCAGAGCACGGTCCGAGATCAGAACGAGCCCCGATACAAACTCCTTGACGATGCCCTGCAGGCCAAGCCCCAGACCGATCCCAATGGCGCCTGCGAAAACCGCGAACGACGAGAGATCCAAGCCGAGTGTCGAAAGGCCGAAGAAGATGCCGACGATCACGAGGCCGTAGCTGAGCAGCTTCTCGGTAAGGTAAAGCGCCGCGCTCCCCTCCCGCGTGCGCTGGCGGATGCGCTTGATAGCGGTGCCCGCAATCCAGGCGGCGGTCATAAAAATGAGCGTCAGCAAGAGGGCGCCGGCGACCCCGCCGAGCGTGAGATGCGCTGCCCCTACCCGAAGGAGCTCAACGTTCGAGAGCTCCCTGACTTGATCAAACCACATCGGCAAACCGCTCTTTTTGCTTGCTTCTCTATCGACCCTTATGCCGAGCTATGCAATATTGCATCGGACGGGGCCGTCGCGTGGGCGCCTCAGGGGCGGCCTCATGATGGACTGGGACAAGCTCAAGACCTTCCACTTCGCTGCCGAGACCGGCAGCCTCACAGCGGCGGCTGAGAAGCTCGGCGTCAGCCAATCTTCCGTGAGCCGCCAGATTGCGGCGCTTGAGAACGACATGGGCGTACCGCTGTTCCAGCGTCACGCACGCGGCCTCCTGCTGACTGGCCCCGGCATGGCGCTACGCGAATTCACGCGCGAAATGGCGGGCGCGGCAGTGATTGCGGAATCGACGCTGAAGGATGCGCGCGAGAAGGTGATCGGTGATCTTAAGGTCACCGCCCCGGTGGCGTTTGGCTCAACATGGCTCGCACCCCGTCTCGGCGCGTTTGCCGACCTCTATCCGGAAACACGCCTTCAAATTCTGCTCGACGACCGTGAGTTTGATCTACTGAAGCTTGAGGCTGAGTGCGCGATCCGGCTCTGGGCGGCGACGCACGCAGATCTTATTCAACGCAAACTGCTTGAAGTACGCGTCAGTCTCTACGCGTCGGCTTCCTACCTACAGAAGCACGGCACGCCGAAGAGCGTCGAGGATCTCGATAACCATCGCATCATCGCATATCAGGCGGGCGTACCGACGCCGATGCGCGAACTCGATTGGGCCCAACGCGCTGGCCGCGAAGACGCAAAGCCGCGCCCGCCGCTTCTTGAGATCAACAACGTCTATGGCATGCTGCGCGCAGTTGAGAGCGGCTTCGGCATCGCCAGCGTGCCCGACTACATGGCGCGTGAAAATCCAAACCTCGTGAAGGTGCTGCCGAACCTGCAAGGCCCGAGCTTCGAGGTCTATTTCATCTACCCAAGCGACCTTAAGCGCTCAAAACGCATTGCCGCCTTCCGCCAATTCCTGATCGATCAGGCGGCGAGCTGGGAGCCGTAAGCTCCCAGCTCACTCCCCTAGAGTTGGTTTGCCGGCACGTTGAACGTGTCGCATTGGCGCGCGTCGCCGCTGTTGAAGCCACGGCGGAACCAATTCATCCGCTGGGCGCTGGAGCCGTGCGTAAATTGGCTTTGGTTTTGGTGACCAAGTGCGTCGTCGCCGATTGCGTGCGCCGCGTTCAGTGCTTCACGTAGATCCGATTCATCGATTGCCAGATCGGCCCGCGCGGTATGTCCCCAGACTCCGGCAAGACAATCGGCCTGTAGTTCGACACGCACTGATGTCTGGTTTTGGCTCTCGCCTTGCACTTGGATCTGCGTAGCGCCGATGAGGTTCTGGACGTGGTGACCGACCTCGTGCGCAATCACGTAGGCTTGCGCGAAATCACCAGGCGCGCGCAGGCGGCTTTCCATCACTTGGTAGAAGCCCGGATCGATATAGAGCTTGCGATCGCCAGGGCAGTAGAACGGACCAACGTCCGAACTCGCACTTCCGCACCCTTCGGTCGCTACGCCGCCTTCGAATACGACGAGTGTCGGGTGGGTGTAGGCGCCCGGCTGACGGCCATAGTTCGGCAAGCGGCCCTGCGCGAATTGCTGTGTCCAAACATCTTCCGTGGAGGCGAGCACGACGCGCGAGAAATCGCACGCTTGGCCAGCTTCGGCCGAACCCTCGCAGACACTGCCTTCGCCACCGGTTGTTTGAGTCTGACCTGGAACGCCGCCGAAGAGCGCGCCAAACACGAGTTGCTTGATATTCTGCGGCGCGAAGAACCAAATTCCCGCTAGCACAACACCGACGATCAGGATGCCGCGCAGGCCGATGCGCCGCAGAATTGCCAGGAGCGCCCCGCCGGGCAAACCGCCACCGCCCATACCGCCGCTGCCGCGGCCGCGATCTTCGAAATTGTCGGAACGGCGTTGGCCCTCTGTGCGCATAGGTCGTGTCCTTCTACCCAGGGCGACCGTCTTAGCCTGCAGGCGGACCGCGCGCTACTCTGAGGCGAAGAGGTCACCCTGGCCACCGTGTTCCATGGGGCGACGGAACTGTGTGTGATCGAGCGGCAAGCGTGGCTTATCCAAACCAAAGCGCCTCAGGGCCGCTGAGAAGCGATCTGCTATGAGGCGGGCATACGGTCCCTCGCCTCGCTGGCGCTTGCCCCATTCAGGATCGTAGTCACGCCCGTTCCGCATTTGGCGCACGAGCGTCATCACGCGTGTCGCGCGATCCGGAAAGTGCGCGTGCAGCCACTCCCGGAAGAGATCCTTGATCTCGAGCGGCAGCCTCAGCACCACATAGCCCGCCGTGGTGGCGCCTGCTTTGGCGCACGCCTCCAAGATAGCTTCGATCTCGGCGTCGTTGATCGCCGGCACGATCGGCGCGACCATCACGGTGACCGGAACGCCCGCTTCCGCGAGCATTCGGATCGCCTCGATGCGCCGGTGGGGCGCGGCCGCGCGCGGTTCCATCACCCGCGCGATACGCCGCTCTAGACTTGTGACCGAGATCGCCGCTTTCGCCAGCCCGCGTTCGGCCAAGCGCGCGAGAATATCTATGTCGCGGATGACGAGTTGCGACTTGGTGATGAGCGACACTGGGTGCCGCCACCGTTCCATCACTTCGAGAATGCCACGCGTAATGCCGTAACCACGTTCAATCGGCTGATAAATGTCAGTCACGCCGCCGAGCATTATGGTCTTTGGTTTGTAGCTAGGCTTTGCGAACTCGCGCTCGAGCAACTCAACGGCGTTGGCTTTGACGAACAGCTTGGTTTCGAAATCGAGCCCGGGCGAGAGACCGACATAGGCGTGGTTGGGTCGTGCATAGCAATAGATGCAGCCGTGCTCACAACCGCGATAGGGATTGATCGACTGATCGAAGGAAATGTCAGGGCTTTGATTGGTCGAGATGATGCTCTTGGCCAACTCCGGCGTGACGATCGTCTCGAACGGCTTTGCGCCGTCTTCGCCGACCCAGCCATCATCAAAGGCTTCGCGCGCAAAGCGCTCGTAGCGGCCGCTCGCATTCGTACGAGCGCCCCGGCCATGCAGCGGATCGGACTTCATAGATAGGACTATAGTCCCACACATAGAACATTACAAGAACACTTTCCGTAAATGAAAAGGGCGCCGGTGGACCGGCGCCCTCAATCTTGTGGGCTTTTCATGGGATCTGCCTGGTTCTTGCGCTCCGAGGGAGCTTGGGAAAGTTCAGGTCAGAGACCCGTTACGCAACCATCTGCGCGGCTTGGTTCATAGTGGCGAACGCAAAGGGGGCAAACACCGCCAGTGCTGCAACGAGGCAATAAAACTTGGCCATTTCCTGCTCCATCTCTTCTCGAACCGTCCATCGATCCGATGAGTGGAAGGTAATAGCTTGTTTGCCCTATGGATGTGACGCGCGTCACGCGCTGTGCTTGCGTGCGCTACAAGGCGGCGTGTAGCTAAAATTATGAGCGAGCCCTCCTCCGTCTCGATTTTCATGCGCGATGTGGAGTTGCGCGTGCGCATCGGCGAGCACGCGTGGGAGAAGGACGACGCGCAGCGTTTGCGCCTCGATCTCTCGCTGCACTTCAGCCTCAACGCATACAACGCGGACCACGGTCGCTACGTAAATTATGATCCGCTTCGTATGTACCTGAACGACATTGAAAGCAGGCCACACACAGAGCGTATCGAAACTCTGGCGCGCGATATCCTGACGGCGTGCTTCGAGATGACGCCCGCTGAACGTGTTGAGCTAACGATTATGAAGCCGGACATCTTTCCTGAAATGAAGGGCGTTGGCCTTCACTACGACGTCGCGCGTTCGGATTTCGTCGGATGAGTAAGCTTGTGCTTGTCACCGGCGCCGGCAGACGAGTTGGCGCTGGCATCGCGCGACGTTTAGCCAAAGATGGCTGGGTCGTCGGCGTCCATTACAATGCCTCGCGCGAAGGCGCGGAGACGATTGCGCGTGAAATTCAGGCGGACGGCGGCAGGGCCGAGATTTTCGGCGCGGATCTCATGGATCAATCCGCGATCGACGTAATGGCGAATGCACTTTCACAGCGCGGCGACTGGGTGGGTCTGGTGAATAGCGCCGCTAGCTTCACACCGGATACGATCAACACCTTCGATCTTGATGCCGCGCAAGCGCAGGTGCGCCTGAACCTGCTTGCGCCGGTTTATCTGGCGCGAAAGCTTGGTCAGCAGATTGGCGATCAACACGGGTTCGTCACGAACATCTCCGATCAGAAGGTGTTCAATCAGAATCCAGATTTTCTTTCATATACCCTGGCGAAGACCGGCCTCGCCCATGCAACGAGCGCGCTCGCGATGGCGCTGGCGCCAAACATTCGCGTGAACTGCATCGCCGCCGGGTTGATGTTGGTAAGCGGCGATCAAGAGAACTTTGAGTCGGTTCACGACAACAATCTCACGCGCATCGGCACACGTGTCGAAGATGTTGCCGATGCCGTCGCATTCCTGGCGAAAGCGGAAAACATCACCGGCGCCCTGATCCCAGTCGATGGCGGCCAGCATCTCGTGCCCAGCGCGCGCGACGTTATGTTCGACTAGCCTCGCGGCGAATACAGACCGCGACCAGCCCATCGCCGGAAAGCACCGACGGTTTTTTGACCGTCACCTCAACCCACACAGCGCGAGGCGAAAGCGAGAGGCAATGCCCCGCGACGCGATCCGCCAGAGTCTCGATCAGATGCGCCGGCTCGCCAAGGTCGCCGCGAATGAATTGGATGATCTTGTCATAGTCCACGGTCGCGCCGATGCGATCATGGTCGATAAACATTGGTGGATCCTCAAGCGCCATGGCGACGGAGATTCGTACCTCTTGTGGCGTTGCGCGCTCCGGGTCAGGCACCCCGACGCGAACGAGCGCTTTGGCGTCATCAATACGAATGATCTGAAGATCGGCCATCGGCGCAAATCTACTCAAGCGAACGCGATCAAGCCAGCACCGAGCGCTACAATCGAAGCACCCAGCCAGCGTCTGGGGCCAAGCTTTTCGTGCAAGAAGAAGAACGCGATCAGCGCGCCCCACACCACCGACGTCTCGCGCAACGCCGTCACTTGCGCGATCGGCGCGAAGATCTGCGCCCAGAGCACAAGCCCGTAGCCCGCGAAGCTGATCAGGCCGATGCCGATCCCCCGCCAGGGCGCCACCGCCGCGTCGCGCAACAGCCGCCTTGCCCCG
>JAWKUZ010000037.1:0-6413 GCA_041398305.1 Hyphomonadaceae bacterium
GCCTGATCACTCCGCATCTCATTCCGCGTGATGGAGCCACCTACGAGGATATTCCGCATCTGATCTTTTGTTCGAAGCAACCGAAGGACTCCGCGCTCTGCCTGTTTGACCCCGACGGAAAAGGTTGGAAGCCCACGATGTGGATCGCTGACACTACGGTGCCGTGGGCATCCCGGTGGTTGTACTACTACGAGCTATGGCACTTCGACGGCGTTTGGCGGGGCGGCGGTGTGGGTCCCGCCACCATCGCGGAAATTCGAGCGCGGGAAGCCGACAAAGCCTCAGCAAATGATGGCGCTCGGCCAAGGGCGGAAAATGGTTAGCACAACGACGCGCTGCATTGTTTGGGCCCGCGGTGCTGGGCGGTGCTCTTACTGCAACAAATCACTGATCGGCGACCTCGCGGCCAACAACGAAGATTCAAACTTTGGGTTCGTCGCGCATATCGTAGGCGAGAAGCCCACCAGCCCTCGCGGTCATCCCACCAGATCGGCTGAACTGGCCGACGACCCAAACAATCTCATGTTGATGTGCTACCCGCATCACAAGCTTATCGACGTTGATGAGGTGGACCAATACCCCGAAGAACGCCTCCTTTCGATCAAAGAGGCCCACGAGTCCCGCATCGCGATACTCGCTGATATTGCTGCCGACAGAGCATCGCACGTGCTTCGCTACGGCGCGAAGATTGGAGACCTGGAATCTCCGCTGAGCTTCGGCCGAGTTCGAACGGCGATGACCCCGGAATTCTATCCGGCAGAAGGACGTTCGATCGGGATTGAGATCCTTGGATCCGTCGCACGAGATAGCGACGCCACCTATTGGGACACCGAGGCTCGCAATTTAGAGCATCAGTTTAACACACATGTCCGAAGCCGGTTGGCGTCCCGCGAAGTGACGCACTTGTCGGTATTCGCGCTTGCGCCAATTCCGTTGCTCGTGAAGCTCGGCGCGCTTCTCGGTGACATCGTCCCTGCTCGCATCCACCAGCTCCATCGCGAGCCACCGGGTTGGCGGTGGGCGGAAAACGGCGATCTTTGTAAGCTCTCTGTCCGACGCCCTCAGCAGGCCGGACCGAAGGTAGCTCTAAAACTGGAAGTCAGTGCGCCTATCGTAGATGGGCGTGTTACCGATGTGCTGGGAAGCGACGTTGCCATTTGGTCGATCGCGACCGAGCGTCCGCACAATGATGTGATGCGTTTCGAGCGAGACCTCCAAGCTTTCCGCGAGCTAGTCCGGCCGCTCCTCGACGAAATCAAAGTCTTCCACGGCGAAGAGACCGAGGTCCATGTCTTTGCCGCAGTGCCCGTTTCAGTGGCTGTCGAGTTGGGTCGCGTTAGGATGCCAAAGGCGCATCCAAGGTTCATCGTCTACGACAACGTCAAAGGTGAGGGGTTCGTCAGAAGACTTGTCGTTGACTGACCAGGGAAACAAAAAATCTATCCGCCCCCTCCCCAACCAGCCGTATCATGGCCCGACATCGCGCCATGCACGCCACCGAACCATCCCCGATCCGCACAGCACCGCTCGCCCTCTGGCGTGTCGCGGCGGCGTTTTTGCAGGTGCTGCACGCGCTCTTCGGCGGTCCTGAACACGTCGCCGCGCGGCACACGCTGACGGGCAAGGCGCACGCTCAGCTCGCCGCCTGGCTCCGCTGCGGCGAGGCGATGCTGCGGCGTCTGCTGCTGATCGAAGCGGCGGCCTATCCCCGCCCCAACACGCGGCCGCTGCTGCGCGCGGCGCAGAAACGCGTGCGCAAGCTGATGCACTTCACGGCGGAAGCGACGGCAGACTGGCGCGTCAGTTTCCGCTGCTTCCATCTTCCCCCGCATCGCGGGGGAAGTGTCGAGCGTAGCGAGACGAAGGGGGAAGTCGCCCCCTCCGTCGCCTTCGGCTCCTCCTCCCCCGCAGGCGGGGGAGATAAAATCCGCGCCTTCGTTCTCCACGACGAGCCACCAGCGCCGCGCCCGTCACGCCCGCAGGCGCGCGGCACGTACGTGCGCCACCCGCCGATGCTGCGCCAGGATCGCCCATGGGTGCACGCCAAAACACCGCTCGCCTTCCGCTCCGCCTGGCCGCTGGCTGAGCGTTACGAGGCGCTGCTGCGCGTCTTCAACGCGCCGGCCGCTTATGCGCAGCGCCTCGCGCGCCGCCTCCACGCCACGCCGCATCGTTTGCACGAAGCGCTCCGCGCGCCAGCTGAAGCGCGCCATCGTGTCGATGATTTCGAAGCGCTCGGCGAAGAAGCGCGCTCGCGCTGGCGGCCGTTTTTCAGCTCAGCCTAAACGCGCCGTTCACTCTCCTTACTGACGAGTTCGCAAGGAAACCCGCGTTAATGTTGGCTCGGGGCCAATATTGACGACGGCGAACTTGCGTCTTGAACACCGCTGCTTCAGCTCAACGGGCAAAAGCCCGCGCGCGCCAACGGACGCGCCCAACAAGTGTCGCCGCCCGCTTCGAGGCGCCGCTTGAGCTCACCGCAGGCGATGTCGTTCACGACGAGGCGGACGAGCCGCCGTTCGAGCCGCCGCCAGCGGATGATATTTTCGGCCTCGCCGAATGTGACGAAGAAGAAACCATCTTCGTCAGCGAAACGCCGGCCCAGCCGCCCGAAGCCGTGGTGGAGCTAGAAGAAGAAGAGGACGTTCCCTTCGATCCGCCAGAGTTCGAAGAAGAGCCGGTCTTTTCACAGCCAGTAAGCGCCCAACTTTCAGCGCCGCCTCCGGAGCCAAAGCCAGAGCCGGCTCCGAAACCGCCGGCCCCGGAAGTCGTCCAGCGTGATCGGCCGCTTCCGGCGATCTCCATCCACATGGGCTGGGACCGCGCCGAGGCCGAAGCCCTGATGCGCGAACTCGCCGCCGATTCCCGCCTCGCCAGGGCCGATGTGGTGATCAATCGCGGCGGCCTCGATGGCGCGGCCGCAAGCGCCGAGGGTGTCGATCTCTTCGTGCTCGACACCAATCTCGATGGCGCCCCAATGCTCGCCGCGCTCGATCGCTTGCGGGCCGCAGCGCCGAAAGCATGCATTGTCATGCTAGGCGCCGTGAACGATATCGCCTTGCTCCGCGAACTCGCGGCCCGCGGCGTGAGCGACTATATCGTGCCGCCCGCAAAAGCCGGCGATGTGGCTCGTTCGCTCTGTGCGCTCTTTGCGGATGTGACCCCAGCCCAGGTCATCGCCGTCATCGGCGCCCGCGGCGGCGTCGGCGCATCTACGATCGCGCGCAACGTCGCCTGGTCGATCGCGGAACGCCAGCAGCGCAAGACCACGCTTGTCGATCTTGACCTCTCGTTTGGCGCCGCGGCTCTGAGCGTTGGCGCCCAAGCTACCTCCTCGGTTCTCGATGTCGTCGAAGCCGAAGATCCCGACGCAACTCTGACAGACGCGCTCGTGAAGCTTACGCCTCATCTGCAAGTGCTGGCGGCGCCCTCTAAGACGTCGAGCTTGGAGCTTGATCCACTTGAGGTGGAAGACCTGATCGCCAACGTGCGCCGCACGGGTTCGCACGTCGTGCTCGACTTGCCCCACGCCTGGGAGCCCTGGGTACGTTCGGTTTTACGCGAGGCTGATGAAGTGGTTGTCGTCGCCGGGCCGGATTTGGCGAGCCTGCGCAACGCCGACAATATGCTGAAGTTGCTGCGCTCAGAGCGCGACAAGGTGGGCTCGCCAACGATCGTGCTCTCGATGACAGGCTTGCCGAAGCGTCCAGAGATTCCGCTGAAGGATTTTGCGCAGGCCGTGCGCGCGCAGCCTGCGATGACATTCGCGTTTGAACCCGAGCTGTTCGCCACGGCAGAGTCTGACGCACGAATGATCTATGAGGCGATGCCGAATTCGAAGGCAGCGCTTCAGCTCGACACTTTGGCCGCGATGCTGACCGGGCACGAACCGAACGCGCTCCCAGCGCCGCGTCAGAAAGCTGAAAAGCAGGCGGCGCCAGAGCCGGCGCAAGCTCCAGTCGAACAAGAAATCCTAGAACTTCTCACCGTCGCCCCGGCTGAGCCGAAGCGCGCTGCGCCCCGACGCCGGCCGCGCGTGGCGCGGAGCGGGTTCATCGCGCTTCAAGAGCCGCCGCCTCCGAAGAAACGGCGTTCTACCGGGCTGGTGCGCACGGTCGCGGCGATGGCGGCGCTTGCCGCACTTGGTGTTTGGTTTGTTGAAAACCAGCGTTCTGATGCGCCGAGGCAAGAGGCTTGGGCCGGGTTCAGCGCCTAGGCGGCTACTCGATTTCCCAATTGATTTCGCCACGCACTTCGGCCGGCACTTTTTCACAAAGCGCGGTGTTGAGCTCAGTGTGAGTCCTGTTGCGAGGCGCGCGTAGAACGTATGTGATGCGGCTTTTGGTGAACGACCGGTCTTCGCTGATGATCTTGCAGTCAAGCAGACCCAGTTGCGTGCGGTACGCCTCCGCCGCTTCCTTCACCTTGCCTTTTGGAATTTCGTGCACGGCGAGTTCGCACACGGGATGGCCGTCGAAGACGTAGATCAAAAGCCAGGAAAAGGCTGCCGCCATGACCGCGAAGTGCGGCAGGTTGAGCCCTGCAATAAGGCCGATCAGCGTCACCACGATAAGACGGCCGGTATCGCGCGTTGAAGCGGCGTCCGTGCGGAAGCGCATGAGGCCGCCAAGGCCGAAGATGACAAAGCCGACAACCATGCCGTATTGCAGCACGATCTCGCCCACCACTGCGCCAACGAGCGCGTACATGATCAGGACTTTCGGAAGCTCCGCCTCAGCTCGCGTATCGACAGTGCGCGCGGTTGTCGGGTGAAACGCGATGGCCGCCCCGAGAACGATCGCCAGCACCAACGAGAGGAAGGACTGGGTTAGCGCCTCCGTATCCAGGAAACCTGCCCAGCCGATGGAGGGCAGTTCCCGCGTCATATCGCCGAACATTTTCTAGCCGCCCCCGCGAATCGTTTTTTTGATCAGGCGCTTGGCGAACGCCAAAGCCAACTCCGCTCTCCGGTCTAGATGAACAGAACCTGAGCCGAAAAGGCCATTTCTAGGCAAAGTGAACCCTTTTTTCCGCCATGCGTTTGCGGCACATGACCCCCATGAACAGACGTTTTGCCCTTTTGGGCCTCTCCGCCCTTGTGCTCGCTCCCGCAGCTTATGCGCAGCAGACGCCGGTTGTGCTGGAAGGCGCCGCGCGCGCCGAGGGGCTTGCGCTCGCCAATCGCTCACTGAACGCGGTTCAACGCCTGCAAGGGCGTTTCATGCAGACCTCGCCAGGAGGCGGCCGCGCCAGCGGCATGTTCTACCTGCAGCGGCCCGGACGCCTTCGCTTCGAATACGATCCGCCGGCGACAATGCTGATCGTTGCCGATGGCAACGTCGTCTCGCTGCGCGACACCGAATTGCGCACGACTGAGCGCACGCCGCTCAGATCCACGCCTCTGAACATCATTTTGGGCCAGACCATCAATCTCGAACGCGACGCACGCGTGCTGCGTGTCTCGCGTGCTGGGCAGTGGCTGATGATCACTGCGCGTGACCGCCGCGGCCAGACCGACGGCCAGATCGCGCTTCAATTCTACGGACCCAACGCCGAACTCCGGTCGTGGGATGTGATCGACGCCACCGGCGCCCGGACCCGCATCACGCTCTCGGATATCACCCAGCCCGCGAGCTTCGACCGCAACCTCTTCCGGATGGAGGACGTGCTTCCGAACCGGCGGCGCTGAGCGGATTGGGGCAGATCGAGGCAAGGAATTTCGTTAGCGAAACCTTGATTTTTTCGCCTCTGTGGCGTATATGCAACGCGAGCCGCCGCTCATCCCCCTGGATGGCGTCGTCCCCCCCGCTGACGGATCCAGCGCGGCGGCTTTGCCGGACTCCCCTGCCGGCGAATAGGCGCCCCCCTCAAAGGCGCAACATCGAGGCCCGGTCGCTGAATGCGATCGGGCCTCTTTGAATTTCTGGGCGCGAAACGCCACACACGGACCAATGCTGAGAATCGCGACTTGGAACATCAACTCTGTGCGGCTGCGCATCGGCATGGTCTGTCGCTTCCTGGCCGAGGCGAAGCCGGACGTCCTGTGCCTGCAGGAGATCAAGTGCCGCGACGGGGAGTTTCCGTCGAAGGCGTTCAAAGAAGCCGGTTACCGGCACATGCACGTTGTCGGTCAGAAGGGCTGGCACGGCGTCGCCATTGTTTCACGTGTGAAGCTCGAGCCGGTTGAGGCGCCGGCGATCTGCCCAAAGAAAGAAGCACGCATCGCTGCGGCGCTGATCGATGGCGTTGAAGTGCACAATCTTTATGTGCCGGCAGGCGCGGATGTGCCGGAGCTGACGAACCCGAAGTTCGTCCACAAGCTCAACGTGCTCGATAAAATGAAGACGCTCTACAAGAAGCGCAAAGGCAAAACGCCAACGGTGCTAGTTGGCGATCTGAACGTGGCCCCGGGT
>JAWKUZ010000038.1:0-6023 GCA_041398305.1 Hyphomonadaceae bacterium
CTGGTTCATGACTTCGGCCGGCGTCACACCGCCGGCACAAGGTCCGCCAATCGGGCGCGCCGGCACGCCAGCGACGGTGCAACGCGGCGCCACATCAGCGAGCACGACTGAACCCGCTGCGATCCGCGCGTCCTCGCCAATCTCGATGTTGCCAAGCACCTTGGCCCCCGCGCCGATCATCACGCCGCGGCGGATCTTCGGATGACGATCGCCGCCCACCTTGCCAGTGCCACCGAGTGTCACTGAGTGAAGCATTGAAACGTCATCCTCCACCACGGCTGTCTCGCCGATAACGATGCCGTGCGCGTGGTCGATGAATACGCCAGCTCCGATCGTAGCGGCTGGATGAATGTCGACAGCGAACAGCTCCGACACACGGCTCTGCAGGTGATACGCAAGGACCTCGCGTTCTTGCCGCCAGAGCCAATTGGCGATGCGGTAGGATTGCAGGCCGCCATAGCCTTTGAAGTAAAGGAACGGCTGCAAATACGTCCTGCATGCCGGGTCGCGCTCACGCACCACACGCATGTCGCGTGTCGCTTGCTGCACGAGTTCGGGCTCGGAGGTATACGCCTCGCGGATCACTTCACGCAGCTGCAGCGCCGGCAGATCGCCGTGTCCGAGCTTTTGAGCCAAATGATAGGAAAGCGCGTCCTCGATGCGGTCGTGATGTAGGATCGAGGCGTGAAGGTAAGATGCCAACAGCGGCTCCTCGGCGGCTGCTTGCATCGCTTCAACGCGCAGTTGCGCCCAGACGCCGCCTGACGCTTCAAAAACACGTGGCTCGGCCATGCGCCTACTCTCCCTGCTGGAGCATCGCGGCCGCAAGTTCAGCCGGCAACTGCCCCGTCACTGCCATGTGGTGGGCGCGCAGCACGGTCGCAACCGTCAGCGCATCGCGAATTCGGCCGTCGGCGACGCGCGCCAGCACCTCCATGAACGGCGCAATGTGGTGCTTCAGCACCTCCGTCTCATCTGGTTCTGCTTGGCCGGGCGTCAGATCGGTAGCAACGAAGATCACCGCGCGCTCATCCGTCAGCGAATTGGAGAGATCCATCTCCAGCACTCGCTGCCATGCCCCCGCACGTAGTCCAGTCTCTTCCGCCAATTCGCGCATGGCGCACTCAAGCGCATCCTCGCCGGGCTCTGCGCCGCCCTCGGGCATCTCCCACGAGTAACGCCCAAGCGGAAACCGCCATTGGCCAACCAAATGCACGCGCCCATCCGCCTCGATCGGCAGCACGCCCACAGCCAAGCGCCGCACGCGAATGACACCATAATAACCCTGCGTTCCGTCAGGGCGTGTCACGTCGTGTTCGTCTATCCGGAACCAATCGTTCTCGAACGCGTGCGTCACGCTCTTGACGATCCACGGATTGCCGCCTTCATCCCACGCATCACTCATCCTAGATGTGTAGCCCCAGGCGCGCGCCCGCGCCACGGAGACAACATGGCCCTTCCGCTTTCCGCTATTCCCGCTTCTCCGCACGAGAACGAGCCCGCCAATGCCGCCCACGAAAGCGTCGAAACGCTCAAGCTCTTGGCGCGCCGCCGCTCGACGAAACTCATGGGGCTAAGCGAACCGGGGCCTAACGCCGAGGAGCTTGATGCGCTGATCAAACTCGCCGCGCGCGTACCGGATCACGGCAAGCTCGGCCCTTGGCGATTTGTGATCATTGATGGCGAAGCGCGCGAGCGCGCGGGTGCAGCGCTTGAGCAAGTCATCCGCAACGACGAGGGCGTTGACGATGCGCGGCGTGAGTTCGTCAGCGGCTGGTTTAAGCGTGCACCATGCTGCGTGATGGTGGTCTCATCACCTCGTCCCAGCCCAAAGGTGCCCGAATGGGAGCAAATTCTCTCTGCTGGCGCAGTCTGCTTCAATCTACTGCTTGCGGCGCATGCCATGGGCTACGCTGGCAGTTGGCTGACTGAATGGCCGACGTTCGATGAACGCGCACGCGCAGCGCTCGGCCTTAGCGGCGAGGAACGTATCGCGGGGTTCGTTTATCTGGGGACCCCTGCTACGGGCGCCGCAGAACGCGTTCGTGCCGACGCGAGCTCACGCATCTCGCGGTTCTGATCAGCCGACCCAGCTTTGACTGCTATGGTCCCAATGCCGCGCATGACCAATCGAGAGCACATATTGACCGGGCCGCTTGCCGATGGCGCGTTCGAAGAAGTCGAGGATTTCGTTAGTCACCCTGGTATCCGCCGCCTCGTCGTCGCGAGCCGGCGCCGCGATTGGATCAGCCCACTCGATGGCCAAGTCACCGCGTTCGTCCAGGTAGGGCACGCAAGCGAGGATCGGTCGCTGGCTAAGGCGCGATAGACGCGCAGTGCCAGGGGCGAAGCTCAGGCTGCGATGGCCGGCGAATGGACGATCGAGCCCCCCATCGCGGCCGCCTTCAAGGATCGCATCTGTGGAGATTGTGACGGCAGTGTTGGGCCGCCGTAAATGCTTCATCAAGCGAATGAGCGCGCCAGGTCCGTCGAACGGAATGACCTCGACGTCGCCGTCGCGAGCCACCTTGATGCCCTTCATGATGGCGGTGACCTGCAGCTTGATGCGCAGTCCGCGAGGGCGCCATCTGTGGGGTTCGATCGGCGCTATTGTCGCGGCAAGTTGCTTGGGAACTGCGCCTGCTTTGTAGAGCCCGATAAACGCCTCGCGCGAGAAGTGTCCCAACGCGATAATCACGGATTGACCGGGCTCGCGCAGCAGCGCCGGTTCGTTCTGCGACCGCACCGGCCTCTGCGCCACTGTGTCTCGACCCGCGATCAGCCGCCGCATAGCGACATAGTCGCGTCCGGTGCGGGTGATCCATTCATGCGCGGTGCGCTGGGCATCAAGCTCAGGAAACGCCGCGGCCATAGATGCGCGCGCGCGGCCCCCCACTGGCGAGCGTAGGTAAAGGGCGCCGATGGCGTCGGCCGCCGCGAAGGCCCACCTTCGCGGCAGATGGGCAGCAAAGCCAAGGGCAATCAGCGCGTCTAAACGGACGAGATCACTGATATGCGCCGGGAGGCGCCGCGGCAGGCGTTGGAGCAGGGCAGCTATCTTGTTTGCGCCAGCTTTTCCCCGTCCTGGCTCCTGGCGATACGCCTTCAGCATGTGCGCGGCCTTCGATGACTTAGTCGCTCATCAGCAAGAACCGCGCCACCAGCGTCGCAATGGTCACGCCGCGGCCAATCTCGCTCGGCAAACCCCTTGCATGTGCTAGGGGTGCCGAGGCGCGGGGCGCGTCGGACGGGAGTTGGGCTAAGTGGCGCTAGGACGAATAGCATTCGGCGTTGCGACACTCTCGGCTGCGCGCATTTTCCAGCTGGCCTCCAGTTTCGTCGCCGTCCCGTTCCTTGCGCGGGTGCTGACGCCTGCTGATTTCGGCTTGGCTGCGCTCGCCCTGTCGATGGTGATGTTCTTTACTATGATCGGCGATGCTGGCCTCGGCCGTTCGCTAGTGCGCATTGACGCCAGCGACACCGAAGCTTGGTCAAGCGCGTTCTGGGGCAGCATCCTGTTGATGCTCTGCCTATCAGGCATCTTCTTTCTTCTCTCCTGGCCGGCGGCGACATTTTTCAACGAACCTCGTCTCGTACCGATCATGATGGTGCTTTCGCTGGCGCCGCTATTGTTGGGGGTCACGGAAATCCCGGCGGCGTCCCTGCTGCAGAAGGAGAAATTCCAGTGGCTGGCCGGCGCCGAGTTCGCCGCTGCGCTGGGCGGCATCGTGGTAGCGTTGATCGTGGCGTTTAACGGAGGCGGCGCGTGGGCTTTGGTCTGGCAGCAGCTCACGCAACGTATCGTGAAAGGCATTGTGGTGCAGTTGGCGAGCCGGCTCTATCCGCGCCTCGTCCTGAACTTTGAAAAGCTGAAGCAGCACGTCCGCTTCATGCTCGATACGGCGGCATGGTCGATGACCATGTTCGTCAACCGCCAGGCCGATACGCTGATCGTGGGCAAAGTGCTCGGCGCTGGGACGCTTGGTCTCTACAACATCGCCGTGCGCATCATGCAGCTGCCGGTGAACATTCTCGGCGGCTCGCTGCACAGCGCCATCTACCCCCGTTTTGTAAAGCTACGCGACGACAACAAAGCGCTGCGTGAATTGGTGTTGTTCACCACCATGGCGCAAGCAGTGTTCGCGTTTCCGGCAATCGCGGCGGTCGCTGCCGCAAGTCACGCCTTCTTCACGCTGCTGCTCTCCGAGCGATGGCAAGCCTCGGGCGAGATTTTCACCCTGCTCGCCGGCGCGGGGGCCATCCAAACCATCGTCGCCATCAATGGATCATTGCTGCAGGCGATCGGGCGGACTGGCGCGCGTCTGCGGCTCACAATTGAATACGCGATTCTGTGGACTGTCTCGGCGCTTGTCACCGCGCCGTTCGGCATCCAGGCCGTTGCCATCGGCTGCACGATTACGTCGTTGCTTTATCTGCCACGGCTGCTGCAACTTTACCTGCGCCCCATCGAGTGCTCGATCGCAGATTTCTTGCGTGTACTCGCCGCGCCGACGCTAGCCTCGCTCGCACTGTTCGTGGGTCACCGCCTGCTGATGCGTTTGGTCGACGTGAGCTTGTGGGCAGAAGTCGGCATCATCGCCGCGGAGACACTAATCGTATACGGAGCACTGTTGCTGTTCCGGCGAAGAGAAATGATCACCCAGTTCCGGAGCGTGCGCGCCTTGTTAGCGCCCGGCGCCGCTTAGCCGCGCGCACGATACGTGGCGACGCCTTGGTCAGGCAGCCACAGAGCCTCCGGCGGCGCGCCCGTTTGCCAAAACACATCGATCGGTATGCCGCCGCGCGGATTCCAGTAGCCGCCGATCCGAAGCCACAACGGGTCGATTGCCGCCACTACGCGCTTAGCCACCGTAATCGTACAATCCTCATGGAAGGCGCCGTGATTGCGGAAGCTTTGTAAGAACAGCTTGAAACTCTTGGACTCGAGGATCCAATCCTTGGGCGCATAATCGAGCACGAGCACGCCAAAGTCGGGCTGGCCAGTGACCGGGCAGATCGACGTGAACTCGGGCGCAGTGAACCGCGCCAGATAGAGTGTACCCACGTGAGGGTTTACCGCGCGCTCCAAGCTCGCTTGATCGGGATTTGCGGGGATCGCCGCCGCTTGGCCAAGTTGGGTGAGACCTTCACTCATTGCCACGCCCTAACCCGCACCAGGCCAAGTGGACAAGGGCGCGACTGACGGGACGGTCAAAACCGCAGGTCCACCGGGCGCTCCCTGCGCGCAACACATGCGTGGGTTCGGAATTCGCCTGAATTGACGCCAAGGCGGGCAAAACCCGCCGCGAAAATGGGCGATATGCTGCTCTGCAGCAAAAGAGGGCGTCGCCAACCTTTGCCTCCGCCCGCTGCGCCGGAAGCATCGGCGCGACATCACGGTGTGACGTGAGTCCTGTGGAGCATGCGGGGAAACAAAATGAAGAAAAGTGCGAAATTGTTGGGTGCGGCGGCAGTTGCCGTGGGCGCTATGTTCGCTGGCGGCGCAGCGAACGCCGAGACGGACGTATCGTTCAACGTAGGCGTCGCAAACGACTACATTTTCCGTGGCGTTGACCAAACCGGGCCCTTTGAAGAGGGGCAAGCCTTCGCCGGCATCGATGCGACTAGCGGCTCACTCTATGCGGGCGCGTGGGTGAGCAACACGGGCGGCACCCCGACCAACTTTATCGAGTACGATCTCTATGCCGGTTGGAAGCCGACGCTAGGCCCGGTCGCTCTGGATCTCGGCGTGATCTATTACGGCTACACGGACAGCGAGGGTGGGGGCAATGAGCACGACCTCAGTACGTTCGAACTGAAGGCTGCCGGATCGGTATCGGCGGGCGGCGCAACCTGGGGCGCGGCCGTATTCTGGACGCCAAACTTTGGCGGCGACTTCGACGGGTTGGATGACAATACGGGCTTCTACTATGAAGCAAATGCCGCCTACACGTTCTCCAACAACGCTACGCTCAGCGGCGCTATCGGTGCTGTCGAAGTCGATGATTACGCCGTCGACAGCT
>JAWKUZ010000039.1:0-4771 GCA_041398305.1 Hyphomonadaceae bacterium
AACGTGGATGCTGTGCGCCGCGCACTGGAAAACGGCGGGGTTGAATTCATCGGCGCAGATGACACCGGCAAAGGCGCGGGCGTGCGGCTCAAGAAGTAAGCATCGAAGCGCTTTGGCGTGCCGGCCTCTTTGGCTCGCTGGACGACTTCCGTGGCGCCGACAATTGCGCCGCGAAATAGTCATCCAGATGCGCTTTCCGGTACATCGCGCGCTCGCCGACATGTGTGCAGAGCGGGCCCGTGCCCTCGTGAAATTTGCGTGCCAGTGTCTGCGGCGCGGTCTCAAGTCCAAGGGCGGTGAGATAGCGCGCTGCGTCCTTGCGCGAATACAGCCGATCTGGATCATCCTCGGCAATCAATAGCGGTGGGGTCAGCATGCTCTGCCTTTCCGGGCTTTTCCGCGCAACAAGGCGAACATCGAGTCGCTGGCGCGTCAACATCCGCACCTCAAAGCGCGAATTCGCGCATGGCGCGCGTTCAGCAGCAACGCAGGGAAACAGGAGGTGACACGCGCTACCTTGATGATCTTCGCTGCGTGAACGCGCACCAGATGGGACTCGTTGATCGCGCGAAAGTCGCGACACCTCGCCGCAATCGAATCAGCAGATGGTCGCCGCGTCGCGCTATCGGCGCCAACATGCGGCAACGCCGGGCAACATCGCGCAACTCTAGCCGCGTCCGCCAATGTCGAGCCCGAGCGCCTTGGTGATCTCTTTCTCGACGCCGCGCCCATACTTGAAGTCGAAACTCATGCCTTTGACTTGGCCGGCGACGAATTGATTGAGCGCGCGGTCCATTGCAGGCCGCCAGGGCGCAAGCGTCGCGGTGCGGTCGTGCTCGATTAGCGCGAAGCTCTGTTCGGCGAGATGAATACGCCCGGTGTAAAGCCCGTGCACGCGCTCGCCGTCGCGTGCGAAGTGCGTCACCCGCCCAGTGTCGCGCTCGATGCGGTCGCGTAAACCTTCTTGCTCAAACGAAGCCAGGCTGTCCCGCCACCCGGGCGCCGCCTGGAAGCCATCGCGCTCGCGTTCGCCCAGGCCCAGTTTCTCCAACGTCGATTCCCGCTGTTTCCAGGCGTTGCCGACCTCGGCACCGAAGCCTTCGTCGCGCATCTGGCTTCTGTCCTCGCGTCCGTCCGCGACGCGATCGAGCCAGGTTGGACCGGGATACTCGGCTTGGCGGTCCAGCGCGTGCGGATCAATCAGTGTCACCCGCGCGCTTTCGCGTCCACCCCGCCCTTCGCGCATCGCGACTTGGGCAGGGTAGTCGTGGGGCAGATAGAACGTGCCGTCGCGCTCGCGACTGACAACTCCATCGCGCCTGAGCGCTTCCAGTCTCCGCTCATGCATCTCGATATAGTTCGCGCGATCGGTCGGTCGCGCGTGCCGATGGAGCGCCGCCGAATAGGTGAGATCGTTTTCCTGCGCGATCTCCCAAATGGTGCGGTCGGATGCCTTGAGGCCAGGTGTCGCGCGCTCGATCTCGACGATGGCGCCGCGCTCGACGCCGGCAAGCCCGCGCAGATCTGCTGGGTTAGCCACGCGCGCTGTCCAGAATCGGCCGTCGATGCCTTCCACGCCGATCAGCTGCGGTCCGCGCGCGTCTTCGCCCAGACGCTCAAAGCCAACCAGACGCCCAGTGACGCGCTGGCTCGAATGCGCCGCCTCCAATTCGCGCGTGCGCTCCGGTTCAAGCCCGCGCTCCTCTTGCGCCAGCAACCGAGCCGTGGCGCGCTCGCGGTCGCGCCGGTCGGCGAGGCGGATGAGCTTGTCCTCCAGCTCGGCATCGAGCCGCCAAACGCCAGCGCGGGCCGGTTCTGCCAAACCCAGTTCTGCTAGCCGGTTAAGCCGCTGCACCAGCCGGGCGGCGCGCACGCCATCGTCGGGCAGCGAGCTCATGGCGATCTCATGGCCGCGCGCGCGAGCGACGAGCTCGCGGTCCAGTTCGGTGAAGCGTTCTTGTCTTATCATGCGGTCGGCGCGATCGGGTTCGAGGCGCGGTCCAAGCAGCTCGGTGGCGAGGCCTTCGGCCCGCTCGCGGAAACCGTGGGAAACATAAGAACGCGGGATGACCAGGTCGCGCCCGTCCGCGCGGACGCCCCGCATCAGCAAGTGAACGTGAGCGTGCCCGGTGTCGTGATGCTCGGCCCCGATCCAGTCGATGCGGGTGCCGAGGTCAGATTCCACGGTCTGCATCAGGTCGCGGGTGTAGCCCTTGAGGTCGTCGATCGCCGCGCCGTGCTCGGGCGAGATGATGACCCGGAAATGATGCCGGTCGCCTTCGCAGCGTTCGACGAAGCCGGCGCCGTCCGCCCCGTCAAGCTCGCGGTCGAACACCTGGACGGGGTCGCCCTCGCGGCCGGCGCCGTCGCGCTCGACATAGAGGGCATGGCGCATCAGCGAGCCCGCGCCGCCGCCTGTGGTGCTATGCACCACGGGCTTCAGCTTGATGATCACCCGCTGCTGTCCTGCAGGGCGCGTGTGAGCGAGCTTCACATTCCCCGCGCCACGGGTTCGATTGAACCAGGCAGCGCGGGCGCGCGCGGCAACGCGCTTTGAGCTGACGGCTGACGGTGGGCGAAACATCGAACCCGCTTCCGCCGAGCGCTTTGGTCGGCGTCTGCTTACATCGCCTTCGAATTTGTCTTCGTCATCCATCGCTCGCGCCTTCATTAGCAGCGCAAAGCGGCTCTCTTCACCTCGCCGCACTTTGCGGCGGCGCACCTCATGGTGAGGTGGAAAAAAAGATGTGCAGACAAGCCGCTGTGCATCCAGCACTGCGGCGCATTCTATCTTGCCTCCACCCCATCGTCTTTTTCCGCGTTATTCCGATTCATGCCTCGTGATCGTAAAGCTCAAGCGGCGACCAACTAGACTTGCGTCCTCTGCGATCTGCTGCGCTGTACGTGACGCGGTCGAATAATCGCCTTGCTCGGCTTCGTCGTTCGCACATTGGAAACGCGAGGAAACGTCTGCGCTTGTGTCGTTTCCTTCCGCGTGGCGTGGTGTGGAGGCTCTGCGCACATCTCCGTCATGGACGTGCTTGCTCGAAGTAGGTCGATGCGATTGGACCACCAGGTCATCATCCGCACGCGCTCTTCCCAATACTCTGCGCGAGCGTACGCCCGCCGGACCTCATTGGAGTCGCAGTGCCCGAGCTGACGCTCGATTGCGTCTGAATGCCAAAGGCCGCTCTCGTTGAGCAGCGAACAAGCCATCGCTCGAAACCCGTGCGCGGTCATCTCGGTGTTATCGTAACCGAGCCGCCGCAGCGCCCCGTTGAGGCAATTGTCCGACATGGGGCGCTCTCGGCTCCGAAGCGACGGGAACACGTAGCGTCCGTCGCCCGTCAGCCTTTGCATCGACCGGAGAATGGCGACCGCCTGGTGGGTCATGGGCACCCTGAGTGGTCGCCGCATCTTGGTTTTGGCGGCGGGGATGCTCCAGACGGCAGCATCGAAATCGATCTCTGCCCATTCGGCAGTCCGAAGCTCTCCGGGGCGAACGAAGACGTGCGGCGCAAGCCTAAGGGCGCCATGGGTCGCCGGGTGGCCGCCGTAGCCCTCGATCGCGCGAAGCAATTCGCCCGCCGCCTCGGCGTTGGTGATCGCCGCATAGTGGGCGACTGGTGGCGATATGAGCGCGCCCTTCAGGGCATAGGTCGGGTCCACGACCGCGCGCCCTGTGGCAATGGCGTATCGGAACACAGAGCCGATGACACTGCGTAGCCGGCGCGCCGTCTCGTACCGGCCGCGATCTTCAATCTTGCGCAGCACCGCCAACACCTCGGGCGCGGTTATCTCCGCGACGGGTCTCGACCCCATCTGAGGGCGCGCGAAGTCGATGAGCCAGCGTGTCTTGGTAAGCGTGGCCTCCGCGCGGCCCTCGCGTTCCATTTTGGCGATCAGCTCGTCAGCGATCAGCGCGAACGTGGTCCCGCGTTTCAGTTCGGCTTCGATTTGCTGAAGGCGCTTGTGCTCCAGAGGATCAATGTCTGACCGAAGAAGTCTGCGCGCTTGGTCGCGCGCTTCACGCGCCTCGCTTAAGCTAACGAGCGGGTACGGGCCAATGCTAAGCGTGCGTCGCACACCGCCGAAACGATAGTCGAAGCGCCAGTGTTTTCCGCCGCCCTTGGCAACTAGAAGATAAAGGCCGTGCGCATCGCTCAGCTTGTATGCAGCGACTCCAGATTTCGCATTGCGTACAACGACATCCGTTAGATTTGACGGCACAACTTCCTCCGCTCACACAGCGTGTCCGTCAATTTGCCGTCAAATGCCGTCGCTGTGAACGTACGGCTCTGGACGGCGCGGGACGATACGCGCCTGAAAAACAAACGTTTTTGGACGTTAGCGGAAGTCCCCGGATGGGGTTCTGGTGCCTGGGGCCGGAATCGAACCAGCGACACGCGGATTTTCAATCCGCTGCTCTACCAACTGAGCTACCCAGGCGGCCGGAGAAACGGTTCCAGAGGTCTGGGGGCCGCTTTCGGAGCGTGGCTCTATAGCGGGGCCGCCCCGGCCTGTCCACGGCGGGCTGAAGAAGGGCGTTTGCGGGCGAATCGGCCCTTGCCTCAGCGCCTCGGCGACCGAAAATAGTCCCTAATCAGGCGGCCACCGCCCCCGAAAGAGGACATTTGAACATGTGCCAACAATTCTGCGGGACGGACGCCGTCCATGCCTCTCTCCATAGCCTGGATCGCCGTGGGCTGCTGCGAGGCGCTGCTGCGGGGGCTGCCGCGATGGCGCTCAGCGCGTGCGAGACCACCACCAA
>JAWKUZ010000040.1:0-4713 GCA_041398305.1 Hyphomonadaceae bacterium
ATTGGCGCCGATCCCGCACAGATCGAAGCGGCCGGCCGCACCGGGGCCGCGGTGATCGAGTTGCACACTGGCGCTTATTGTGACGCTGCGCGCGATGGGCATATCGAAGAGGCTGAGCGCCTGCTGGTCGGCCTTCGCGCCGGCGCCACGCTCGCAGTTTCACTTGGTCTAGAAGTCCACGCCGGCCATGGCATCGACTACGAGACTGTCGCCCCAATCGCGGCGATCCCGGAAGTCGCAGAACTGAACATCGGTCACTTCCTGGTTGGCGAAGCGATTTTCATAGGTCTTGGCCCAGCCGTGGTGGAAATGCGCCGCCGCATCGACGCGGCGCGGGAAGGCGCCTAGATACCGCCCATGATTATCGGCATCGGCTCGGACATCATCGACATCCGCCGCATCGAACAGACGCTGGCCAAGTTCGGTGACCGCTTCACCAACCGCATCTACACCGAAAAGGAGCGAGCCCGTGCTGAGCGTCGGCCGGATCAGCGTGCCGCCACCTACGCCAAGCGCTTCGCCGCCAAGGAGGCCACCTCCAAGGCGCTAGGTACAGGACTGAAACATGGGGTGTTTTGGCGGGATATGGGGGTCGCCAACCTGCCTAGCGGTCAGCCAACAATGATGCTCACTGGCGGCGCGGCGCGGCGTCTGGAGCAATTGACGCCCCCGGGCCACGTCGCGCACATCCACGTAAGCCTTACGGACGACTATCCGCTGGCTGTCGGTTTCGTCATCATTTCGGCGGAGTTGGCGCCGATTCAGCCCGGCTCCGGTGAGTGATCCTCTCGGGCGGGGAAAACCATGGCTGCGGCGACGTGGCCCAGTCAGTACAGCCGGGGCGGCCGAAGGGTCTTTAGCGAGAAACGCATGAGCATGACGACGACGAGTTCTTCGACGCCCGCGATGGATGTCTTCTGGGACAATGTGAAGACGATTCTCTATGCGCTGGCGCTTGCCATGGTGCTGCGTTTCACGATCGCTCAGCCCTTCCGCATTCCCTCAGGTTCGATGCAGCCCACGCTTGAAGTTGGCGACTACATCGTCGTGACGAAGTGGTCCTACGGTTATGGCCGCTACTCGTTTGCGCCGCTGGAAGGCTTGCTGCCGCACGGCCGCTTGTTTGGCAGCCAGCCGGCGCGTGGCGACGTTGTCGTGTTTCGTCCGCCACCAGAACCGGGCCGGGATTTCATCAAGCGTGTGATAGGCCTGCCCGGTGATCGCATCCAGATGAACAATGGCGTGCTCTACATCAACGACCAGCCGGTGGTGCGTGAATCGTTGGGCGTATTGCCGTTCGAGAATGAGCACGGCGAGATCGAACAATTGCAGACTTATCGCGAAACACTGCCCAACGGTGTGAGCTATACGACCTTCGATCGCGGCGCGACGGAGTTGGACAGCACCCGCGTGTTCGAAGTGCCCGAGGGGCATTATTTCATGATGGGCGACGATCGCGACAACTCCGCCGACAGTCGTGTGCCGTCCGTGGTGGGATTTGTACCGTACGACAATCTCGTCGGGCCGGCGCAGTTCGTCGTTGTGTCGTTCAACAACTCGACCTCGATCTTTCGTCCGTGGACATTGTTTACCGGCTTCCGAGGCGATCGCTTCCTGAAGTCAGTCAATTGAGGCGCGGCCCATGAAAGGGCCTGCTGCGAACCACGACGCCAAGCTCGCCGAGCTCGAGCGCCACATCGGCTACGCGTTCAACGATCGCGCCTTGCTACGCGAAGCGCTTACCCACGGCAGTGTGCATGAGAGCCAAAAGCGTAGACGCGACTATGACCGCCTGGAGTTCCTGGGCGACCGCGTGCTGGGGCTTTGCGTCGCCGAGCGACTGTTGGCCGAGCATCAGAATGAGCAAGAGGGTATGTTGGCGCCGCGCTACAATGCGTTGGTCAATCGCCATGCCTGCGCGCGCGCCGCGCGGGAGGCTAAGCTGGGCGAAGCCATAGTGCTGTCGGCGGCCGAGGAAGCACACGGCGGCCGCCAGAAGGAAGCGATCCTAGGTGATGTCTGCGAGTCCGTGATTGCGGCGCTTTATCTTGATGGCGGGCTTGAGACAGCGCGCTCTTTCATCACCCGTTTCTGGGGTGCTGCGTTTGACGATGCAAAGGGCGCGCGCCAAGACGCAAAGACGGCCCTGCAGGAATGGGCGGCAGCGAAGAAAAAGCATCTGCGTTACGTCGAAATTGAGCAGAGCGGTCCCGAGCACGCACCGCATTTCGTTATCGAAGCGCACGTAGAGGGTTTCGAGCCGATGCAAGGTGAAGGCAGCTCCAAACGTGACGCGCAGCGCGCGGCGGCGGAGGCATTCTTGAGAGCGCGGGGCGAGCGTGACTGAACAACGTTGCGCCGTTGTCGCCGTGCTCGGCGCGCCTAATGCTGGCAAGTCCACGCTGGTGAACACGCTCGTCGGCGCCAAGGTCGCGGCCGTGACCCAAAAGGTGCAGACGACGCGTGCCTTGGTGCGCGGCATCGCGATGCGCGATGAAGTGCAACTGGTGCTGATTGATACTCCGGGCGTGTTTTCACCTAAACGTCGCCTGGATCGCGCTATGGTCGCCGCCGCATGGAGCGCTCTCGAAGGCGCGGACGCGATCATTCATGTGGTGGACGCTGCAGCACACGTTTCAGGCGCGAAAGGCGCGGACGCGCATGCGGTGTCGGACACGAGCGCGATTGCGTCGAAGCTGAAGCAAATGGAGCTAGCCGCCATCCTTGTGCTCAACAAGGTCGACGCCGTGTCGCGTCCCGAGTTGCTGGCGCTGACGACGAAGCTTGTCGAGGAAGGGCTCTATACCGACGTATTCATGATCTCGGCCCGCAAAGGCGACGGCGTCGATGACATCGCGCGCGTGTTAACGGAGCGCGCGCCGGAAGGTCCATGGCTCTTTCCAGAAGATCAGACCATGGACGCGCCGGCGCGGGTGCTTGCCGCTGAAATCACGCGCGAGAAGGCATTTCTGCGTCTACACGAAGAGCTGCCGTACGAACTGATCGTCGAAACCGACACCTGGGAAGAGCGAAAGGACGGCTCGGCCAAAATTGATCAGACGATTTACGTCGCGCGTGAGAGCCAGCGGAAGATCGCCATCGGCGCTAAGGGCCAGACCATCAAGACCATCGGCGAACTCGCGCGCAAAGAAATGGAGGAGGCGTTCGATCGGCGCATCCACCTCTTCCTGCACGTGAAGGTCAACGAAGACTGGCACGAGCAACGATCGGTATTTCAGCGGCTCGGGTTGGACTACGAGGCGTAAGCTGTGGTGATGTTGGTTCACCTCGCGCCCGCGAAGTTGGAAGCGAGAATCCGGCGTAGCGGCATCCGTCCTGGCGAAGGGCTATTCGGCGGTTACAAGAGCGACGTCGTGTATGCGTTTCCGGTTCTGCCGAGCTACACGACAACGCATCAATGGACGCGTGAGATCATGAAATGGCGCCGGCAGCCGCTGGTCGGCGTGTATTTCCGTGTGCCGGATAGCGAAATCATTGAATTTGGCCACTTCAACGATGGTCAGGAGTTGCTGAAGGTCCAGGCGTCAGTCGCGGCTGGCGCCGTGCGGCGCGCCGCAGATGCGCGTGGGTTCGAAATCATCTTGCGTCGTCCCATCGAGCGAAAAGAGATCACCCGTATCGCGCCGGTACGTGGCGTCGTTGGGTGGCGCCATATGCCCGATGCGCATTTGCGTAAACCGTGCGGTTGTCCTGCATGCGTGGCGCGCGGAGAGCCAGGTGGACGCAAACTTCGCAAACGCTACGAACGTGGCGAACTCTAATGGAATGGGTTGGCGACGCCATCGTGCTCGGCGCCCGGCCGTTCGGCGAGGGTAAACTCGTCGCCGAAGTGTTTGCGCGCGAGCATGGGCGCTTTGGCGGCGTTGTGCACGCGGGACGGAAGTCGCAGCCGATCCTACAGTCGGGGAATCTTGTGCATGCGGGCTGGAAGGCGCGGCTGGCCGAGCAGCTCGGCTATTACAGTCCGCTCGAATTGGTCGAACCCCACGCAACGCGTCTGCTAGATGATCCGATCGCGCTCGCGGGGCTTTCGTCGGCTGTATCCTTGATCCGTGGTGCAACGCCGGAGCGTCAGGCGTATCCGCAATTGTACGACGCGCTGATCGTCTTGATCGAAGCGATGCCGCACACCGACATTTGGCCGGCGCTCTACACGCGCTTCGAGCTAGGTCTGCTCTCAGCACTAGGGTACGGCCTGGATTTTTCGCGTTGCGCCGTCACTGGCGAAACCGAAAACCTTGCTTGGGTCAGCCCTCGCACCGGGCGCGCCGCGACAGCGGAAGCGGGCGCGCCGCACGCGGACGTTCTCCTCAGATTGCCGCCGTTCCTGGTTGATCCGGAAGCGGAACTAAGCTCTGGAGATGTCGCTGACGCCTTTGCTTTGGCCGGACATTTCCTGGAGCGGCGCGTGTTTGAGCATCGCGGCGAGGGCATGCCGGACCAAAGGCGGCGTCTGATTGAGCGTTTAGGATTTGCGGGACGACTCTGATTTAAGCGTACAGGAAAGTACGCGGTCGTTTCGGAGTGGAGCCAAGAATGGCTGACGACATTACCCGCTCGCCAGAAGAAGGCGGGCGCATTGTAGATGAGCCGATCGGCGAAGCGCTCTCGAAGCGTTATCTCGCCTATGCGCTCTCCACGATCACCAGCCGTGCGCTCCCGGATGTGCGGGATGGCTTGAAGCCAGTGCAT
>JAWKUZ010000041.1:0-4605 GCA_041398305.1 Hyphomonadaceae bacterium
ACGTTGGCCCGGGCGGCGGCTACTACTCGCGTCTCTTTGCCGTCGCTGTCGGCGATGGCGGCCACGTTTACGGCATCGATCGGCCTAATGCTGCGCCGGATCGGCCGCGCGCGATCCTCGCTGTCGCGCCGCAATACCAAAACGTAACGGTGCTGCAGGCCGGCTATATGGGCTGGACCATTCCGGAGCCGCTCGACGCCGTCTTCATTTCACAAATCTATCACGACTTTTTCTATCCGCAGCTCAATGTCGATATCGCCGCCTTCAACCGCGCCATCTATGACTCACTGAAGCCGGGTGGCGTCTATGTGATCATCGATCACTCAGCTGAAGCGGGACACGCGATCAATACGGCGGACCCGCAGGCGGACATTCACCGCATCGATCAGGCTCAAGTGATCCGCGAAGTCACGGCCGCTGGCTTTGTGCTCGAGGCTGAGAGCCAAGTGCTGCGCAATCCGGAGGACAACCGCACCGTGCGCGTGTTCGAGGGCGACATCCGCGGACACACCGATCAGTTCGTGCTGCGCTTCCGCAGGCCGGCGAACTAGGCGTTTCGCGCGTGCTCCTCCCGCACAACCCGAACGCCTTCACCCGCTCGCCACTCGATCGCGCCGGGCTTCGCCGCAAGGACGAGGCTTGGCTGAAAGAGGCGATGGCGAGCGATCAGTCATCGCTGCTGGTGTTCAACAAGGGCCGGCCGTTTCTCTATGAAGAGGGCGGTGGGCTCTTGATCCGCTGGCTTGCGCCACACGTCCACGCGCAGCTCGGCGATCGCGATCTGCCGCTGATCTTTCTTGGGCTGGATAGAAACCAAGCGCCGCATTTTGCGTGCGAGGTTGCTGATCCCGCCGCCTTGGGTGATCTCGGCGTGTTCGAAGAACTACGGCCTGCCGCGCCGCGCTTGGCGTTGGAAACCTTGCCGATCATCGGCACCGTGCGCGCGCTGTTCGAGTGGCACGGGCGCAACCGTTTCTGCGCTAATTGTGGGACGCCGTCGCGCGTGATTGAGGCAGGCTGGGTGCGCACGTGCGATGCCTGTGCTGCTGAGCATTATCCGCGAGTCGATCCGGTTTGCATCATGGTGCCGACGTTCGGGGAGAAGTGCTTTCTTGGCCGTCAGAAAGCGTGGCCGCGCGGTATGCACTCGGCGTTGGCTGGCTTCATCGAGCCGGGCGAGGCGATCGAGGAAGCGGTAGCGCGCGAGACGTTGGAAGAAGCGGGTCTCACCGTGCGACACGTAGAAACGCACTCGACGCAGCCATGGCCGTTTCCGCACTCGCTGATGATCGGTGTCCTCTGCGAAGTCACCGACGACAACCACACAGTGGACACGACGGAACTCGAGAGCGGCCGCTGGTTCACGCGTGACGAAGCCAAGCTGCTGATTGCCGGCAAGCATCCGGAGTGCTGGGCGCCGCCGCCGTTCGCCATCGCACATCAATTGCTGAAGACGTGGTCTGAACGCTAGCAGTGCTCGCAATCGTCGCGCTGTGCGCGTTCGATCTGCAGTGTCACGTGCGAGATGCCGAATGCCTTGCTGATGCCGGCGGTGACGTCGGCGAGAAAAGCGTCATCGCCACCATCAGGGCGCACCAGATGCGCGGTCAACGCAGGCTTGGTCGCGCCCATGGCCCAGACGTGAAGATCGTGCACCGCTGTCACACCCGGCTGCGCTGCTAGAAACGCGCGCACCTTGGCGACATCGATGTTGGCAGGCGCCGCATCGAGCGTGAGATCGAAGGACTCCCGCAGGAGGCTCCACGTCCCCCAAAGGATGAGCAGAACAACGGCGAGCGAAATCGCGGGATCGATCCATTGCAAGCCGGTGAAGAAGATGGCGGCGCCCGCTAGGATCACGGCGGCCGAAACGCCCGCATCCGCCAGCATGTGCAGGTAGGCGCCGCGGACATTCACGTCCTCCTTGCGCCCCGCCAGGAAAAGCATTGCCGTCGTGCCATTGATGATCACGCCGATCGTGGCGACGGCCATGATGAAGAGCGGCTGCGTTGGCTCGGGTTCGAACAAGCGGCGCGAGGCTTCCCAGAGAATGCCGCCACACGCGATGACGAGCACGAGTGCGTTCGCCAGCGCCGCGAGCACTGTGGCCTTGGAGAAGCCGTAAGTTCGCTGCGTGCTCGCTTGTTGTTTGGCGAGCCAGGCAGCGCCACCGGCAAGCGCCAAGCCCAGCACGTCGGAGAGATTGTGCGTCGCATCTGAGAGCAGGGCTGTCGAATTGGCAAAGAAGCCTGCCGCGCCTTCAACGGCGACGAAGCCCAAGTTTAGTGCGATTGCGATTGTATAACGTTTGTCGCTTGGGGCGGTGTGGTGATGGGCGTGATCGTGGTGATCGTGCGCGTGCCCGTGATGCCCATGCATGGCGATCATTTGGCCGCGAATCGCGCAAACGGCAAGGCGGCATTGACAGGCGCGCGAACTCATTTCTCATGACGCGTGAGGGGACGAGATAACATCATGCACTCACGCCGGACAGTGATGGCGATAGGCGCCGCGGGACTTGCCTCTTCGTGTGCAACAGCGCGCGGTTTGGGCGGCGGCTTGATGCGTGATCTGCGCATGGCCCCGGGTACGCGACCCACGCGCTTGCCGCCCGTGCTCGTCTCCGAGGAACGCATTATCCGCATCGATGTTGGCCTGCGTCCATTTCGCGCCAGCGGCTTTCGGGTCGAGCGTGAGGCGCTGGGCGACAAGGTTCTGGTGCACAATTACGGCCACGGTGGCGGCGGCATCACGCTCTCTTGGGGCACCGCGAAGATGGCGGTTGATCTTGGGTTTGACCCAGCCAAGCCGGACGTCGCGGTGCTTGGCTGCGGCGCGGTTGGCTTAGCGACGGCGCGGCTCCTGCAGGAGCGTGGCGCGAACGTCCGCATCTACGCGAAGGACTTGCCGCCGAACACGACCTCCAACGTCGCCGGCGCGCAATGGTGGCCGTCATCTACGTTCGATGAGCGGTCGGCCACACCGGAAATGGAGCAGCGTCAATTCGAAGCCGCGCGCTTTGCATTCCGTCGTTATCAGTCGCTCGTGGGCGATGCATATGGCGTGAGCTGGGAGGTGAACTACTCGCTCTCCAATAATCCAAACTCCACTTATCCCGCCGCGCCGGACGATCCGATGCATGCGCTCGTCGTTAACTCCCGCCGGCTTGCGCCCGACGAGCACAACTTCGCCAGTCCGTTCGTGCGCCAGTTCGACACCATGATGATCGAAACGCCGCTCTATCTGCGCCGCATGGAGCTGGATGTGCGTCAGGCTGGCGGCGAGATACACGTGCGCGAGTTCGCGGACATCTCACAGGTGCAGGCGCTGCCTGAGCAGACAATCTTCAACTGTACCGGCCTCGGCGCTGGGCGCTTGTTTGGCGATACTGAGATTGAACCGGTGCGCGGACAGCTGGTGATCCTGCTGCCGCAGCCGGAGATCGACTATAACGTGATCGCGCGCGGCTACATGTTCGGCCGTCGCGACGGCATCGTGCTCGGCGGCACGTTCGAGCATGGCAATTGGTCGCTTGAGCCGGATGCACAAACGACGGCCAATATTCTCGAACGTCACCGCGCCATATTCGGCGCCATGCGCTAGAGCGGCATGAAGAGGACGCGTCCGCCAAGGGCGGCGGCAATGCGCTCGGCAGTGCGGCAATCGCTTTGTTCCGGCTGCTCTGCGGCGCCTTCTATCCAAGCGCGGCACCAGCCAGCGCGCGGTACATCGCCAGATGGCACGCCGCGGAAGTCGTTGCGGCCCTCGTAAGCCGCACGTTCAACCAATCCGTTTCCGGTTTTTTCCATCACACGGCCGCCCCAGCGTTGGGCAACCCAATGCGCGTGCTCGCACTCCATCTGCGCGGGCTGACGATCTGCGGCGAGTGCCTCGAATTCGATACGGCATCGACCAATGGCGGTGTTGTCTGCGTGCTGGCTTGCAGCCAAACCTGCTTCGCGGGCTTGAGGTTCTGGTTGTTCGCGAAGCGCTGAGACCGCTGAGCCGCCAAGCATCACCAGCGCGAACGCTGTTGCGACACCGGAGGCTGCTAACTTGGTCATGACTCCCCAACACACATGCTCAGGCATGGTTTCCTGAACTCAGGATGAATGTAGGAAGCCGAACAGATGCACCGATGTGACGTGAGTCACGCTGCGAAATGGGGTCAATCACAAGCCGTTGAACGTAGGGCGCGCGCGAACCCTGGCGAGTGTCCGTGGAACTGAAAATCGCCTGTTTAGTTACTTATGCGCAGCGTCACGCTGCGCAGTTTAGCGACCAGGTAAATCTGGCGACCAAGGGGCGACGCGTTATGGCTGGCGTGGTCTTTGTCTTCGTGCGCGAAGACGCAAGTGAAGTTGAAATGTTGGCAGAGGCATTTGACGCCGCTGGCTACGGCATCTCGGGAAACGATAGTGCGGAATTGAGCGTGATCGTGTGGTCGCGCCGCGCTTTGCGGTCTGAGGGCTTTCGTGCCGCTGCGGAGCGCGCGCTCCGCTCAGGAAAAGCTGTTGTCGCGGCTTTGTTCGCGCCGCCGCCGCGTGAGGCGGTGTTCAATGCGCCGGTGATCGACCTCTCGCGATGGAATGGTGTGGACGAGGC